>DATEJG010000027.1:0-2220 GCA_035278165.1 Steroidobacteraceae bacterium
AAAGGCCCGGATCTCGTCCGCATCCGCGTGCTCGCCCGGCCGCAGCACGATGCACGCGCACAGCTCCTCGCCGTATTTCGGATCGGGCACGCCCACGCACTGCACGTCCAGCACCTTCGGGTGGCGGTATAAAAACTCCTCGACCTCGCGCGGGTAGATGTTCTCGCCGCCGCGGATCACCATGTCCTTGGCGCGGCCCACGATGCGGCAATAGCCGTCCGCGTCCAGCGTGGCGAGGTCGCCCGTGTGCATCCAGCCGGCAGGATCGATCGCTTCGCGCGTGCGTTCGTCGTCGCTCCAGTAGCCGAGCATCACCGAGTAGCCGCGCGTGAGCAGCTCGCCGGTGTCCCCGCGCGGGACCACGCGGCCGTCCGCGTCGACGATCTTGACTTCCAGGTGCGGGTGGATCCGCCCGACCGTGCCCACGCGGCACGCGAGCGGGTCGTCGACCGAGGTCTGGAAGCTGACGGGCGACGTCTCCGTCATGCCGTAGGCGATCGTGATCTCGTCCATGTGCATCTGCCGAATCACGCGCTGCATGACTTCCATCGGGCAGGGCGAGCCGGCCATGATCCCCGTGCGCAGGCTGCCCAGGTCGAACGATGCGAACTCGGGATGGTCCAGCAACGCGATGAACATCGTCGGCACCCCGTGCAGCGCCGTGCAGCGCTCGGCCTGCACGGTCGCCAGCACCGCGCCTGCATCGAAACCTTCGCCGGGATAGACCATCGCGGCGCCGTGCGTCATGCACGCGAGGTTCCCCAGCACCATGCCGAAGCAGTGGTACAGCGGGACGGGGATGCACAGGCGGTCGCGTTCCGTCAGGCGCATCGCCTCGCCGATGAAGAAGCCGTTGTTCAGGATGTTGTGGTGCGTGAGCGTGGCGCCCTTCGGCGCGCCGGTCGTGCCGGACGTGAACTGGATGTTGACCGGGTCGTCGAACTGCAGGGTGCGCGCCACGTCGTGCAGGCGCGCCATGTCCGCCGGGGTCGCGCATTGCGCCACCGTGTCGAAGTCCAGCATGCCCGGTGTCGATTCGTGACCGAGCCGGATCACGTGGCGCAGCTCGGGCAGCTTCGCGCTGCGCAGTTCGCCGGGTGCGGCGCCATCGAGTTCGGGTACGAGGTCGCGCAGCATGCCGAGGTAGTCGCTCGACTTGAAGCCGGGGGCGAGGATCAGCGCGCGGCAGCCGACCTTGGCCAGCGCGTATTCCAGCTCGGCGCGGCGGTAGGCCGGATTGATGTTGACCATGACGAGGCCGGCCTTGGCGGTGGCGAACTGCGTGAGCACCCATTCCGCGCGGTTCTGCGACCAGATGCCGATGCGGTCGCCGGGGTCCAGGCCGAGGCCCAGCAGGCCGGCCGCGAGCCGGTCCGCGCGTTCGCGCAGCTGGCGCCAGCTCCAGCGCACGCACTGGTGCGGGATGACGAGCGCATCGCGGTCGGGATGGCGCTCGGCGATGCGGTCGAGATGGGCCCCGACCGTGTCGCCGATGAGGGGGAGCGAATGCGCTCCGTGGACGTAGCTGGCTTGCATCTGTGTCTCCTGTTTATCCCTTCCGACACAGTGTAGCGTCCACGCATTGCGGGCGACTATCGAAAAAATCGATCTTAGATCATAAAACAACTCGTTTTTCTTCTTGCCCGGCACCGCCCATAATGCTTTCCATGGCAACGCGCTTTCGACGGCAGCGAGTCGACAAGGAAGCGCAGTGTGTTCGAAGAGTTCGAACACGGAACTTTACAATCACAAGGAGAACATCATGCTGAAAGTACGTAAAAGCTCGGACCGCGGTGTCGCCAGTTTCGGCTGGCTGCGCTCGCAGCACACCTTCTCGTTCGGTCATTACCACGACCCGGCGCACATGAATGTCGGCCCGCTGCGGGTGATCAACGAAGACCGCGTGGCCGCGGGCCGCGGCTTCGATCCGCACAGCCACAAGAACATGGAGATCATTTCCTACGTGCTGGACGGTGCGCTGGAACACAAGGACAGCATGGGCAACGGTTCGGTCCTGCGCTACGGCGACGTGCAGCGCATGAGCGCCGGCACGGGCGTCACCCACAGCGAGTACAACCACTCGGCGACCGAACCGGCGCACTTCCTGCAGATCTGGGTGATCCCGGCCGAGGCGGGCGGCGAGCCGGGCTACGAAGAGAAGCACTTCGACACCGACAGCAAACGCGGCACGCTGCGCCTGATCGCGTCGAACGACGGCCG
>DATEJG010000028.1:0-11805 GCA_035278165.1 Steroidobacteraceae bacterium
TCTGCTGCTGGCCGGCGACAAGGCGGAAGACAAGGTCACGGTCTTTCGGGTCGTCGACGGCCGGCTCACTGCGCTGGCCCGGATCGGCACCGGCAATGACCCCGAAGATATCGTCATTACGGCAGATGGCCGCACAGCGTACGTCGGCAATGCCGGCGACGACACCATCACGGTGCTGGATCTCGCTGCGCTCAAAGCAGTTCGCACGCTGTCGAACCCGCGGCTGCAGCCCTTGCCGCAAAACTCTGCGCCGGTCCCATTCGGCCTGGCGGTATCTCCTGACGGCCAGAAGCTGTACGTGGCAGGTCGCGCTCACGGCGTGCTGTTGACCATGTCAACGGCAGGGCAGGTGCTGGGCGAAGTCCCGGTCGCGCACATCTCGAGCGTCGCGATCTCGCCGGACGGCTCGCGGGTTTTTGCGGTGAGCTATCAGTCGCAAAAACTCGTCGCGATCGATACCCGCACGAATGCCGTGATCGGCTCCGTCGCTGCCGGTGCGCAACCGAAGGGAATCTCCTTCACTCCCGACGGCAAGACTCTCATCCTCGGGCTGGTGCAGCACGACGCCGTGCAGTTCATCGACACGCAGACGCTCGCGGTGAAGGCAGTCATCGGCCCGGGCCGCTCGCCGCAGTCTTCGGCAGTCTCGACCGATGGTCAGCTGGCCTTTGTCGGGACACGCGACGTGATCGACGGCAACGTTCTGTCGCACATCGCCGTGGTGGACCTGCGCAACGACCGGTATCGCCGCGCCCAGTCCTACCTGGTCGGCACGATGCTGCAGCGAGTCGCCGTCAGCAGCGACGGCGCGTATCTCTATGCAACCTGCAGAAGCTTTTACGATCCTGAAGGCTCGCTGGCCGTGATGGACCTGCGGACGATGGAGCTCGTGCAATTCGTTGCGGCAGGAGCCAAAGCCTTGGGGATCGCCATCCGGACGGGATCTTCCGGGCCGCGCGCATCGAGGAGTTGAAGACGATGAGAAAGTATCTTGCAGTGGTGGCCGGCTCGGTGCTCGTCGGCACTCTCTGGGGGTGTCAGGGCGCGCCTTCGGCCGTGTCTTCGGCCCCGGCGATCGAGCATTCCTTCGACGGCGATTCCGGCCCGGATCTGGCCGCATGCCAGGCCGGCAACACGCTGTGCGGCCGGCAGCCGGAGATCAATGTCGCGACGAACGGCAAGCAGGTGGTTCAGGTCACCTGGCAAAACGTTCGCATCTACGACTACGACGGCAAGCTGGTGCAATCGAAGCCGCTGGCCGAGCTGATTCGCAGTGCCGGGCTCGAGCCGATGCCCAAGGGCGGCAAGGGCCCGTTCGAGGCGCACATCGTTTTCAACGAGTTCATCGAGCGCTGGGTCATCAGCGTGAGTTGCTACAGCGACTGCCTGCTGGTGAGCGCCACGCCGGACGCCCGCGGCGAGTGGCGAGGCGTGTACCCGACCTGCCTGCAAGGCGGCCCGTGCATCGACCGCAATCCCTCGCTCAAGCTCGGCTACGACAGGAACGGCGTCTACTTCTGCGCCGGCCATGGCGGCGACGAAAATCCGCTGAGCGTGAAGGGCGTCGGCTACGACTGCTTCGCGATCCCGTCGGCGCAAGCGCAGGCCATCGGCCAGGGCAAGGAGCCGGTCAATCTCAATCGCACCCACAACCTGCCGCTCGACATCGTGCCCGCCGTCGACCACACGCCGAACAAGGCGCCTACGGCCCCGGCGCGCTTCATGAACATGAGCTGTGCGCGCACGGCGCCCAACGCTTGCCAGAATTCGACGGACTTCCCCTTCCAGTGGCTCGTGAACTCGTTCGTGTGGGACGGTCCGACGGGTCGTTGGAACCCGAGCGGCGCGCAGCAGGCGGTGAAGACCGACGTCGGCTCGAAGGCCAACAAGTGGGTCTACAACACACCCTGTTGCGGCGAGAAGACGTCCACAGCGCAGGCAGGTACCGCGGTCACGCTGCGAACGGCCGGTAGCCATCGCGTGATGAACGTGCTGCAGGTCGGCGATCATCTGCATGGCGTCCTCGGTTCGGGGCCGTGCACAGGATCGGCTTGCGGCGCGCAGGGCACGGATACGAACAACGTGATGTTCTACGTCGACCTCGATTGTTCGAAGCAGGACGCCTGCGTCGTCGCGCAGACGGCGAAGATCTCGGGCGCCGACTTCAACCCGCTGTTCGGCACGGTGGGCGCGGACGAGAAGGGCAACGTCGGCATCGTGGCGTCGTCCGTGACGGCCACGACCAACTTGAGCGTGCTGTTCTGGTCGCGTCGCAAGTCCGATCCTCCCAACACATTCAGCGGACCGGTCATGGTCGCCAAGGGCACGCAGCCCCACACGTGCCGGCCCGATCAATCGCTAGTGCCGCTGGGTAACACCGTCGGCATCCTGACGACGCGCGATCCGCTCGATCCCGCGAAGTTCTGGACGACCGCGCAGTGGTCGAACGATGCCCGGCCGTGCGTATTCAACACGCGCATCGTCGGCTACCGCCTCGGCCAATAAGCTGCACAGGATCCGTCGATGAATGCGCAACGAATTGCCGCTGGCGGAACTGCCCTTGCGTTCGCTCTGGCCTTGTATCTGCCGATGGGCGCAGCAGCCGCTTCGCTCTCTTGCGACCTGAGCGGCTACAAAGCCGCGGACGGCCTGGAAGCCAGGCTGACGCAGGATGCTGTCACCGTGACCTGGCAAGGTGCGGACGCGGCGACGCTGCGCGCGCAGTTCGGCATCAGCAATCGCCAGCCGGTCGTGCGCAGTCTCGAAGTGCGCGGCAAGGGCGGCAACTGGGCGACGCTCGCGAGCAATGTCTCCCCCGAGCTCACCGTGGCCACGGGCAAGCGCCGGATGTCCACGCAGCAGCTGCTGCCGCTGCGCAAGCTCGGCATCGAGGCCACCGCGGCCACGCCGGAGTTCATCGAGCGCGAGAAATGGAACGTCTTCTGGGATGCGCCGCTGGAAGTTCCTGGCGTTGCGAAGATCAATCTCGACACGCCGCGCAAGCCAGAGGAAGTTCGCCGCGACACATCCGCCTTCGACAGCAGGAGCTGCGAAGTGCGGACCAACGGCGGGCGCCTGGAGATCAGTTTTCCCGGCCTCACTCTCGGCATCTTCTCCGGCCGGCTGCAGTTCACGGTCTATCGCGGCACCAACCTGCTGCGGATGGAAGCCATCGCCAAGACCGAGCAGGACTCGGTCGCCTACAAGTACAACGCGGGCCTGAAAGGCTTCTCCGTCGCTTCGGCCCCGCGCGTGGTCTGGCAGGACGTCGCTCGCAGCTGGCAGAAGACCGAGTTCGGCGGCTCGCCGAACGAGGATCCGGTCGCGCTGCGCGCGCGCAATCGCCTGGCGATCGTCGAAGCGCGCGGCGGCTCGATCGCCGTGTTCCCGCCTTCGCACAAATTCTTTTTCGCGCGCGAGATCGAAACGAATCTCGGCTATGTCTGGTATCGCAAGGACACGGCCGATACGTTTTCGGTCGGCGTGCGGCAAGCCGAGCGCGAGGAGATGTATCCGCCCTACGGGTTCGCCGACGAGCTCTGGAAGCGGAAGGTCGATCACTCGCGCGGCTTCGCGCTGGGCAACTTCGCTCTGTACAACGCGCCGCGCGGCACGTGGCAGCGCATGGCCGCCTACTTCTACCTGAGCCCGCACGACAGCCTCGGCACGCAGCAGGCCGTTCTCGCGTTCACTCACAACGATCGCTTCAAGGCCGTGCCGGGACACCAGGTCGCGGTCAGCCACTTCCACACGCATTTCCACGAACAGGTTCTCGACGCCGGCAGCATCGACTTCCAGCCGCCGTGGATCCCGGCGTTTCGCGGCATCGGCATCAACATCGCGATGATGTCCGACTTCCACGACGACGGTCATCACGACGACCCCGGTCCGTTGCGCTTCAAGGAGCAGAAGGCGTACTTCGACGCCAGCCGCCGGCATTCCGATCGCGATTTCCTGCTGATGCCGGGCGAGGAGCCTGCGCAATACTTCGGCGGCCACTACACGACGGTGTTTCCGCGTCCCGTGTACTGGAGCAAGGTCCGCGCGGCGGACAAGCCCTTCGTCGAGGATGTCCCGGGCTATGGACGGGTCTACCGCACCGCCAATGCCGAAGAAGAGTTCGAGATGCTGGAGCGCGAAGGCGGCTACATCTGGCAGACGCACCCGCGCACCAAGGGCTCGACGCTCTATCCCGACCTGGTGCGCGACAAGCCGCACTTTCTGAGCGATCGCTTCGTCGGCGCGTCGTTCCAGAATCTGCCCGCGGACATGTCGCACGCGCGCATCTGCGAGGTGCGCTGCTTCGGCACGCTCGACGACATGAACAACTGGGCCGGGCCGAAGTACATGCTCGCCGAGGGCGACACCTACGCCAAGTTTCCGGACGACGACGTGTACTCCGGGATTCTCGTCAACTATCTGAAGCTCGAGCGCCTGCCCGCATTCGACGACGACTGGAGCCCGATCCTCAAAGCGATCCGCGCCGGCGATTTCTTCGTCACCACCGGCGAGGTGCTGATTCCCAGCCACTCGATCCAGGGCTCGGGCTCGAAGCAGGAGATCGTCGCGCAAGTCGAGTGGACCTTCCCGCTGGAGTTCGTGGAAGTGGTCTGGGGCGACGGCAAGACGACCGACCGCCAGATCATCTCCGCGACCGACAAAGCGCCGTTCGGCAGCTACCAGTTCCGCATCCCGTTCGACGCGACGGGCAAGAAGTGGGTGCGCTTCGCCGCCTGGGATTCGGCCGGCAACGGCGCCTTCACGCAGCCGGTGCATTTCAAATAGTCATTCCGATGTCCGCGAAACGAAATGTCGCGAACGGAACTGCACTTGCGCTCAGCCTGGCTTGGTATCTGCCGACAGGAGTCTCGGCGGCTGCGCTCTCTTGTGATCTGAGCAACTACAAGGCTTCGGACGGCTTGGAAGCCAGGCTCGGCAACGATGCCGTCACGGTGACCTGGCAGGGCGCCGACGCGGCGACTCTGCGTGCGCAGTTCGCGATCAGCAACCGCCAGCCGGTCGTGCGCAGTCTCGAAGTGCGCAAGCAGGGCGGCGCTTGGGCAACGCTCGCGAGCGATGTCTCCCCCGAGATCACTGTGGCCACGGGCCGTCGGCGGCTCTCCACGCAGCAGTTGGTCCCGCTGCGCAAGCTCGGCGTCGAGGCCACGCCCGAGCTCATCGAACGCGAGAAGTGGAACGTCTTCTGGGACGCGCCGTTGGAAGTGCCGGGCGACCCGAGCAGGAACCTCGACACGCCCCGCAAGCTCGACGAAGTCCGCCGCGACACATCTTCGTTCGACAGCAGCGGCTGCGCAGTGAAGACGAACGGTGCGCGCCTGGAGATCAGCTTTCCCGGCCTGACGCTCGGCATCTTTTCCGGCCGGCTGCAATTCACCGTCTATCGCGGCACCAACCTGCTGCGGATGGAAGCGATCGCCAGGACCGAACAGGACTCGGTTGCATATAAGTACAACGCGGGCCTGAAGGGCTTCGCCATCGCTTCCGCCCCGCGCGTGGTCTGGCAGGACGTCGCTCGCAGCTGGCAGAAAACCGAATTTGGCGGCTCGCGCAACACGGACCCCGTCGCGCTGCGCGCCCGCAATCGTCTCGCAATCGTCGAAGCGCGCGGCGGCTCGATCGCCGTGTTCCCGCCTTCGCACAAGTTTTTCTTCGCGCGCGAGATCGAGATGAATCTCGGCTATGTCTGGTACCGCAAGGACGACGCCGCTACGTTCTCCATCGGCGTGCGACAAGCCGACCGCGAAGAGATGTTCCGGCCCTACGGATTCTCCGACGAGGTTTGGCAACGGCGCGTGCAACAGTCTCGGGAGTACGCGCAGGGCAACTTCGCCCTTTACAACGCGCCGCCTGGAACGTGGCAGCGCATGGCTGCCTACTTCTACCTGAGCCCGTACGACAGCCGCGCCACGCAGCAGGCAGTGCTGGCGTTCACTCACGACGATCGCTTCAAGGCCGTGCCCGGGCACCAGGTCGCCGTCAGCCATTTCCACACGCGCTTCCACGAGCAGGTCGTCGATGCCGGCAGCTTCGATTTCCAGCCGCCGTGGATCCCGGCGTTTCGCGGCCTCGGCATCAACATCGCGATGATGTCGGACTTCTCCGGCGACGGTCATCCGAACGACGCCGGTCCGATCCGCTTCAAGGAGCAGCAGGCGTACTTCGAAGCCTGCCGCCGGCATTCCGACCGGGATTTTCTGCTGATGACCGGCGAGGAGCCCGTTGCCTGGCTCGGCGGCCACTACACGACGGTTTTTCCGCGACCCGTGTACTGGAGCAAGGTTCGCGAGGCCGGCAAGCCCTTCGTCGAGGACGTGCCGCCGTACGGGCGCGTCTACCGCACCGCATCTGCCGAGGAAGAGCTGGAGATGCTGGAGCGCGAAGGCGGGTTGATCTGGCAGACGCATCCGCGCACCAAGGGCTCTACCGGTTACCCCGATGCGGTGCGCAACCAGCCGCATTTCGCGAGCGCTCGCTTCATCGGCGCCTCCTATCAATCGCTGCCTGCAGACCTCTCGCATGCGCGTATTTGCGAGCAACGCTGCTTCGGCACGCTCGACGACATGAACAACTGGGCCGGGCCCAAGTACCTGCTCGCCGAGGGCGATACCTACGCCAAGTTTCCCGAAGACGACGTGTACTCGGCGCTGATCGTCAACTACGTGAAGCTCGAGCGCCTGCCGGCGTTCGACGAAGACTGGAGCCCGATCCTCGAAGCGATCCAGGCGGGCGACTTCTTCGTGAGCACCGGCGAGGTGCTGATTCCCAGCCACTCGATCGAAGGCTCGGGCGCGAGGAAGGAAATCGTCGCGCAGGTCGAATGGACGTTCCCGCTCGAATTCGTCGAAGTGGTGTGGGGCGACGGCAAGACGACCGGCCGCCAGATCGTTTCCGCGACCGACAAAGCTGCGTTCGGCAGCCACCAGTTCCGCATTCCGTTCGACGCGACGGGCAAGAAGTGGGTGCGCTTCGCCGCCTGGGATTCGGCCGGCAACGGCGCCTTCACGCAACCGGTGCATTTCAAATAAGGCGGGCAATGCGCTCAGCAATCCTGTCAGCCTTGGCGATCAGCGCGTTGACGGCGACCGTTGCCGGCGCCGATGTCCGCTTGCCCGCGCTCGTGGGCGACAACATGGTGTTGCAGCGTGACGCCAGGATCGAAGTGTGGGGATGGGCCGATCCGGGCGAGAACGTCCGGGTGACTTTTCAGGATCGAACGATTGCGACGCGTGCGGACCGCAGCGGTCACTGGACTGCGGCACTGGGGCCGTACTCTGCAGGCGGACCGCATGCGATGGTGGTCGCGGGAAAAAATACCCGCACGCTGCGCGATGTCCTGGTCGGCGATGTGTGGCTGGCCTCCGGTCAGTCGAACATGGAGTGGCCGGTCAAAGGCCCGAACGGCCCCATCAACGACGCCGATCGCGAAGTCGCAGAAGCGCTCTTTCCCGGCATCCGCTTGTTCAAAGTGAAGTACGCGCCCGCGGCGCAGCCGCAGAACGATGTTGCGGCGGACGGCTGGCAAGCAGTCACTCCGGAAACGGCAAGCGATTTTTCCGCGGTGGCCTACCTGTTCGGCCGCTCGCTGCATCAGCGCTATCGCGTGCCGATAGGGTTGATCCAGTCCGCAGTGGGCGGGACCGTCGCGGAGGCTTGGACCAGCGAAGCCGGACTGAAACAGTTTCCGGAGTTTCGATCGGCGATCGAGCCGCTCGCTCGCGTGACCGATCGTGCACGCACCGACTATGAGCAGTATGCGCAGCGAAAAGCAGCCTGGTATCGGCGAGAGGGGGCTGTCGATCGCGGCAGCGGCGCCGGTGCGTGGCACGATCCGGCCGTCGACGTCGGCGGCTGGCCGAAGTCGTCGGCTCCCATTTCCCGCCCCCACTGCGGCGAACGACTGAACGGCTTCGCGGGTGTCGTGTGGTTTCGTCGAGAGGTCGAGTTGCCGCCTGCAATGGCGGCAATGCCGCTCACGCTGCATCTCGGCAGCATCGCGCAAGACGACGCGACGTACTTCAACGGGCAGAAGGTCGGCGAGACACGCGGCCTGCGCAAGCCCCGCGAATACATGGTTCACGCGCAGCACGTTCGCGCCGGCAAGAACATCGTGGTTACGCGGGTCGTCGGCGCCAATCGTCCCGGGTTTGCGTGCGTCGAGCTCCTCGGGCCGGCGGGCGCGATGAAGGCCGAGAACGCCGGTGGCAGCGTTTCGCTCGCCGGCGACTGGTCGTACCAGCCCGGCCCCGAGCTGAGAGACTTCCCGGTCGCAGATGCGGTGACGCTTGCAGCAGGTCCTTCGCCGAACATCCCGACCGTGCTGTACAACGGGATGATCCATCCGCTGCTGCGTTATCGGATCAAAGGAGTGATCTGGTATCAGGGCGAGTCGAACGCGGACGCACACGAGCGAGCTGCGCAGTATCGAACGCTGTTCCCGGCGCTGATCCAGGATTGGCGTCGCCAGTGGCGATCGGAGTTTCCGTTTCTGTTCGTGCAGCTCGCAGGCCACGGCGCCAATCAGCCCGAGCCGGCGGAGTATCCCTGGGCCGAGCTGCGCGAAGCGCAGAGCATGACGTTGTCGTTGCCCGGCACCGGCATGGCGACAGCGGTCGATATCGGCGATGAATGGGACATTCATCCGCGAAACAAGCAGGACGTCGCGCAGCGCCTGGCGTTGACGGCCGCCGCGGTGGCGTACGGCGAGACCGTGCTGCATTCGGGTCCGACGTATCGCTCGATGCAGGTCGAGGGCGGGCAGATCCGCATCCAGTTCGCGAACCTGGGATCCGGCCTCGCGATTCGCGACAGATACGGCTACGCGCGCGGCTTCGAGATCGCGGGCGCAGACGGCCGCTTCCATTGGGCTCAGGCGCGCCAGGACGGCGACGACATCATCGTTTCCAGCTCGAGCGTTCGGCAGCCCGCTGCCGTGCGCTATAGCTGGAGCAATACACCCGACGGCAATCTCTACAACCGCGAGGGACTGCCGGCCTTGCCATTCCGCACGAAGGTACCCCATGTCAATTGAAAACCAGCAGAGACGAATGAGCGCCGCCTGGGTGCTCGCCCCGGCCCTCCTGATCGCTTCGAGTCTGGCGGCGCACGCGCAGACCGTCGTGCGTTCGTTCGACGGCGACACCGGCGTGGAGCTGGCCGCATGCGACGAGACGAAAGCGCATTGCAAGCGCTATCCCGAGGCGGATGTCGGCGTCAGCGGCAAGCACGTCGTCCAGGTGACGCGGCAGAGCGTGCTGTTCTACGACTACAGCGGCAAGCTCCTGCGCTCCACGCCGTTGGCCGAGTTCGTCGCGAGCGCGGGAGTGGAGCTGGAGCCGAAGAGCAAAGGTCCCGTTCAGCCGCACATCATCTTCAACGAATTCATCGACCGCTGGATGTTCTCGGCGAGCTGCAAGAACGACTGCGTGCTGGTCAGCGAATCCTCGGACCCGCTGGGCAAGTGGGGCGGCGTCAGCATCACCTGCGTGGCTGGCGGGCCGTGCCTGGGCGGCAACATCGCGGGACATCTCGGCTACGACAAGAACGGCCTGTACTACTGCGCTTCGCACGCGGGCGACCCCACGGATTGCTTCGCGGTTCCGACAGCGCAGATCGCAGCCATCGCGCAGGGCAAGGCGCCGGCTCACATCAATCGCAAGCACGACATGCCGATGGAGGTGTACCCGGCCATCGACCACAATCCGCAAAAGGCCGCCAATGCCCCCGCATTCTTCATGGCGAAGACCTGCGGCAGCGAGGGCCGCACCAAGCGCGAGAACGAGACGGGATACTGCCTCAAGGCCGTCAACTCCGCGTTCGATTGGGTGGTGGAGGCGTTCACCTGGAACGGCACCGGCGGAACCTGGACCGAGCAGCTGGTCAAGACCGACGTCGGATCGAAGCAGAACAAGTGGCTCTACAACACGCCGTGCTGCGGCGAGCGGCAGGCGGTTGCACAGGCCGGCACGGACATGCTCATCCGTACTGGCGGCAGTCACCGCTTCAACAACATCGTGCAGCACGGCACCAAGCTCCATGGAGCGATGGGCTCCGGGCCCTGCAAAGCCGATTGCGGCGCTCACGGCGTCGACACCAATCACATAGCGATCTATGTGGAGATGGACTGCGCGAATCCTGCGGCCTGCGTGGTCAGCCAGACTGCCAAACTTTCCAGCGCCGATTTCGCTCCCTTGTCCGCCACGGTCGGCGTGGATCGCGACGGCAATGTGGGAATCGCGGCCGCCAGCTTTACGCCGCAGACCAACTTGTCGGTGCTGCTGTGGACCCGGCGCAAGTCGGATCCGCCGAACACGTTTCGCGGGCCGACGACCGTCGTCAAAGGCACCCAGCCTTACACGTGTCCCCCGGCCGACACCGTCACGCTGATCGGCAGCTCGGCCGGCGTGCTGACGGCGCTCGATCCAAAGGACACCACCAAGCTGTGGACCACTCAACAGTTCGCGGGCAACGCCAAGACCTGCGCCTGGAACACGCGCATCTTCCAGTACCAGGTCGACATGTAACGCGAGGCAAGCAAATGATCCGGCGCCCGGCAAGATTGATCGAGAGCGTGCTGTTCATGACGGCTGCGCTGTTTCTTGGATCGGCGGGGGCGCAGACCCCGGTGCGTTCCTTCGACGGCGACAAGGGCCCGGGTCTGGCCGAGTGCCTGCAAGGCGCGACCCATTGCGGGCGGCAAGCGGAGCCGAACGTGGCCGCCGACGGCAAGCACGTCGTACAGGTGACATGGCAACACGTGCGGGTCTACGACTATGGCGGCAAGCTCCTGAAATCCACATCCACGATCGATTTCGTTCGCGCCGCCGGGCTGGAGCCGCTGCCGCAGAGGAAGGACAAGACCAAGGGCAAGGGCAAGGGCCCATTCGAGCCGCACGTCTTCTATGACGAGTTCATCGGCCGCTGGCTCATTTCGATCACCGCGCACAGCGATAGTCTGCTGGTGAGCGCATCGGCCGATCCGTTGGGCAAGTGGGGCGGCGTGCATCTGTCTTGCCTGGATGGGGGACCCTGCCTCGACTACGACCCTGCGCTCAAGCTGGGCTACGACAAGAACGGCGTGTACTACTGCGGCGCTCACGTGGGCGAGGACAACCCCGCGACCGCGCCGAAGACAGCGTGGGACTGCTTCGCCGTGCCTTCTGCAGAGGTCAAGGGCATAGGCAACGGCACGCCGCCGGTGCACATCAATCGCGCCCACCACATGCCGATCGATGTGGTCCCCGCCGTCGACCACAATCCCGACAAAGCGGCGGACGCTCCCGCATTCTTCCTCGCCAAGAGCTGCGAACAGGCGAAGCCCAACTCCTGCGGGGTCTCCGCCGGCAATTTCCCTTTCAAGTGGCTGGTGAATACGTTCACCTGGAAAGGACTCGAAGGGACGTACAACGCCGGCGGTGCGCAGCAGGTGATCAAGACCGGTATCGGCTCGACGGCCGATCAGTGGCTGTACAACACGCCTTGCTGCGGGAAGGACACGTCGATCCCGCAGAAGGGGACCGATATCAGGCTGCGAACCTCGGTGACCCACCACATGGGGAACGTGATGCAGGCAGGCTCGCACCTGCATGCGGCCGAGGGCTCCGGGCCGTGCACGCAGGATTGCGGAGCGCAAGGCGCGGATACGCACAACATCCTTTTCTATGTGGACCTCGACTGCTCGAAGCCTGCGGCATGCGTCGTGAGCCAGACGGCGAAGCTGAGCGGGCCGGACGTGGCTCCGCAGCTCGGCACGGTGGGCGTGGATTCGCACGGCAATGTCGGCGTGGT
>DATEJG010000029.1:0-21445 GCA_035278165.1 Steroidobacteraceae bacterium
CGCGCTTGAACCGCGCGGCGCGCAACGTCTTCGTTGCGGAGCGCACGCTGCCCGACATCGCGAAGCTCGCGGTCAGCGACGCGCTGCGCTTCAGCGACGAGCTGAAACTGGAAGGCTGGCGCGGCGAGATCGCCACGAAGATCGTCAAGGAGATCCACGAGCGCCTGCGCTTCCTCAGCGACGTCGGCCTGGATTACCTGACGCTCGATCGCAGCGCCGACACGCTCTCGGGCGGCGAAGCGCAGCGCATCCGGCTCGCGAGCCAGATCGGCTCGGGTCTCGTCGGCGTGATGTACATCCTCGATGAGCCCTCGATCGGCTTGCACCAGCGCGACAACGACCGGCTGCTGCGCACGCTGAACCGGCTGCGCGACCTGGGCAACACGGTGATCGTGGTCGAGCACGACGAAGATGCGATCCGCCACGCCGATCACGTAGTCGATCTCGGTCCGGGCGCCGGCGTGCACGGTGGCCGCGTCATCGTGCAAGGCACGCCGGACGACATCGCAGCGTGCGCGGATTCGATCACCGGCCAATATCTCGCCGGCACGCGCGCCATCGCGATTCCGCCGATGCGCACGCCGCGGCAGGACGATCGATTCCTGCGCATCGTCAACGCACGAGGCAACAATCTGCGGAACGTCACGGTCGACATTCCGCTCGGCGTGATGACTTGCGTCACCGGCGTCTCCGGCTCGGGCAAGTCGACGCTGGTCAACGACACGCTGTACCAGTACGTCGCGCGCAAGCTCAACGACGCATCCACCGATCCGGCGCCGAACGACGGCGTCGAAGGGCTCGAGAACATCGACCGCGTGATCGACATCGACCAGAGCCCGATCGGGCGCACGCCGCGCTCCAATCCGGCGACGTACACCGGCCTGTTCACGCCGATCCGCGACATCTTCGCCGCCGTCCCGGAAGCGCGCGCCCGCGGCTACGAAGCCGGCCGCTTCAGCTTCAACGTCAAGGGCGGCCGCTGCGAGGCGTGCCAGGGCGACGGCGTGATCAAGGTCGAGATGCACTTCCTGCCGGACGTATACGTGCCGTGCGACGTCTGCAAGGGCCGGCGCTACAACCGCGAGACGCTGGAGATCCGCTACAAGGGCAAGAACATCAACGAAGTGCTGGAGATGACGGTCGAGGACTCTCTGGATTTCTTCCGCCACGCGCCGGCGATCGCGCCGAAGCTGCAGACGCTGATGGACGTCGGCCTGTCGTACATCCGTCTCGGCCAGAACGCGACGACGCTCTCCGGCGGCGAAGCGCAGCGCGTGAAGCTCGCCAAGGAGCTGTCGAAGCGCTCGACCGGCCGCACGCTGTACATCCTCGACGAGCCGACGACCGGGCTGCACTTCTACGACATCGAGCAGTTGCTGCGCGTGCTGCACCGGCTGCGCGACGAGGGCAACACGATCGTCGTGATCGAGCACAACCTCGACGTGATCAAGACCGCGGACTGGATCATCGACCTGGGACCGGAAGGCGGCGCCGGCGGCGGCACGATCGTCGCGACCGGCACGCCGGAGCAGATCGCGGCGAATGAAGCGTCGTATACGGGGCAGTATCTGCGCAGGGTGCTGGCGAGAAAGGCTAAGCCGCAGCGAAGAAAGGTAGCTGTGTCAGGCTGAAGCCCGACTCCTCAACTTCCTGCTCTCGGCTTCCCCGACACGAAGGTCTGGTGCACCTCGCCCTGCGACACGCTCTCGCGGAACTTCCCGCCGGTGTACGCCCCGACGATGGTGCGCCAGAACGTCACCGCAGGCTTGTTGTACAGGAACTCCACGATCTCCCACGTGCCGGCGAAGCGGTTGAAGATCAGCGCGGCGGCGTCGCGCCCGATGCCGAGGCGGCGCGAGCGCGGCGAGATGAAGAAGTCGGCCATGCGGTAGTCGACCTGGGCCCGCTGATGACGCGGCGGGCGGCTCACCAGCGCGAAGCCGGCGGGCTTGTCGTTCTTGAGGATCAGCAGCGGGTGGGAAGTGTCGTCGGCGAACCAGCGTGCCATGAGCTCCTGCTGGCGCTCACCGTACTCGCCCTTGGCCGGGAACATCCCGGTGTTCATGCTTTGCTGCGAGAGGTCTTCGAGGTATTCGGGGTACTGCGCCTGGATCCAGGTGCGGTCCTGCGGGGAGTTCTGCGCGTCGCGGATGCTGACTGTCACGGTCCACCTCTCTCTGGACCCTGCGCGCTCTTCGAAGAATACCGGGCGGAGAATCCCGCCCGGTATCCTAGCTCGAAGCAGCGATTACTGCTGCGGGGGCTGCGCCGGCTGCTCACCCGCGGGCGGGGTGGTGCTGTCGGCCGGCGGCGCGGCAGCGGCATCACCCGCGGCAGCGGCGGCATCACCAGCGGCTTCCTGCGCCTGACCAGCAGCGTCCTGCGCCTGACCGGCGGCGTCGCTCGCCGTGGCGGCGGCATCCTGCGCGGCTTCAGCGGGCTCTTCCTTCTTCGCGCACGCGGCCAACGACAGCGACAGCGCGACAGCGGCGAGAATCATTTTTGTATTCATGAGTGCGATCACCTTGTGTGTGACTGATGAAGGTGGACAGTAACGGGCAAGTTGCGAGAGAGTTCCAGAAGCGTTCTCCCATCGCTTGCGCCGCAGAATTCTAATGCAGGAAACACTGGAAATTAAGGCATTTCGCGCACGCCATCGTTGACGAAACATTGACATGACGAAACGTTGACAAATCGAGATCACGACCATGTTCGCGTCGCCCCTGCTCGCTCAGATGTTCGACGATCACATCCGCATTCAGCGCCAGCGCACCGACGAGGCGATGGCCGCGTGCAAGTTCGACACGCTGGCGATCCACGCGGGCAGCCCGCACCTGCTGTTCCTCGACGATCATCCGTATCCGTTCAAGCCGAACCCGCATTTCAAGTTGTGGGTGCCGCTCGAAGATGCCGTCGACTGCTGGCTGATCTACCGGCCGGGCGAGAAGCCGCGGCTGATCTTTCTGCAGCCGGCCGACTACTGGCACAAGCCGCCGACGCTGCCGCAGGGCTTCTGGACGCGGCATTTCCAGATCGAAGTGATCCGCGAGCCTGCGCAGGCGCGGCGTCACCTCACTCACCTCGGGCGCTGTGCCTTCATCGGCGAATGGCAGTCGCAATTTGCCGACTGGGGCTTTGCCGAGAGCAATCCAGTGGCGCTGCTGGAGCGGCTGCACTATCCGCGCGCGATCAAGACGGAGTACGAGCTCGAGTGCATGCGTCACGCGTCCGCGTCCGCTGCACGCGGACATGTGGCGGCGGAAACTGCATTTCGCGAGGGCAAGTCGGAGTACGAGATCCACATGGCTTTCGTGCGCGCCACCGGCCATACCGAGCGGGAGCTGCCCTACTCCAATATCGTCGCGCTCAACGCCAACTGCGCAGTCCTGCATTACCAGCACCAGGAGCGCGAGGCGCCGCAGCAGCACCATTCGTTCCTGATCGACGCCGGCGCGCAGTTCCACACGTATGCCGCCGACGTCACGCGCACCTACGCGGGCGCCGACGGCGACTTCGCCGCGCTCATCGCGGGCATGGAGTCATTGCAGTTGCAGCTGTGCGCGCAGGTCCGCGACGGCGTCGACTACGCGCACATCCACCTCGACGCACACATGCGGATCGCCCACCTGCTGCACGACTCGGGCATCATCACGATGCTTCCCGGCGATGCAGTGACGAGCGGCCTCTCGGCCGTGTTCTTCCCGCACGGCGTGGGCCACCTGCTCGGCCTGCAGGTACACGACGTCTCGGGGTTCAGCATCGATCCGGCAGGCACGCAGCGGCCGCGCCCGCCGGGACATCCCTATCTGCGCCTCACCCGCACGCTCGAGCCCGGCTTCGTCGTCACGATCGAGCCCGGGCTGTACTTCATCGACATGCTGCTCGACGAAGCCCGCAAGAGCGCGCACGCCCGCCACATCAACTGGCGCCGCGTCGACGAATTCCGCCCCTACGGCGGCATCCGCGTCGAAGACAACGTCGCCTGCACCGGCGACGGGCCGGAGAATCTCACCAGGAATGCTTTTGCGGCTCTGGCGTGAGCCGCAGACTCGCGCCAAGGGAACATTGATCTGCCTATCTGTTCTTCAGCAGGTCCCTGATCTCTTCCAACAGGACTTCCTGCCGCGGCGGCGCCGGCGGGGCAGCAGGCGGCTTCTCCTCTTCCTTGCGGCGCAGGCGGTTGATGAGCTTGACGATCATGAAGATCGCGAACGCGACGATGATGAAATCGAACAGCGCCTGCAGGAACACGCCGTAGCGGATGGTCACTGCCTCGGCGCCCTCGCGCATCGCCGGCAGGGTCACCGCGAGCTTGGTGAAGTCCACGCCGCCGATGATGTAGCCGAGCGGCGGGGTGACCACGTCGCTGACCAGCGAGCTGACGATCTTGCCGAACGCGGCGCCGATGATGATGCCGACCGCCATGTCGACCACGTTGCCCTTGACTGCAAATTCACGGAATTCTTTTGCGATGCTCATCGCAGGCTCCTTCGGGTTGTGAGTCAGGTCAGTCGATTGATGCCGTTGTAGGCGGCGACACGATACGCCTCGGCCATCGTCGGATAATTAAATGTGGTGCCGGTGAAATAGCGGATGTCGTTGTTGTCGGTGCTCGCCATGACGGTCTGGCCGATGTGCACGATCTCGGAAGCGCCGTCGCCGAAGCAGTGTACGCCGAGCACGGCCATGGTCTCGGCATGGAAGATGATCTTCAGCATGCCGACCTTCTCCTCGGTCATCTGCGCGCGCGCCAGGTTCTTGAAGGCGCAGTGGCCGACTTCGTACGGCACCTTCGCTTCCTGCAGCTCGCGCTCGCTGCGGCCGATCGAGGAGATCTCCGGGATCGTGTAGATGCCGCTCGGGATCATCTCCAGGCGGTGCGGCGCGACGTTCGCGTCGAGGATGTGCTCGACCGCGTGCGAGCCCTGCACGTAGGCAGCGCTCGCCAGCGCCGGCGGCCCGACGATGTCGCCGACCGCGTAGATGTGCGGCACGACGGTCTGGTACTGGCGGTTCACCGCGATCTGCCCGCGCTGATTGCTGGTGAGGCCGGCATTCCCGAGCTTGAGCGCATTCGAGTTGCCGGTACGGCCGTTCGCCCACAGCAGCACGTCCGACTTGATCTTGCGGCCCGATTCCAGGTGCAGCACGACGTCGCGCTCGCGCGCTTCCAGCTCTTTGAACTGCTCGTTGTGGCGGATGACGCAGCCCTGCTCGCGCAGGTGATACGACAATGCCTCCGCGATCTCGTCGTCGAGGAATGACAGCAGCCGGTCGTGCGTATTGACCAGCGTGACCTTGACTCCGAGGTTGACGAAGATCGACGCATACTCGCAGCCGATGACGCCGGCGCCGTAGATCGTGACCGAGAACGGATGCTGGCCGTAGCGCAGGATCGTGTCGCTGTCGCAGACGCTCTGCTGCGTGAAATCGATCTCGGGCGGGTGATACGGACGCGAGCCCGCCGCGATCACGATGTGCTTGCCGCTGACTCGCACCGGCTTGCCGTTGGCGGGCTGCACTTCGAGCGTGTGCGGATCGACGAACGAAGCCTCGCCGGAAAACAGCGGCACGCGGTTGCGCTCGTAGAAGCGATGGCGGCTCGCCACCTGCGTGTCGATGACCTTGTTCGCGGTGGTCAGCAGCTGCGGATACGTGAGCCGCGAGGCGTCACTGAACTCGCGCAGCAGCGGGTTGCGGCGCACGTCGTGCAGCAGCTTCGCGGCATGCCGCAACGCCTTGCTCGGGATCGTGCCCCAGTGGGTGCAGCCGCCGCCGACCTCGTAATAGCGCTCGACCAGCGCGACCGTCTTGTGATGCTTGGCGGCGGTCATGGCTGCGCCCTCGCCCGCCGGGCCGCTGCCGATGACGACTACGTCGAACTGTTCCATGGAGCGCGATGATACCGAAAGCGCCCGGCTGCACTACCATACGGACATGAAGCATTTGCTCGCATTGCTGTGCCTGCTGGCGCCCGGTCTCGCTGCGGCCGAATGGGTCGAACGGGTCGAAGACGGGATCATGGGCACGCGCATCACGGTGGAGCTGTGGGCCGACGATCCGGCCCAAGGCCGGGCAGCGATCGAGGCAGTGCTCGCCGAGATGCGCCGCGTCGACGAGTCGATGAGCACGTACAAGCCGACCAGCGAAGTCTCGATGGTCAATGCCCGCGCGGCGCAGGGCCCGGTCAAGATCTCGCCGGAGCTGTTCGACCTCCTGACCACGGCTCTCGACTACTCGCGCATCACCGATGGCGCGTTCGACATCACGTATGCGAGCGTCGGCTACCTCTATGACTTCCGGCGTCACGTGCGTCCCGGCGAGGAGCAGATCAAGGCTGCGCTGCCGGGAGTGAACTACCGCCACGTGCTGCTCGACGCCGCGCAGCACACGGTGCGGTACACGCAGGCCGGCGTGCGCATCGACCTCGGCGGCATCGGCAAGGGACACTCGGTCGATCGCGGGATCGCCATCCTGCAGGGTCGCGGTGTGCAGCACGCGCTGGTCACCGCCGGCGGCGACAGCCGCATCATCGGCGACCGGTTCGGCAAGCCGTGGGTGGTCGGCATCCGTCACCCGGACCGCAAGCAGGAAGTGATCGCGCGCATTCCGCTGGAGGATGCCGCGATCTCCACCTCGGGCGACTACGAGCGCTACTTCGATGAGGGCGGCGTGCGCTATCACCACATCATCGATCCCGGCACGGGACACTCAGCCAGCAAAGTGCGCAGCGCGACGATCATCGGCCCGACCGCGACGCGCACCGACGGGCTGTCGAAAACCGCGTTCGTGCTCGGACCGGAGCGCGCGCTGGAGATCTACAACCGCCTCGACGACATCGACGCGATCCTCGTCACGCCCGACGGTCGCGTCCTGTACAGCAAAGGCCTGGAAGCGCCGGCGGAGTCCAAATCGGCGACGCCTTGACGGCGGCTCTGCATACTCTACCTGGACAGAGCGAGCGTGCGATCCGCCAGATCGGTAAGCGTGCGGGTCGCGCCGGAGCCGCGCAGAGTCCACTCATTCCTCGCCCCGCCGACGTACACCGTGCCGATGCCATCGACACTGGCGATGCCGCGATCGACCGGCAGAGCGTGGTCGACAATACGGCCCGCTGCGGAATAACCGCGAGTCGCTTTGCCGCTCTCGCCCTCGGTATAGACCAGCACGAAATGTCCGCCCGCGGTGAGCAGCAAGCCGCTCGCGGCGATCTCCGCGGCGCCCGGTACCCGGACGCCGCGCACGTTCCAGAGACCGGTCGTCTGCGGCTGCCGGGGCGAAGGCAGACGCCGCAATTTCTGGATCGCGCCGTTGGGGAAATGCAGCGTGAGCCGATCGCCGTCGAGCTCCATCTTCGTGTTACTCGTGGCGCCTGCAGCCACACGCGCAACGCCGTCGACATCCTCCACCCACCATTGGACGCCGAAGCGAATGACATTGCCTTCGACCTGAACCGGCCCTGCGTGCGCACGCCCCGACAGCGAACCGTTCGCGCCGTCCATGGTGTACACCATCCCGAAGTGATCGCTCTCGAAGAGCAGCACGCCGTCGGACGGACGCGCGCCTCCGGCAAGCTCGTACGCCTCGAGCCGCCACGCGCCGCGCAGGGAAGTTGCATCGGCAGCGAGCACGTCCGGCGCCACAAACGCCAGCGCCGAGGCCGCCAGAACCGCCAGCGGATGAAGGACGTCGTCCAGCAGGCTCACCGGGTGGCCGCTCGCTTCAGGCGAGTTTGCGAATGCTCGTTCATGCGAATTCGCATCCGTTTTACGGATTGGCCCCGGCCTTGGCAAGTCCCAGTCGTTGCGGTTCAGCACCCGCGAAGCAGCAGTTATTGCATCACGCGTGTCGCGTCAGATCGCGCGCAGCGCTGCTACGACCGGCATCCGCGCCGCGCGCAGTGCTGGCAGCAGGCCGCCCAGCAATCCCATGATGAGCGCCCACTCGATGCCGAGAATCGCGATCGGCAGCGTGACGGCCAGCTTGAAGCTGTAGCCGAACGGGCTCGCCGCCAGGCCGTTGAACAGCAGCCACGCCAGCAAGCTTCCGAGCAGCGCGCCCGGGAGTGCCAGCAGCATCGATTCGAGCAGCACTGCCAGGACTACTGCACCGGATCTGAACCCGATCGCGCGCATCGTCGCGATCTCACGCTGCCGCGCATCGACCATCGCGTACAGCGAATTGACGGCGCCCAGCGTCGCGCCGATCGCCATGATCGAGCCGACGAAGAAGCTCACGAAATTGAGGATCGCTGTCAGCTGCTCGAGCCCTGCCTCGATCGCATCCTTCTCGCGCTGCACGTCGAGCCGCAGCGCGGGGTTGGTCGTGACGGCGTCGCGGAATTTTCCGTACTCCGCCGGCGACTGCAGCCTGACGACCGCCGAGGAGTACGTGTTGCGATTGAACGCAGTCATCACCGTTTCGGCGTCGGCGTACACGATACATTGCTGCGAGTCGCCCTCGTCGAAGTTGCCCACGACGGTCCAGTCGCTGCCGCGCAGCGGACGTCGATCGCCGAGCTCGAACCCGTGGAACTGGCGTCGGCAGGGATTGCTCGCAACGAGCTCGTGCAGACCGGACTTGAACGCTCGTCCGGCGGTGAAGCGCCGCTGCGAGCCGAGCTCGTCCACCTTCGCCGTCACGCCGACGAGCGGAAAGAAAATGCGCTTGTTGCTGTCGCGGCGGCGGCCTTCGATGAAGACCATCGTCTGGAAGACGACGATCGGCTCTGCGCTCGCGTCCTTGCGCACGCCCGGCAGGCCGAGCACGACGGCAGCTTCCTGCCTGCTGATGCTGCCCTGCCCCATCCGCGTGCCGCGAGTCGTGAGGACGACGCGGTCGGGCCGGACGTTCGCCAACGCCTGCTCGCGCGCGCCGGTGCCCATGGCGAGCATCGAGACCAACGCCCCCACTGCACACGCGACGCCGACTACGATCGTGAGCGCGGAGCCCACACGTTGCATGACACCCGACAGGTTGATGCGGAAGACGGCGAAGAATTCGCGGAGGAACTTCATGCGCGACTACCCAGCGCCGCAACGATGTTCAACCGCGCAGCGCGAATGGCCGGGGCCGCCGCGCTGATCAGCGACACCAGCACCGCGCATCCCAGGCCGATCACCACGACTTGCAGCGGCATCGACAATCCAGGCACGAACTTCGACGCAAACGGAAACGCCAGCAGCGCGAGTGCCAATCCCACCGCCGCAGCGGCAACACACACGACGGCGGCCTCGGCCAGCACGAAGACGAACAGCGCGCGATCGCTGAAGCCCAGCGTCTTGAGAACGCCGAACTCCGGCGTGCGCTCGCGGATCGACTGCATCAGCATCGTCGCAGTCGCAAAGAACAGCGCGACCAGCACCGCGGCGACGACGGCGCGAATCAGGAAATCCAGGTCGCCGATGGATTGCATCTGCAGCTGCGCCATCTCGCGCAGCGATTCGGTGCGGGTGGCGTTCGTGGAGTTGGCGAAGCGGCGGTCGATCGCATCCGTTACCGTGACTGCCTGGCGCGGGTCGTCGATGGCGACCATGTAGTGATTGACCGTTCCCTTGGCGGCCGCGCGCGCCTCGTCGAAATAGTCGTAGTTGATCAGGATCACGTCGCTGCCGCCGGCAACGTCGGTGTCGGTGTAGGTACCGACCATGTCGAAGGTCCAATCGGTCGCGCCATCCATCTTGGGCGTGGCGGTCACGAGCGGAATCCGATCGCCGACCTTCCACCCGTACTTGTCCGCGAGCGACTTCCGCACCAGGGTGCCGGTGCGGGTCGCCTTGAATGCGGCTGCGGCTTCCGGGGTGATCGTGTACGTGAACGCCGCGAGCCAGCCTTCATCGGGCCGGATGGCGACGATGCCGATCTGCCGGTCGGGCTTTTGATACATGCCGCCGGTCAGGTCCACCGGCACCGCGACTTTGACGCCGGAGATCGTCCTGAGCTGCTGCAGCAGGCCGAGCGGCAGCCGCTCGATGAAGCTCAGGCTGCCGTGCACCAGCAGCAGATCGGCGCGTGCCTCGCTGACCACGTGCTCGACGCCCGTCTTCATCCCCTGCAACACGCCGAACAGCGCAAAGGCGACGCTCACCTGCAGGAAGATGAGAATGCTGCGGCCGGGTTTACGCCAGATGCCGGACCAGATGAGGGGAAGGAATCGCATGATGGGGCCGCAGCATGTTAGACGAACGAGGCCGGCATCGGGTTACGGGGTCTCGTGTAATTTTTGTCATTGCTGCAGGTAGCGGTCGAAATGCGCGACCAGCTTGTTGAGCAGGTAGCGTGCGTCGTCCGGGTCGGCCATCCAGTTATGCGTCGCACCCGGCGCGAAAGCGAAGTCGAAGTCCTTATCCTGCAGCATCAGCTCGTCGGCCAGGCTGACGATGGTCTTGAACGGCACGACATCGTCCGCCATGCCATGGATGATCAGGAGATGGTCCTGCAGGTTGCCGGCGTACTGCGCGGCCCCGCGCTCGAACGCAGCTGGCAGCGAGTCCGGCCGGCGGACGATGGCGACGTCATCAGGTCCGAAGAAATGCGGATCGACCGCAGCGGCGCAGGCAACGCCGGCCTTGAACAGACCCGGCTTCTTCAGCAGCGAATACATCGTGAGCGTACCGCCGTAGCTGCTGCCGAAGATGCCCATGCGCGTTGCGTCCACGTACGGCAGCGCCTTGAGATAAGTCGCCGCGCTCTCCAGATCGTCGAGATCTCCGCCGGCGAAGTCGCCGAGGAATTCTTCGCGGAAGGCACGCCCGTATCCGGTGCTGCCGCGCACATCCACCTGTACGACGATGTAGCCCCGCTCCACCAGCAGCTGCTGAAGCGCACCGTAATGGCGGATCATCCAGTGATTCCGCACCGTATTGAGGTAGACGGCGCCGAAGATCACCGGGTACTTGCGACCGGGTTCGAGAGTGCGCGGTTCGACGACGCGCGCATGCAGAGTGTAGTTGTCGATGCGGCTCGGGAACGTCACGTAGCGTGCTCGTGCCCACTGCCGATCGCGAAACTCTGGCGGTGGTGACGTCGTGATGCGCCTGGCGGCGCTGCCGCGCGAGTCGGCCAGATACAGATCGAGCGGGCTCGAATCATCGCTGTGCAGAAATGCGACCGAGCTGCCGTCGGGAGACACGAAGGGCTGGTTGTCGCCGGCAAGCTTGGTGATGCGAGTCGCCGTGCCGCCGCCATCGGCGATGCGGAACACGTGACGTTCGTACGGGCTCGGCTCGTTCGATTGGTAATAGAGGGCACGATCGGCAACGTACGGACCGGCCGTGACGTCGAAGCGAGCGTCGGTCAGCAGCTTGGGAGTCGCCTTCGATCCCGGCGTCAGCAGATACAGTCCGTACCGGTCGGCGAGATCGCCGAGGAACACGACGCGCTTGCCGTCGGGATGCCATGCGGAGCCGACCGTGTTGTAGATGCGCGTGTCGCGGCTGTCATGCCAGATCTGCGTGCGCGCGCCGCTGCGCGGATCGATCACGTCGAGCCAGCGATCCACCGAGGTATCCGACTCGCGATCGATCAGCAGCTGCCCCGTCTGCGCGGACCAGGAGAAGTCGGCGATGCGATTCTCGGTCGGCCCCGGCAGGTCGAGCAGCTCCAGCTCACGGCTCGCGACCGACAGGAGCCCTACCGTTCGATGCTCGTTCGGATCGCCGGGATAGGCGCGCCGCATCTCGTTCGGCTGCGTCTCTTTTCCGAGGTAGCTCGGGAACGGCACCTTGCGCACTTTGCGGCGATCGACGTAGTGCACGGCAATCGTGCGGCTGTCGGGCGACCAGGAGTAAGTCGGTCCGCCCCAGACATAGGGACCGATCTCGACATCGGGCCGGGCGTACGTCCCGAGCGCGACCGTGCCGACGAACGGCACGCCGACGTGCGTCGCCTGCACCACTTCATCGGAAGCGAGATTCGCGAGCCACAGATCGCCGCCTTTCAGGAACGAGGCATACGCACCGTTCGGCGCGACGGCCAGGTTCGAGGCTTCGCCGCCGATGGTGGCGATGCGGTCTGCCTTGCGTGCAGCGTCGAGCGACAAGCGCCACAGGTCCTCGCCGCTGAGGAAGATGAGCGAGGCGGCATCGGGCGTCCATGCGAACTCGCTGATCCCCGCCGTCACGCTCGTCTCAGTGGTGACGCGCGATGCGGTCTTGCCCGCCGCCTCGACGATCCAGATGTCGCGGCGTTGCCCGGCAGCGTCGTTCCAGAGGAACGCGACTCGCTTGCTGTCGGGTGACCAGGCAACCGCGCTTGGCGGCGTGCCCGTCACCGGAGGCTGAGAGACGATCCGCTCGACCGTCAAGGCGGCGGGCGTTTGCGCCGTCGCGATCGAGCAGACAGCAGTGAGAGTCAGGCCGGCGGCGAGGCGCGCGATCGTTCTTGTCATGGACCAACGATAAGTGAACCCTAGCCGCGCGGGAATACGCGAGGCGAAGGCTCGTCCGCTCTGAGCAACTCCAGCGCCTTGCCGGTCAGTCGCACCCGCACTGAGTCGACGGAGTCGATCGCGAACAGACCGTCGGCGGACAGAGCAGAGAGCCGCGCGGTCGGCCGATTGGGACGCGCCAGCCACAAGGCTCCGTCGCGCAACGTCACCTCGTACCTTCCGTACCGTCCCGCAAGGCCGCGCAGGCGGCCCGCCTGGACCGCGATCGGATGCAGGCTCGCCTCGGCCGCCACTTGTGCCCAGGCATAGTCGCGGCGCTGCTCGTCCGTCGCGCCCGGCTCGCGACTGAGTCGCGCGAGCGCGTGCACCTGCGCTACCTGCAATGCCTGCTCCGACGAAGCTTCGAGCGTCGGTGCGACGCCCTCGCCTTCCCAATTCGCGTTGCTGAGGGCGTGCACGGGCCGCCCGTACGAGATGCTCAGGATGAATTCCGGCGCGACCGGCAGCAATTCATTGTTGTTGGCCGCGCCCGCGGTCCGTGTGCCCACCAGCTCACCCAGCTTGAACTGCTGCACGTCGTAAGCGAAGGCCTCGGCCGCTGACGCTACGCCGCCGTCGATCAGCACATACAGCGGCTTGCCTTGCAGCCGCCCGGCCGCGAGATGGTCGAGCGTGCGCGATTGCTCCGGCGGCTTCGAGCCCTGCAGGAAAGTCATCTCCAGCACGTCGCCGGGCAGGAAATGGCTCACCAGGTAGCGGACCGACTCGTGCGTCCCGCCGCCGTTGCCCCGCAGATCGATGACAGCAGCGTCGCCGCCGCTCAGAAACCGCATCGCGCCGTCGTAGGCGGTGCCGGTCACGTCCGCGACCCATTCGAAGCCGCTGATCTTCAGGTAGCGGATGTTGCCGCCCAGAATCTTCATCTCGGTCAGGCCATGGTTATTGCGCAAGGCCTGTCTGCGCCAGTACGCCTCTTCGCCCGCGTCGCTGTCCGGTGGCGCGCTCGCGGCGGCATAAGCCGCGGGATCGACGCGCATCCACACGTGCTTGTCGTGGCTGACCTCCTGCAAATCCTCTGTGACCCTGTCGGCAAACGCGCGCGGGTCGTCCACGTCGTAGCGACCGCTGCTGCGGGCCGTGCTCAGTCTCTCGAGGATCTTGGGTCGCATTTCCGGAAACACGTACTTGTCGCGGAAGGCGGCCTCGATCGCGCTCAACGCGGCGGCTCGCTGGTCCGCCGACAGCTGCGCAGTCGCGGGCTCGGATTCCGCAGCCCGCGCAAGGATCGGCGAGCACAACAAGGCGCACGCGGTCACAACTGTCGTCAATCTCATTCTCATCAACTTTTTCTCTCTCCTGTTTACTAGTCAAGTGCATTGCGCGACGCCACCAGCCACTCGTGGTCGTCGTCGGTCGCAACGCTGTGATGAGGAACGACCAGCAGCCGGATCTTGTGCGGCTCGCGTTGCGCAGCGTGCGTGTTGACGCGCACGATCGGCCGGCCGTTCAGATCATCGACGTGCGCACGCGCACCGGCTCATTGCCGCCCATGAACGTCGCGTTGCGCTTGACGATGGCTTCGATGGCGTGCGCAGTGCGCCGCACGGCCGCTGCGCCGGACGACTCGCGTCGTATCCTTCCTCGCGGGTCGGCACGATGCAGTCGAGCTGGGCTGAGACGAGGGATGGAACGAGCAGGAGCGACGCGAACAGCGTGGTCGTTGTTTTCATGGAGCTTCAGTGCGGCCAGCGCGTAGTTGCCAGCAAGTCCTTCCAGCGCGGATCGGCGTGCAGCGGTTTGAGAAACGGCGCGACTTGCAGGTTCTCATAGACCAGCCAGCCGGGTAAGGCGGCACCCTCCTGCAGCGAGCGTCGACGTGCCGTCTCGAGCCATGCGAATGCCCGATCCGGGTCGTCGGTGGATGCGTACACCTCGGCGACGGCCACGGCCGCCGACGCGTCCTGGTCCGCCTTTTCCGCAAGCGCGAGCACGCGTGCCAGCATCGCGTTGCCGTCGCTGACGTCGCCTGAGGCGAAGTAGGCCAGTGCGGAGCGCTCATCCCGTCTATAGCCGACCGGGATTCGCGGAATGACTTTCAGCGCTTCCTGGGCTCGCCCCTGCAGGAGGAGCACGTCTGCGATGTCCGATGCCAGGTGCATCCCGGCCGGGCTGAGCTCGAGCGCCCGCTCCAGCTCCGCCTGCGCCTCGGGCAGCCGGCCGACCATCATCAACAGACCTCCCAGATTGTTGCGAGCGGTCGCCGACAGCGGGTCGATGGCGACGATGCGCTTCTGCACTTCGACGGCGTCCTCCATGCGCCCTTCGCCGATCGCGCAGTCCATTGCTATGCCCAGCACCAGCGGATCGGCGGGGTCGAGAGCGCTGGCGCGTGCAATGTGCGCTTGCGCGGCGCTCGGGTCCGGTACATGCCAGCTGTATTGGGCGGCACGAACATGCGCCTCTGCCAGGTCGGGCGCGAGCGCGAGCGCATGCTCCACGGCTTCACCCCAGCGCGCCATTGCATCCGGAAATTGGAGACCGTCGTAGCGCCCGACGAAATAGACGCCGGCCAGCGCGGCCCAGGCGCGCGCATAGTCGGGGTCGATCTGGACCGCCTTTTCGAAATGCGACTTGGCCTGCAGCAGGTCCGAGCCGGAGCGCCGGTTGAACAGGTTCCGCCCTTGCAGATAGTGATCGTAAGCCTCCGCGCTCACGGTCTCGGCGCGTCGCGGCCCGACGCTCGCCAGCGTGACGTGCAGCGCCTGCGCGACTTCAGTCGCGATCTCGCTCTGCACGCCGAAGATGTCGTGCACGTCGCGGTCATACGTCTCCGACCAGACGTGTGCGCTGGTCGCAGCATCGATGAGCTGCGCCGTGATGCGCACGCGGTCGCCCGATTTGCGCACGCTGCCTTCGAGCACGTGCGTGACGGCGAGCCGGTGCGCGATCGTGCCGATATCGGCGTTCTGGTTCTTGAATGAGAACGATGACGTGCGCGCAATCACGCGCAGGGAATCGGCATGCGCGAGCAGGTTCAGGATCTCCTCGGACAGCCCTTCCGCGAAGTGCACCTGGTTCTGCTCCTCGCTCATGTCGACGAACGGAAGCACGGCGATCGACCGCGGCGCGGGAGCAGTTGCCTGTTCGACTGGCTGATCGCGGTAGCGCCAGACGAGCACCGCTGCCACGACCAGCAGGACCAGCGATAGCGCGACGATCGCCAGCACCGGCTTCGGCCGGCGTGACGGCACTGCATCGGGCTGGGGCTGGTCGGCGCGCACCCTGACCTCGGCGACGAATCGATAGCCCCGCCCTGAAACCGTCGCGATGTAGCGATGCTCCCCGGGCTTCTCGCCGAGCACGCGGCGCAGCGTATGAATGGTTTGAGCGAGACTCCCCTCCTCCACGACGACATGCGGCCACAGCGCCTCGATGAGCGCCTTCTTGTCGACGAGCTGCCCCGGCCGCTCCACCAGGTAGACCAGTGCTTCGAGAACGCGCCCGGTGATGTCCACCTGCTGCCCGTTGGCGCGCGACGCCAGCACCCGCCGCCGAGCGTCGAGCTCGAAATCCCCGAAGTCGTAGATGAGATGCGCCGGCTGCCGCTGCATGCAGTGATCTTGAGGAGTTTTGAGAACGTGTAAGGGACGTTCGAATGCTTGTTGAGACCCCGCTGCCGATTCTACCCCGGCAGTCCATCAACTCGGGGATCTCGACCATGAAAGTCAATGTCTTACATATTCAATACGCCGTCCGCACGGTGCTGGCCACAGCCGCCGCCGCTGTTATCACGACCGCGGCCCAGGCGCACGGCGGGCCGGAGTTCTTTCGCTCGGAGTTCAGCGACGCCGTCCCGGTCACGGAGGTCAACTCTACGGCCGCCGACGGGTGCCCGATCGAAACGCCCGACGGCCTGAGCCTGCTCTTCGCCTCGGCGCGTACCGGGACCGCGGGCGGCAACGACATCTGGGCGGCGGATCGCGCCAGCCTGACCTCGCCCTGGAGCGAGCCCCGCAACCTGGGCTCGCCGATCAATACGACCGCCAACGACTTCTGCCCGACGCCGGTCATGGGACGCTCGCTGTTCTTCGTCTCGGAGCGCGCCGGCGACGGCACGGGCCCGACGCCTTGCGGCGGCGGCGACATCTACCTGTCGCGCCAGAGCCCCGCGGGCGGCTGGAGCACCCCGGTGATGCTCAAGTGCGCGCCGGAAGGTCCGAACTTCCCCGGCGGCGAGCGCAGCCCGTCGCTGGTGGAGACGTGGTTCGGCACGTTCCTCTTCTATTCGAGCAATGGTAACGGCGGCGATCAGGACATCTACGTCAGTCGCCTCGGTCGCGACGGACAGTTCGGGCCGGGCAAAGTCGTCACGGAGCTCAGCACCGAGTTCGAAGACATCATGCCGAACGTGCGCGAGCGCGACGACGGCAGCTTCGAGATCGTATTCAGCTCCGACCGCCCGACCTGGGGACGCAAGCAAGCCGCCTTCGGCAAGCAGGACGTCTACATCTCGCAGTCGTGGTGGCCGACCGGCGGGTGGTCAGCGCCGCGCAATCTCGGTGATTCGGTGAACACACCGGGCGTCGAGCAGCGCTCCACGTTGTCGGCCGACGGCAAGCGGCTGTACTTCGGCAGAGACGGGGACATCTATATGAGCACGCGGAAAGGCAATCACTGAGTCCTGCGAGGGGTGAGTCGCCCGGCTGCGCGGCGGTGCAGTCGGGCGACTCGCCGCATCAGCGAACCGGTGAGGCCGCCGAGCTGCAGCGACGGAACAGATCCGGGTAGTCCAGCACGATGCCGTCCTCGTCTACGGGAAGCCCGGCTTTGAAGCCGCTCCCGTCGAGGCTTTCGAAGAGATAGAGGCGATCGGCCAAGCGCGTGTAGGCCTGCGGTTGCGCCTTGACCGTCAGGTCGGGTGCAAAGATCCAGGCCATGCGGAACTCGCGTCTCTCACCAATTGCCATCGGCTCCCGGCGAATCGGGAAAGCGTTGGTGAAAGGAGTTGGCCAGATGTCGATGTCCAGACAGCCGTCGAGGTAGTCGATCGCGGCGCCATCGCGGTGTCGCCAGTGACCCTGTCCATCCGTTTGCAGATTCAGCGATCGGGTTGCTCGCTCGGTCGCAAGCGTCAGCTCGGCATCGCGGAGCCGCCACGATGCGTCCCAGGTGAGCCGATACGTGAGCCGGAACGGGCCGTGCTCTTCGTCGAACGCGAGCACGACGCTGTCGGCGACGCCTTCCGACAGGAGCAGATGCTCCAGTCCCATGCGGTCGCGGTTCTTGTTCCACGTGGGAAGCCAGCAGATCGTGCGGCAACGGGCATTCGTCATCGAGACTCCCTCGTCGTAAGGTCACTTCGCAGCAAGGCCCGCAAGCTCCGAACGAACCTCCGCGATCGCACTCTGCAATTGATCCCATTCGACGGCGGCTTGCTTGTGACCGATGCGAAGCTCTGCATGGGCCAATGCAAGCATGACTGCAGCTCCGTGTATCCGATCGTCAGGAACGCTGCGAGTTGCCGCAGCTTCTCCACGGCTCGCCGGCCCCGAGCACCCGGAGCGCGCCAATCGTGACACAATGGCACCGTGAAATTCCCTGACGATTTTCCGATCACCCGGAAGTGGCCTGCGCGTCATCCCGATCGAATTCAGCTCTACGCGATCAACTCGCCGAACGGCATCAAAGCGTCGGTCATGCTCGAGGAGACGGGCCTGCCGTACGAGCCGCACCTGGTGCGATTTGACCGCCAGGAGCAGCACTCGCCGGAATTCCGCTCGCTGAATCCTTACGCGAAGATCCCGGCCATGATCGACCCGCAGGGCCCGGGCGGTGCGCCGCTGGCGCTGTTCGAGTCGGCAGCGATCCTCATCTATCTGGCCGACAAGAGCGGCAAGTTCCTGGCGCGTGAGGGTGCGGCGCGGTACGAGACGCTGCAATGGTTGATGTTTCAGGCGGCGGGGATCAGCCCGATCTTCGGACAGGTGGGGTTCTTCCATCGATTCGCCGGCAAGGAGTACGAAGACAAGCGGCCGCGCGATCGTTACGTCGCAGAGTCGCGCCGCCTGCTGGACGTTCTGGAAGCGCGCCTGGCAACCCGGACGTGGATCATGGGCGAGGACTTCACCGTCGCCGACATCGGCACGTTTCCGATGATTCGCAACCTGGTTTACTTCTATCGCGCGGGCGATCTCGTCGGCATCGAGGAGCTGCCCAACGTTCAGCGCGCGCTCGCCGCGTTCATTGCGCGGCCGGCCGTAGCGCGGGCGGTGGACATACCGTCGAGATAAGCGGGTCAGGCTACATCTAAGAGCGCCCGCGGATTCTTCGCCGCCACCAGCAGCAAGGTGCGCGCTGCACCGGATGGCGCACGACGACCCTGCTCCCATTCCTGCAGCGTGCGAACTGATACGCCGAGCAGGCGGGCGAACACAGCCTGCGACAGGCCGGTCTGCTCTCGGATGCTGGCCACGGAAGGCAGGGTGGTCACTCGACCGTGCTCACCGCGCTTGATCTCTCGGATTCCTTCGAGAATCTCCCGACCAATGTCTCTTTTGCGCCTAGCCATCAATCTCCTCCTTGATCTTCCTCAAGGTTGGTCCGGAGATGCTTTCCACCGCATTCTTGGAGTACAGCGTAAGCAACCAGATCTCGTCTTGCTTCGATCTCAGGTAGTAAATGATCCGAAGTCCACCGCTTCCCTCGGCCCGTTACGCCCCAGCACAATTTTCGAACGCCACCGGACTCCCGAATGATGTCCCCTGCCTCTGGGTTTTCATTGAGATGATGCTGCAGACGTGGCAGCTGATCGTCGGGAAGATACTGATCTGCAAGACGCGAGAACAGCCTGGTCTCGATGAACACGAACATACTATACGTCCCTGCCGTAGTCCGTCAATGCCGTATGGCCGGCGACGGTGCGAGATCCTTCGCCTCGTCTGCAAGAGTGTCCGGCGAGTCACGTTTCCGCGGAAACGTCACGTCGTCGCTGCATCAGCGGTGCCCATCGCCATCCCATAGTCGATGAGCTGGTTCTTACGTTCATGACGCGTACGTGCCTGCTCAAGCACCGCTCGATCGTGCGCGAAGCGCGTCTACCGGATAGATCAACTGAGTCGACGAATCGCGGTTCTCTTGCGCTCCGTGGTCATGCACCGCCGTGCGTCTTACGCCGGCTCCCCGCATACAACTCGAACAACAGCAGCTTGCACGGGATGCTACCGTTCATCAGTTCGATCGTGCGCCTCGGCTTGAGCCCAATCGCTTTGTACGGCGAGGCCGCTGCCGCCAGTATCGCGGCCTGCCAGCCGCTGAACTTCTGCTTCAGCGTGTCGCCTACTTCCTCATACAACTGCACGACGTCGCCCTCGCTGCCACCGATGCGTTCGCCATACGGCAGGTTGGTCACGAGGATTCCGCTTGCAGCGGGCGGCTCAGCATCCTGGAAGCGGCCCGTGTCGAAAGTCATGTACTTCTCGACGCGCGCATCCAGCGCACTCTTCTTCGCCATTGCGACATAGTCTGCGTTGATGTCAGAGGCGACGACTGGCGCAGCCGGGGCCTCCAACTTCTCGGCGCGCACGCGCTCCTGAGTGACGCGCCACAGGGTGCGATCGAAATCCTTGAGCCACTCGAAATGAAATTCACCCTTCTTGCGGTGGATCTGCGGCGCCTTGTGGACCGCCATCATTGCAGCCTCGATGGCGATCGTGCCGCTGCCGCACATCGGATCCATGAATGCCTGGCTGCCGTCGTAACCCGCCATGATGAGAATCGCCGCGGCGAGCGTCTCCTTGAGCGGCGCCGGATGACCCTGTTCGCGATAACCGCGCTTGTGCAATGACTTGCCAGAGGTGTCGAAGCTCAACGTACAGCGGCCGTGCCTCATGTGCGCGACCACGACTACCTTTGGCTCACTTCGATCGACGACCGGTGCGACGCCTTGAGTGCGCCCGAAGACCTCGCGGATACTCTCGCGCACCTGGGTGATGACTTGCTTTGGCGCCATTCCGCCCTCGTCACCCTGGCTCTCGACCATGAACCCGTGACGTGCGTCGAACAGCTCGTGCCAGCGAATGCGCCGGACTTGTGAGCGAAGCATCTCCGGCGACTTCGCCGGCACTTCCTTGATGACTCTCAGGATGCGGCTCGCCGTCCGCAGCTTCAGGTGCAGCTCATAGAAAAGAGCGTCGCTCGCCTCGAAGGCGACAGCGCGATAGCCGGGAGCGGTGCCGCTCGCACCGAGAGCTTCGAGCTCGAGAACCAGGGCCGGTTTGGTTTCTTCGGGACAGGTCGCGATCAGTTGCATTGCGCGCACTTTCTCAGAGCTCGGGCTTCAGAGGAAGTACGGCGACAGCGTTCGGCCAGAAGCGCTGACCTGCCCGCTCACGTTTCCGCGGAAACGTTCCGCCGGCGCTGCATGAGCGAATCCATCGCCATCCCATAGTCGATGTAGTCACCATCGCGACAAGCAGCGGTCGTGGCATCGATGTGAACGCCAGCTCGCTCATTCATCGCAGCCAGCTCCCGCCAGTCCCCGGTCGGGCCAGTGTGATTCGGCCCCGCGCTGTCGAAGCTCTCGCCATCCGGCTTCGTAAACCGAATCGCGCCATCATCGAGAACCTGCACGACCACCAACCCTTCATGCACCTTGCGATGATGAAACCGACAGAGCGTGACGAGATTCGACATCTTCGTCTCCCCGCCTTTGGCCCAATGCTTGATGTGATGCGCGTCCGTGTACATCTTGTGCGTGCAGCCGGGGAAGCGACAGCCGCGGTCACGCGAGTTGAGCGCGCGCTGTAGCGCGGGCGGGATGCTGCGCGTCTTGCGGCCGACGCTCAAAGGCTCGCCCTTCTCGTTCTCGACGATCGCGACGATGCTGGCATCGCACGCCAGGCGTCGGGCCGTTTCCGCGGCAACGCCGGGGCCGTGCTCGATCTCGCATTGCTGCCCTCCTCCCTCTCGCAACGTTTCCGCGGAAACGTGCAGGACGACTTGATGGCGCTCGCCGCCGCTCATCGCCTCGGCGCCGTGCGCCAGGAAGCTCTCGCAGAT
>DATEJG010000030.1:0-21837 GCA_035278165.1 Steroidobacteraceae bacterium
GCGCCGGGCTCTTCAATCCCACCGGCGGCCGATACAGCGGGTCGCTGCTCTCGCCGGAAATTTCCCGAAGCAGCTGCGTGCTGCGCTCGATGTCCGACTGCTGCCTGCCGGTGCGATAGAAGTTCTGGAAGTACGAATGCATCCACGAGTGATTGCCGAGCTCGTGTCCTTCGCTGAGCGCGCGCGCGCCGATCGAACGGTGCTTTTCCAGATGCCGGCCGATGACGAAGAACGTCGCGCGCGCGCCGCCGTCGCGCAGCGTGTCGAGAATGGAAGGCGTCACTTGCGGATCGGGACCGTCGTCGAACGTCAGCGCAACGCGCGGGCGGTCGCGGGGCCCGTGCCAGATCGTCGGATACAGCACGCTCGATGTCGGACGGAAGATGCCGTCGGTCATCACGGCGAGGAACGCGGCGGCTGCGCCGAGCGCAAGCGGCGTCGCGGTGAGCAGCGCAGAGGAGCCGACGGCAGCGCCGCCTGCGAGCAGCACTTTGTCGGCGCGGCAGAGACTCACGCTGCAAACTCTAGCACCGATCGACGCGTTCGATGGGCACTATCGCGAAGTTCGATTGCCCGAGCCGGCGTTCGCAGGCACTTTTGTAGCCGTTGCAAATCCGGAGACCTCGATGAGCGCAGATTCGACCGACGACGCGAAGCTGATCCCCGTGACCGACGCGACCTTTGCCGAGCAGGTGCTCGGCTCCGCGACGCCGGTGCTGGTGAAATTCGAAGCCGACTGGTGCGGCCCCTGCAAGGCGATGAAGCCGATGGTCGAGGAGATCGCGCAGGAGTATTCCGGCCGCCTGACCGTGGCTACGCTCGACATCGAGCAGAACAACCAGACGGTCTACCGGATGGGCGTGCGCGCGGTGCCGACGGTGGTCCTGTTCAAGAACGGCGAAGTTTTCGCTCAGAAGGTGGGCCTGCCGCGCAAGGCCGATCTCACGGCGCTGATCGACAAGGCCGTGGCCTGAACGAAGCGCGCGTAAAGTGCGCTAGAGTGCGCACTCCAAACCCGAAAACACATCAAAGGGGGAAGAGTGCGCACCTGCTCGTTGCCGCGTTGGCGGCTGCTTTTCTTTCTATTCCTGGCGGCGCTCGCCGGCGGCGTACAGGCTGCCCAAAGCGACAACAAGAGCGACAACAAGAGCGACAACAAGAGCGACAACACCCGGGTCGACCTGCTGATCCGCAACGGCGTGATCTACGACGGCAGCGGCCGCGCGCCGGTTCGTGGTGACGTTGCCGTGCGCGACGGCCGTGTCGTCGCCACCGGCACGCTGAGCAATTACACCGCGGCGCGCGAGGTCGACGCCAAGGGACTCGCGGTCGCCCCCGGGTTCGTCAACATGCTCTCGTGGGCCGTCGAGTCCCTGATCTACGACGGCCGCGGCATGAGCGACATCAAGCAGGGCGTCACGCTCGAAGTCTTCGGCGAAGGCAACTCGATGGGGCCGGTCAACGACCGGGTCCGCGAGGAGATGGTCAAGACGCAGAGCGACATCCGCTACGACGTGACCTGGAAGACGCTCGGCGAGTATCTCGACTTCCTGACCAGGAAGGGCGTCTCGCAGAACGTTGCGTCGTTCATCGGCGCCACCACGGTGCGCTCCTATGTGCTCGGCTACGACGATGTCGCACCGACTGCGCAACAGCTGAAGCAGATGCAGGATCTGGTTCGCCAGGCCATGCGTGAGGGCGCGCTCGGCGTCGGCAGCTCGCTGATCTACGCACCTGCCTCGTATGCGAAGACCGACGAGCTGATCGCGCTGGCGAGCGCGGCGGGCGAGTTCGGCGGCGGCTACATCTCGCACATGCGCAGCGAGGGCGACCGCTTCCTCGAGGCGCTCGATGAGCTGATCCGCATCTCGCGCGAGGCGAAGGTGCATGCGGAGGCGTATCACCTGAAGGCCGGCGGCCAGAAGAACTGGCCGAAGATGAAGCAGGCGATCGCCAGGATCGACGCGGCCCGCAAGGAAGGCCTGCCGATCACCGCGGACATGTATCCGTATACCGCCGGCGCGACCGGTCTCGACGCGGCGATGCCGACGTGGGTGCAGCAGGGCGGCATCGACGGCTGGGTCGCGCAGCTGAAGAAGCCCGATGTGCGCAAGAAGGTGATCGCCGAGATGCGCGATCCGAATGCGAACTGGGAGAGCCTGCTGCTCGCGGCCGGCTCGCCGGATCGCGTGCTGCTGCTCGGCTTCAAGACCGACAAGCTCAAGCCGCTGACCGGCAAGACCCTGGCCGAAGTCGCGAAGATGCGCGGCGTGTCGCCCGAGGACGCGGCGATCGATCTGGTGATCGAGGATCACACGCGCGTCGGGACGGCGTACTTCCTGATGTCGGACGACAACGTGAAGCTCGGCCTGTCGCAGCCGTGGGTGAGCATCGGCTCGGACGCCGACGCGCCCGCGCCCGAAGGCCCGTTCCTGCTGAGCAACCCGCATCCGCGCGCTTACGGCGCTTTCGCGCGCTTCCTCGGCCGCTACGTGCGCGACGAGAAAGTCACGACGCTGCAGGACGCCATCCGCCGCCTGACGCGCCTGCCGGCCCAGAACTTCAAGCTCAAGGATCGCGGCTGTCTCGACCAGGGCTGTTTCGCCGACATCGTCGTGTTCGATCCCGCGAAGATCGCCGACGTCGCGACCTTCGAAAAGCCGCACCAGTACTCCGTCGGCATGGTGCACGTCTTCGTCAACGGCACCCAGGTCCTGCGCGACGGCGAGCACACCGGCGCCAAGCCCGGGCAGGTCGTGCGCGGCCCAGGCTGGGTCGGCTGGAAGAAGTAGGTCGTTGGTGCCGGGAGAGAAAAACGGGGGAAACTGCACACCGCAGCAATCAAAATGCTGCGCTGCTCAGTTTCACCACAAATTCTCTCCCGGCACCACAGCCGGAACCGCAGCGGACTTCTCGGCGATCCAGGTTGCCAGCGCCGGCATGTCGATGCCGGTCGGCGGCTTGGTTGAGTTCGCCTTCATCCAGCCGCGGATGGCGTGGAGCAGCTTTGCGGCCTGGTGCTGATCGAGCGCGTACAGGCGCAGGAAGTTGAAGCGCGCTTCGTCGACGCGGTTCAGGCCGAGGAAGGCCTCGCCCTGGTATTCGATCGCGTACACCGCGTTGGGATTGATCTTGAGCGCTTGCTCGTACGCGCGCAGCGACTCGTCGTAACGTCCCAGCTTGCGATTTGCGTAGCCCAGGTACGTATAGGCCTCGTGCATCGACGCGTCGAGGCGCGTGGCCGTCGCGAAGTCGGGCAGCGACGCCTGATACGCCTTCTGCGCGTCCCTCAACGCCGCCTGCCGCTCGGCATCGCTCGACGACGCTGCCGCAAGATTCTCGGCGTGCTCGGCACGGAGGATCGACGCATAGCCGGCGGTGTAAGCGTCGATAGCGCCCTGTTCCGAGACGGGTACCACGCCGCTTTCCTTCGGCCGATAACCGCCGGGTCCATCGGCGTAAGCGGCCGTGACCGCGCCGAGCAGCGCGATCACGGCCAGCCAGTCACGCGAGGTTCGCATCAGAAGCGCGACGCAGTCAGCTGCACGTCGGCATCCGCCCACGCTTTCTTGAAGTCGGCTTCGATCAGCTTCGCCTCGTCATTCTTGCCCTGCGCGCGCAGCGCCTGGCCGAGGCCGTACAGCGCCCAGCCGTTCTTCGGATGACGGCGCAGATCGTCCCAGTACACGCTCTCGGCTTCGACCGGACGTCCGGCCTGCAGCAGCACCGCGCCGAGGTTGTGACGCACCGGCTGATGCCAGTCGTCCGGCTCGGTATAGATGAGTGCGTCCTCGTAGCGCACCGCGCGGTCGAGATGCGCGATGGCCGCGTCGTAGTTTCCCTGCGCGGCGGCGAGCTCGCCGTCCAGCACGTCGATGCCAACCCGCAGCACCGAGTCGGCCAGGTTCAGCGACATCGACGTCGGCGCCTTGATCAGCTCCGGATTGGCGGCGATCTGCTTCACCTCGGCGATTTCCCTGGCCGCAGCCGCGAAGTCTTTCTTGCGGATCAGCGCCATGCCGCGCGCGTAGTGGCGCGTCGCTCGCGTGAACAAGGTGTCGGCGCGCGGCGGGGGCAGCGCAAGGATCTCGTCCCACTTGCCGAAGCGCACCAACGCGTAGTCGTGAGTCAGCAGGAACGTCTGCAGCAGCGGCACGTCCTTCAACGCTTCGACCGGGATCGACTTGGAGGTCTTGTCGGCGGCGTCGATCGCGAGCTTGCTCTGGCCCGCCATCGTGGCCGCGAACCACAGGAAGTGGATGTTGTGCGGGTAGTAGGCCATCGGGTACAGGCCCTGCGCCCGGCACTGCGTGATGTAGTCCTCGTCGGCGACGACCGCGAGCTGATTGGCCTTCACTGCATCGGTGTAGCGGCCGACCCGCTGAAACAGGTGACCGGGCATGTGCACGAGGTGGCCGGCGGCCGGCGCCAGGGGCAGCAGGCGATCGGCCGCGGCCTCGGCACGCTCCGGCGTATTACTGGCTTCCCACAGATGGATCCACAGGTGCAGCGCGCCGGTGTGATCGGGCTCGACTTTCATTGCTCTGTCGAGCGCTGCGGCGATGTCCGCGGTGCGCTCATAAGGGATGCCGGAGCGGTTCCAGTAATTCCACGGGCTCAGGTCCATCAGGGACTCGGCGTACAGGGTGGCCACGTCGACGTCGTCCGGGTACTTCTGAAACAGCGCCCGCATGGCGCCGGCATAGGCCTGGTCCGCCGCGGCCCGATCGTCGCCTTTGCCGGTATAGCGGGCCGCGAGCGCATCGATGAAGTCACGCTCGCGCTGCGATGCCTTCGGCTTGAGCGCCTGCGCCTGCTTGAGATGCGCCAGCGCCTTCGGCTCCTCCTCGGGCGCCATGGGCGCATTGATGTTCGGGCCGAGCACCAGCGCCATGCCCCAGTGCGCCATCGCCAGGTTCGGATCCAGCCGCGCCGCTTCCGCGAACGCCCGACCGGCCTCGGCATGGTTGAAGCCATAGGCCAGGTTCAGCCCCTGGTTCATGAACAGCTGGGCCTGCTCGGACTTGGTCGAGGTCGGGAACACGTGCTTGCCGACCTTCTGCAGCCGCGGCGCGATGGCGCCGGAAGCAGCAGGGGTGTCGAACGCATCGGTGGGCTGGTAGTGCTTGTGGGTGGGAACTTGGGCGTGCAACGCGGTAGTTGCCAGCCCCAGCGCGAGTGCGGCGAAGCACAGTGAGCGATGGCGCATGAGGATTCTCCCTGACTGGAAATGAAAACCCCGGCCGTTATAGGCCCGCATCGTGAGCCTGCGGTCTGCGCAGTCGTGAAAAATCCGTGAATCGGCGTCGTAGTGTATCGTGCGGCGCTATGCAGAACGGAAACGAGTCCCTGCTTGGGCCCATCGTCATCGTGACCACCGGCGGCACGATCGACAAAGCCTACTTCGATGCCCTGAGCACCTATCAGATCGGCGAGCCGGTGGTGAAGAAGCTGCTGGATACGGCCAACGTGACCCAGCCGTACCGGATCGTCGAGCTGCTGCGCAAGGACAGCCTCGAGCTGACCGACGAGGATCGGCAACGGCTCAAGGAGACCGTCGCGGCGCTCGATGCGAAGCGGGTCGTGATCACTCACGGCACCGATACGATGACCGGCTCCGCGAGCGTGCTGGCCGCCGTGCCGGACAAGACCATCGTGCTGACCGGCGCACTGTCGCCGGCGCGGTTCGCGGAGAGCGATGCGACTTTCAATCTCGGCATGGCGTTCGCGGCGGCGCAGACCCTGCCGCCCGGCGTGTACGTGACGATGAACGGCCGGGTGTTTCGCGGCGACGAGGTCAGGAAGGACCGCGAGCAGCGCGCGTTCATCGCCAAGCACGAGTGATCATGTCGAGCCGGGCCGTGCGCCGCCTGCAGCAGCTCGACGACCTGGTCAACAAGGTCGTCTGCGAAGCTGAGCTGATCCGCGATTACGTGCAGCTGCGCTTCCAGGGCGACACTACGATGCTGCTCCACAACGACGTGGCGCTCGACGGGCAGACGCTGTCGAACTCCGCAGCGGGCCGCACGCTGCTCGCCTCGCTGGTGGGTCGCACCGTCCTGGATGTCGCCCGCGCTGCCGACGAGCTGGTGCTGAGCTTCCGGTGCGGCCGCACGCTGACGATGAGCCTGCAGCGGCCCTCGTTGCATTCGCCCGAAGCCCTCGTGCTGGTACCGCGCGCGAGCGCGGCAATCTGCTGAGAGGCTGGTGAACATCCACCACTAGCTACAGGCTGCGGTTCGTGCCATCTTTTCCGCATCTGAACGCGATCAAACACTGCGTCCGCAATCTCCGCGCACTCCTGCGACGCCACGGCCGCTCGCGGGACGACGCCGACGACCTCATTCAAGAAGCTTTCCTGAGGCTCCACGTGTATTGCCAGGACGAGGAAGTCCAGAAGCAGGACGCCTTTCTGACCCGCACCGTGCTCAACCTGTCGGTCGACCTGCATCGCAAGGAACACCGCGACCTGTATGCCGACGAGCCGCTGGAAAGCCTGTTGCTCGTCGATGTCCGCCCGACGCCCGATGACGATCTCGCCGCTGCGCAACGTCTTGCGAAGGTAGCGGCGGTGCTCGAGGAGCTGGGTCCGCGGACGCGCGAAGTCTTCCTGATGCACCGCGTGGAAGGCTACGGCTGCGCGCACATCGCGCAACACTTTGGAATCAGCTTGAGCGCCGTGGAAAAGCACATTGCCAGGGCCGTGCTCTCTCTCATGGACGTCGTGGAGCAGTCATGAAACAGGAATCGGCCGCGGCGCTTTCCAGCACCGCCCGTGCGGAGGCCGCGGCGTGGGTCGCGCGCCTGCACAGCTCCGGCCGCACGCGCGCATTGGAGGCGGGACTGCGCAAGTGGTTGAACGCGGACCCCGAGCACGCCAGAGCATTCGAGGTCGCCACCGAAGCGTGGGAGGTCGGCGGCAGCGCTTCGCGAATGGTCGTGCCGCGGGTCGCTGATCCCTTCCAGGAGCGCACGCCGCGACGCAGATTCAGTCCGTCGTATGTCGCGCTGGCCGCCGCATTGAGCGCCGTAGTCGCAGGCGTGCTGTACCACGTCTCCCGTCCGGACCCTGCCGTCATCACCAACGTCGGCGAGCAGCGCATGCTGACGCTCGAGGACGGCAGCCGCATTTTTCTCAACACCGGGACACGCCTGTTCGTGCACGAGGATGCGAGTGAGCGCCAGGTCAGGCTGGAGAATGGCGAAGCCCTGTTCGACGTGGCGAAGGATCCGCACCGCCCGTTCGTCGTGACCGCCGGCGACCGCAAAGTGGTCGCGCTGGGTACCTCGTTCATCGTGCGGCGGGATGAGCAGCAGCTCACCGTGACGCTGGTGGAGGGGAGGGTCGGCGTCGCGCCGGTCTCCGCCGCGAGCACCGCAACCGGAGTCGAAGCCGTGCTGACTCCCGGCCAGCGCCTGACGTTCGTCAGCCGCAAACCTCCGAAGCTCGACGAGCCCGAGATCGAGAACGTGACGGCGTGGCGCCGCGGCGAAGTGATACTCGACAAGACGCGCCTGCAGGACGCGGCCGAGGAAATGAACCGCTACAGCGCAACCAAGCTGATCATCGACGATGCCGCTGCCGCCGACATCCGCGTCAGCGGCATCTTCCGCGCCGGCGACTCCGCGCGCTTTGCGCGCGCCGTCGGCGAGACCTACCACCTCAGCGTGGACTACCAGCAGCGCCGCATCCTGATTTCCGGCTCGTCGAACTGACGGCTTGCAGACGACCGGCGCGCGGCACCGAGTGCCGCTCCCCCGAACTTTTGATGAGGATTTTGCAAACTCGTTACGTCTAACTATTAGACCCCTCGCCTTCGTAGCGAAAGGGGCGCGCTTTCAGGGGGAACACACACGATGCTCAAACGCTCCACTCTCGCTTCTCTGGTGGTGGTGGCCCTGCTTTGCCTCGCGGCACCCATATCGCAGGCCCAGGCCGTCGCGCAGTTCGATCTGCCGGCGCAGTCGCTCGCGGTGTCGCTGCGAGCAGTCGGCAGCCAGACGAGCACGAACGTGTTGTTCGACCCGCCCCTCGTGGAAGGAATGAATGCGCCGAGCGTGTCGGGAGAGCTGACTGCGGAGGAAGCGCTGCAGAGGCTGCTGGCAGGAACCGGACTGAAGTATCGCTTCCTCGATGAGAAGACGGTGATGGTGGTTGCGGCGAAGGACGCAGCAGCCAAGCCGACCGCCAGCGATTCAAACACCGGGCCCGCTGCAGAATCCGACGATCAAGGGCTGCAAGGCATTCCCGAAGTCGTCGTGACGGTGACGCGGCTGGAGACCAACGCGCAGCGCACGGCGATGTCCATGGACGTGGTCGACTCGGCGCAGATCAGGCGCCAAGGCATCCAGGACGTGCAGAGCCTGGTCGCGAGCGTCCCTTCGCTGTCGTTGAACCAGGCCGCCGGCGTCATCCTGGCGATCCGTGGCGTCGCTGCTCGTGACACGTCCGATATCGGCGACCCGTCGATCGTCGTCAGCAACGACGGCTTCTACAACGATCGCAACCAGGCCCTGCTGCAGCCGCAGTACGACCTGGCGCGCATCGAGGTCCTGAAGGGCCCGCAGGGCACGCTCGTCGGTCGCAATGCTACCGGTGGCGCGATCAACTTCATCACGGTGAAGCCGTCGGCGGAGCCGGGCGGCTACGTCACGCTCGACGTCGGCAACTACGACAAGGTGAACGCGGAAGGGGCGATCAACATGCCCCTGTCGGACAAGGTCTGGACGCGCTTCTCCGCGCGATCGGAAGACTATTCCGGCTACCGCACGTGCGGGGAGTTCGGCAGATGCGACGACTTCACCAAGAGCTCGTTCCGCGGTCAGCTGACCTACAACCCCACCGACGACATCCGCCTGCACGTGTTGGCGCAGCGATCCAAAGGCACCACTCACGGCACGGGGTTCCTGAACACGCCGTTCATTCCCGACGCGACCGGCCACGTCACGCATGAGCCGCCCCCGGTCGGTCCGCTCTCGCGGATCGACAACGTCGGCTCGCAGGTTCCGACCTATATCAACGTCGTCGACGAAGTCGTTCGCTGGGATGCGACGTGGAACGCTCCCTGGACGACTGCGACGTACCTCGGCGGCTGGGAAGATATCGACTACGGCAGCGAAACCAACGCGTCCACCAAGCGCGGGCCGGCGTCTGCCTGGGTGCCGCTGGTCAACGGACTCTTCCTGGAGCCGCGGGTCACCAGCCACGAGCTGCGCTTCGCGTCGGCTGATCAGGACGACCGGATCACCTACCAGGTCGGAGCGTATTACTTCAACAACGAAGGCAGCTCACGCACCTATCAATCGCCGTACGCCAGTCCTCGCACCTTCACGAGTGCGACCGTGTCCGAAGCGATCAACCTGCGGTCGCTCTCGTACTTCGGGCAGCTCGGCTTCAAGCTGACGGACGCGCTGAAGCTGACGGTCGGCACGCGCTACAACGACGACAAGAAGAGCCTGGTCGACCTGCCGAGTCCACTGACCAACCCGAGCGCGCGACGCTACAACAGCGGCGCGACCCGCGAATGGACCTACCACGCCGGTCTCGACTGGCAGGTGACGCCGGTCCACATGCTCTACGCGAAGTGGGACACGGGCTATAAGGCCGGCGGCTTTACCGTCTTCGGCGACTACGGTCCCGAGCTGGTGACGACCTACGAGGTGGGCTCCAAGAACCGCTTCCTGGACAACCGGCTGCAGTTCAACATCACCGCCTTTTCGAGTCACTTCACCGACCAGCAGGTCTCGCAGCTCTCGCCGATCCCGAATTGCCCGGCGCCGTGCACGAACTTTCAGGTGCAGACGGTCAACGCCGGTGCGACCCGGACCTGGGGCGTGGAGACCGACGCCACGCTCGTCACGGACTTCGGCAACTTCAACCTGGCCGCCACCTACCTGAACAACGAGTTCACGAAGTTCGTCACCGACCTGCGGCAGACGGACGTGCTGGTGAACGGCGCCTGGACCACGCGGCTCAACAATCTCGACCTGACCGGCAACACGGAGCGCCTTTCGCCGCCGTGGACGGTCGTCGCGGGCTACCAGTTGACGCGGCCGTTCTACGCGGGAGACGTCACGGGAACGCTGCAGGTGCGCTACCAGGACGACCTTTACCTCTCGTTCCTGAACATTCCGACGGAGGCCCGGGAGGCGAATACGATCATCAACGTCAACCTGGGCTACCGGCCGACCGAAGGCGCCTGGCAGATCGAAGCCTACGTGCGCAATCTGACCAACGACGTCTTCAACTACATCGCCAACGAGAACAACTCGGGATTCTTCTACAGCCAGGGACTGTCTCCGCCCCGGACCTACGGCGTGACGTTCGCGTACCGCTGGTGATGACGATGAGCGACTCGAACGACGCGCGGCTCAGCCGCCGCGAAATTCTCGGCGGCCTGGTCTCCCTCGCGGCGTTGCCGAACGTGGCGCTCTCGCAGACCGAGCCCGCGGCGACGTTCGTCGTGGGATGCTGGGCGCGCCGCCCGAACCGGCGGCCGCTGACGCTGCTCACCGGCTCCTCGCGCACCGATCGATGGACGTTCGGTGCGGCGCACGAGGTCATCACCAACGCATTCTTCGGATACGTCCATCCGCAATCGCAGAAGATCTACCTGGCGCTCAACTCCGACCGCACCATCGTGCGTGCCAGCGTCTCGGGCGAGGGCAAGCTGGTCGAGGAGGCGCGCTGGCCTTCAGGGGGCGGCGAGCCCAGCTTCATCGATGGCGACAGGACCGGCCAGTACCTGGCCGTCGCGAACTTCGACGCCAGCGTCGAATCCACCGTCGCAGTCTTCCGGGTCGGCGAGGCGCTCGAGCTGCTCGCGGCCCGGTCCACGACGGGTCACGGCCCGCTCGACCGCCAGGACCGTCCGCACTTCCACGGCGCCAAGTTCAGTCCCGACAACAAGTTCGTCTATGGCTGCGACATGGGCGGCGACCAGGTGATCGCTTTTCCGTTCGACGCGGCCACCGGCAAGGTCGGCGAGCAGATCCTCGCCTACAAGACGGCCCCGGGGTCCGGCCCGCGGCACATCCTGTTTCATGGCAACGGGCGGTATGCCTATGTCCTCAACTCGCTGAACAGCACGCTCGGGACGTTTCGCCTGAATCCGGACGGCAAGCTGTCGCTGGTCGACATGCGATCGACGCTGCCCGATCCAGGCTTCAAGGGCTATAACCACCCGGGTCACATCCAGAGCGACGCCACCGGGAAATATCTCTACATCTCCAACCGCGGGCACGACACGCTCGGCGTCTTCGCCATCGGCGCCGAAGGCCAGCTGAAGCACCTCCAGTGGATCGCCTCGGGCGGCGAATGGCCCTGGCACTTCGTGCTGTCGAGCGCGACGCAGATGCTGGTCGCCAATTGGCAGTCCGACGCCATCACCCCCTTCGAGATCCACCAGGACGGCACGCTGGCGCCGCGAGGCAAGTCGCTGTCGATCAAGGGACCCATCTACATCCTCAAGGCGCCTGCCTAGGAGTGCGCCGGATTCGGCATACTGTTGCGCTCCCGCCGCGGCGATTCATGGGGAGCGAGCAGAATGACCTTGAGCTATGTGTGCGGTGTCGGCGACGAGCCGCTTCTGTACGAGACGGTCGGCACGGTCCTGGAAGAGGCCGCGACCCGCTGGGGCGAGCGCGAAGCGCTCATCGTCCGGCAGCAGAACATCCGCTGGACCTACCGCGAGCTGAATGAGGCCGCGGACCGGCTGGCCGCCGGCTTCCTGCACCTCGGGCTGGCGCCCGGCGACCGCGTCGGCATCTGGTCGCCGAACCGCTACGAGTGGATCGTCACGCAGTTCGCGAGCGCCAAGGCGGGCCTGATCCTGGTCACGATCAATCCTGCCTATCGCACCTCGGAGCTCGAATACGCGCTGAACAAGGTCGGCTGCAAAGCGCTGGTGCTGGCGCCGAAATTCAAGAGCAGCGACTACGCGGCAATGCTGGAGCAGGTTCGTCCGAAGCTGCCGCTGCTGCAGTTCGCCATCCTCACGGACGACGCGCCGCGCGCCGGATTTCTCGCCTACCGGGACGTCGCGGCGTGCGGCACGGGCGCGGATCTCGAGCGCGTGCGGCACCTGCGCCGGCAATTGCAACCCGAGGATGCGATCAACATTCAGTTCACCAGCGGCACGACCGGCCTGCCGAAAGGCGCGACGCTGTCGCATCACAATATCGTGAACAACGGCTTCTTCGTGGCGCGGCGCATGACGTTCTCGGAAGCCGATCGCCTGTGCATTCCGGTGCCGCTGTATCACTGCTTCGGCATGGTGATGGGCGTGCTCGGCTGCGTGACGCACGGCGCGGCGATGGTGCTGCCCGGCGAAGCGTTCGAGCCGAAGAGCGTGCTCGATGCCGTCGAGGCAGAGCGCTGCACAGCGCTGTACGGTGTGCCCACGATGTTCATCGCGGAGCTCGAGCATGCCGACTTCCGCCGTTACGACCTGAGTACGCTGCGCACGGGAGTCATGGCGGGCGCGCCGTGTCCGGTGGAAGTCATGAAGCGCGTGATCGCCGACATGCACATGCAGGAAGTGACGATCTGCTATGGCATGACGGAGACCAGCCCCGTCAGCTTCCAGAGCTGCCGCGACGACACCATCGAGCGGCGCGTCTCGACGGTGGGCACGATCCATCCGCACCTCGAGGTCAAGATCGTCGACACCGACGGGCGTGTGACGCCGCTCGGCGAGCGCGGCGAGCTGCTGACGCGCGGCTACAGCGTGATGCACGGCTACTGGGATGATGCAGACAAGACCAGCCAGGCAATCGACGCGCAGGGCTGGATGCACACCGGCGATCTCGCAACGTTGGATGCAGCGGGGTATTGCAACATCGTCGGCAGGGTCAAGGACCTGATCATCCGCGGCGGCGAGAACATCTCGCCGCGCGAAGTCGAGGAGTTCCTGTACCGCCACCCGCAGATCCAGGACGTGCAGGTGTTCGGCATCCCGTGCCGGCGCTACGGCGAGCGCGTGTGCGCGTGGATCAAGCTGAAGAGCGGCGAGCGCTGCGATGCCGAGGCGATCCGCGCCTTCTGCCGCGAGCAGATCGCGCATTTCAAGGTGCCGGAGCACATCCGCTTCGTCGACGAATTCCCGATGACGGTGACCGGGAAGATCCAGAAATATTTGATGCGCCAGGCGATGACGCAGGAGCTGGCGCTGGAGGAGGAGAAGACCGCATAGAATCGGGCTGAAGCCTGATCCACACTGCAACCACCCTTGTGGGTCAGGCTCCAGCCCGACTCTTCACTGCATGTGGCTCATCAATTCCTGGCGCACGACCGCGGGCGTCATGCCGAGAATCTTGCGCATGTGACGCGCGAGATGGCTCTGATGCGCGAAGCCCGCAGCGAACGCGACCTGCGCGATCGACAGGCTCCGGTCCTGCAGCAGCAGCTTGGCGCGCTCGACGCGCCGCCGCAGCACGTATTGATGGACCGGCATGCCGGTCGACTGCCTGAACAGCGTCTTCAGATGCGACACGCTCACGCCTGCGACTGACGCGATCTCCGCGAGCGACAGCTCGCTCTCGAGGTTGTCCTCGATATAAGAGATCACCTGCTTCAGCTTCCACGGACCGAGCCCGCCGGCGACTTCGCGCATCGGCAGCGAGCGCTGGTTGTGCCGCTGCAGGAGCCGTGCGGCCAGCGCCTTGCCGAGGCTCTCGCGGAACAGCCGGCCGCCGATGCCGCCGGCGTCGATGTCGGCCTTCAGTGCCCAGGCGATGTGCTCGATCACCGGATCGCGCAGCTGGAAGCGATCCGCGATGTCGATGCTGCCCGGATTGATTTCGAGCTCGCCGGCGACGGCTTTGAGCAGCGTGTCCGGCACTCGCATGATCAAAGTCGTGCCGCCTTGCTTGGTCTCCCATGCCGACGGCGTGCGCGCGGGAATGATGTCGAGATCGCCCGCGACTTCGCGGCCGTGCCGCAGCCTGCCGCCGCGCGAGCACGTCACTTCGACCGACGGTCCCAGGTGCATGCAGACGATCGCGTAGGGAAGCGAAGGGATCTGCATGAGTCCCGGCTGGAACGAATTGATCGCCACGGTGATGCTCGTGTGCGTGTCGGATGCGGTGGCGCTTTTGGCTACGTGTTCGCTTGCGGAACTCATTTTGTTGCCTCCACGCATTCAGCTGCTGCTGTGCCGAGAATACAACGAATCATTCGCCAGTGAGCCGGCCGCCGCGAGCAGAGCTCGGCCGTTCATGCTCGCGGCGATCTGAACGTGCAGCGGAAGCCACGGTTTGATGCGGCTTCTGGCGCATTTTTCAGCCCAATATTCTCGGCTGATTCGGCTGAACACGGCCTTAACGGGTGCGCAGGAATGACCTGCGGGCGCTTAACTATTTCGCAACACTCGTGTCGGGAGCGCTCTGATGCTGAATTCCAACAACGTTGCGAAGGCAACGGCGGCGGGAGCGTGCTTCGCGGGTGGATTGCACCCGGGCGCCGGCAGGTGAGCGGCGCCCTCTCCAGGAGGCTGACCATGTCATTGCAGAATCGTTCCTTGCAGCGTGCCGTGCGGCATGCGCTGCTGGCCAGTGCGGCCGGCGCGGCTGTCGTCACGCTGCCATCGCAGGCCGCGGACCCGACTACGATCCAGGAAGTCGTCGTCACGGGCTCGCGCATCAGCACGCCCAACATGACGAGCATCAGTCCGGTGACGGCGATCGCCGCCGAAGACATCGCTGCGACCGGCAAGATGCGCGTCGAAGACATCATCAACCAGCTGCCGCAGGCGATGGCGGCGCAGGGCTCGACGATCTCCAACGGCTCGACCGGCACTGCGACCGTCGACCTGCGCGGACTGAACGCCAAGCGCACGCTGGTGCTCGTCAACGGCCGGCGGCTGATGCCCGGCAATCCGGACACTGCGCCCGGCGTGAACTCCGGCGCGCCCGACCTGAACCAGATTCCGAAGGCGCTGATCGAGCGCGTCGAAGTGCTGACGGGCGGCGCCTCGTCGGTGTACGGCGCCGACGCCGTCGCCGGCGTCGTCAACTTCATCCTCAATACGCGCTTCGAAGGCGTGCAGTTCGCGGGCAACTACAGCTTCTACACGCACAGGAACGACAACCCGGTCGCGGACGTCGTGCGCGACGCCAACTACGCGCTGCCCCAGAGCAGCGTCAACAACGGCTATTCGAAAGACTTCTCGTTCGTGATGGGCTCGAACTTCGCCGACGACAAGGGCAACGCGACGTTCTATGCCACGTACACCGACGTGAAGCCGATCCTGCAGGCCGACTTCGACTACAGCGCCTGCACGTTCAACTCCGGCGACACGTTCACGTGCGGCGGCTCCGGCACGACCGATCCGCCGCGCATGCGCGCACGCAGCCCGGCCGGTGCGCTGACTCCATACTTCGTCAACGATCGCAACACCGGCGCGTTCCGTCCGTACGACAGCAGCACCGACAACTACAACTTCGGGCCGCTCAATTTCTATCAGCGTCCCGACGAGCGTTACACCGCCGGCGCGTTCACCGACCTGGAAGTCGCCGAAGGCCAGACGGCGTACGGCGAGTTCATGTTCATGAAGGACAGGTCGATCGCGCAGATCGCGCCGAGCGGCGTGTTCGGCCAGGAATTCACCATGTCCTGCAGCAACCCGCTGCTGAGCGCCGCGCAGCAGCAGCTGTTCTGCGGCCAGTTCGGCCTGTCGACCGCGGTCGACTCCACCGACACCACGCAGGTGATCCTCGGCAAGCGCAACGTCGAAGGCGGCGGCCGCCAGAGCGACATCTCGCACGAGAGCTTCCGCACGGTGCTCGGCATCCGCGGCGACATCAACGATACCTGGTCGTATGACGCGTACGGGCAGTACGGCGAGACGCAGCTCGGGCTGACGTTCTACAACGACTTCTCGATCCAGCGCACTGCACGTGCGATCAACGCGGTCACCGATCGTCGCGTCAAGGCGGACGGCACGCCGGTGAACCCCGCGACGTTCGGCACGGCGGTGTGTCAGTCGGTCATCGACGGCACGGATCCGGCGTGCGTGCCGTACAACCCGTGGCAGCCCGGCGCGATCACGCAGGACCAGCTCGACTACCTGCAGATTCCGCTGGTGCAGCGTGGCCAGACGACCGAGCGCGTCGCCAACGTCTCCTTCACCGGCGACCTGGCGAGCTACGGTGTGCAGCTGCCGACGGCGCAGACCGGCCTGCTCGTCAACATGGGCCTCGAGTGGCGCGAAGAGAAGAGCGAGCTGTTGCCGGATGCGGCGTTCCAGTCGGGCGACGGCGCCGGCCAGGGTGGGCCGACTCCGCCGATCTCCGGCAGCTACACCGCGAAGGACGTCTTCGCCGAGGCGCGCATGGCGCTGCTCGAAGACAAGCCGTTCGCGCAGAGCCTGTCGGTGGAGGCGGGCTATCGCTACTCGGACTACAGCCTCGATTTCAACACCGATACCTACAAGCTGGGTCTGGAGTGGACGCCGATCCAGGACATCCGCGCGCGCGCCAGCTATCAGCGCGCGGTGCGTGTGCCGAACATCTCCGAGCTGTACGGTGCGCAGACCGTCGGCATCGACGGGACAATCGACGTTTGCGCCGGCGACGACCCGGTGTTGACGCCGGAGCAATGCGCGCGCACCGGCGTGACGGCAGCGCAGTACGGCAACATCGAGGCGAATCCGGCCGCGCAGTACAACGGCCTCGTCGGCGGCAATCCCGATCTGCAACCGGAGAAGGCGGACACGTTCTCCTTCGGCCTGGCGTTCCAGCCGAGCTTCGCGCCCGGCCTGCGCCTGCAGATCGACTACTTCGACATCTCGATCGACGATGCGATCCAGGCGCCGAACGCCGACTTCTCGCTGCTGATGTGCGCACTGAACGGCGACCCGGCGATCTGCAGCCGCGTCCAGCGCGACCAGGACGGCTCGCTGTTCAACTCGGTGAACGGCTTCGTCGTCGACACCTTCCAGAACATCGGCGAGATCGCCACTTCCGGCATCGACATCGACGCATCCTATGGATTCGACATCGGCTCCGCGGGCCGGCTCAACCTCGACTTCGTCGGCACGATGCTCGACTCGCTGGAGTTCACTCCGCAGGAAGGCGTGACCTACGACTGTGCCGGGCTGTACGGCGCGGTCTGCGGCGTGCCGGCGCCGGACTGGCGTCACAAGCTCGACACGACCTGGCGCATGCCGTGGGGCGGCGTCGACCTGACGCTGAGCTGGCGCTACTTCGGCGAGGTCAAGCGCGATGCCGCAGACTCGAACCGGTTCCTGTCGTTCCTCGGCACGGCCACCGGGCCTCTGCCGACCGACTCGCGGCTCGGCAGCCGCAGCTACTTCGATCTCACCGGGTCGATGACGCTGGCCGACCGGTACACGCTGCGCGTGGGCGTGAACAATCTGCTCGACAAGGATCCGCCGCTGAACGGCTCCGATACGTGCCCGAGCGGCCCGTGCAACGGCAACACCTGGCCGCAGGTGTACGACTCGTTCGGCCGGCAGATCTTCGGTCTGGTGACGATCGACTTCTGACCGCGATCGAACCCTGGCGCCGCTACGCTGCGAACGTAGCGGCGCTTTTTCCCGGTTGACAGCCCCGTGGGTCAGGCTTCAGCCTGACTCTCATGCTTTCTCCCGACGACCGCGAACGCTACAGCCGCCATCTCGTGCTCCGCGAGATCGGCGTCGCCGGCCAGGAGAAGCTCAAGGCGGCGCGGGTCCTCATCATCGGCGCCGGCGGGCTCGGCGCGCCTTCGGCCCTGTATCTCGCGGCATCCGGCGTCGGCACGATCGGCGTCGTCGACCACGATCGCGTCGACGTTTCGAATCTGCAGCGGCAGGTGCTCTACGACACGGCGAGCGTCGGCACGCCGAAAGCGCAAGCAGCGCGCGAACGCCTGCTCGCGCTCAATCCGACTATCCAGCTCGCCGCGCATCAGGTCGAGCTGCGCGCGGACAATGTGCTGCAACTGTTCGAGCGCTACGACATCGTGCTCGACGGCACCGACCGGTTCGGCACCCGCTATCTTGCCAACGATGCCTGCGTGATCCTGCGCAAGCCGCTCGTGTCTGCGGCGATCCATCGCTTCGAAGGGCAGGCAATGACGTACGTGCCCGGGCGCGGTCCGTGCTATCGCTGCCTGTTCCCCGCGCCGCCTGCCGACGGTCTCGTGCCGAACTGCGCCGAGGCTGGTGTGCTCGGCGTGCTGCCGGGTGTGCTGGGCACGATCCAGGCGACGGAAGCGATCAAGCTGATCGTCGGGGCCGGCGAGCCGCTGCTCGGACGCTTGTTGACGTACGACGCTCTCGCGATGCGCTTCGACGAATTCCGCTTCAAGCGGCGCGCCGACTGCGCCGTCTGCGGCGATCGCCCGACGATCACCGCGCCGCAGGATGCGCCACAGCTGTGTACGGCCGAAGCACTCGCGAGCATCAGAACGCTCGATGCGAGGGAGCTGAGCGCGCTGCTGCGCGAGCGCAGCGACAGCGCAGTCGCGATCGTCGATGTGCGCGAGCCGCGCGAGTTCGCTGCGTCACATCTGCCCGGCGCCATCAACATTCCGGTCGGCCAGCTGCAGTCGCGCATCGACGCATTGCCGAAAGGGCTGGTCGTGTTCGTATGCCGCAGCGGCGCGCGCAGTCTCAATGCCGCGGCGCTCGCCAGCCGCGCCGGCGTCGAAGATATCGCGCACCTGGAAGGCGGATTGCTTGCATGGGCGCGCGATCAGGACCCGACATTCGAAGTCGCACCGGTGTGACGCGTCAACGCAGGCGCGAACTGCGGCGGGACGCCGGTGAAACGTGTTGAGCAGGGCAGGGTGAGCGCACACAATCGTTGCCACGCAGCGACGTGCTGCGCCCATCACGGGGACCGCGATGAATGAAGTGACCTCCACCGAGCGCGCCGCCAACGCGGACATGGCGAAGATCATCTATGTCCTGTACCTCATCGGGCTGGTGACCGGCATCACGATCCTGGTCGGCGTCGTGATGGCTTACATCTATCGGGACGATGCGCCGGAGTGGCTGCGCACTCACTACGAATCGCAGATCCGCATGTTCTGGATGGGGCTGTTGTACTGCCTCGTCGCCGGCATGCTGCTCATCGTCCTGGTCGGCTTCCTGCTGTACTTCGTGATCGCGGTGTGGTGGATCGTCCGCTGCGTCAAGGGCCTGAAGCACCTCGACCAGCGTAGTGCATATCCGGACCATCGCAGCTGGGCCTTCTGAGCCCTTGTTTGGGGCTATCATGGCAGTCCGGCGACCACGGAGTGCCAGCAGTTGAACGTCAGCGTCTTCGACCTGTTCAAGATCGGGATCGGGCCGTCGAGCTCTCACACGATGGGGCCGATGACTGCGGCCTCGCGTTTCATCCGCGAGGTCGAGGAGCGCGGTCAGCTCGCGCAGGTCGCGCGCGTATCGGTCGATCTTTACGGCTCGCTTGCGCTGACCGGCAAGGGCCACGCGACCGACACTGCCGTGACGCTGGGGCTCGCCGGCTGGTTGCCGGCGCAGGTCGATCCTGACGCTGCGGCGAAGCTCATCGATGCCGTCCGCGGGCAGGGCAAGCTGGCGCTTGCAGGCTCGCAGACTGTCGAGTTCCGCATCGACCGCGACATCCACTGGCACTACAAGGAAAGCCTGCCGTATCACCCGAACGCGCTGACGCTGCATGCGCACGACGCGCAGGGTGCGCTGCTGCACCGGGGCACGTTCTACTCCGTCGGCGGCGGTTTCGTGGTCACTGAAGCGGAGGCGCAGTCGCCGGCTGCACTGACTGCCGGGCCCGCGATTCCGTTCCCGTTCGAGAATGCCGAAGAGCTGCTGGTGATCGCCGAGCGCGAGAAGGTGCGCATCGCGGACATCATGATGCGCAACGAGTGCGTCGTGCGCAACGAGCGGGAAGTGCGCGAAGGACTCGATCGCATCTGGGCGGCGATGAGCGCCTGCATCGACCGCGGCATGCGCCAGGAAGGCATCCTGCCCGGCGGGCTCAACGTCAAGCGCCGCGCGGCGCGGCTGCGCGAGGCGCTCGAAGAGCGCGAGCGCAACAAGACGGGCGATGCGCTGATCGCCATGGACTGGATCAACGTCTGGGCGCTCGCCGTCAACGAAGAAAACGCCGCGGGCGGCAAAGTCGTCACTGCACCGACCAACGGTGCCGCGGGCCTCGTGCCGGCGGTGCTGCGCTACTACGATCGCTTCTGCAACGGCACGGCCGAAGGTCGGCACACGTTTCTGCTGACCGCCGCGGCAATCGGCGCGCTGTACAAGCGCAATGCCAGCATCTCCGCGGCGGAAGTCGGTTGCCAGGGCGAGATCGGCGTCGCCTGTTCCATCGCGGCGGCGGGTCTGACAGCGGCGCAGGGCGGCACGAACGAGCAGGTCGAGAACGCCGCCGAGATCGGCATGGAGCACAACCTCGGGCTCACCTGCGATCCGATCCGCGGGCTGGTGCAGATTCCCTGCATCGAGCGCAACGCCACGGGCGCGGTGAAGGCGATCGACGCGTCGCGGCTCGCGCTGATGGGTGACGGCACGCATCACGTCACGCTCGATCGCGTCATCGAGACGATGCGCCGCACCGGCGCGGACATGCGCGACTCCTACAAGGAAACGTCGCTCGGCGGCCTCGCGGTCAATCTGCCGGAATGCTGATGGAGCGGTTCGCGAAGGCGATCGGCGCTGCGCTGACCGTCGCGGCGCTGATCTGCAGCGCTGCAGCGGTCGCGAGCGACGCGCCGACCGGGAGCCCGCGCTACACGTTCTCCTGGCCGCTCGACGGCAGCGGTCTGCAGCCTCGCGGCGGTACGACGAAAGGTCCTGCAGTTACACTCGATCACAGCGCGTCTGCGGCGTGGCAGCGGCTGCAAGAGAAAGGACTGAGCCAGCTGGAGCGTGACCGCCGTGCGATTCTCGCGATGGCGGGCACCTATCGCGTGACGTTCGATTTCCTGGAAGTCACGCCGTTTGGCGGCGACGGCCAGCCGAAAGCGCCGTACCAGTCGTGGGGAACGGAGAAGATCTACGTCGACACCGACAGCGGCACGACGATCAGCCTCGTGCACATTCTCGAGATGCGCGTGGTGCAGGACGACGGCACGGTCAGCGAGCCGATGGTCACGAAGCACTGGCGCCAGGACTGGAGCTACGAGCCGGCGTCCATCGTCGAGTACGAGGGCATCGAGCGCTGGCAGCGTCGCCGGCTCGGCTCGTCGGAGTCAGCCGGGAAGTGGTCGCAGACCGTGTACCAGGTCGACGAGTCGCCGCGCTACGCCGGTGTCGGCGAGTGGCAGCACACCGCCAGCTTCTCGACCTGGTCGAGCGGCGACACGTGGCGCCCGCTGCCGCGACGCGAATGGAGCGTACGCGACGACTATCAGGTGCTCGCCGGCACGAACCGACACACGATCCTTGCCGACGGCTGGGTGCAGGAGGAGAACAATCTCAAGGCTGTGCTGACGTCCGCGCGCGAGCTGGATGCGTCACGGCCGTACGTCGGCCGCGAATACGGCGTCGCTCGTTACGAGCGCATCCGCGACGCCGACTTCGCCGCCGCGGACGAGTACTACGAGCGCACGAAGGCGTTCTGGGACCAGGTGCGCGATCGTTGGAGCAAGGTGTTCGCCGAGCGCGGCACCGTCACTTTGCGCGGCCCTGTCGACAAGCTCGGCCTGTTCCGCCCGCTGTTCGCGCAGGCCGACGCGATCGCGGAGCAGGGCGCCGCCGCGTCGAAGAAGAATCACGAAGTGATCGAGTCGGCGCTGCAGCAGATGGGCGCGGTGCCGGGAGAGGGCGTCACCGGCACGCAGGAGACGACGTTTGGCGCCAACGACATGTTCCTGTCGCTGATGGTACGCGC
>DATEJG010000031.1:0-38458 GCA_035278165.1 Steroidobacteraceae bacterium
GTCGGCGAGCACGCCGGCGAAGCTGGCCGCAGGAAGGGCCAGCGCGAGGAGCAAGGAGAGCAGCTCCTTCTTCATCAATTGCATCCGCAACCGCCGCCGGCGGTGCCGTTCGCGCCGCGCGCACCTTCGCGCGCATCGAACACGTGGTCGATATAAGCAGTCGAGACCGGGTTGGGATCGAACGACATGATGGGATCCGCGAGCGCCTGGCGCTCGTACGGCTTCACCCACGGCTCGATGTTGCCGCACGCCGTGAGCGTGAGCGCGGCCAGCACGAGGAAGGCCGGCCGTACGGCCCGCCGCCACCCATTCACCAGTGACGAGTCACTAGTCACTTCTATTCCTTCAACAGCGCACGAATCTGATTCAGATACTCGCCTTCGTCGCCGGCCTTGTAGCCGCGGTGCAGGTAACGCACGTTGCCCTGCCGGTCGATGAACACGGTGCTCGGCATCGCGCTCACGTCATACAGCTTGCTGACCTTGCTCTCGCGGTCGAACAGCACCGGGAACGACACCGGCGTCTTGCTCAGCCACGCTTCGGCGTCCTTGCTGTCGGCGTCGACGTTGACGCCCACCAGCGTGAAGCCGAGCGCGCTGTAGCGCTTGTGCATCTGGTCGAGCAACGGCATCTCCTGGCGGCACGGTCCGCACCAGCTCGCCCAGAAGTTCAGCATGACGACTTTGCCCTTGAGCTGCGCCAGCGACACCGTGTCGCCGCTTCGCGACGGCAGCGCGAACGTCGGCGCCATCGAGGCGCTCGCACCCACCAGCGACGTCGTCGCCAGCGCGCCGGCCAGCAGCGCACCGCGCATCCATGAATTCAACCTCGAAGACAGCATGGCTCGTGATCCTCTTCGTGCGGACGCAAACGCCCAATGCGTATCCTCGCTCAGAAGAAAATCGACAAACCGAGATGCGCTTCTAGGTTATTGACGATCTTTTTTTCGCCCAGCAGGTCGATGTCGTACACGTGATCGCGCACGTCGAAGTGCACCGCGATCCAGTCGGCCGGCAGGATGCGATAGCCGAAGCCGCCGCTCACCGTGAAGCGGTCGTCGCCGGCGAAGCGCGTGCTGCCGATGCCGGTGACGAGATAGAAAGCGGTGTTGTACGCGCGATTCTTGCCGAGAAAGATTTCGCCCGGCAGCGCGTTCCAGCCGGCGGACAGCGCGTAGTACGTGTAGTCGCGCTCGCTGTCGGTCAGCAGGTCGGCCGAGCCCGACAGGTTCTCGTAGCTGGTGCGGCCGGCGCGCGACTGGCCGACGGTCGCTTCGAGAAAAAAGTCCTCGGTGAGGTGATACGCGAGGCGCGCGCCGTACACGACGTTGCTCTCGAAGTCCTCGATGCTGAGGATGCCGACGTAGGCGCCGAGCTCGAAGTCCTCGGTGTCGATGCGGGTGCGCTTGATCTCGCGGCGCTCCACCTGCGGGTCGATGATCGGCTGATCGGACGGCTCGCCGGTGATTGGCTGCGCCGCGGGCTGCTGCTCGCTGGCGGCCGGCGGCACCGGCTCGTCGCGGCGCAACAGCGCGCAGCCGGGCAGCGTCGTCGCGGCGAGCGCGATCAGAAGAAGAAAGCGAAGCCGAGATACTTCCATTCGTCCACTTCCTCGTTGTCGTCGCGGCTCGTGAATATGACGTTGTTGCGATATTCAGTGCGCAGCATGAACCGGCGGGTGAGATAGAACTGCAGGCCGCCGCCGACGTAGCCGATCTGGTCGTCGCGGTCGACGGATTGCACGAGCGTCGACTTCGGCTCGGTGTAGATGATGCCGGTGCCGAGCGTGAAGTACGGCGAGATGCGCCACTCCGGCACGAACACGTGCATCAGCCCGAGCGTGGCGCTGTAGCCGTTGGAGAACTCGCCGAGGATGTGGTTGAGCGTGAGCTCGATCGACAGGTTGTCGCTGAAGGCGTAGCCGCCGAACATCGAGACCAGGCTGGCGCCGCCGAAGTCGCCGGCCATCACGCCGGCCTGCCAGCGCCGGCTCATGTAGTTCTCGCGCGCCGGCTCCTGCAGGTCGAGCGGCTCGCCGGTCGGCTCGAGCGTCGCGATCATCTGCTCGCGCGTCGCCCAGCCCTCGACGCCGCGGTCGGTGCGCAGCTGGAACCAGTCGGTGCGGCGCTTGACGATCGTGACCTCGCGGCCGCGCTCGACGACGTGGAACACGGGATAGCCGCGGCCCGGGCCGGTGTGCAGCTCGATGTACGGGTCGGCGATGAGGATCTTGTGCCCGGCGGCGCGCGCCGCCGCGAACGGCGCGGCGACTCCGGTCAGTACTATGAGCAGCGTGAGCAGCGGCCCGAATAGCGCATGGGGCCGCCGCATCAATTTGCCGGGGCGACGAACGGGTCGTTGTAGTACTGCGCGCCGATGTCGAGCCATTCGGACAGCAAGCGTAACTCACTTGGTGACATAAAGTCGCGGTGATCCGTCTGTCCGGCGCCCGGCGCGCCTTCCATCTTGCCGAAGAAGCGGCCCGAGGCGGCGGCGCCGTTCGCGCTCATCGAAGCCGGCACCTGCCGGAACTGCACGCAGGTCGTCACGTTGGTCGCGGGGTCGGTGACGAACTGCAGACATTCGTCCTCGAGCTGACCCATCGCGTTCACGACCTGGCCGACGTCGGCGAACAGCAGCTCGCGGTACGCGCGGAACTGGTCGGGCTCGTCGTCCGACGGGCCGTCGGTCAGGTCGAGATCGCCGGCCGGCACGGCCACCATGCTCGCGGCATTGACCGGCGCGTGGCAGGCGGTGCACTGGTGATTGATCGGCTGGTTCATCGGATCCAGGTCCGGCATGCCGTCATTGTTGGCGTCGACGAAGCGGTCGCGGCTCCACAGCGGGTGGATGTGCATCTCGTAGTGGATCGTGATGCGGCACAGGCTGCTCCACTTGGCCGTGCAGCTCGCCAGCGTCAGCGGCACCGGCGTGCTCAGCGAGTTGGCGCACTGCACGGTGGAGAGCGGATCCGACGGATTGTTCTGCACCGTCGACGCGCCCACCCTGTAGCAGGCGTCGATCTTCGGCGCCGTCGGCGTAACCGGCCAGTAATCCTCGAAGGCCACGTCGACGCTCGGCGCGCAGGCGCCGCCGCACATGATGCGGTTGCGCACTTCCGCCATCGTCTCGCCGGTATCGGCGAACAGCGCTGCGTTGGTATTCGGAAACGGGCTGCCGGTCGTCGGCGCGCCGGAGTTGACGGACGTGGTCAGGCCGGCGCGGCCATGAGCGCTCGCGGGATTGGCGTTCGCGTTGTGACAGCCGTTGCACGTCAGGTTCTCGCCCGGCATCACCTGCAGCCAGTTGGTGTGTCGACCGCCGAGCACGCCGCCGACACGGCGGCCGCGCGCATCGAGCACGCTGATGTTGAGCGCGACGTTGGCCGGCACCTTCACCTTGACCGAGCCGTCCGGCTCGATCGGCGCGTAGCCGAGGATGTCGCGCATGCCGAGCGCGCGATTCGGGCCGAACGCGGTGTCGTCGATGTCGCGGGTGTCGTCGTCCGGCTGCGAGACCGCCTTCTCGATGCGCAGGAAGCGGGCAGGGCGGGTTGCGTACGCTGCGTTCGCCGGATTGCGCACGGCGGCGATGCCGCCGGGCGCCTGATCCACGCCGTCGATGTCGTACACGCTGCGGATGTGCAGCACGCCCACGCCCTCCGACAGGAAGTCCTGCGGGAAGTCCACGCCGGCGGCGCGATCGAGAATGACCGGCGGCAGAGCGCGCGGCGAGCCTGCGACCACCTCGGTGTACATGAAGCCTTCCTGCGGCGCCACGACCGGCAACTGCGTGTCGTTGCGCACGTCATAGACGTAGATGCCATACAGCGGCGGCGCTTCGACCGCATTCGGGTTCGCCAGGCGATCGCTGGTGCACGGCACGATGCGCGTGTTCTCCACCAAGCGGCACTGCGACCAGCTGACCAGCAGACGATTGGTGCCGTCGAACAGCGGCGCGGCGGACCGGTAGCGGCCGCCGGGCGAAGGACCGGTGATCGTGCGCACGTCGGTCGGCAGCGCGCGCGTCTGGGCCGGTCCGGGCATGCCGGCGCTCGCGGCGACGGGCGCTGTGTTGTCGACGAAGTTCTGGGTGTCGATGAGCACCAGGTCGCCGCCCTCGCCGGTGCCGGCGAACGGGCGCACCAGCGTCAGCGTGCGGCCGTCCTGCATCGGTCGCGGGCTCAGGAACTGGATGATGCTCGGCTGATTGGTGGTCGGGTTGATCGTGCCGGTCGCGTGGCTGTGCGCGCCGTACAGCAGCTGCAGGTCCGAGCCGTCCGGGTTGACGCTGAACAGGTCGAACTGGTTGTCGTCGATCTCGTGCTCCCAGCGCGTGAACACGATGCGGCCGTTGGCCAGCACGGCCGGGTCGAGATCGTGGCTCTGGTTGAACGAGATCTGGTGAATGTCGCTGCCGTCGGGGTCCATCACGTGCAGCACGAACGCCGGCTCGTTGTCGTCCTCGTCCTGGCCGGCGTACTGCGGCTTGTTCTCGTCCAGCAGGATCGCCTGCGACTGGCGCTGGCGCGTCGAGCTGAACACGATCCTGCCGTCCGGCAGGTAGTGCGGCATGATGTCGTGGCCTTCCTCTTCGACCGTGTCCGACGGAATGATGCGGCGGAGATTCTTCGCCTTGGCGTCGTACTCCCAGATGTTCCAGGTCGGCTGGTCTTCCTCGTCGGCGCCTTCGATGAACCTGGCGCGCATCGCGAACACGACCTTGCTGCCGTCGAAGTTGATGTCGAGGTCGCGCACGTCGCCGAGGCCTCCGGTCTGGCCGGCGGTGAGATTGACCTCCGGCGCCGACGGCGAAGCGCGGTCGCGCATGTACAGGTCGGCGCCGATCTCGAAACGACGCAGCACGCGCGCGTCGTCGACCATGTCTTCCATCTGCTCCTCGGTCGGCACCGGGCGCTTCACGTAGAACACCGGGAAGTCGAGCGTGACCGGATCCTGGTTCTGGCCGCTGCCGATGGTGACGTCGGTGCCGCCGCTGCCGCTGCTGCACGCGGCGAGCACGCTGCACGCGGCCGCAATCGCGAGCGCGACGGCGCCGCGAACCGCGCGCGCGGCCGCTCCTTTCATCCCCCTTCGGGGATTCGGCGGCGTCACCGTGTCACGTTCCGCCCGATCACTCATTGCGTACTCCAGACAAGCGGTTGCGATGATCGACTCGACATATTCACGGAGCCGTTAAGCAGGTCACACGACTGACTTGCGACGAACCCTGATTTTCCATAGTCGGGCTCGCCAATCCCTGCATCGCGTGACTCGGCTCACATTGCGCGCGGTGCACCCGGGTTTATTTCCTGCGCCGCGAACCGACACAGATGTCGGAGCGTGGCGGCGAGCCTACACGCGCGCGCGAAACGGCCGGTACTGTCTCTGCTATGCGACGTACGCCGCTTGAGACAGTTACCGCAATGGAAACGCCGACCTATAGTCGCCGCGCACTGTCGGAGGACGAACGACTTTGCGGTGATAACGACGGCAGGTCCTCCGCGCAACTGTCGACGAGTTTTCGATCCCGGGGCCGACATCTCAAGGTCTGGCATGAGCAACATGAACAGCAAGCAGCAGAGTGCGCGGCGCGGCGCGCTGGTGAAAGCGACGGCGCTGGCGCTGGCGATCGCCACCTTTGCGTCCGTGCAACACGATGCGTCGGCCACCGACCTGTCGCGGCGCCAGGCGAAGCGCATGTACGACCGGCTCACCGGCACGCCGCCGTCGCCGGCGATGCTCGATCAGCTCGAGCCCCTGGTCGCCAGCGATCCGGCGGATGCGGCGCTGTTCATCATGAACAACTCGAGCACGTTCTATAGCGTGACGCTGAAGAACTTCGCGACGCCGTGGACCAATCGCGACCAGACGGTGTTCGCGCCGCTCAACGACTACACCGCGACGGTCATCGGCATGGTGCGCGACGACCTCGACTTCCGCGGCGTCCTCTCCGAGGACATCGCGTACATCGGCCAGAACACTACGCCCGCGTACTCGAACACCAGCAACGCGCACTACGAGGCGATGGAGAGCAACAACGCCGACCTGCGCACGGTCCTGCAGCGGACCACCCAGTCCTCGCTGAACGGGCTGCCGCCGGATGCGACCGCCGGCATCATCACCTCGCGCGCCGCGTCCGAGGCGTTCTTCATCGACGGCACCAATCGCGCGATGTTCCGCTTCACGCTGCTCAATCACCTGTGCCACGACATGGAGCAGGTGCACGACACGTCGCGTCCGCCGGATCGCATTCGCCAGGACGTGACGCGCAGCCCCGGCGGCGACAGCGCGCTGTTCCTCAACAACTGCATCGGCTGCCACAGCGGCATGGACCCGATGGCGCAGGCGTTCGCGTACTACGACTTCGACGAGACGCAGGGCCGGCTGGTCTACACGCGCGGCCAGGTCCAGCCGAAGTACCTCATCAACTCCGACAACTTCAAGCAGGGCTACGTCACGACCGACGATCACTGGGAGAACCGCTGGCGGCTGCCGGGCAAGAACACGCTGCTCGGCTGGTCCGGCCAGGACGGGCAGATCCGCAGCGGCAACGGCGCCAAGACGCTCGGCGAGGAGCTCGCCAACAGCGATGCGTTCGCGCAGTGCCAGGTGGAGAAGGTGTTCCGCACGGTGTGCCTGCGTCCGCCGAGCGACGTCGCGGACCTCGACGCCGTGCGTCTCGTGATGGTGCCCGCCTTCAAGGGCAGCGGTTACCGCTTGAAGACCGCATTTGCGGAAGCCGCCGCGTACTGCGCGGGCAATTGAGGAGACGGTAAGCCATGAAGCGCGTTTTCGATCGCAGCGTTGCACGACTTGCCGGGCTCGGCCTGCTGGCGCTCCTCGCCCTGTCGGGCTGCGGCGGCGGTGCGTCCACCGAAGAGAACCCGATCACGACGGGCCCGGCCGCGGGACCGACGTACACCGGCCCTGCTCCCGCGACCGCCGACATCCAGGCGTTCCGCATCAACTTCTGGGAGAACGTCCGCGGCGCCAACCGCTGCGGCAACTGCCACACCGCCGGCGGCCAGGCGCCGCAGTTCGCGCGCTCCGACGACGTGAACGCGGCGTATCAGCAGGCCGGCGGCATCGTCGATCGCCAGAACCCCTCGCAGTCGATCATCGTCGCCAAGGTCGGCGGCGGCCATAACTGCTGGCTCGCCGACGCGGGCGCCTGCGCGAGCATCATGACGCGCTGGATCACCGACTGGGTCGGCGCCTCCGGCATCGGCGGCCGCACGATCGAGCTGATAGAGCCGGTGTCGAAGGACCCGGGCTCCACCCGCCACTTCCCGCCGACCGCGCCGCCTTCGTACTACACCGACGTCGGCGCGCAGCGCAGCGTCCACAAGCTGCTGATGACGTACTGCTCCGACTGCCACCGCTCGACCGCGGCGACCAAGCAGTCGCCGTTCTTCGCGGCGGCCGACGAGGAAGAGTCGTACCAGGCGGCGATTGCGAAGATCAACCTGGACGATCCCGTCAACTCGCGCTTCGTCATCCGCCTCGGCCGCGAGTCGCACAACTGCTGGGAGAACCTGACGGGCAACGGCAAGACGAACTGCCAGAACGCTGCCGACGACATGCAGGCCGCGATCCAGCTGATGACCGACGCGATCCCGGTACAGCAGCTCGATCCGAACCTGGTCACCAGCAAGGCCCTGAAGCTGATCGACGGCACGATCGCGAGCGGCGGCAACCGCTACGAGAACAACCTGATCGCGCTCTACGAGTTCAAGAGCGGCCAGGGCACCACTGCATTCGACACCAGCGGCGTCGATCCGGCCGCGGACCTCACGCTGAGCGGCGCCGAGGTCAGCTGGGTCGGCGGCTGGGGCATCAACATCCGCTCCGGCAAGGCGCAGGCCTCGACCACTGCGAGCCGCAAGTTCCAGCAGCTGATCAGCGCCACCGGCGAGTACTCGATCGAAGCCTGGGTCGTGCCGGGCAACGTGACGCAGGAGGACGCGCGCATCGTCAGCTACTCCGGCAGCACCAACACCCGTAATTTCACGATGGGGCAGACGCTCTACAACTACGACTTCTTCGGCCGCAGCACCGAGACCGGCGCGAACGGCACGCCGCAGCTGTCGACCGCGGACGCGGACGAGCGCCTGCAGGCTTCGCTGCAGCACGTCGTCATGACGTTCGACCCGGTCAACGGCCGCCGCATCTACGTCAACGGCGAGTTCACCGGCGACCTCGACAGCGCCGGCGGCGGCACGCTCGGCGACTGGGACAACAGCTACGCCTTCGTGCTCGGCAACGAAGTCAGCAACAACCGGCAGTGGCAGGGCGTGGTCCGCCTGGTGGCGATCCACAATCGTGCGCTGACGCTGGCGCAGATCCAGCAGAACTTCGAAGCCGGCGTCGGCGAGAAGTTCTTCATGCTGTTCGGCATCTCGCACCTGGTGAACGTGCCCAAGGCATACGTGCTGTTCGAGGCACAGCAGTACGACAGCTCCGGCTACCTGTTCACGAATCCGAAGTTCATCAGCCTCGATACGAGCGCCATGCCGGGCAGCATCGCGCTCAAGGGCATGCGCATTGGGGTCAACGGCGCCGAGCCGCCGGTCGGTCAGGCGTATCGCCTGCTCGACACGGCGATCAGCGACGCGAACTATGCCGCGGCGACCGGCCAGACATTGTCGACGGTCGGCACGATCATCCCGCTCGAGCAGGGGCCGACCAGCGACGAGTTCTTCCTCTGCTTCGACCAGCTCGGCAGCCGCTCCAACGTGTGCTCGCAGTACGCGAGCGCCGTGCCGGTCGACCCGCATGCGCGGGCCACGGCGCGGCCTTCCGACATCGGCGTGCGCACCTTCGATGCGATCAACGCCACCATGGCGGCGGTCACCGGCGTCAGCCCGAACACGGCAGCGGTGAAGTCGACCTTCACCAACGTCCGGCAGTCGCTGCCGGCGATCGACAGCGCCGGGGCGTTCCTGGCGTCGCATCAGACGGCGATCGCGCAGCTCGCAATCCAGTACTGCGACGCGCTGATCGAGTCGTCGGCCGCGACCACGTACTTCCCGGCGCTCGATCTCAACGGCGCGCCCGCGACCGTGTTCGGCGCGGCCGGGCCCACCGCCGGCAAGGACGCGCTGATCGATCCGCTGATCGCGAACATGGTCGGCAGCAACCTGACCTCGGGGCCGAGCGCGCTGGAGCTGAAGAATCCGTACACCCCGGGCAACACGGCGACCGAAGGCCCGACGCGGCCCGGCCTGTACGACCTGATCGACACGCTCAAGGTCTGCAGCGGCCAGTCGTGCAACGGTCGCACCAAGCTCATTGCCAAGGCGACGTGCGGCGCGGTGCTCGGCAGCGGCGCCGTGCTGATCGATTGAGGTTCTCAGGAAAACTTTGCGGTGACACATCCATGCTGATCATCAAATCGCGCAAGAAACGCCCGCTCGGCCTGGACGAGCCCCTGAAGCACGGCTCGCACAAGAAGCCCGTGACGCGCCGCGACTTCCTGGCGCAGGGCTTTCTCACGGGTGCGGCCACCGTGGTGGCGCCGGCGATCCTCGGCGCGATGCTCAACCCGCGCAGCGCGCGCGCGCAGCAGGCGGCAACGTTGTCCGATGACATGCGCTTCCTGGCGGATCCGGTCAACGACATCTGCAACATTCAGCAGGGCGCGGGCCGCATTCCGTTCATCTGCTTCGACCTGGCGGGCGGCGCCAACATCGCCGGCTCGAACGTCCTGGTCGGCAAGGAGGGCGGCCAGCTCGACTTCCTCTCGACGCAGGGCTACTCGAAGCTCGGCCTGCCCGGCGACATGCTGCCGAACAACGCTGTCACGAATTTCGTCGACACGCAGTTCGGCCTCGCCTTCCATACCGACAGCGCGTTCCTGCGCGGCATGATCGAGAAGACCTCGGCGACGACCCGCGCGGGCGTGAACGGCGCCGTGATCGCGGCGCGCTCCGAGAACGACACCGGCAACAACCCGCACAACCCGATGTACGGCATCGCCAGGACCGGCTCGCGCGGGAGCCTGCTGACGCTGATCGGCTCGCAGAACTCGGACTCGGGCGGCAACTCGATGGCGCCGGCGATGCTGATGGATCCGGCCAATCGTCCGACCAAGGTCGATCGTGCCAGCGATGCCAGCGGCCTCGTCGACACCGGCGCGCTCGGCACTCTGTTCAAGAAGCCCGACAACACGCCGGACACGCAGTCGACCGTCGCGGTGATGGAGCAGATGGCGCGCATCAGCGAGCAGAAGCTGCTGAAGGTCGATACCCAGCTCGGCGGCAACGAGGCGACGCGCCTGGAGACGCAGGTCAAGTGCGGTTACGTGAAGACTGCCGACACGGTCGCGCGCTTCAGCAGCCCGGCCGCGATCAATCCCGCGGTCGATCCGGACATCACCGGCGCCGGCGGCGTGTTCGGCCCGAGCTTCGGCAACGACGGCGAGTTCCAGAAGACCGCCTCGGTGATGAAGCTGGTCGTCGAAGGCTATGCGGGCGCGGGCACGATCAGCATGGGCGGCTTCGACTATCACACCGGCGATCGCTCGACCGGCGAGCTGCGCGATCTGCGCGCCGGCCGCTGCATCGGCGCATGCCTGGAGTTCGCGGCGCGGCGCAATCAGCCGCTGATGATCTACGTGTTCAGCGACGGCTCGCTGTCCTCCAACGGCCGCGTCGACGATTCAACGGACGGTCGCGGCAAAGGCGAGTGGACCGGCGACAACCAGCAGACCGCTGCGTCGTTCTTCCTGGTCTACAACCCGCCGGCGAACGGCGGTCGCCCGCAGCTGCTCACCTCCGGAGCGGGTCCGGCGCGCCATCAGCAGATCGGCTACTACAGCGCGGGCGGCGACGTGGTGAACAGCAGCAGCCCGGCGGCGAACAACGTGAACCTGCTGGTGCAGACCGTGCTGCTGAACTACATGGCGCTGCACGGCGAGACCGGCGACTACACCAACAAGTTCGGCCCTGCGCTGGGGTCGGGTACGGCGCTCGACGGCTTGATCGCGTTCCAGCCGATCGTTTGACTTGCTACCTGCTGTTGTATCGCACCTCGACGAACAGCGTACGCCCGCGTCCCGGGAAATACCGGTAGTTGCCGAACGCGAAGTCGGCGCGGTCCGCGTACGCGCGATCGGTCACGTTGTTCAGGCGCAGCGTCGTGCTCCAGTCGTCGCGGATGTTCCAGCCGACCCGCAGGTTGAGCAGCTCGTGACCCGGATACTCGTTGGCGTTGGCGGCATCGACGAAATAGCGGCCGACCGCGATCCATTCCAGCTCTGCGTTCGCGACCGGCAGGAACTGCCAGTCGAGCCGCGCCGTGTTCACGTGGCGCGGCGCCGTGTCGATGTCGCGCCCTGAGACGATCGTTTCGCCGCCGTCGACGACGCGGTTGAACGCATACGTGTGCTTCGCATAGGTGCCGGCGAGCGCCAGCGTCAGCGTCTCCATCGGCAGCCAGTTGAATTCGTACTCGACGCCTTCGTGGTCCGTCTTGCCGTCGCTGACGTTGAAGCCGTTCGAGTCGCGGAAGATCACGTTGTCCTTCTTCATCTTGAACGCCGCCAGCGAGTAGCGCAGCGGACCGAATGCGCCGCGCGCGCCGGCCTCGACGCTGTCGAGCCGCTCCGCATCGAGATCTGCGATCGACTGCTGGCGCTGCAAGCGATACAGCTCGCTGGTGTCCGGCGCCCGATAGCCGCGCGCACCGGTCAGGTACAGCACGTGATTGCTGGTGAGGTCGTAGGTCAGGCCGAGCTTCGAGGTGACGTTGGTGAAGTCGTCATTGCGATCGGCCGGCCTGGCGTACAAGCACCCGGTGACGCCGCACGAAGTGCCGTCGTCGCGCGTGTTGCCGGCGATCATGCGATTGTCGTAGGCGTAGTCGACGTACTCGAGGCGCGCACCCGCGGTCACTCGCCAGCGCTGCGCGAACGGATGCTCGATCTGGCCGTACAGCGCCGCGACCTTGCTTTGCACGTCGTAGTCATAGTGCTTGCCCGCGGGACGGATCGCATTCGCGGCCGGCGTCGGGCCGTCGGTTGCGGGCCCGGCCTGGGTCTCCTTGAGAAAGCCGTCGGCGAGCTCGAGATCGATGCCGGCCAGCAGCTGCGTATCGGCGAACACGGACTTCTGCAGCGCCGTCAGCACGCCGATCGAGTCCTGGCCGTTCTCCTCGATCGGCTTGCCGATGAGGAAGTGCTGCAGGAAATTCATGCGCGAGTGCCGCACGTACGGGCGGATCGACAATTGCGCGTCGCCGAGCGGCCGCGCGTACTCGCCCGTCAGGCGCATCGCGTAAGCGTCGCGATACGCCTCGGGATTGGCGTTGGACTTCGCGATGCTCTCGTCGCGATACGAGTTGAAGCCCTGGATGAAGCCGGCTGTCTGCTGATTCAGGTTCGTCGCGGAGAACTGCGCGCTGAGCGTGCCCTCGCCCTGGCGGCGCGCCATCGACAGGTTCAGCTTCTGCTCGTCGAGCCCCGCGTCCTTGCGCCAGCCGCCGTCGTGTGTCGCGACGACCACGCCGCCGAGGTCAGTGCTGCCGCCGGTGTGCGCGAGCGCGAGCTTGCCGCGATAGAACTCGTCAGGGCCCGCTTCGACGGCGAGGCTTTGCGAGGGCAGCTCGGCGGGCTTCGCCTGGATGACGTTCACGGCGCCGTGCATCGCGCCCGAGCCGTACACGACGCCGGCGGGTCCGCGCAGCACTTCGATGGCACGCGCCTGCTCGCTGTCGACCTCGAACAGCTCGTTGACGTTGCAGAAGCCGGTCGGACGGATCGGAATGCTGTTCTCCAGGAACAGGAAAGTGCCGCACGAGCCTGGACCGGTGAGCACGGGCGAGCGGATCGCAGTCAGGCTCTCCTGGCCGCTGTTGCGCTGAAACAGTGTGCCGGGCGCGCGGTTCATGATCTCGGCGTGATGCGTCGAGCCGACCAGCGCGACGTCCTCGCTCGACACGACCGAGATGCTGCCGGGGAAGTCCCGCAGCTGCTGCGCGCTGCGCGTAGCGGTGACGATGACCTCTTCGACCGGATCGGCGGCGAGAACGTTCGCCGACACCATCAGCACCCACAGAGGCGAGAAGCGCATAGCGGATCGCGGATAGCGGATAGTCATGGCGCCTCCAAGTTGTCGCTGCCGGCAAGCAGGGTCTGTCCCGTCCGGAAATCTTACTCGGGCAGCGCAAAGGCTACGACGTAGTCGCCGCGCTTGGTATCGAGGCCGCCGTGACCGCCGGCCGCGATGACCACGAACTGCCGGCCGTTCGCAGCGTAGCTCATCGGGGTCGCCTGGCCGCCGGCGGGCAGCCGACCCTTCCACAGCTCGCGCCCGGTCTCAATGTCGAACGCCCGCAGGTAATTGTCCATGGCGGCGCCGATGAACACCAAGCCCCCGTCGGTCACGATCGGCCCGCCCATGTTCGGCATGCCGAGCGTGGGCGAGGGCACGAACCACGGCGTCATGTCGCGGGTCGAGCCGAGCATCACCTGCCAGCGGATCGCGTTGCGGCGCAGGTCGACGGCCGCGAGCGTACCCCACGGCGGCGCTGTGCACGGCAGTCCGAACGGCGAGGCGAGCATCTCGCGGCGCATGCCGTACGGCGTGCCGGTCTGCGTCGCGAACTCCGAGTCGGACCATTCACCCGAGTCGCGCATCGCCTTCAGGCGCTCGCGCGGCACCAGCGTCACGACCATCGGCACGTGGTTCACCGCGGCGACCACGAGCTGACGCTCGCTGTCGAACGCAGTCGATCCCCAGTTGACGCCGCCGACGTAGCTCGGCGAGAGGATCGTTCCCTGCAGGCTCGGCGGCGTGAAGATGCCTTCCGATCGATAGCGCGAGATCAGGTCGCGACACTTGCCGCGATCGTAGAAGGTGAGACCCCACGCGTCGTGCGGCGTGACCGCGGCGTGCGATACCAGCGCCGGCGTCGCGGGGAACGGCTGCGTCGGCGAGATCGTCTCGCCCGCGACGTCCGACTGCGGCACGGGCCGCTCGACGACCTCGAACACCGGCTCGCCGGTCTCGCGGTCGAACACGAACAGCATGCCGGTCTTCGTTGCCTGGACAACGGCGGGGATGGACTTGCCGTCGCGTTCGATGTCGACCAGCATCGGCTGCGCCGGCACGTCGTAGTCCCACAAGTCGTGGTGCACGAGCTGCCGATGCCACGCGACCGTACCGGTCTCGGCGTTGAGCGCCACCAGCGAGTTCGCATACGTGTCGTCGCCGGCGCGCTCGCCGCCGAAGAAATCCGGGCTCGCCGAGCCGGTCGGCACGAACACCAGACCGCGGCCGGCGTCGACCGAGATGACCGACCAGGCATTCGCGGCGCCGGTGCGCTGCGCTGCCTGCGGCTGCCAGCCGCGACGCACGGCTTCCTCGCCGGACGTCGGCAGCGGGTCCCATGACCAGCGCAGGTTGCCGGTGCGCACGTCGAATGCGCGCACCGTGCCGCGCGGCATCTCGACGCCGCCGTTGTCGCCGATCGCCGAGCCGACGATGACGATGTCGCGGTAGATCGCCGGCGGCGAGGTCACGAGATAGTTGCCGCGCTCGCCCACGCGCACGCCTTCGCTGAGATCGACCTTGCCGCCGCTGCCGAAATCGCGGCATGCCCGCCCGGTGCGGCCGTCGAGCTCGATCAGCCGTGCGTCGAGGGTGCCCATGAGGATGCGATGAGCGCAGGGCGCGGCGGGATCCGCCGTCGGGTCGATCCACGAGGACACGCCGCGCGAGGTCGCTTCCGAATAACGGCGCGCGCGATCGATCTTCGGGTCGTAACGCCAGCGTTGCTTGCCCGTGGCAGGATCGAGCGCGATCACGACGTTGGTCGGCGTGCTCAGATACAACGAGTCGCGCGCGAGGATCGGCGTCGCCTCGAACGAGAGCTTGTCGGCGCGCGCAAAGCCTTCGCCCAGCTCGCCGGTGCGATAGGTCCACGCGATGCGCAGCTGCCGCACGTTGCGGCGGTCGATCTGTGCGAGCGACGAGTGGCGGTTGCCGCCGGGGTCGCCGCCGTACGAGCCCCACTGCGGCTCGTCGTCATCGAACTCGCTGCCGGGCGGCGCGGCGGCGGCAGCGATGCACAGCGCGAGCCCCAGGATCGCGACGGCCCGAATGCGCAGGTGCGAGCGTCGGGATGTCATGAAGTCAGCGTATCAGCCGGCATTCCGCGGTCACAACTGCTGTTACTATCGCAGCCGGTCAGAGGGCAGCTGGAAAACGATGAGGCTACTTCACGTAGTAGCGGTCTGCCTGTTGGGGGTCGCGCAGGCGGCGCTCGCTGCCGAACAGCCGCGGCCGCGCGTCGGGTTGGTGTTGAGCGGCGGCGGCGCACGCGGCGCCGCGCACGTCGGCGTCCTGAAGGTGCTGGACGAGATGCACGTGCCGGTCGATGCGATCGCCGGCACCAGCATGGGCGCGGTGGTCGGCGGCCTGTACGCCTCGGGCATGTCCGGCGCCGAGATCGAAACGCTGATCCGCTCGTTGAACTGGCAGGATGCGTTTCGCGATCGCCCGCCGCGCGAGGAGCTGGGCTTTCGCCGCAAGCAGGACGAGCGCAATTTCCTGGTGCGCTTCGCGCTCGGCCTCAAGAAGGAGGGCTTCGTGCTGCCGCCCGGCCTGGTGCAGGGGCAGAAGCTCGAGCAGGTGCTGCGCAACGCCGCGTTGCCGGTCGCGGAGATCCAGCAGTTCGACCGGCTGCCGATTCCGTTTCGCGCGATCGCCACGGACCTCGAGACGGGGCAGGCGGTCGTCATGGACTCCGGCGACCTGGTCACTGCGATGCGCGCGAGCATGTCCGCGCCCGGCGTATTCGCGCCGGCGCAGCGCGAAGGCCGGTTGCTCGTCGATGGCGGCCTGGTCGAGAACCTGCCGATCGACACGGCGCGCGCGATGGGCGTGGACGTGCTCATCGTCGTCGACGTGAGCTTCCCGCTGTACTCGCGCGACGAGCTGACCTCGCCGCTGGAGGTCACCAACCAGGCGTTCGCGATCCTGATCCGCGGCCGCACGCTCGAGCAGCGCAAGAAACTCGCGTCGAGCGACATCGTGCTCGATCCGCCGCTCGGCCGCTTTCCGTCGACGGACTTCAGCCGCGTACCGCAGGCGCTGCGTGCAGGAGAGGAAGCAGCGCGCGGCGCCGAGGCCTCGCTCGCCAAACTGTCACTCAGCGAAGCCGACTACAGCAAGTATCTCGCTGCCCGCAGCACGCGCACGACCGAGCTGCCCGTGATCGAATTCGTGCGTGCCGACGCGGCGTCGACGCAGTATCAGCCGCTGATCGAGCAGACGATGAAGGACCTGGTGGGCCGCAAGCTCGATAAGGATCTGGTGCGCAGCCGGCTGTCATCGCTGTATGCGCTCGATCGCTTCGAGACGATCGACTACCGGCTGGTCGACGAGCAAGGTCACGCCGGCCTGCAGCTCGACCTGCGGCGCAAGAGCTGGGGGCCGACATACGTGCGCATGGGCCTGAACCTGGAGGACGACTTCGAGGGCAACAGCCGCTACAACGCCGCCGTGCGCTTCATCGCGACCGAGCTCAACCCGCTCGGCGGGGAATGGCTCACCGACGTGCAGATCGGCGAGAACCCGAAATTCTTCACCGAGTTCTACCAGCCGCTGTCGCTCGCGAGCCGCTATTTCGTCTCGCCGCAGTTCGATTTCGAGGAGCGCGGCGTGTTCGAGCTGCGCGACGACGATCGCGTCGCCGAGTACCGGGTGCGCGAAATTTCCGGCGGCGTCGACTTCGGCCGCGAGATCTCCAACTGGGGCGAGATCCGCTTCGGCGTGCACCGGGGCACCGGCCGGCGCCGCGTGCTGATCGGCGATCCGTCGCTCCCGGGCAGCGAGTTCGAGCGCGGCGGTTATTTCACGCGCTTCTCCTACGACAAGCTCGACAGCATCTTCTTCCCGCGCCACGGGCAGCAGTTCGACATCGAATGGCAGGCGCAGCGCGAGAGCGTCGGCGCCGACCGGAATTTCGACATCCTGCGCACCAGCTGGCTGGTCGCGCGCTCGTTCGATCGGCACACGCTGGTGTTCTGGACCGACATGGGCACGACGGTGGATGCGTTGCAGACGCCGGAGAACTCCTTCTCGCTCGGCGGCTTCCTCAACCTGTCCGGCTTGACGCCCGGCTTCCTGGCGGGGCCGCATTACGGCATCGGCCGACTCATTTATTACCGGCGCATCGGGCGCGGCGGCGAAGGCGTGCTCGATCTGCCGGTGTACGCGGGCCTGTCGCTGGAAGCCGGCAACACCTGGGTCCAGCGCAAGGACATGTTCAGCGACCCGCGCGTGAACGGGAGCCTGTTCATCGGGCTGGATACGCCGCTCGGCCCGGTCTATCTGGCGACGGGGTACGACGAGGGCGGGGACAAGGCGTTCTATCTGTTCCTGGGAAGAACGTTCTGAAGTGTCAGGCTGAAGCCTGACCCACACTGTTTCTATTTATCGACCTTCTCGAATTCCAAGCTCGGCTGGTCGCCGGGTCGGAAATACACGTATCGCCCGCTCATCTCTTTCAGTGCGCGGTCGCGCTCCTCGCGGGTCGCGAACCAGTGCTCTTTTACCCAGTCGGCGCCGACCAGGTTCTTGAACGGGTCGGTGGAGCGCAGGCGGACGCGAATCCCGTACTGGCACTGCTTGGGGATCGGGCGCGCGAGGTTATGTTCGTGGACGATTGGCATGGGCGTGAATTCTAAGGAACGACCGCGTTGAACGCGAATGACGCCGGCCGAATGTGCGCGACGGCGCGCGGGCGTCTCCATAAAGTGTCCGATGTGTCCGCTGCAACCGGTGAAACTACGCATATCACCGGTGAGCGGCGTGCGCGCGTAACGCGAGTGCAACGGTTCATTTCGTTGCCGCATCACAGAGTTCAAGTGCCGTGTTCTTCTCTCGCAAGGTCGTCGTCGTCACCAATGTCATACCTTGCGCAATTGTGTGACGTTCGCGCCGAAGTGCCGCGGCCGCTGAAACCTTTCGTCGCATGCTGCGATCTGATCATCGTAATTCGCTTGTACGCACGGGAACGCATCCGCGTAATCACGATCAATGACAAGGCAACGAACGATCGGGACGCAAGTGCGCAGCTCGGGTGAAGCCGGCACCTTTCCGGCGATGTTTGCAGAACGGGGAGGGGCGTGCGGATGATTCTCCGTAGGACCCATGAGATGACAGGCGGCGGCGATCTGACTCCAGGCGTGGTCCGGCAGCTCGATACCGGCAACGCAATCCTCAACGTCAAGACGCAGGTGGCGGACTACGCGCTCGATGCCGAGCGGCTGGCCGTGCTGTGCGCGTGGAACGGCAGGCAGGAAGTCGCTATCGATGGCCGGCGGGTATTCGTCGATGACGACACCTGGATGACCGTCCCTGCAGTGCCGGCGAACGTGCGCATCCGCGGCGCGCGCGAAGTTCACGCCCTGACGATCCTGTTCCGGCGCGGCATGCCGGAAGAGACCCTCGGCGCGCTGATCACTCCCGAGGATCGCCTCCTCGAGAGCGGCGAGGTGGTGCAGTCCACTGCGCTGCCGTTCATGCCACACCTCTATACGCACGACCGCAGCGTCACTCCGGTCCTGCTGTTCATCCGCCGCCATTGCGAGATGGGACTGGACGACGCGCTCTGGTACGAGGAGCAGTTCGCGTTCCTGCTCGAGCGGTTGCTGATGCGCCATCGGCAAGTGGTCGCGCGCGCGCAATCAGTGCCGGTGCGCCGGGCGGCTACGCGGCGCGAGATCCTGCGGCGCGTTTCGCTGGCGACTGACTTCATCCATTCCAGCTACGACAAGCCGCTGATGCTCGGCGACATGGCGCGCGCAGCGTTCCTGTCGCGACATCACTTCCTGCGCTTGTTCAAGCGCATCCACGACGTGACGCCGCACGAGTACCTGCAGCGCAAGCGCACTACGGTTGCCGCGCGACTGCTGCGAGGGACGGAACTGGCGGTGGAAGACATCGTGAAGCAGGTCGGCTTCGATTCGCGCTCGACACTGTTTCGCGCGCTGCGCCGTTTCCATGGCGTGACGCCCCGCGAATGCCGCCGTGCACCGGACGGCCTGGCGTTCATGGGCGGTGTGGGAATGTCGAGCCTGACGCCGTCGTTGTCGGAGTCAGGCTGAAGCCTGACCCACAAAGACTCCTGACCCACAAGGCTCTGGTTCCTGTGGGGCAGGCTTCAGCCTGACTCTTTTTCCCCTTTACGATTCCAGCAGGTGCCTCATCCGCTCCTGCTGGAGCTTTTCATAATCGCGCGCGATCGCGAGCGTCTTCTGCAGCGCGTCCGAATCCGGGTTGAGCTGCAGCCCGCGCTGGATGTCCTGCATCGACTCCTCGATCTTGCCGAGCCCGAGATGCGCCGCGGCCCGGTTCTGCCACGTGCGCCAGTTGTCGTCGGTGATCGCGATCGACTGATCGCAATGCTCGAGCGCGCGCTTGTATTGTTTGAGCCCGACGAAGCCGGCGCACAGATTGGCGAGCCCGGACGCGCGATCCTGCTGCGAGATCGCGAACGCCAGTCCCATCTGCGTGAGCTGCACGCCGCGCTGCCAGTCGCCCTTCATCAGTGCGTCCGCGCCGTCGGCCAGCATCACGTTGGGCCCGATCACGGTATTCGAGCTCGCGGCCGGCGTCTCGGCGCATGCAATACGCGGCAGCGCTGCGGCGATCGCGACTGAGAGGATCAGTGCCGCGAAAGGCGGCTGAGACAGCCCACGCTTCGAGAGGGTATCCATGGGAACCTCGTGGCGCCGCGTCCCGTAACGGGGTGCGGCCCCGTGAGGTCATTAATACCACCGGCGGCGCGCGGCGCAAGGACCCGCGGCGCAGGTTTCGTCCCATCCGGCTGTTTGCCCCTTCCGGCTGTTTGCCGGGCTGTGCGCCCTTGCTTACTCTTGCCGCACCCCCACCTAGTCCGCTCCCCGTCCACCGACCATAGGACCGCCGCGATGAACGTATTTCGCAAGAAAGCCGTCATGCCCGAGCCCACCGACGTATTGCCTGGACGCGCCACGGCGCTGCGCGTACCTGAGCGACACGCTGTCAACGGCAACCGCATCGTGCCGCCGTTTCCCGAAGGCATGAAGCTCGCGCTGTTCGGCCTCGGCTGTTTCTGGGGTGCTGAGCGCAAGTTCTGGCAGCTGCCCGGCGTGTACGGCACCGCGGTCGGCTACGCCGCCGGCTCGACTCCGAACCCGACCTATGAAGAAGTGTGCTCCGGCTACACCGGGCACAACGAGGTCGTGCGTGTCGTGTACGACCCGCGCAAGATCAGTTACGAGAAGCTGCTGAAGACATTCTGGGAGTCGCACGATCCCACGCAGGGCATGCGCCAGGGCGGCGACGTCGGCACGCAGTACCGCTCAGGCATCTATGTTTACGACGCCGAGCAGCGCGCTGCGGCGGAGGCGAGCCTGCAGAGCTACGGCGAGCGGCTGAAGAGCGCCGGTCATGGCGCGATCACCACCGAGATCCGCGACGCGCCGGAGTTCTACTACGCCGAGGATTATCACCAGCAGTACCTGCACAAGAATCCCGATGGGTACTGCGGGCTCGGCGGCTGCGGCGTGGCGTTCCCGCTGGCGGAGCTGGAGAGCGCCAGGTAAGGCACCGCGCGATTCGATCGCAGAAGAATGCGCCTTCTGACACGCGACTACGGCCTGAACTGAGCTCGCGGTCAGAGGCGTACGTCAAGCTGTCTCGCAGTCGCGACAGCAGTCTCCTGCGTGCGTGCGAGCACGGGAACGCGAGCTGATGCCGGATGTCAGTAGTAATGCCAACTGTTGCGGCATCAACCAAAAACGAGGTAGGCAACATGCGTGCAGTTCTACCGGCGTTCATTGCGGCTGCGGTGTTGGCTGGCCCCGCTCACGCAGCTACGCCTTGTCCGCCGGGGGAGCCCTCGGTCGACGGCGGAGCCGTGGCCACGACTCGATGCAGGCTGGAGTTGCGACATGAGGCAGCGGTGCAGGCGAAGATCAATGAATACCTGAAGCGAGCCCTCAGCGTGCCGGGCGAGATCCCACTGGGAACGAGAGTCGGGACTGCTTTGAGCTATGCCGTTTCCGACCGGGAAAGAGATTGGCAGAACCCGGTCCTTCGCGATGCCGAGTACTACCTCATCGGTTTGTTCGGGATGACGGGAGAGGATACGCACGCTCTACCCGTCGTGGGCATACCCGCGTACGAAGTCGTGAAATGGGCAGCGCTCAGGCTCGAGGGGATGGGATACGACAAACTGGAGAAATGGCTGCGCAGCGATCCGAACAAGCCGGTGTCCGAGCCGTTCGGCTGGCAGTGGGCCTTCAGGGGCCTGAAGGATGGCGCCGGCATTGATGGCAAGAAGGTGGTTCCTCCGCAGCCCGCGAAAGCGCTGCCAGGATTGCGAATCATCCCGTAGCCGCGACAGCGCGCTGCATGCAGCGGCGTGCTTTTCTGGCGCCGGGTCACAGAATTCTTCTGCGATGGATCGTATGGTGCGCGCACTTCGAACCTTTCGATTCAGGATGAAGGCACTCTGCCAAGGGAAGACATCATGTGGCGTCGCATCTCGTCAGTGGCTCTGCTGGTTTGCATCTTCGTAACGAGCAGCGTCCCGGCCGCCTCGCCGCAATCAGACAAGTGGACTCGCAGAACCTACCAGGCGCAGCAGCTGCTCGACAGCTACTACGGAAACGGGGACAACATCGTTCGTGCCCAGACGATATTGAACGAGGTTCTCACGGCGAATCCCGACTTCGTGCCCGCGCAGCTGCAGGGCGTCCGCCTGACGCTGATGGGCGGGCACATCGTTTCGTACGAGTTTGCGAGCGGCGCGCTGCAAACCGCCCGCGCAATGCTCCTGCGGGCGGTGCAGCTCGAGCCGAGGAATCCCGAAGTGCACGTTCTCCTCGGGCACCTGCATTTTCTCGAAGAAGACGCGGCGGCTGCCTTGGACTCATTGAACACCGCCAGTGAGTTGAAGTCGGAGAATCCCTGGCTGAACAACGATTTCGGAAACGTGTACTTCGCGCAGGGTGATTGGGCGAGGGCGGACGAGTACTACAAGCTCGTCGAGCGGCTGGGCCCGGGCAACACTCCGCAACAACGCCGCGCGCTCGTCCATGCGTTGACCAAGAGGCAGCAGGTTGCCTCGCAGCGAGACGACCCGGCGGAAGTGCAGCGTCTGGGGAAGCTCGCTACTGCTGCGGCCGCCCCGGAAGATGCATGGACCTGGGGAGAAGTCGGGAATGTGCTGTTCGTGGAAGGCTTTTTCGACGAAGCCATTCGCAATGATCGCAAGGCGATCAGCATCATGAGCTATGGCGTCGGTCGCCAGAACCTGGCGCTCGCCCTGTATGGCAAGTGGGCCCAGATGAAATCAATCGGGCTCGATACCGAAGCGGAGCAGTATTTCGCCGAGGCCGATTCGCTGTTGCCGCTGCTGGATAACTTCGGTCTCGTTCAGGAGCGTTTTCACCGTTCTGCGCGGTCTGTGATCGCCCTCGGACCGCTCGTCTACGAGCGATTCATGGAGCTGCAGCATCAGCAGATGCAGCGTTTGATGCACCCGGGCGGGCCGCCGCCGAAAGATCGCTGACACAGCGCCGACCCGAAAGCGGCGTACACTCTGCGACCCCAACCTGCATCGGAGGGTACGACCATGGGCGTGCTAGACCAGTTCGGCGGCGCAGTAGGCAGCATGCTGGGCCAAGGCAAAGGTGCAGGAGTCGGTGCGATCCTGTTGCAGCAGCTCATCGCCATGCTCAGCAAGCCGGGAGCGCTCGCGAACCTCACGAACGCATTTCAGAGCGCGGGGCTCGGCAACGTTCTGCAGTCGTGGATCGGCACCGGCCAGAATCTGCCGATCTCCGCGGACCAGGTGCGCCAGGTGCTGGGTGCCGGCACGATTGCGGACCTCGCGAAAAAAGCCGGCATCGGCGAGTCGGAGACCAGCAGTACGCTGGCGAGCCTGTTGCCGCAGGTCATCGACAAGGTAACGCCGGGCGGCAAGGTGCCGGGGCAGAACGACCTCGGCGGCGCGCTCGCATCGCTGGGCAAGCTGCTCGGCTGATCGATCCAGCCGCGCTCGCCACTACCTGAGCCGATACAGCTGCTCGCGATACAGCCACGACGGCATCAGCACGTTCGCGAGCGCCGTGCGCGCCATTTCGAGATCGGCGCGCACGGCCGGTTGCAGCGATTTCGCCCGGGGATCGTAGTCGAAGTGCCGCACGTCGCCGTTGGGTAGCAGGACGGTCACGCGATCGTCCTGCAGCCATGCGAAGTTCTGGTCGAATTGCATCATCGCGCGCGGCGCCGGGAGCGGCGCAGAGTTGCCGAACTCCGCGAGCGTGCGCGTGAGATCGCGACCGGACAGAGGATGCTCGCTGTCGATGCCCATCAGCGAAAGCAGCGTCGGCGCGAGGTCGATCTGGCTCACCGTGGCTGCGATGCGGCGCGGCTGCGTGTCGGCGCCGAGGATCACGCCGGGAATGTGGAACTTGCTCACCGGTACCAGCTCATCGCCATACACGCGCGTGTCGTGGTCCGCGACGATCATCACCAGCGTGTCCTGCCAGTAGCGACTGCCGCGCGCCAGCTGGAGAAATCCGCCGAGCGCATGATCGGCGTACTTGATCGCGTTGTGCACGGTCTGCTTCGGCTGCTCGTACAGCGCGATGCGCCCATCCGGAAATTCGAACGGCGTGTGATTGCTGGACGTGAACGCCAGTACGAAGAACGGCCGCTCGGCCTCGTGCAGTGCCTGGATGCGCTCATGAGCCTTGTCGAACAGGTCCTCGTCCGAAGCGCCCCAGCTGCCCACGAACCTGGGCGCGGCGAAGTCGTCGCGGTCGACGACGCTGTGAAAGCCGTTCCCGAGGAAGAAGCCGCGCATGCTGTCGAAGTGCGATTCGCCGCCGTAGACGAACTCGTTGTGATAGCCGGCGCGCTCCAGCACGGCGGCCAGCGTCGCGAAGTCGCGCTGCGCCTTGTCGAGCTTGACGACGCTCAGCGCCGGCGTCGGCGGGAAGCCGGCAATCACGGCTTCGATGCCGCGCACCGAGCGCGTGCCGGTCGCGTACAGGCGCTCGAACCAGATCCCCTGGTCCGCCAGCCCGCCCAACGTGGGCGTGATCGGCAGGCCGCCGAGCGGTTGCACGAAGCCGGCGCCCAGGCTCTCTTCGAGCACGATGACCAGGTTCAGCGGCCGCTCGCGGCGCACGCTCGCGACCTGCTTGCGCAGCGTCGGATACTCGTCGGAGGTGAAGTGCTCCAGCGGTGCCCCCATGCCCTGGCGCACGCGCCCGATCAGCTCGTCCGCGGGCATGTCGCCGTACATCTTGCTGTGGCTTTCGTTCTTCAGTGCGTAGATCGCGGACAGCACGGTGTACGCCGAATTGGCGACCAGGCTGTTGACCATCGCGTCGTCGCAGAAGGCGAAGGTGGCGAGATTCGCCGGCCGATGCTGGAAGCTGGAGCGGATCATCACGAACAGCAGCAGCACGACGATCGGCCAGGCGAGCAGCACGATGCCCGCGCGCCAGGTCTCGCTGCCATGGCCGTAGCGGCGAAAATGGCGGCCGATCAGCCAGCCGGCCGTGGCCAGTCCCACCGCAATGAGCACTGCCGAGGCGCGATAGCCGCCCCACAGCATCGCCGAGACTTCGCGCGGATAGGCCAGGTATTCCACGAACAGCCGGTTCGGCCGCATGTCGTACTCGGACAGGAAGGGCGGCGTCGCCAGCTCCAGGAACAGGATCACGGTCATGCTGAGGGTCAGCCACACGCAGGCGAGGCGCAGCCACCAGCTCATGCGGCGCGCAGCGAGGAAGAACGGCAGTGCCACCACGATGGGCGCCGCGAACATGCCGAGGGTGATGAGGTCGCTGCGCGCGCCCTGCACCAGCATGCTCAGCAGCGAATCGGTGATGCCGACGCGCTCCCATTGCCAGCCGATCAGCGCTGCTCGCGACAGTCCGAGCAGGACCACTCCGATCACCAGGAAAGCGACTACGCAGGAATAAGGACCGAAGCGCCGGATCGGCCAGTGGACGGTTATCATTGTTCTTGTTGTTTATCCAACCCGTTCTTTGCACCGTACCTTAACGGCTTTGCGCGCACTGCGCTCGCTCTTTGTGACAAATTCACACTCTGGGGGGCTCGATGACCGACGGCGGCGATTACCTGCGCCGACAGTTCAAGACTGCGTGGCTGCTCACTGATCTGCACCTCACGGGTCTCACCACCGAGGAGTGCCTGTGGCGCCCCGCGGCGCAAGGCATGCACGTGCAACAGACCGCGGACGGCGCATGGCGCGCCGACTGGCCGGAGCACGAGCGCTATGACCTCGGCCCGCCGAGCATCGCGTGGGTGACCTGGCACATGGGAATGTGGTGGTCGATGGTGCTCGACCATTCCTTCGGCGAGGGCAAGCTGACCCGCGAAGCCGTCGCGTGGCCCGGCAGCGCCGCCGGCGTGCGCGAGTGGCTCGGGCGGCTGCGCAACGACTGGCTCGGCCATCTGGAGCAGCTCGGCGCGGGCGACCTGCAATCCACCCGGCGCACCCGCTGGCCGTTTCGCGATCGCCCGTTCGGCGATGTGGTCGCGTGGGTCAACGTCGAGCTGACCAAGAACGCGTCCGAGATCGGCTACGCGCGTTTCCTGTACGCTGTACGGCGATGATACGGAGCCTCGATTTCAGAGCGATCGTGCTCGCGACGCTGGCGGTGTTCGGCATCGACTTCTTCACCGGCACGATGCTGTTCGCGATCTACAGCGAGCCGATGACGAACCCGACGGACGAGCAGCTGCGGCAGGCGGCGGCAGCGCTCGCCCGCAATCCCGGTTACCTGCGCTCGCTGCTCCTCCTCGGCACTGCCTCGACCGTGGTGGGCGGATATCTCGTCGCGCGAATCGCACGCAGCATTCCGTACTTCAATGCGCTCGCTTACGGCGTCGTGGCCTTCGTGCTCAGCATTCTCGGCACGACGGACCTGCCCACGTGGTTCCGCGTCGTCGGCATCGCGCTGACGATACCGGCCGCGCTGCTCGGCGCTTACTTCGTCAAGCGACCTTTGTCGAAGTGACTCCGCCGCTCAGCGTGCCCGCCAGCGCTGCTCGAAGCGCTGCAGCTCGTCGGCGGCCAGGTCGGAGATGCAGGAGACGACCAACCCGCCTTCGCGCCACTGCCGCATGTTGAATCCGTCGACCTGCTGCGAACGCAACAGGCTGGTCGCGTCGGCGTGTTCCGGCCACATGTAGACGGCGACGACGTGCCGCCCGGCCTGATACACGAGCACGGAAACAGCCCGGCCGTCGACTACGTCGACGCGCCCGCCCTTAAGTGGAAAGCCGTCGCCGCCCAGCTCCTTCACCAGCGGCGCAAAGTCGACTTTGCCGGCGAACCACGGCCGCACCGTGTGGTGGTCGCTCGAAGGAACATCGATGAGATGCGATTCGAGCTGCAGCGAGCGCACGTGGCTGGCAACCAGCTGTGCCTGCACGTCGGGCGATCGAGGCGTCAACAGCATGATCGCGAGCACCATGCTGGCTGCAAGCGCCGCTGCCCAACCGTACATCGCGCTGCGACTCGTCGCACGCGGCTGCGCACTGCTCCGGGCTGTCGACGAAACGCTAGCCTGCAGCGTGCGCTCTATCGAGTCTTGCAGCTGGCGCGGCACCGAATATCGGGGAGCTGCTCGCAGCAGCGCCCGTGAGCGCGCAAGCTGATCGCTGACGAGTTGGCAATGGGGGCACTGGGCGACGTGCTCCACCAGCGCAGCGGCGCGCCCGGCCTCCAGCTCGCCGTCGAAGTCCGCCTGCACGAGCAGTGTCTGTTCGCATTCGGAAAGGTTGCTCATACGGCCTCCGCCGCGCGCGCGGCTTCCACCAGGAGCTTCCGGCCGCGCCACAGGCGTGACATGACCGTGCCGATCGGAGCATCGACCACTCGCGCAATCTCCTTGTAACTCAGCTCTTCGATCTCCCGCAGGATGAGGCATTCGCGCAGCTCGACCGGCAGTCGTGCGAGCAACGCATGCACTTGGCGGTGATCGTCCTCACGCATCAACTCTGCCTCCGGTCCGTCATGCGCGACCTCGGTATCCGCCTGCGCCGACGTAACGTCCGTCCGGCTGAGGCGGGTCAGCGCGACGTTGCGCACGATCTGCAGGAGCCAGGCCCGGGCGTTCTCGCCGCGAAAGCCGTGGTAGTAGCGCAGCGCGCGCAGCATCGCGTCCTGCACGACGTCGTCGGCGAGTGCCGGGTCGCGCACCAGCCAGCGCGCCAGGTTGTAGGCGGACTCCAGGTGCGCGGCGGCAAGCTCCTGGAAGGGTGAATGCGTCGGCATCGGGTGTAGACCTCGGCGTGTGCGAGTTTATTCCCCTGCCCGTTACGACCGAATAAATCGTCCGCGACGCCGGTCTCCGTCTCATTTATCGACGAGGAGACCTCAATGTCCGGAACAGATCGGGATCGGGATGCCGCAGTGTTGAGCCGCCGCAACCTGTTGAAGTGCGCGGCGTGGTCGGGGGCCGGCGTGGTGTGGCTGATGCAAGGCGGCGTGCCCAAGGCCGTCGACCTGATCGGCTCCGCCGCGGCGGCCGTGCCGACCAAGGGCCTGAGCTTCGTGCAGATCAGCGACAGCCACATCGGCTTCAACAAGGAGCCGAACCCTGCGCCGCAGACGACGCTGCAATCGGCCATCGAGCAGATCCGCGGGCTCGAGCTGCAGCCTTCGTTCGTAGTGCACACGGGCGACGTCACGCACCTGTCGAAGGCGCAGGAATTCGACGATGCAGCGCGCATCATCGACGGCGTGGGACGGCCGGTGCATTACGTGCCCGGTGAGCACGACGTGATCGGCGACGACGGCGCGGCGTTCTTCGCGAAGTTCAACGGTGGCGCCGACCGCCGCTGGCACAGCTTCGACTACCAGGGCACACACTTCGTGGCGCTCGCGAACGTGCTCAACCTGCAGGCCGGCGGGCTTGGCCGGCTCGGCCCCGCGCAGCTGGAATGGCTCGAAGCGGACCTCAAGGGTCGTACTGCCAGCACGCCGATCGTCGTCCTCGCGCACATGCCGCTGTGGGCGCTCTATCCGCAATGGGGCTGGGGCACGGATGACGCTGCCGCAGCGCTCGGCTATCTCAAGCGCTTCGGCTCGGTCACCGTGCTCAACGGCCACATTCACCAGGTGATGCAGAAGGTCGAAGGACACTTGCAGTTCCACACGGCGCGCTCGACTGCCTTCCCGCAGCCTGCGCCCGGAGCAGCTGCCGCGCCCGGCCCGATGCGCGTGCCCGCGGAAACGCTGCGCTCCATGCTCGGCTTGAGCACCGTCACCCACCAGCCGCACATGCACGATCTCGCCATCGGCGAGCTGATGCTGCGCGACGAACCGGCTCCCGCCGCCATGGCTGCAACTGCAGTCACAGCGGCGCAACCGGCCGCGAGCGCCGGCCCGGCGGTTTCGATCAGCAACTTCACGTTTGCGCCAGCGGCGATCACAGTGAAGGCGGGACAGGAGCTCACGTGGACGAACGAGGACGACGCGCCTCACACGGTGATGGGCTCCGATCCCGGCTCGCCGCTGCGATCGCCCGCGCTCGACACCGGCGATCGCTACACGATCGCGCTCGCGAAGCCCGGTACCTATCGCTACTTCTGCTCGCTCCACCCGCACATGACCGGTGCGGTGACGGTGGTATGAGCAGCGTGGCTTGCGATTTCGGCAGCGAGCCCGCAGGCTACGCGCGTGACTCTGATTCTAGTTCGCAACGCGAATCTCTACGCGCCACAGCCGCTCGGACTGCGCCATCTGCTCATCGGCGGCGGGCGCATTCTCTGGATCGGCGAGGAAGCGCTCGACCTGCCCGTGCCGCTGCGCGAAGTGTCGCGCATCGTCGACGCGGCAGGGCGCCGCACGATTCCCGGGCTCATCGATGGACACGTCCACGTGACCGGCGGCGGCGGCGAAGCGGGCTTTCGTACGCGCGTGCCTGCGGTGCCGCTGTCGCGCTTCACGACCGCCGGCATCACTACTGTCGTCGGGCTGCTCGGCACCGATGACGTTGCACGCGGACCGGGCGAGTTGCTCGCGACGCTCTACGCCCTGCGCGAAGAGGGTCTGAATGCCTATGGCTATGCCGGCGGCTATCACGTGCCGCCGGCAACGCTGACCGGCAGCGTGCGCGGCGATCTCGTGTTCGTCGAAGCGTTGATCGGCATCGGCGAGCTGGCGATCAGCGATCATCGGTCCAGCCAGCCGACGCTGGATGAGCTGCTGCGGATTGCGTCCGAATGTCACGTGGCCGGCGTGATGACCGGGAAGGCCGGCGTTCTGCATCTGCATCTGGGCGACGGTGAGCGCGGTCTGGCGCTGGTCCGCGAAGCGCTGCGCATCGGCGAGATTCCGGCGCGCGTGTTCAATCCGACTCACATCAATCGACGGCGCGCCTTGTTCGACGAAGCGGTGGAGCTGGCGCGGCAGGGCTGCACGGTCGACATCACGGCGTTTCCAGTGGAGGAGGGCGAGGACGCTTATTGCGCCGCCGAGGCGCTCGAACGCTATCTCGCCGCCGGTGCGCCGGCCGAGCGCGTGACGATCAGTTCCGACGCGGGCGGTTGCCTGCCGTGCTTCGACGCCGAAGGCCGCGTCACGCACATGGATGTCGGTTCGTCCGGCGCGCTGCTGGAAACCCTGCGCGAATCGCTTGCCCGCGGACTGTCGCTCGCAACCGCGCTGCCAGCCTTTACTGCAAATCCGGCCAAGCTCCTGCGCCTCGCGCGCAAGGGCAGCCTCGCCGCCGGCAACGACGCCGACCTGGTCATGCTCGACGAGCGGCACCGGGCCGATATCGTGCTGGTTCGCGGCGAGATCCACGTCATGAATCGAACTTGCATGCGCCGCGGTACGTTTGAATAGGGTTAGAATTACACGCGAGGAGTACACCCCGACGCATGTGCCCAAGTAGAGTTGCCGAAGGCGAACACCGCGGCTGGATCGTCCCGATCGGCGGGGCCGAGAACAAGGAGAACGACCGGCGGATCCTGCGCCGCTTCGTCGAAGTCTCCGGTGGCGACGCAGCCGACATCGTCGTCATTCCCACTGCCAGCAAGATGCACGAGACCGGGCCGCGCTACGAAGCGCTGTTCCGCGAGCTCGGCGCGCGCCGCGTCGACGTGATGGACTTCGACACGCGCCGCGATTGCCAGGAACCGGGCCGTCTGCAGCGCATCGAGGAGGCCAGCGGCATCTTCTTCACCGGCGGCAACCAGCTGCGCCTCACGGCGTTGCTCGGCGGCACTGCGGTCGCGCAGCTGATCCGCAAGCGCAACGCCGCGGGCGTCACCGTGGGCGGCACCAGCGCGGGCGCCAGCATCCTGAGCGAGCACATGATCGCGTTCGGCGACGAGGGCTCTTCCGTCATTGCCGGCAGCGTGCGCCTGGCGCCGGGCCTCGGCCTGACGAACCGCTTCGTGATCGACCAGCACTTCCGCGAACGCGACCGGCTCGGGCGCCTGATCACGGCGCTGGCCTACAACCCGTTCGCAATCGGCATCGGCCTGGACGAAGACACGGCCGTGTTCATCGGCCCGGACGAGGTCCTGGAAGTCGAAGGCAGCGGCGGCGTCACGGTCGTGGATGCCTCGGAAGTCAGCTTTTCCTCGGCCGATACGGTCTCGGAAGGCCAGCCGGTCGCCGTGCTGGGGCTCAAGGTCCACGTGCTGGTCGCGGGCGCGACCTTCGACCTGAATAGCCGGACTGCTTCCGCGGCCCGGCTCGTCCCCACCAAACAGTAGGGAAGTCAGGCTAAAGCCTGACTCACAGTTGTGGGTCCGACTTCAGTCGGACATCATCGGGCTACGACTCCTGGGGAGTGTCGCCCGCCCATGCAAATCCTCGATCGCTCGGTCTACGTCGGCCCGTCGCTGTACGCGCATTTTCCCGTCATTCGCCTGGAGCTGGACCTCGGCGCGCTCGAGGCCTGGCCCACCGGCCGGCTCGGCCCGGGCTATGTCGAGCGGCTGGCGGCGGCCCTGCCGGGGCTCGCCGAGCACGGCTGCTCGTATCGCGAGCCGGGCGGATTCCTGCGGCGCATGCGCGAGGACGAGGGCACCTGGCTCGGTCACGTGCTCGAGCACGTCGCGATCGAGCTGCAGAACGTCGCGGGCGAGGAAGTCACGTTCGGCAAGACGCGCAGCGCCGGCCGGCCCGGCGTGTATACCGTCGTCTACGAATATGCGCAGCGCGATGAAGGCGTCGCCGCCGGCGAGCTCGCGCTGCGGCTGTTGTGCTCGCTGTTGCCCGAGTCGTTGCGTCCGCCGGGCTCCGTGCCGGAGGGCTGGAGCTGGCCGGAAGCTCGCGACAATTTCATCCGCTTCGCGCAGCGGCGCGCGCTCGGTCCCTCGACAGCTTCGCTGGTGCGCGCGGCGGAAGGTCGCAACATTCCGTGGCTGCGGCTCAACGACCAGTCGCTGGTGCAGCTCGGGCACGGCAAGTATCAGCAGCGCATCCAGGCGACGGTCTCGGGTCGCACGCCGCACATCGCAGTCGAGCTCGCCAGCGACAAGGAAGAGACCAACAAGATCCTCGCTTCGCTCGGACTGCCGGTGCCGCAGCAGGAGCTTGTGCAAAGCGACACGCAGGCGGTGCGCGCGGCGAAGCGCATCGGCTATCCAGTCGTCACCAAGCCGTACAACGGCAATCACGGGCGCGGCATTTCGATCCGGCTGACGACCGACGCGGAAGTCGCGCACGGCTACAACGTCGCGCGCGAGCATTCGCGCTCGGTGATCGTCGAGTCGTTCCTCGAAGGCGACGATCATCGTCTGCTCGTCGTCAACGGCGAGCTGGTCGCGGCGACGCGGCGCACGCCCGGCCACGTCGTCGGCGACGGCGAGCATACGATCGTGCAGCTGATCGAGATCGTGAACCAGGACCCGCGCCGCGGCGTCGGCCACGAAAAAGTGCTGACCCGGCTCGAGCTCGACGCCCAGGCCGAGAAAATGCTCGAGCGCGCCGGCCTCACTGCGCAGTCCGTGCCGGAGCGCGGCCGCGTCGTGTATCTCAGGTCCACGGCGAATCTCTCGACGGGCGGCACGGCTACCGACGTCACCGACGTCATTCATCCGGACAATCGCGACATGGCAGTGCGCGCGATCCGCGCGATCGGCCTCGACGTCGGCGGCGTCGATTTCCTGTCGTCGAACATCGCCGAGAGCTATCGCACGATCGGCGGCGGCATCTGCGAGGTCAATGCTGCGCCCGGATTCCGCATGCACGTGGCGCCGAGCGAAGGCACGCCGCGCGACGTCGCCGGTCCGGTGATCGATATGCTGTTCCCGCAGGGAGCGCCGTCGCGCGTGCCGATCGCTGCAGTCACAGGCACGAACGGCAAGACGACCACTGCGCGCATGCTCGCGCACATCACGAAAATGGGTGGATATACGCCGGGCCTGACGACGACCGACGGCGTCTACATCGACGGGCAACGCACGGTGCAAGGCGACATGACCGGCCCGATGTCCGCGCAGATGGTGCTGGCCGATCCGCAGATCGACATCGCAGTGCTCGAAACCGCCCGCGGCGGCTTGTTGCGCGCCGGCATGGGCGTGAAGCAGGTGAACGTCGGTGCAGTGCTCAACGTGCAGTCGGATCATCTCGGCTTGAAAGGCATCGACACGCTGGAGCAGCTCGCGGAGGTCAAGCGCGTCGTGATCGAAGTCGCGACGGATTGCGCGGTGCTCAACGCGGACGATCCGCTGGTTCTCAAGATGTCGGGCTACACGGAAGCCAAGAACATCTGCTACGTGACCATGAATCCGCAGCACACGCTGGTGCGCGAGCACATCCGCGCGGGCGGACGCGCGTGTGCGCTGGAGGCCGGCGTCAACGGCCAGATGATCACGCTGTACGATCGCGGCAGCCACATTCCGCTCCTGTGGACGCACCTCATTCCCGCGACGCTCGAAGGCCGCGCGATCCACAACGTGCAGAACGCGATGTTCGCGGCAGCGATGGCGTTCTCGCTCGGCATCAAGCTCGACGCGATCCGCCAGGGCCTGCGCACCTTCGACACGACGTTCTTCCAGGCGCCGGGCCGCATGAACGTGTTCAGCGAGCACCCGTTCAAGGTCGTGTTCGACTACGGTCACAACGCGCACGCGGTCGCTGCAATGGCCGAGCTCGCACAGCGTCTCGACGTGACGGGTCGACGCATCGTCGTCGTGGCCGGCCCGGGCGACCGCCGCGACGAGGATCTGCATGCGATCGCCAAGGCAGTCGCAGGGCGCTTCGATCACTACATCTGTCGCCGCGACGACAACCTGCGCGACCGCGCTCCGGACGAGGTGCCCCGCATGATCGCCAACGCGCTGCTCGCGGCGGGCGTCAGGAAGGAGCAGATCTCGATCATTCCCGACGAGCAGGAAGCGATCGACGCGGCGCTGCACATGGGGCAGTCCGGCGACCTGCTGCTGGTCTTCGCCGATGCGCTGGTGCGCTCGTGGAAGCAGATCACGAAGTTCCGTCCCGCCGGCGCGCCGGAACCGCAGGCGCGGGTATCCGCCCCGGCGCACACCCCCACGATCTCCGAGGCGAGCGCCGAGCCGCCACCGCTGACGAGCCTCGAAGGTCTGCTGCGCGACGAACGTGGCATTCGCCTCGCGCCGGAGGTCGATGACTGAGCGACGCGGCCGCATTGCCGTTCGACGGCTCGCGGCGCCTCACCGGCAGCAACCTGTTCTTCGATTCCGCCGGCGCAGTCCTCGAGACGGTCGGTGTCGATATCGACGCAGCGTTGCTGACCGAGTGGCGCAGTCGCGTCGCGCGTGCGCGCGCCGCTCTGCACTGGCCCGACAGAGGCAAGTCCATCGTGGCGCGTCGACACGCCGCCGGAACGTCGCTGGCTGTCGCGGCACCGGTCGATCAGCTCTTCACGGCGACTGAGATCAACGAGTGGGCGCTCTGCTCCGCGCTCGTCGCTGCGGATCCGGCGCGCTGGAATCATCTCGAGCGTGCGCTCGTCGAAGCTGCGCAATCCGCAGCGGAGCAGGCGAGCGAGTCGGAAACACCGTCGCTGCGGATTGCCGTTCCCGCGGCATTTGCCCAGGCCGCGCTGCCGGTGATCGACGAACAGAGCGCACTCGCGCGCTTCGCGAAGCTGTCGAGCATCGAGGGTGCGCCGCGTCTGCGCGCACTGATCGCCGCAGCTGATTTCAAAGCCCTCGCATATCTGGTCGACGATGACTGCCTGACGATCGGGTCCGGCGTCGGCGGACAGACGTGGCCGCTCGGCGCGTTGCCGGATGTGGATCGTGTGCCATGGGCCGAGCTGCGCAACGTGCCGACTGCGATCGTCACCGGCTCGAACGGCAAGACGACGACTGTGCGGTTGCTGGCGGCGTGCGCGCGAGCGCACGGTTGGCACGACGGTTACAACTGCACGGACGGCTTGTTCATCGATGGTCAGCAGATCGAGCGCGGCGACTACTCCGGGCCGGTCGGCACGCGCACGATTCTTCGCGATACGCGAGTACAGGCGGCGATCCTGGAAACTGCGCGCGGCGGCATCCTGCGTCGCGGGCTCGCGGCGCGTCGGGCGCGAGTTGCGGTCGTGACCAACATCTCGGCGGATCACTTCGGCGAGTACGGGATCGACGATCTCGCGGGGCTCGCCGACGTCAAGCTCGTCGTCGCTAATACCGTCAACGATACGGGTCTGCTGGTGCTGAACGCGGACGACGCGCTGCTGCGCTCGCGCGCCGATCAGTTCAAATGTCCCGTCGGCTGGTTCTCGCGTAATTACGATGACGCGATGCTGCTCTCGCATCGTATGAAAGGTGGTGCGACCGGCGGCGTACGCAACGGACGCCTGATGGTCAGCTGGACGCGTGGCTCAGCGGAAGAGATCGACCTCGGCGCCGTCGCCGGCATGCCGCTCACGGTGGATGGCACTGCTGACTACAACGTGCAGAACGTCGCAGGCGTCGCGCTCGCTGCGCTCGGCCTCGGCATTCCGCCCGCGACTCTCGCGTCGGTGCTGGCGCGATTTGGCGCTGATCCGACCGACAATCCCGGACGGCTGATGCGCTACGACTATCGCGGCGCGCAGGTGCTGATCGACTACGCGCACAATCCCGACGGGCTGCGCGGGCTGATGAACGTCGCAGTGCGTCTGCGTCGGACCGGAAGGGTCGCGCTGTTGCTCGGCCAGGCCGGCAATCGCACCAATGCCGATATCGAAGAGCTGGCCGCGACGGCTGCGCGGTTCAAACCGGACTTCGTCGTCGTCAAGGAAACGGAATCCTACCTGCGCGGTCGCTCACCCGGCGAAGTGCCCGCCATTCTGCGCAGTGCGCTGCTGCGCGCGGGTTTGCTGGAAACATCACTCGAAGTGCACTCGAGCGAGCTTGGCGCAGTCGAACGCGCACTCGGCTGGGCTCGGCCCGGCGATGTGCTGGTGCTGCCGGTGCACGATCGCGGCGTTCGCGATCACGTGCTCGCGATGCTCAGTGCTCAGTAGATGTCGAGGTCGGTCGCCGGAGCGTCCAGACCGTATTGATGTCGTGGGCAGTGACCCAGACGGCGCTGTTCGTGAGGCGAACGGCGCCGCTTCCTGCCGCCGGACCGTAGGTGGCGACGACCCGGTTCGAAGCGGGATCGATCTCCGACAGGAGCACTTTCGTTGCGCGCACCCAGACACGTCCGCCGCCCGCATCGATGTCGCCGCCCGACCCGGGCACGCCGACCGGAATCGTCGCAGCGACTGCGTTGGTGGTCGGGTCGATGCGCGTCACGCTGCCGTCGCCCTGATTCAAGGTCCACACGGCATGCTCGCCGACCGCGAGAAACCTGGGCACGGGGCCGACGGCGATCGTCGCCGCCTTCTTGTTCGTCTTCGGGTCGATTCTTTGCACTGACCCGGAGGCTGCCGTGGTCGTGATCCAGATCCGCCACCTGCCGCGACGCTCAACTCTCCCTTCGGATCGGCGACGCCTGTGCGAATGGTCGCGAGTACTCGTCCGCTTCGTCGATCGATGCGGTAGAGCGCCGCGTCCTTGCAATCGGCGACCCAGAGAGTGTCGAAGGCGACGACCATCGCGCCGCACGGCTCCGGCATCGCAACCGAAAGGACGGGCGTGGCGGCACCGGGGCGCAACTTCTCCACTCTGCCTTCGTTCGTCACCCAGACCGCGTCGCCATCGGCGGCCAGGAAATCGGGGTAGCCGGCAACTCGCAGCGCCCCCGTCGCACGGTCGTTGATGGAAATTTCTGCAGCGTTTGCTGCCGTCAGCAGCAACAGGAAGGGAGCTGCTCCCGCAGATAGCCTCATCGCTGCAGCAGCGGCGGCAGGATGTTGCTCCACGTCTCGGTCAACACATCGTTGCCGCTCTGGAGAAAACCGCGCAGCTCCGTCGGCTCGTTGCGGTTCAGCTGTTTCACGATCACCGTCATGCGCCACGCGCCGGTGGCTTCCAGGCGGTACGCGTTGCTCTCGACGATCTGTCCGTTTGCCGGGGCGTTCACGACAGCCTTCACCGTCGCATCCGCAGGCAGCGCGTTCAGGGATGGCCCGGTGAAGTCGACGATGTACTGCTGCTGGTCCTCGGGCAGCTCGGCGAAGCCACGGCCGACGCGCGTCTGCGTAACCCATGCGCCGGGCGGACGTTGCGCTTGCGCCGCACCCTGCCAATGCAGCCGATACGTGAAGTCCAGCGGCTGGAGCGGCGCGGGTTGGTCGCGCGGCACCCAGTACGCGACGATGTTGTCGTTGGTCTCGTCGGGCGTGTTCAGCTGCATCAGCTCGACGCGGCCCGGCGCCCAGGTTCCGGTCGGCTCGACCCACGCGCTCGGACGCATCTCGTAGCGCGCTTCGCTGTCTTCGTAGTTGTAGAACTCGCGGTCGCGCTGCATCAGGCCGAAGCCGCGCACCGTGTCCATCGAGAACGAAGTGGTCAGCGTGCTCCGCGGATTGAGCAGCGGTCGCCACAGCCATTCGCCGCTTCCGGTCGCGACCATCAGGCCGTCGGAGTCGTGCACTTCCGGCCGGAAGTCGGTGCGATGCGGCTGGTTCTCGCCGAAGAAGAACATGCTGGTGAGCGGCGCGATGCCGAGCGTCGCGACCGGAGCTCGCAGGAACAGGCGTGCGCGCACGTCCATCACCGTTTCGCTGCCGGGCCGGATGTCGAATTGATACGCGCCGGTTGCGCGCTGCGAATCGAGCAGCGCGTAGATCGTCAGCGTCGTCGCATCCGCGGCGGGCTTCACGGCCCAGAAATGCGTGAAGGCGGGAAACTCCTCGCCCTGTCCGCCGACGGTGTCGATTGCGAGGCCCCGCGCCGACAGTCCATAGCGCTGACCGGCGCCGAGCGCGCGGAAGTAGCTTGCGCCGAGGAACACGACCACTTCGTCCTTGTACTCGGTCGAGTTCAGCGGGTAGTGCGCGCGGAAGCCGGCGAAGCCCAGGTCGCCCCAGCTCTGCGGCGAGAGCTTGTTCTTGCCGAAGTCGAAATCGTTGCCGCGGTAGGGGACGTGGCGCGTGCCGCTCTGCGTGACCTCGTCGATGCGCACCGACTCCTTCGCGAACTTGCCGAGGTGGAAGAACATCAGCTCGAACGGCAGCTTGTCCTGCCGCCACAGAGCGCGATCCGGACGGAAACGGATGTCGCGATACTGGTCGTAGCTGAGCGCCGCGAGCTGCGGCGGCGCTTTGCGACTGGAGCTGCGGAACGGCTGACGCGCCTGCAGCTGCGCGCGCTCGGCAACGTCCTCGAAGCTGAAGGCACCGGCGGGAACGCCGTGAAACGCCATCAGGACCAGACTCAGCGCCAGCGTGCGGCGCATACAGCGTGCGAAGCGGGCCAGGCTCATTCGTTCGTGTGCTTAGCTTGGTTGGGGACCGGCCCGGCAAGCGGGCGGACTTCGTTGACGAGGCTCATCAGGAACTTGCCGGGCTCTTCCCACGGAATCATATGCGAGGAGCGCTCGAACCACACGGCCTGCTTGCTGGGGGCCTGCAGCCTCGCCAGCCAGTCGGCCGTCGGCTGCCCTGGCGTCGTGTAGTCATGTCGCCCCAGAAACATGAAAACCGGGATTGGAAAAGAGTGCACGTTCTTGAAGTCGACGTTCACGAACTCGGGCAGGAGCCGGCCGAGCGAGAGCACGTTGCCCTGGTCGATGGCGCACACGTCCGCGGCGCTGTATTCGGGCGACAGCAGCGGGGCGCTGAAGAAGTAGCTGGAGTCCTCGCGGAACGCGGTCAGGCCGCCGTAGTACTGCGGCCATTTCCTAGCGATGACGATGCGCTCGCGGGTGATCGGCTGGTCCCCAGGATAGGGTGCAATGCTTGCCATCTCTTTGACGGCGGCTGTGTTGCCGTGTGCCTTCGCTTGCTGCAGGCCGTACTCGAAGCTGATCCGCTCGTTGTCGCGCGTGTTGATGAATTGACCGATGCCTACGTACGCGTAGAACAGGTCGGGC
>DATEJG010000032.1:0-58595 GCA_035278165.1 Steroidobacteraceae bacterium
CGGTGCGAAGAAAGATGGAGTGATCCGTCACCACTGGGCGCGTCGCGACGGCACCGTGCGCGACTCAGTGCTCTACAGCATTCTGGCGACGGAGTGGCCGGATGTCCGGCGACATCTGGAGATGCGGCTCGCGCGAAACAGACGCGAAGACTGAGATTGCCCCTCAGCGTCTTGGTCGCGACGCCCCATACAGCGCAAACGTCCCAAGCCAATGACTCCCCACATAATGATCGCTCGTCACCGCACCTAGCGACGTATCCGAGTGCAATCTCGCCGTCGCGCGCAGCGCGCTGCGCCGCTTGTCATCCGCCGGCAATCCCTGCGCAATCCCCTCCAGCATCCACGCTCTGCTCAAATTGAGCCCATCCAGATGCGCGAGCTTCGGGTCACTGCGATCCGTAACACGCGCGACCGGCAACCACTTCGTCGAGCCGTCGCCCGGGATCTGCGGCAGAAACGCGCTCAACCACAGCGCGAACTCCGGCGGCGTCATCACGCGGCGCACGAAATCCGCTTCCGCGATGCACGGCGACAGGAAGTCCTGGCCGGAAGGCTCGTATGCCAGCGGACACGATTGATCCGGAACGTAGAACTGCTTCGCCTTCTCGCGCAGCAACGCCTCCATCGCGGTGTCGTGCGTCGTCTCGGCCCAATCCCAGATGAGACCGAACGCGAACGCGGTCTGGTCGTGCTCGCCGATGCGGATCGGATAACTGAGCTTGGGCAGCCAGTTCCTGATCTTGTTGGCGGCCGCAGTTTCCAACGGCGCAATGGTCGTCGACCACTGCCGGAACTGCGCGTCGTCCGACGTGCGCAACTCGGCGGCGAGCTGGAGCAGCCACGCGATGCCGTACGGCCGCTCGAACGATTCGCGACCCGACGCCGTGATGTAGGTGACTTCGCCGGCGATGTGCTCCGGCGTCAGGCTGCGCGCCAGTGCGAGACGCGCCTTCTTCCCGGCTTCGGAATTCGGAAACACCTTCGCGACCCGTGCGAGCAGCCAGTGGCCGTGCACAGAGGAATGCCAGTCGTAGCAGCCGTAGAACGCCGGCGTCAGCTCGCGCGGCGGCTCCAGGTCGGCATCGCTCGTCATGTAGTGAGCGATCTTGTTCGGATACTCCTTGTGCACGCAATCGAGCGCGAGCTGCGCGAAGCGCGCGGCCGAAGCTTCGTCCAGGCCTTCGGCGCGAACACTGCCGACGGCGCCGAAGCCGGCGATCAGCGCAACAGCCAGCACGATCCGACGTCGAATGATCATCTGCACTCTCCCGCGCTTCAATGTGTGAGTACGCGCCCGGGCCGCGAATCGGTCGCGCGGCTTTCGCTCCACACGATCTCGCCGTTGACGAAGACCGTCTTGATGCCCTCGGGGAGCTGCATCGGCTCGGCGAACGTAGCGCGGTCGATGACGGTCTGCGGGTCGAACAACACCAGGTCGGCGAAGGTTCCCTTGCGCAGCGTGCCGCGATCGCGCAGGCCGAGCCGTTGAGCGGGCAGGGAGGTCATCTTGCGGACCGCCTCGGGCAGCGTGAGCCAGTGCTTCTCGCGCACGAAGCGTCCGAGCACGCGCGGGAAAGTGCCGGCGGCGCGCGGATGCTGAATGTCGATGCCGCCGTCGCTCGCGACCATCACCCAGGGCTGCTTGTAGAACAGCTCGATGTCGGCCTCGGTCATCGTCTTGCCGATCACCGCCGCATCGTCGTTGGCAGCATTGCCCTCGCGAATGATCTTGATGAACATGTCGATGGGCCCGATACGCTCGGCGCGCGCCAGCTGCTCGATCGTCTTCTGCTCGTAGCCCGGGTTGGGCGCGAACTTGGCAATCGTCACGTTGCCGGCGCCGCCCACCGCGGCGAGCGCTGTGCCGACGCTCACCTGCGATTCGTATTGCTTGTCGGGCACGAGCACTTTGATCGTCGAGTACCACGCGTCGTACGGATAGCAGTCGGCGAGGAAGTCGAGGCCGCCGCGCCGCGCTTCCTCGATGATGCGCACGTAGTCGGCCGCCCTGTTCCACACGGCCAGTGTGCCGAGCTTGATGTGCGATTCCTGCACCGGAATGTGGGCGCGCTGGCCGATCGCGATGGCTTCCTGCAGCGCTTCGAACGAACGGTCGGCCTCGTCGCGAACGTGGGTCATGTAGAAGCCGCCATGTTTCGCCGCCGCCGCGGCCACGGCGACCACCTCATCGGTATTGCTGTAGCTCGCGACGTCGTATTCGAGCCCGCTCGACAGGCCGATCGCGCCCTCGCTCATGGCCTGCTCGACCAGCTTCGCCATCGCAGCAACCTCGGTCGGACGCGCGACCCGCCGGAAGTCCTGCTGCAGGACCTGCTCGCGCACGGTGGCATGGCCGACCGTCACCGCGATGTTGAGCGAAACGGGATTGCGCCGGCGCTCGTCGAGCCACGAGCCGATCGGCCAGGGCGATGAGCCGTCCGCGCCGAGCAGCACTGTGGTAATGCCTTGCGCGATCTGCGTCGTCGCCGCCGGATCGCGCGTCAGCCCTTTTTCCGAGTGGTTGTGGATGTCGATGAAACCGGGCGCGAGCACCAGGCCCTTGGCATCGACGACCTGGTCGCTCTTCCTGGGCTCGAAGTCGCCGACCGCTGCTATGCGGTCGTCGGTGATGCGTACATTCGTCCGGCTCAGAGGCGCCCCGGTGCCGTCCGCGACCTGAGCGTTGATGATGACCGTGCTGGCCAGCGCGATGAGGAAGGCATGCATGGGGGCGCAGTGTGAATACGGGGCGCCCTTGCCGCAAGCCACGCGCGCGCCGCGGCGAGCTTGGTTAGAATCGGCACCGGGGAGTCGGGCTGAAGCCCGACCCACGGTCCTGGGAGAGCTCGCATGAGGCGTTCACTGCTGGCTGCGTTGGTGGTGTCGGTCGTAGGTGTCGTTCATGCACAGCCGGCGCCGGCGCCCGCCGGCCTGGCGGCGCGCATCAAGGCGATGGCGGAAATTCCGAACACGTTCGAGCCCGTCTATTCGCAGGACGGCAAGCAGATCGCCTTTCTCAGCAATCGCAGCGGCACGCCGCAGGTGTGGATCGTCGATGCCGCGGGCGGCACGCCGAAGCAGATCACGCGCGGCGCCGATCCGGTCGGTTCGGTCGCATGGTCGCCGGTCGAGGATCGGATTGCATACGACGTCGCTCGCGGCGGCGGCTACAACACGCAGGTCTTCCTGAGCAAGCCGGACGGGAGCGAAGCCCAGCGCATCACCGCCGGCGGCAAGGAGGACAACTTCTCCGGCGACTTCACGCCGGACGGCCGCTACTACTTCCGATCCGCCGCGCGCAACCCGCAGGAGCCGGACTCGTGGATCTACGATCCGATTTCCGGCAAGGCTGCGATCGCGATCCAGTACGACGGCTTCGGCGACATCAACGACATCCAGCGGCCCGGCACTCGCGCGTTGATCAGCCGCCTGGTCACGCGCGGCAACAGCAACCTGTACCTGCACGACCTGCGCACGCACCAGGAAGTCCTGCTCACGCAGCACCAGGGACCCGCGATCGCCTACGGCAAGCTCGCGCCGGACGGCAGCGCGGCCTACATCGTCAACAATCTCGGGCGCGACAAGCTGGTGGTCTCGCGCATCGCAATCGATGCGGCGGGCCAGCCCGGCGAGAACAAGCTGTTCGCAGCGCGCGACGATGGCGAAGCGGAATCCATCACCCTGGCCGACGACGGGCGCAGCGCCGTGCTGGTCTGGAACGTCGGCGGCCGCAGCGAGCTCGAGTTGATCTCCCTGCCGGACGGCAAGCGCACGCCGCTGGCTACGCCGCCGGGCGAAGTCGTCTCTGTGAGCGACATCTCGCCGGAAGGCGATCGCATTGCCCTGAACGTCAGCGGCTCGGACACGCCGGCGAGCGCCTGGCAGTACGAGCTTGCCTCGCGGCGCTATGTGCAGATCGCGCCGGTCGCGACGCCGGGCGTGGATCTCGCAACGCTGGTGAAGCCCGAGCTGCGCAAGTACAAGGCTCAGGATGGCCTGGAGCTGTCGGGCTGGCTGTACCTGCCGAAGGACTTCAAGCAGCCGGGGCCGGTGGTGCTGAGCTTCCACGGCGGGCCGGAAGGGCAGGAGCGTCCGACGTTCCGTGCCGACTACCAGGCGCTGCTCGCGCAGGGCATCGCGGTGTTCGCGCCGAACATCCGCGGCTCGGCGGGTTTCGGCAAGGCGTTCCTCGCGCTGGACAATCACGACAAGCGCTTCAACGCCAATCGCGACGTGCTCGATTCGGCGAACTACCTGGTCCAGTCGGGCGTCGGCGCGAAGGGCCGGCTCGGCATCGTCGGCGGCTCGTACGGCGGCTACGTCGTGATGATGGCGGTCACGGAGTACCCCGAGACGTTCGCGGCCGGCGCCGACCTGTACGGCATCGTCAATTTCGAGACGTTCTTCGCGCAGTCGACGCCGTGGATGGGCGCGATCTCGAGCGGCGAGTACGGCGATCCGAAGACGCAGGCCGACCTGCTGAAGCGGCTGTCACCGATTCACAAGCTCGACCGCGTGCGCGCCGCGATGCTGGTGATGCACGGCGCCAATGACACCAACGTGCCGGTCGTCGAGGCGAAGCAGGTCGTCGACACATTGAAGAAGAACGGCCGCGACGTCGAGTTCCTGCTGTTCCCCGACGAAGGTCACGGCTGGAAAAAGCTTCCGAACCGCGTCAAGTCGACGATGACACTGGCTGAGTTCTTCCGTCGTCATCTGGTCGAGCAGGGTCGCCAGGCGGCCTTGTGATGCGCCACACGCCGATCGTCAGCACCGGGATGATCAGCAGCGCGATGAACGCGTACGTGAGATAGCCGTAGCCCTTCGCGATCAGGTTGATCAGCCCGATGGAGCCTGCCGCATACACGGCGATCACCATCACGGTGATCGCGATCGCGGGGCGCATCGCGCGCGGCATCGGACGATTGCGCTCCTCGTAGACTTTCGCGACGCGCTCGTTGATCGCGTGCAGGATCGGCACGCCGGTATCGACGAGCGTCAGCAGCACCGCGAGCTGGAATGCCCAGGCGAACCAGGGTGCGCCGAGCTTGCCGAGCAGGAAGGCGGACGGCAGCGCGACGTTCGCGATCTCCTCCTGGTAGCCGATCATCGCAATGAAGAACACGACGCCCGGCAGCATGCCGAGCGGCCCGCCGAGGAACCCTGCGACCATCGCCTCGCGCCGGCGCGTCAGGTGGCGGATGCAGAAGAGCACCGCTGGAATCGTCCCGACGTTGTAGCCGGCATAGGTGACGCCTGCCTTTAGCCAGCCGTCGCCGACCGGCCCGGCGGCGAATGCCGCCTCGATGCGATCGCCGAACGCGACCAGGCTCCACACGAAGAACACGATGTACACGAGGTACAGGTAGCCGACGGACAGCGCCAGGAATTTCTCGATCGCGGCGCTGCTGTAGAAGACCATCAGGCCGGTCGCGGCGATCATGGCCATCGAGCCGGCCAGCTTGGGCAGGCCGAACATTGCGTGCGCGATCTCGCCCGCGGCCGCGCCCATCACGGCGAACACGATCAGGATCAGCGCGAAATAGGCGATCTCGTACAGGAACCAGGCGCGGCCGAGCAGCAGCTTGAAGAACGAGCGGTAGTCATAGGCTTTCGCCATGCGCGCCAGCTCGAAGCTCACCATCAGCACGGCGCTCCAGAACAGCATGCTGACGATCATGCCGAGCACGCCGCCCCACGGGCCTGCGGGCAGGAAGAATTCCACCAGCTCGCGGCCGGTGGCATAGCCGCCGGCGATGACGGCGGACTCGAACACGAAGCCGGGCAGCAGGTAGCGCCGGAAGAAATCGTTCACGTGGAAGCCTCGGTGGTTACGTTGTTCTGGTTGACCGGCTGCTTGGCGCCCTCGAGCAGCCCAAGGCCGAGCAGGCTTTCGGCGCTGGCCACGATCGCATCCTCCGAGCGTCGTGGCAACCAGTTGAGCACGCCGCGTGCCTTGGAGTTCGTGCCGTTCTTCTGTTTGCCGAGCTCCGGCACGAGCTGTTTCAACGCCGGGTCGCGCAGCGCGGCGAGGCGCACCAGCCAGTTCGGCAGCTCACGGGCCGGCACTTTCGCCGCGGCTGCGCCCATGCGCGCCTTCAGCACCTTGGCGATCTCGAGCATAGACATGAAATTGCCGGCGGTGCACAGGAAGCGCTGGCCGCGCGCCGCCGGGCTCGTCATTGCGCGAATGTGCAGGTCCGCGACGTCGCGCACGTCGACCACTCCGAACCAGCGTTGCGGGCAGCCCGGGATCGTGCCGTCCATCATGCGCTGGATGATCATGATCGAAGGCGAGTAGTCGGGACCGAGCACCGGGCCGAAGATCGCGACCGGGTTGACGACGGCCAGCTCGACGCCGCCTTCCTTCGCGACGTAGTCCCACGCAGCACGCTCGGCGAGCGTCTTCGATTTGACGTAGGCCGTGGCGCCGTAGCCGTTGACGTTGGTCCAGCTGGTCTCGTCGAACGGCGCCCGTTGCGGTCCGTGACCGTAACCGATGGCCGCGAACGACGAAGTGAGCACGACGCGCTTGACGCCGGCGGAGCGCGCCGCGCGCAGCACACGCAATGCGCCTTCGCGTGCCGGCACGATCAGCTCGTCTTCGTGCTTCGGCACCGTCGGCGGAATCGGCGAAGCGACGTGCAGGACGTATTCGCAGCCGCTGACCGCTGCGTCCCAGCCCGCATCGCTCTGCAGATCGGCAGCGACGAACGACAGGTTGTCACGCGGCTCGGCGCCGCCCGTCTTCAGCATGGAGCGCACGTCGGGCTCGCGTTGCAGGTCGCGCACGGTGGTGCGCACCGTGTGACCCGCGGCCAGCAGCTGCAGGATGCAATGACTGCCGACGAAGCCTGATCCACCGGTCACCAGCACTGCGCTCATCGTCGCCTCGGCCGAAGCGTGGAGGAATCCCGTACGGAATCTTCGGATAGAATCGAGTGTATGTCACGCGAGCAGACCCCGGTATTCCACCTCGTCGATCTGCGCAAGGTGTACGGTGATGGCGAAGCGGCGGTGCACGCGCTGCGCGGCGTGGATCTCGCCATCGCCGAGGGCGAGCTGCTGGTGCTGCTCGGACCGTCGGGGTCCGGCAAGTCGACGCTGCTCAACGTGCTCGGCGGCCTCGACCGGCCGACCTCCGGCAGCTGCTTTTTCCGCGATATCGACCTCGCGAGCGCTCCCGATGCCGATGTCACGCGCTACCGTCGCCAGCACGTGGGCTTCGTCTTCCAGTTCTACAACCTCATCGCGAGCCTCACGGCGCAGGAGAACGTCGAGCTGGTCACGGAAGTGGCGCCGGACCCCATGCCGGCGCCGGAAGCGCTCGAGCTGGTCGGGCTCGGCAAGCGGCTGCATCACTTTCCGGCGCAGCTCTCCGGCGGCGAGCAGCAGCGCGTCGCAATCGCCAGGGCGATCGCCAAGCGCCCGAAGGTATTGCTGTGCGACGAGCCGACCGGCGCCCTTGACGTTGCAACGGGCGTGCACGTGCTGGAAGCCATCGTCACGGCGAACGACAAGCTGCGCACGACGACGCTGCTGATCACGCACAACGCGGACATTGCGCGCATCGGCGACCGGGTCGTGCGCTTCGCCGACGGCCACATCCGCTCGATCGAGTCCAACGAGCGCCGCATAGCGCCCGCGGAGCTGAGCTGGTGATCCGCCTCGCCACACTCGATCGCAAGCTGCTGCGCGATCTCCAGCGGCTGCGTGCGCAGGCAATTGCTGTGTCGGCAGTGCTGGCCTGCGGAGTCACGCTGTTCGTCATGGCGACGGGCATGTACGACTCGCTCGAACGTGCGCGCAATGACTATTACGACTCGGCACGCATGGCGGACGTGGCTGTCTCTGTCGTGCGCGCGCCCGATCCGGTCGCGAACGACCTGGCGGAGTTGCCCGGAGTGAACGCACTGGAAGCGCGCGTCACCGGCATCGGGCTGCTCGATCTCGCAGGCAAGTCCGATCCGGTCTCCGCCCGACTTGTGTCGCTGCCGCCGGATCGACACCCGCGCGTCAACGACGTGCTGCTGCGGGCCGGCCGTTGGCCCGACCCGACACGCGACGATGAAGTGCTGATCAACGAAGCATTCGCCGAGGCGAACTACCTGGCGCCCGGTGCGCAGCTGCGGGCGCTCATCTATGGCCGCTATCGCCAGCTCGAAGTCGTCGGCATCGCGAGCAGTCCGGAGTTCGTCTTTGCGGTCGCGCCGGGGGCGCTGCTGCCGGAGCCGGAGCGCTTCGGCGTGGTCTGGATGGGGCGCGAAGCGCTGGGCCGCGCCTTCGACGTCGACGGTGCGTTCAACGATGTCGTGTTCCGCCTCGCGCCGGGTGCCGACATACGCGACACGATCCTGGCGATCGACACGCGCCTGGCGCGTCATGGCGGCCGCGGCGCGTATGGCCGCGACCGGATGTTGTCGGCGCAATTCCTGGCGGACGAGCTGAACTCGCTACGGACCATGGCGTCGATCCTGCCGCCGATCTTTCTGCTGGTCGCGGTGTTCCTGTTGAACGTGTCGCTGTCGCGGCTGGTGGCGACGGAGCGCTCCAACATCGGCCTGCTGAAGTCGTTCGGCTACGGCGACGTCTCGATCGCGCTCCACTACGGCAAGTTCGCGATCGTGTTCGCGCTGCTCGGCGCCGCCCTCGGCGTGATCGCCGGCAGTTACCTCGGCGGCTACATGGCTGCGCTCTACAGCAAGGTCTATCGCATCCCGAATCTGGCGTTCGACGCCGAGTTGCACGTCTACGTCTGGGCGGTGCTGGTGTCGCTTGGCGCGGCGATTCTCGGCGCCGCGCAGGCCGTTCTGCGCGCTGCACGCCTGCCGCCCGCAGCAGCACTTGCTCCGCCTGCACCTGTGAGCTTCGGTCGGCTGGGGCAGGGCATCGAGACTGCTGCTCGCAGCCTCGACGGGAAAACGCGCATGGTCGCGCGTCGTATTGCGCGTTTTCCGCGACGTTCCGCGACGACCGTGGTCGGCATCATGCTGGCGCTCGCGCTGCTCATCACCTCGCAGCACTTTCCGATCTCGATGAACCACATCGTCGACGTGACCTTCGGCGTGTCGCAACGCATGGATGCGACGCTGACGTTTGCGGAGACTGCGGACGACCGGATCCTCAACGAGGTCGGCCGGCTGCCGGGCGTGGTTTCAGTCGAGCCGCTGCGCGCCACCGAAGTCATCCTCACGGCGGGCAGCCGCCAGCGGCGCGATACGCTGATGGGCCTGACGGAAGGCGCGTACCTGTACCGCCTGCTCGACCAGAACATGGCGGCAGTGGATGTGCGCCCGGACGGCATCACGCTGTCCAACAATCTCGCGAGCAAGCTCGGCGTGACGGTTGGCGATACGGTGAGCGTGCAGGCCACCGACGGCCATCGTGCTCATGCGGATCTGACGGTGGTTGCCGTCGTGAAGCCCTATCTCGCCGGCGCGGCATACATGGAGCTGGACGCGCTCGGGCGGGCACTGCGCGAGCCGGGCCGCGTCAGTGCTGCATACGTGCTGATGGATCGCAGCGAGCGCGACGCCCTGAATCGCGAAGTGAAGGAGATTCCGATGATCGCGGGCGTCTCGTTCCTCGACAACGCATCGGCATCGATGCGCAAGATGCTGAACGAGGGCAGCGGCTTCTTTGCCTACATGTTCGTCGTGTTCTCGTGCCTGATGGCGGGCGGCGTCGCCTATTCGGCGGCGCGCGTCACGTTCGCGGAGCAGGAGCGCGACCTTGCGACGCTGCGGGTGCTGGGTTTCAGCCGTCGCGAGGTCTCTTATGTTCTGCTGGCTGAGATCGGCGCGCTGCTGCTGGTAGCATTGCCCGCCGGTGCTGTGCTCGGCGCGTTGTTGTCGCGTTGGCTGATGGCGCAGTTCCAGACGGAGTTGTTCACGTTTCCGTACGTCACGGAGTCGTCGGCGTATGGACGCTCCGTGCTGTTCGTCGCGGCCGCCGTCATCGGCGCGGCGCTGGCAGTGCGCCGCGGCGTGGATCGACTGGATCTCGTGAGCGTGCTCAAGTCGAGAGAATAAGAATGGCGAACGAAGAGCTTCAGCGGCGCTCGCGGCGGGTGCGGGTGTTCTGGGTCGTGGCAGCGGCCGTGATCGTCATCGTGCTCGCGGTGTCGATGCTGCCGGACGCGGTGCAAGTGGACATCGCCCGCGCGGATCGCGGCGACGTGCGTACCGAGGTGGTCGATGAAGGCCGCACGCGCATGCACGACATCTACATCATCAGCGCGCCGGTTACCGGTCGCGTGTTGCGCGTCGAGGTCGAGCCTGGCGATGAAGTGGCCGCAGGCGCTGTCGTAGCGCGCATGTCGCGGGCCGCCGCCGGATTCCTCGACACGCGCAGCGATCTGCAGGCTCGAGCCGCGGTGACGGCTGCAGAAGCGCAGCTGCGTTCCGCTGAAGCGGATCGTGCGCTCGCCGAGCGGGAGCATCGTCGCAATACCGAGCTGGTCGCAGCGAACCTGATCTCGAAGGCGGCGGCCGATCAGAGCCAGGCGAGGCTCGACGCGGCCAGGGCGGCGCGGGATGCAGCAAAGGCCGAGGTCGAGCGTGCGCGCAGTGCCTTGCAGGATCCATCGCGCACCGCGGGTGGCCTCGTCAATGTCACGAGCCCCGCCGCTGGCCGGGTGCTGCGCGTCCCGCAGGAGAGCGAGGCGGTCATCACGAGCGGCACGCCGATCGTTGAAGTCGGCGACCCGCAGCACGTCGAGGTCGTAGCGGAATTCCTGTCGCAGGATGCGGTGAAGATGAGGCCCGGTTCCGTGGGGCAGATCGAGAACTGGGGCGGTCCGCCGCTGGCGGCCGTCGTCGATCGCGTCGAGCCGGTCGCACATACCAAGATCTCGGCCCTCGGCGTCGAAGAGCAGCGCACCAACGTCATCGTGCAGTTCAAGAATGGACCGAGCGAGCCGCTCAAGGCGCACGATTTCCGCGTCGACGTGCGCGTCGTGGTCGGCGAGGCGAAGAATGCCGTGCGCGTTCCGCTGGGCGCGCTGTTCCGCCGCGGCAACGCCTGGGCGCTCTACAAAGTCGCGGACGGGCGCGCGAAACTCACGGAGGTGCAGACCGCGCAGGCGGATCCGCACTTCCGCGCCGTGATCTCGGGTGTGAACGAGGGCGACTCCGTCATCGTGTTTCCCGGCAGCACGGTTGCGGACGGCAAGAGGGTGAAGCCCCGCAAGAAAGGGTGACCGTCCCCCATTGCTACACGTCGAGGCCGATCGAGCGCATCAGCTCCAAACCGTTGCTCTTGGTCACGATGCCCTCGTGCAGCTCGAAGTCGAACTTCATGCGGCCGTCCTGCAGCTCGTCCTGGAAGTGCAGGTTGCGCAGGCGCCCGCCGATGTCGATTTCCGTGAGCGCCAGGTCGTGCGTGCTGACGAGCCCGACCGCGCCGCGCTCGATCAGCGAGCGGATGACGCCTTGCGCGCCGATGAAGCGATCCTTCGAGTTCGTGCCTTGCAGGACCTCGTCCAGCAGGAACAGCAGCGCGGGCTTGCGTGCCGCCAGCTCGTTGAGCTGCCGCAGCCGCGTGATCTCGGCGTAGAAGCGTGAGCTGCCTTCGTGCAGCGAGTCGTTGATGCGGATGTTCGCGCCGACCTGGAACGGCGTGAGCCGCAGGCTCTGCGCACGCACCGGCGCACCTGCCATCGCGAGTACCGTGTTGATTCCGACCGTGCGCAGCAGCGTGCTCTTGCCCGACATGTTCGAGCCGCTGATCAGCAGCACACGAATAGCGCCTTGGATTGCGACGTCGTTGCGGACGCAAGCAGACCTGGCAAGCAGCGGGTGACCGATCGCAGTGGCCGCGAACGACGCTTCGCCTTCGACCAGCTCGGGGAACGGATCGTCAGGATGCTCGTAGCTGTACGCGGCAAGAGAGATCAGCGCTTCTATCTCGCCGATCGCGTGCAACCAGACGCGCACGGCGTGGCCGTGATGGCGGCGCCAGCGTTCCGCGGCGAGCGCTGCGTGCACGCTGTAGAGCAGCGGCAGGTCCAGAATCTGGATGAGGAAACTGCGGCGCGACTCGACGAACTGCACGACAGTGCCGAGCCGCCCGATGACGCGCGAGGCCTGCATGTGCTCCGAAGACAGCTCGCCGATCAGTCGCTGCAGCAACGCGGTCGCCGCCGGCTCGCGCTCGACACGCGCAGCGAGCGAGGTAAGCAGGCTGAGATTGTCGAAGGCCTGCTCGGTGCTGTTGAACACGTCGCTCAGACGTTTGCGCAGCAGCCGGTACGCGGCAAACTCGAGCGCGAGGATGGCGACGAGCGGCGTCAGGAGGCCGGTATTGCTCCACACCACCACTGCGGCGACGAGCAACAGGGGCAGGAGCAGTGCGACCGGCAGGATCCAGCGCGCGCTCAACTGATTGGGCGATTCGGCCCAGCTGATCAGCTCCTCGGGCCGCACGCCGACGCCAGCAGTCTCGCCGACGACAGCGAGGTCCTCGCGCAGATCGAGCCGGTCACGCAGCTCGACGGCCGACTGCTGCCGCTCCAGCACCGTCGCGATCCCGGCCGGCGCCAGCAACCACGACGCGAGCGCGTTCTCGCCCATGCGCGTTCGCGCGGCAGACAACAGCTCGAACAAGTTGCCCGGCCCGAACAAGTCGAGGTCGGCGGCGTAGACATGATGCGGATCGTCGAAGCGCGTGCCGGGATTGCCTTGGCCGCTCCAACGGTCCTCGATGCGAGCGATGCCGGCGCGATAGTGCGCGGCCGCGCGTCCGGCGCGCTCCTGCGCTCGTCGAACGCGCGCGTGATAGATCACGGCAGCGACGAACAGGACCAGCGGCCCGAGCCACCAGTAGTCGAACGAGGTGCTGGATCGGCTGCTCCACCAGACGGCCACGACGGTCAGTGCGGCCAGGGCCACGCGAACGTTGGAGGTGCGGGAAGAGGTGAGATCGAGCCGTGCGATCAGCGTCTCGCGTGCTTGCAAACGCCGGCTGTACTCTGCGGAAGGGGACACGGGTGGCGATTCAAGCACGAGGATGTCGTGAGTGTCGAGGTTGGCAGTGCCTGTGCATTGGACGCGGCGGGAGCCCCTTTGGATGCGGTGCGGGCTTACTTTCGTCATGCTGACGATGAGGGACCGGGGCCGGTACACTGTCTTCCCATCGATGAGCCTTCCGGCCCGATTCCGCGAGGAGTGACCCCACCATGGCTGACGCACGTTATACCGGCCGCTGCTTCTGCGGCGAGGTCGAGTTCGAAGTCACCGGCGAGCCTGCCGCGATGGGCTATTGCCACTGCGAGAGCTGCCGCCACTGGTCGGCGGGCCCGGTCAACGCCTTCACGCTGTGGAATCCGCAGGCGCTGCGCGTGACCAGAGGCGCGGGCAGCATCGGCACCTACAACAAGACGCCGGTGAGCTACCGCAAGTGGTGCACGAAGTGCGGCGGGCATCTGTTCACCGATCATCCGCCGCTCAAGCTGGTCGACGTCTACGCGGCGATGATTCCGCAGCTGAAGTTCGAGCCGGCGCTGCACGTGCATTACCAGGAGACCGTGCTGCGCATCCACGACGGCAAGCCGAAGATGAAGGACATGCCGAAGGAAATGGGCGGCTCGGGCGTCGTGTTGCCGGAGTAGGCCGCGGCCGTCGCAGTGAACTATCTTGCGCCTCGGTGCGTCATTTATAGTGACCGCCGAGGAGGACGCATGGCTACGGGTTGGGCAGGCGACGGCGCCGTACAGGACCAGATCGACGCAACGGTGAAGGACGGCGTGAGCCGGGCCCAGAGCCGCCTGTCGTCCGGGCCCAGCTTGACTCATTGCGCGGAATGCAACGCGCCGATCCCGGAAGCCCGCCGCACAGCCATCGCCGGCGTGCGGCTGTGCGTGACCTGCCAGGAAGCCGAAGATCGCGATGCCGCTCAGTTCAGCGGCTACAACCGTCGCGGCAGCAAGGACAGCCAGCTGCGCTAGTCAGCGCTGCGCCGCCTCGCGCAGCTCCGGATCGTTCTTGCGCACCCCGCGCACGTTCAGTGCAAACAGTCCTACCTGCAGGACGATCAGCGCATATGCTCCCGCGGGCACCGCCCAGACGATCCACAGAATGTTGCTGGCGATGAAGCACCAGAATCCGACGGTGCGCTTGCGATCGGATTGCGAAGCGACCAGCCACGCCGCGATGAGCGTGACGATCATCGCCGGCCATTGCAGCGCGCTGAGGAATGCAGTCATCAGGGCCGGGAACGCGGCGTCGACGCGGACAGTTCCGGAGCTGATCCCGAAGGCTCGGCGCTGCTAGCATTGCTTGCACTGCTGTTCACGACATTGCTAGCATTGCCAGCAACCGGGGCGGGAGCGGGAGCATGGCTCAATTGGTCGTCCGTAATCTGCCGGAGGAGCTCGTGAAGGCATTGAAGCAACGTGCGGCGCGGCACAACAGGAGCGCCGAGCAGGAGCATCGCGAGATCCTGCGCGCAGCGCTGCAAGGTCCGCGGCGTCGTCATCTCGCGGAAGTGCTCGCGGCGATCCCGAACGTCGGCAAGGACGAGGATTTCGCGCGCAAGCAGTCCGACAGGCGAGGCTAGCGTGTATCTGATCGACACGGATGTGATCAGCGAGGCCAGGAAGGGCGGCAACGCGCATCCTGGCGTGCGCGCCTTCTTTCGAGATACCGCGCGGGACGCGGCCCCGCTCTATCTCTCCGCGATAACCATCGGTGAGTTGCGCCAGGGCGTGGAGGCGATGCGCCATCGCGGCGATGCGCCGCAGGCCACGCGACTGGAAAAATGGCTCGACCGGGTCTGCGGCGACTTTGGCGATGCCATCCTCCCGTTCGAGCAGGACGCGGCGCACGTCTGGGGGCGCCTGCGGGTCCCTCACCCCGAGAATCCGCTCGACAAGCAGATCGCGGCAACGGCGCTGAGTTACGACCTGATCGTCGTGACGCGTAATGTGGATCACTATCGCGCCACCGGCGTGCGCCTCTTGAATCCGTTCGGTTGAAGCCCCGGCCGCGCCGCCTACTTGTACGTCGCGACCAGCTGCTTGAAGTACGGAAAGGTCTTGTCCGCGACCCAATCCGGCGCGTATTGCTTCATCTGCTCCATGGCGTAGCGCGCTTTTCTTTCGACCAGCACCAGCATTGCCTTGTCGTCGACGCGCTTTTCGAGCACCAGGAACGCCAGGTGGTCCCAGCGCGCGAAGTAGTCCCACGCGGCGTGATCCCACGCGGTGTTGCCCTTGCGCAGCGCCGGCGGATCCCACGCGGCGGGCGCTTTCGCGTAGTGCGCATCGATCGGCGTCTTGAATTCCAGCTCCGTGCGCCGCAGGTCGCCGAACATGCGCTCGCAGGTTTCCATCTGCACGCTCTGGTACTGCCTGCGTCCTTGCGACACGGACAGAATGAAGGCAAAGCCGGCGACCAGGAGCGAAGAGAGCGCAACGATGAAGTTCGGGTCGAGCACGCCGTGCTCGTCGGTCGAATGAACCTGCAACGGCTTGTCGTTGACCAGTCGCACGTCGACCGGTTGCCGTGTGCCGGCAGGTGGTTCCGGCTGCGCTTCGCCGAATGCGGCGGTCGCGCAGATCAGGGCGATGACGCCAAGTGCAACACGCATGTCGAAGTCCTCCAGACCGGCCTATGCGCCGGGAGGAAGCATACGCCCCGGCGAGCGCTCGCTGCAGGCTGCTCGCGATCCTTACGGGTTCGCGAAGCGTGGCTTCGCGAATCGCAGCCATGGTGCGGCGGGCCGCCTGCCTAGAATGGTCCTCTCCACGAGAGCGGACTGATGAAATCGATTCTGCTGCTGGCCGCGCTCAGCCTGTTCTGCGGCGGCTGGGTCAAAGGCGTGTTCGGCATGGGCTTGCCGACGGTCGCGATCGGCCTGTTGAGCCTTGCGATGCCGCCGGTCGAAGCTGCAACGCTGATCGTCGTCCCGACGCTCGCAACGAACATGTGGCAGTTTGCGACGAGCCCGAGGCCCGGTGACGTAGCGGTGCGCCTGCGCGTACTGCTGGTCGGCGTCGTGATCGGAACCGCTGCCGGCATCGGCTTTCTGACCGGCTCGCACACTGCGCTCGTTTCCATGGCGCTCGGCGGCGTGCTCATTCTCTACGCGGCAGTAGGTCTCGTCGCGAAGCCGCTGCACGTCTCGCCGCGCGCGGAGCGAGGACTGTCGCCGCTGATCGGCATCGCTACCGGCATCGTCAACGGCGCGACCGGCGTCTCGGTGATGCCGCTGGTTCCCTACCTCAACTCGATCGGCTTGCAGCGCGATGAGTTGATCCAGGCTTTGGGCCTGGTGTTCATGGTGGCGATGCTGTCGCTCGCCGCGGGTCTTGCGTGGACGGGTCACCTGCACATCGCTGCAGCGGGTGCCTCGGCGCTGGCACTGGTGCCGGTGTTCGCGGGAATGTACGTGGGGCAGATCGTTCGGCGGCGCTTGCATGCGGACGCCTATCGCCGCTGGTTCTTCGTCGGCCTGATCGCGCTGGGAGGGTATTCGATAGCACGCGCGGCGCTGCAACTGGCGCAGTAGCGTCAGGCCAGGCCGCCGGAGCTGCGGCGCGCGCCGAGCTGCGCGAGCATCTCCGAGAGATCCTCAGGACTGATGTAGAAGTATTCGCAGACGCGGCCCCAGAGCATCGGGGTCGGGACGTTGGCGTCGCCACGCTCCTTCTGCAACTGGTGCAACACGTGCAGCACGATGCGCTGCTCGCGCGTCAGTCCATCACGGACATCGGGAATCCGGTCGTCACTCATGGCAGTGCAGTCTACCTCGACGAGGACGCAGCGCCGAGATGGCGCGAGAGGTATCGTGTGGAGCATGCGCCGACTCGTTGCCGCACTTCTGATCACCTGCCTATCGCTCAGCGGCTGTTCGTCGTCGACCAGGCGTACGGGGAGCGATGTCGAGCGATCGCATGTCATCTATGTCGTGCGTCGCGCGCAGCACACGGGGATCGCGCTGGCGGTCGCCGATTGGCCCGATCGTGATTGGCCGGTGCTCGCGAGCTTTCCGCAAGCGCGCTATCTCGAATTCGGGTGGGGTGATGCCGCCTACTACCAGGCGCCTGATCCGACGCTCGGCATGGCCGTCGCGGCAGTCTTCTGGCCGACGCCGACGGTGATGGAGGTAGTGCCGTGGCGGGCTGTCGCGAGGGACACGGAAGACTACGAGACGGTCGCGTTGCACGTGTCGACCGCAGAATTGCAGGCGATAGCCGCGTCGATCGACAGCTCTTTCGTACAGCCGATCAGCCCGACCGGGAACGGTTACCGAACGGCGGACGGGCAGGCGCTCTTCTATCGCGCGCGCGGCAAGTTTCATCTCTTCAGGATGTGCAATCGCTGGACGGCGGAACGGCTGCAGTTGGCAGGCTGCTCGGTCATGCCGCGGCTCGTGATGACGGCGTCGCAGTCCATCGCGGCGGCGAAGCGGTGTGAGAAGGCGGGGGAGCCGGCTGAAGCGCGACCTACGCGGCGGTCGCAGGTGCCGCAGTCAAACCTTCCAGCCGCACACGCAACTGCCGTTGCAGCAGCAGGTAGCTCACAGTGACTTGCAGCAGAACCGTCGCGACCGACAGATACCACACGTGCTCGATGCGGAACCACGGCTGCGCCGAGACGTACATGAGCGGCACGCCGTATGTGATCAGTCGGGTTGCCGAGCTGTACAGCGACGGTAATGTGTTCCCCAGCGCCTGGAACATGCTCGAGCACGTGAAGATGACCCCGGACACCACGAAGTTCCACGAGACCACGTGCAGGAACTGCGAGCCGACGTCGATCACCGCGGGCTCCTGCGAGAAGATGCGGATCAGCAGATCCGGCCGCCACTGGCACAGCAGCATCAACACGAACATCACGCCGGTGCACATCTTCACTGCCGAGCGGAATGTCTCGCGCACGCGCTCCGGCTGGCCCGCGCCGTAGTTCTGGCCGGCGACCGGCGCTGCGGCGAACGCGATGGCCATCACGGGAAGAAAGATGCCTTGCATCACACGCCCGCCGATGCCGAAGCCGGCTTGCGCCGCGGCGCCAAACTGGCGGATCGCGTAGTAGGTGATGGCGGTGTACGTGAACAGCAGCAGGAACTCGCCGCCGGCGGGCAGGCCGATCGTCAGCATGCGGCGCCACACCGCCGGGCGCGGCTGCCATTGTTCCTTGTGAAAGGACACATACTTCTCGAGCCGCGCGAAGTAGACCGACAGGATGACGACGCCGACGACGATTGCGATCGTGCTCGCCAGGCCGGCGCCGGCGACGCCCATCGGGCGGCCCGTGCCCCAGCCGGCGATGAGGACCGGCGCGAGGATCGTGTTGATGAGCAGCGTCAGCACCTGCACGATCATCGTCGGTTGCACGATGCCCGTGCCGCGCAGCGCCGAGGCCATCGCGACCATTGCGAACTGCAGCGCCATGCCGGGCATGAACCAGTACAGATAGGTGACGCCGGCATCGACCGTCGCAGCGTCGGCGGCGATCGAGCGCACGTAAGCCACCGATGCGGTGTAGCCGATGATCAGCGTCAGCACGCCGCACAGCACGGCAATCAGCAGGGACTGGTTGAAGATGAGGTTCGCGTCCGGCTGATCCTTGCGGCCGACGGCGTGCGCGATGAGCGCGACGGTCCCGACGCCCAGCACCTGCGTCAGGGCCAGGATGATGAACATCGCGTTGCCGGCGGCGCTGACGCCGGCGACCGCCGCGTCGCCGAGCCGCGCAACGAAGTACAGATCGACGAAGTAGTAGAGCGTCTGAAAGATCATGCCGGCCGCCATCGGCACCGCCATCGCAATGAGATGGCTGGGAATCGATCCCTTGGTAAGATCCTTCATTGAGAGAGAAAACAGCGGGAAGAGATGAGCAAGCCAACTATAGCACTGGTCACAGCCCGGGCCGCGCGCGACCTCGATGAGGATCTGCCGCCGCTCGAATCCGCTCTGCGCAACGCCGGCGCCGAGGTCATTGTTGCCGAGTGGGACCGTCCACAGGAGTGGACACTGTTCGACGTCGCGCTGCTGCGCTCGACGTGGGACTACCCGCAGCGGCTCGCGGAGTTCTTCGACTGGGCCGGGCAGGTCGGCGCGCAGACGAAGCTGCTCAACCCGCTTTCCATCGTCAAGTGGAGCGCGGACAAGCACTACCTGCTGGAGCTGATGCGCGACGACGTTCCGACCGTGCTGACGAGATTCATCGAGCCGGGCGAAAGCGCCGCGGCGCGGATTGCCGAGTTCCGCCGCGAGCCGAGCGTCGACGAGTTCGTCGTCAAGCCCGCCATCGGCGCAGGCTCGCGCGACGCACAGCGCTTCGGGCCGGAGGAAAGCGCAGCAGCAGCCGAGCATGCACAGCGGATGGTGAACGAGAAGAGGAGCGTGTTGCTGCAGCCGTACCTGAGTCGAGTCGATGAGTACGGCGAGACAGCGCTGATCTACTTCGAGGGTCAGTTCAGCCACGCCATCCGCAAGGGACCGCTGTTGAAGCGCAAGGAGGGCCCGACGCAGGATCTGTTCGCCAAGGAAACGATCACGCCGCGCGTGCCCGATGCAGCGGAGCTGAGAGTAGGCGCGAGAGCGATCCAGGCGCTGCCGTTCGCGACACCGCTGTACGCGCGAGTGGATCTGATCCGGGACGAGAAGGGCGAGCCGGTCGTGCTGGAGCTGGAGATGATCGAGCCGAGCCTGTTCTTTCCGTTTGCCGGCGGCTCGGCGGAGCGGTTCGCCGCGGCGGTGATTCGCAGGGCGACGCAACGGCAGCAGCGTTAACGCTGCGCCCGGATCTTCGCGACGCGGGAGGCATACGCTTGCCTTATGAAATCCGACCTCAAGCAGATCGAAGACCAAGCACGCGGCTTGAGCGCCGAAGAGCGCGCGACGCTTCGCTCCATCGCCGCGGACAAGCCAACGACTAGCGGCTGGTCGGACGATGCTTCGCGCGAGCCGCCCACTGGTGTCGCGCGTGCAGCCGCTCCGACTCGTTGAGCGATTCCGCCGGCAGCGACTTCATCAGGCTGCGCAACTCGCCGTGCGTGCTGGCAAGCGCGGGATCGAGCTGCAGCAGCGAGCGATAGCGCGTGAGAAATTCCTGATCGACGAGATCGCCCTCGCCGAAGATCAAGCCACGAATGTGAGCCGCGGCGGCGGCGCCTTCCACCAGCGAGAGCTCCACCGGCTGTGCCAGCGCATGGTCGACCTCGGAGATCAGCGAGGACAGCGGACGCAGCCACGCCCACGCGGGATCGTTCATGAGCCGGTCGAGCAGCTCCAGGCCCGCGCCGGAGGGAGCGAAGCGCCGCTCCGCGGTGAGCACCGCCGAGTAGAGCTGCTGGAGTTTGCGGCTGACTTGCTCGAGCTCTGTCCTGGCCATGTGCGCAGTATAACGTCAGCGAGGAGACTAGCGGCGCGCACCCAGCTCGTCGATGTGTCGCAGCAACTGTGCAGGATCGTCGAACACGCGATAGGCGCCGGCGCGCTCGAGCTCATCGAGGCCGTAGCCGCCCGACAGCAGGCCGATGCCGAGCGCCCGCGCGCGTTGCGCGGCGAGCATGTCCCACACGCTGTCGCCGACGACGAACGCTGCGGCGACATCGATGCTCAAGCGATCGGCGGCTGCGACGAACAGATCCGGGTCCGGTTTCGCGTAGCGCACCTGATCGCGCGTGACGATCGGCACGTTGCCGAGGTCGACGCCGACTTTCGCCAGCGCCAGGCTCGCAGTTTCCATCCTGCCGCTGGTCGCGACCGCCCACGGAATCTGCGCCTGCGTGAGGAACGTCAGCAACTCCGCCGCGCCGGGCAGCGCGCGGACTTCGTCGATGTGTCGCTTGTAAGCTTCCGAGTGCCACCGCTGCAGCCGCTCGATGCGCTCCGGCTCGATCGCCAGGCCGGTCTCGCGCAGCAGCAGGTTGGTGAGCAGGCCGCCGCTCATGCCGATCCGGCGATGGATGCGCCAGGTCGAAAGCTCGATGCCTTCGTGCGCCAGCGCCTCGCGCCACGCGAGCACGTGCTGGTAGACGCTGTCGACGAGCGTGCCGTCGAGGTCGAAGAGAAAGGCGGTCGAAGTGTTCATGGCCGGTACCCCGGGCGACTCGTGCACCTTGCGCTCGCACGCAAGACGCGCAGGTCTGCCCCGAAGATCCACCGGGCCGTGCGCTATCATGCAGGCGTTGCCTCGCAGCAGGGGCGAGAGGATCGGCAAGTGACAACGAGCGTGCGCTATCTCCTTCGAATCGTCGCGGTGGCTCTGTTCGCGCCCGCGGCGTTCGCGGCAGCAGACGCTGCCAAGGTTTCCTCTGACACCGCAGATTCCGTCCGCGCGAAACAGGATCTCCTGTGGGCTCGCATGCAGGACGCGATCCGCGAGATCGTCCAGCACACCGACGCTGTCGTCGGGCTCGGAATTCTCGATCTCACGGACCAGCGCTCGTTCTACCTGAGTGCCGATGCCGTGTATCCGACGGCGAGCACGATCAAGATCGCGGTGCTGGCGGAGCTGTACCGCCAGAACGAGCGCGGCTCGGGCGCGAAGCTGGGGGATCTCTATACCGTGAATGCAAAGGACGGCGTGGGGACGGAAGGCATCCTGCAGGACATGACGCCGGGCGTCGCCCGCATCACGAATCGCGACCTGGCGCTGCTGATGGTGTCGCTCAGCGACAATTCCGCGACCAACGTGCTGATCGATCGCGTCGGCATGGACAACGTCAACGCGTGGCTCGGACAGATGGGCCTGCAGCAGACACGTCTGCGGCGCCACATGCTCGACGTGAAGGCTGCGCAGGAAGGACGCGAGAACACGGCCACGCCGCGCGAGTTGATCGCGCTGCTGCAGGCGCTGAGCGACGGACGCGCATTCGGCAAGGGGACGACCGAAGCATTCTTCAAGATGCTGGCCACGCAGAAGTCCAGCTACATCCCGCGGCGGCTGCCGGCGGAGCTGATGATCGCGAACAAGCCGGGCAGTCTCGACGGCGTGCGCAACGACGCCGGCATCGTGTACGTCCCCGGCCGGCCGTTCGCGATCGCAGTGATGACCACGTTCGCAAACGACGGCAACGAGGCGGAGGAGAGCATCGGCCGCATCGCGCACGCGGCGTGGAGCTATTTCGACCGCGTCGGCAAGAGCTCCCCGCTCGGCAGGATCGTACGGTAGCGGGATATCCACTGGATATCCACACAGTCACTGCGGTAGTGTGCGGCCATGGGCGGCCGCCAACGCTATCACCACGAGCCTGAGGATTCGGGCTGGATCGGCATCAGCAACGTCTGGGGACCGATCGCGTACGTCGATTGCCGCCAGGGCGGCGCGCAGCGGGCGTTCGCCGAGCTGTGCCAGAATTTCGAGCGCGCCGGCTGGCAGCTCGAAGGACGCAAGTTCGACTGGCAATTCGTGCGCAGGGGCGAGACGCGCTGGGAAATCCGCATCGGTGTGCTCGCCCCGGGCGAGAAAATCGCCAGGACCTGGGGCGATCCGTGGCCCTGAGAGCCCTAGCGCCGCTGCCGGATCAGGCGCAGGTCCAGCCGGTCGCCGGTCCATGACAGGGTTTGCGGTGCGTACCCGTCGGTCGAGAACTCCAACGTCGTGCCCGCGAGCGCTCGCGGCAGGTAACCGACCCCTTCCTCGTCGAGCCGAATGGACAACTGCGTGCCGTTGCGATCGCCGATGACCTCGTACGCGTACAGCCATTGCAGCGCCTCGCCGCTCTGCGCGTCGTGCACACGCAGCTCCACTCCGGCATCGCGCCGCAGGCGGATCGTCATGTCGCGGACCGGTGTGGAATACGTGATGCGCCGGCGAAACATTTCATAGCCGGGCTTGTACGCCGTGAGCATGAACTCGCCCGATTCCAGTCCGACCAGGCCGAACTGTCCGAAATCGTTGGAGCGCCCGCGCACGCGCGGCAACGGTCCGGCCTGCATCGACCACACGTCCAGCGCGGCTTCGACGACTGGAGCCTTGCCGCTGTCTTCCAGCACGCGGCCGGCAAGCTGGATGGGAGGGATGTCGATGTCGAAGACGGTGTCGCCCGTGACCTGAAAGGCACGCGTGCGGTAGTAGCCGATGCGGATGTAGTACTCGCCCGGCGGCATGCCCTCGACCACGTATTCGCCCGTCGCCGACGTGGCGACGTCGTAGATGAAGAAATCGTCGTCCTGCTTGGTGGGGCGCGGCGCCAGGTGCAGTTGCGGCAGCGGCTGCCCCGCGTGAGTGACGCGGCCCGACAGGCGTGCACCGGCCGGAAAATCGAAGTTCGCGACGACGTCGGAGTCTGCCGGCACGTCGACCACCTTCGAGAGCTGCTTGCGCATCGTCACGTCGGCGACTACGCGGACGCGGCCGGGCTTGACGCCGCGCAACTCGTATTCGCCGCGCTCGTTGGCACGGCCCGCGTCGTCGGGATGATCGAACTCACCGTCACGTTGCAGCGAGAGGGTGACGCGCTCGAGGTCGTCGGGCCGCAGACCTGTGATCCTGCCGCGGATGACGCGCCCGGCGCTCAGCGCCAGCGCGATGCCCTCGAAGCGCTCGTTGCCCGTCACTACGAAGTCGCGGGTGGCGGTGCCGTTGGGTGCACGGCCGGTGAGTCGATAGCTGCCGGGCTCGAGGTTCGGAAACGCGAACTCGCCGGCGGGACCGGTGCGGCGGGTTCCGCCTGCCGCAGCCGGGTCGAGCTTGTGCAGGCCGACTGTGCCGGCGATGGGTGTGACGCGGTCGACGTCGGTGAGTCGTCCAGCGATCAGTGCGCCGGTCGACAGGCCGATCTCGACAGGTGCGGTGTCGTCGTTGACCACGACGTCGAGCTCGCGGCCGGCGTAGTCGCTGGCGCTGACTTCGAGCGTCGTGCGGCCGGCGGGAACGCCGTTCAGAACGAATGAGCCGTCCTTGGCGGAGGTAGCTGAGGGGCGCGTGCGCCAGTCGCCGTCGTAGCGTCCCGTGCTGGCGCTGCGGAACGAGATCCGTGCGGCCGCGATACCGGTGTTCGTGGCTGCGTCGTAAATGCGACCGAGCAAGGTCTGTCCGCGTCGCAGCGGCAGTACTGCCTCCGGCGTGGCGGTGCCTTTGACGAGCGTCAGACGCTCGAACACGAATCGTTGATAGCCGCTGGCGTCCGCCAGCACTCGCCAATCGCCCGGCGGCAGGTAGTCCCATTCGAAGCGGCCATCCGTCGTGCTGAACTGGCGCGTGCCGGGAGCTTCGTCGCCGACTTTGGTCCGTTGCGTGCCGACGAACGTCAGCTCGAACTCGCGCACCGGCTCGCGCGTGACCGCGTCGACGACACGACCCCGAAACGTCGCGAAAGAGGCGGCAGGGCGTTCGAGCGCAGGGGGTTCGCTGCTTGCGCTCTCAACCGGTGTCGATGGCGCCGATTGCTCGGGGAGTGCGACCGGGGCAACCGGCGGCGCCACGGACGACTCGTGCGGACGCAGCCACCACGCCAGAGCGAGCAGGCCCACGACGATCGGGATCCCAAGAATGAACGCAGGGCGCCGGACGTTCATGACGGGAGCAGTTCCGCTTTGCTGACCCGCCGGCGAGAATGCGCCGCGGCGCGCGGACCCGCAAGCGCCAATGTAAGGATTGCTGCCGTCCGATGTCTGCTGAGCGTGCGGTCGTTCGTCTTTCATGCAACCGTGCAACGCTCAGCTGAGTTGTATCGGCCCCGGTTCCCCAACCCCAGGAGCAGATCCATGACATACGTCGACGGTTTCGTGATCGCGGTTCCCAAGGCCAACAAGCAGAAGTTCATCGAGCATGCGAACAAGGGCGACAGCGTGTTCACCGAGCTCGGTGCCAGCCGCGTGCTGGAGTGCTGGGCAGACGACGTGCCCGACGGCAAGCTGACCGATTTCCGCCGCGCGGTCCAGGCAACCGCCGACGAGGACGTCGTCTTCTCCTGGATCGAGTGGCCCGACAAGGCGACGCGCGACGCCGCGATGGGCAGGATGGAAAGCCTGATGAAGGAAGATCCGCGCATGAACCCCGAGACGAATCCCATGCCGTTCGACGGCAAGCGGATGATCTACGGCGGCTTCGCGCCGATCGTTACGCTGCAGAAGTCACAGCGCTAGGTCGAGCCGGCGTACTCGTCGGACCGCTGACGGCCGACGAGTGCGCCGCGCCCGTACGTCAGCACGCGCCACAGGTATTCCATCGGCCCGAGCTGGAAGCGGCTCAGCCACCAGCGGCTCAGCGGGACCTGTACGACGAAGAAGATGGCCACCGCGAGCAGGATGTCGAGCGCCGGCCCGACCTTGCCCCACAGGCCGAGCCCCCAGTTGTAGAACAGGAACGTCGCGATCAGCGTCTGCAGCAGGTAGTTGGTCAGCGGCAGCCGGCCCGTGAGCGTGATCGGGGCGAGGCGGCGTCGCCAGCGCTCGTCGTTCATCGCGCGGACGATCGTTGCGACGTAGAAGAGCATGATGGCAACCCGGCAGAGCACATAGCCGGTGAGTGCGGCGATCTTCCACGGCGAGGGCTCGCCCGGATTCGGCGAATACTGCCGCCAGTGAATGTAGACGACGCCGCAGACCAGGCCGATGCCGAGCGCCCACCACTGCACGCGGCGGACCAGCGGCATGTGTGCAGCCGCATCCTGGAAGAAGCGATGCCGCCCCAGCAGCAGGCCGAGCAGCACTGTGGTCAGGAACTGGACATACGCCGCAATCGTGCCCATCCGATGCGGATGCGCATAGAGCAGGATCATGTCCGCGGTGCTGCGACGGACCGTGTCGAGGAATCCGCCGTGACCGAAGGCCGCGTTGTCCGCGGTGATGGCCCGCTGCGCAATCGCCGCCGTGATGTGCATGTCCTCCGGCGTAAACGTCGCCATCCGGACCGTTCCCATGATGGCGGGATAGAGCAGGCAGGCGATCATCGCCGCGACGATGAAGCCGCTCGGCACGCGACGCAGCGCCAGCAGGACCAGGCCGAGCAGTGCGTACATGTGCAGCACGTCGCCGGCCCAGAACACGCACGCATGAATGGCGCCGAACACGAACAGCCAGAAGAGCCGGCGCAGGTAGATTCGCACCGCACGCTGCGGCGCGCGGGCGTGCAGGCGCTCCAGCTGGATCGTGAAGCCGACCGCGAACAGCATGCTGAACATGCTGTTGAACTTGCCGGAGAACAGCAGGTCACGGACGGTCTCGGTGCTGCGGTCCCACCACTGCGGCCACAGGTCGCTGCCGAAGCCGAGGAACAGCGAGGTGTTGAAGGCCGGCACGTTCATGATGAAGATGCCGAGCAGTGCGCAGCCGCGGATCGCATCGAGCACCTCGATGCGCTCGCCGGGCTGGATCGGCGCCGCCGGCACCGTCAACGGAGCGTTCATGAGGCTCGTACACTAGATCGGGGCCGGCGTCCCTGTCATCCTGACGCACTCACTCTCCGCGGACGAGCAGGACTCCGCACCACAGGAAGGGGCATTGAATGCGCTATTTCGCAAAGTTGCCGGTCGTGCTGGCGCTCGTAGCAGGGATTGCCGGGCCGGTGCATGCCGCTGAGGGCCCGACGCCGACACAACTGCCGCGAGGCGTGCGGCCGACGCACTACGACGTAACCATCGAGCCGGACGCTCCCAAGCTCACTTTCCGCGGCAGCGTCGCGATTGCCGTGGAGGTGCCCGCGCCGGTCGAGAGCATCACGCTCAATGCACTCGATCTGCAATTCAACTCGGTGTCGCTGCAAGACGCGGCGGGCAAGGTCCTGTTCCGCGAGCCGAAGGTCGCCGTCGACGAGGCTGCGCAGACAGCGACGCTCGCGTTCGGCAAGTCCATCGCGGCGGGCAAGTATTCGCTCGTCATCGACTACGTCGGCAAGATCGGCACGCAGGCGTTCGGATTGTTCGCAATCGACTACGACACCGCGGCCGGCCGCAAGCGCGCGTTGTATACGCAGTTCGAGGCGTCCGACGCCCGCCGCATGATCCCGTCGTGGGATGAGCCGGCGTACAAGGCGACGTTTACGCTGCAAGCCGTCGTGCCGCGCGACCAGATGGCCGTGAGCAACATGCCCGTGGCAAGCAGGGCCGACGTCGAGAACGGCCGCTCGCGCGTGCGCTTTGCGCCGTCGCCGAAGATGTCGACGTACCTGCTGTTCTTCGGGCTCGGCGAGTTCGACCGTGCGACCGCGAAGGTCGGACCGACCGAGCTCGGCGTGGTGACGCAGAAGGGCAAACTGGCCGACGCGCAGTTCGCGCTCGATTCGTCGGTGCGCGTGCTGCGCGAGTACAACGACTACTTCGGCACGCCGTACCCGCTGCCGAAGCTCGACAACATCGCCTCGCCCGGCAGCAGCCGCTTCTTCGGCGCGATGGAGAACTGGGGAGCGATCTACACCTTCGAGTACGCGATGCTGCTCGATCCGAGCATCTCCACGCAGACCGACAAGCAGGGCGTATTCGGTACAGCGGCGCACGAGATGGCGCACCAGTGGTTCGGTGACCTGGTCACGATGCGCTGGTGGGACGACTTGTGGCTCAACGAAGGATTCGCGTCGTGGATGGCGAGCCGCACGACGCAGCGCCTGCACCCGGAGTGGAACACGATCCTGCGCACGGTCACCGTGCGCGAGCGTGCGATGGACCGCGACTCGCTCGCCACGACCCACCCGATCGTGCAGAAGGTCGAGACCGTCGAACAGACGGCGCAGGCCTTCGACGCGATCAGCTACCAGAAGGGCGAGGCCGTCATCCGCATGCTCGAAGGCTATGTCGGCGACGAGGTGTGGCGCGAGGGCGTGCGCCGCTACATGAAGGCGCACGCGTACGGCAATACTGCTTCCGACGATTTGTGGCGCGCGGTCGAAGCGGCCGCTGGACAGCCGATTACGGCCATCGCGCACGACTTCACACTGCAGCCGGGCGTGCCGATGATCCGCGTCGAATCGACTTGCGCCAACGGCCAGACGAAGCTGCAGCTCACGCAGGGCGAGTTCAGCAGGGACCACGCCGACAAGAAGCCGCTCGCATGGCGCGTCCCGGTCACGGCGAGGTCCGCCGGCGCGGGCACTGTCGTGCGCCAGGTCGTGACCGGCGGCAAGGCGACGCTGACGGTGCCGGGGTGTGAGCCGGTCGTCGTCAATTCGGGGCAGAGCGGCTATTACCGCACGCTGTATGCGCCGCCGCAGTTCGGCGCGCTCGCCAACACTTTCGCTTCCCTCGCGGCGATCGATCAGCTCGGCGTTCTTTCCGACACCTGGGCGCTCGGCCTCGCGGGTCAACAGTCGCCTGGCGACGTCCTGACGCTGGCCGCCGCCATACCGCCGACGGCGGACCCGCAGGTGTGGGGCAGGCTCGCGGTCATCTTCGATCGCCTGAACGATTACTACGCCGGTCAGACCGAGCGCCAGGCGCGATTGCGCAAGTTCGCGATCTCGCGCCTGCAGCCCGTGCTCGAGCGCCTCGGCTGGAGCGCCCGGCAGGGTGAGCTCGACACCACTGCGATCCTGCGTGCCGACTTGATCGACACCTTGAGCGCGCTCGGCGACAGCAAAGTCGTTGCGGAAGCGCGCCGGCGCTACGCTGCAGGTGACGAGAAGTCGGTGCCGCCGCCGTTGCGCAAGACCATCCTCGGCGTCGTCGCCCGGCACGCCGACGCTGCGACGTGGGATCGGTTACACGCAGCAGCGCGCGCCGAGAAGACGCCGCTGGTGAAGGATCATATGTACTACCTGCTCGCGACGACCGAGGACGAGAGTCTCGCCAACCGTGCGCTGCAGCTGGCGTTGACCGACGAGCCCGGCGCGACCAATACGCCCGCGATGATCGCCGGCGTGTCGGAGCTGCATCCGGATCTGGCGTTCGATTTCGCCATTGCGCACATGAAGGAGATCAACGAGCGCGTCGACGCGTCCTCGCGCAGCTCCTATTTCCCGGCGCTCGCGGCGCGCTCATCCAGCCCGGCCACGATCTCCAAGGTGAACGCCTATGCCAAGGCCAATCTGCCTGCCAGCGCGCGGCGTGCGTCGCAGACGGCAGTCGCGAGCATCACCGATCGCATCAGGGTCCGGCGCGATCAGCTGAACGCGATCGACGAGTGGCTCGCGGGTCGCAGCTGAGCCAGAGCTCGTGCATGGGGTCGCAGACGGAAATATTCCGGCAGGCGCGCGATACGCTGGTTGCGCATCGCACTGACTACGCGAGCGCGGTTGCAGCGTTCGCGTGGCCGCGTCCACAGCAGTTCAACTGGGCGCTCGACTGGTTCGACGTGATCGCCCGCGACAATCCGCGTCCGGCGCTGCGAATCGTCGGCGATGCCGGGCTCGATGCGAGCCTGTCGTTCGAGGAGATGCGGCAGCGCTCCAACCGGCTCGCGAATCATCTGCGTGCGCTCGGTCTGCGGCGCGGGGATCGCATCCTGCTGATGCTCGGCAACGTGCCGAACCTGTGGGAGCTGATGCTGGCGGCCATCAAGCTCTCCTGTCCGGTGATTCCGACGACGACCTTGATGATGCCGGCCGATCTGCGCGATCGCGTCGCGCGCGGCAATGCCAGGGCGATCGTCACCGAAGCGGCTTATGCGGAGCGTTTCGACTGGCTCGACAGCTCTCACATGAAGCTGCTCGCGGCAGGGCAGGAGGATGGATGGCGATCGCTGGACGAGGCGGGCGCCGCGGATGCGGAGTTTGCGCCCGACGGGGACACCAGCGCTTCGGATCCGCTGCTGCTGTACTTCACTTCGGGGACGACGGCGAAGCCGAAGCTCGTCAAGCACACGCACCTCAGCTATCCCGCCGGGCATCTGTCGACGATGTATTGGCTCGGGCTGCGACCCGGCGACGTGCATTTCAATCTGAGCAGTCCCGGCTGGGCGAAGCATGCGTGGAGCTCCTTCTTCGCGCCGTGGAATGCCGAAGCCACGATCGTTGCGATGCAGACCGCGCGCTTCGATGCGGCACAACTGCTGCGCGAGCTGGAGCGCTGCGAAGTGACGAGCTTCTGTGCGCCGCCGACGGTCTGGCGCGCGCTGATTCAATTGCCGCTGCAGGACGCGAACGTCAAGCTGCGCGAGCTGTTGAGCGCGGGCGAGCCGCTGAATCCTGAAGTCATCGCTCGCGTGCGCGCTGCGTGGAACCTGACGATTCGCGACGGCTACGGTCAGACCGAGACGACGCTGCTGATCGGCAACTTCCCCGGCCAGCCGGTGAAGGCCGGCTCGATGGGCCGGCCCGCGCCGGGCTATCGGATCGCGTTGCTCGACGACGACGGGCATCCGCGCGAAGAGGGCGAGATCTGCGTCGCGCTGGCAGACGATCCGGTGGGCGTGATGCCGGGCTACCTCGACGATCCGGAGCGCACGGCCGGCGTGATGCGGCACGCGCACTATCACACCGGCGACGTTGCGATGCGCGACGCGGACGGCTACTACACATACGTCGGACGAAACGACGACGTCTTCAAGTGCTCGGACTACCGCATCAGCCCGTTCGAGCTGGAGAGCCTGCTGATCGAGCACGAGTGCGTGATGGAGGCGGCCGTCGTGCCGAGCCCCGACCCGCGACGCCTCGCCGTGCCGAAGGCGTTCGTCGTGCTGCGGCAGGGGTTCGCGCCGACACGAGAGACGGCGCTGTCGATCCTGCGCTTCGTGCGCGCCAACAGCTCGCCGTTCAAGCGGATCCGGCGGCTCGAGTTCGCCGACCTGCCGAAGACGGTGTCCGGCAAGATCCGGCGGGTCGAGCTGCGGGGTGTCGAGCTGCAGCGCACGCTGGATACGCGCCGTCCGCAGGAGTTCTGGGAAGAGGATTTCGCGGAGAAAGAGTTGACAGGATGAGGGAGAAAGAGTTGACAGGATGAGCAGGATGAACAGGATGTGAGATGCAGAGCATCCTGTTTCGCGGGGCTACGATGCCGGCGATCGCCAAACTCACACGGCCCAAGACGCATCGGGTCCTGCGGCGCGAGCGCCTGTTCGAGCGCATCGGGCAGGCGCGCGAGCGGCCGCTGGTGTGGGTGTCCGGGCCGCCCGGCGCGGGCAAGTCGACGCTGGTCGCGAGCTATGTCGAGGCGAGCAAGGGCCGCGGCGCCTGGTATCACCTCGACCCGGGTGACGACGACGCCGGCACCTTCTTCTACTACCTTGCGCAGTCGCTGCCGGCGGGCGGCAAAAGTGCGCCGCAGCTGCCGCAGTTCACGCCGGAGCATCGGGCGAACCTTGCGGGCTATGCGCGCCAGTTCTTTCGCCAGTACTTCGCGCGCCCGACGCTGCTGGTCCTCGACAACTACCACGAGCTGGCCGAGAGCTCACCGGTGCACGAAGTCCTCGACTGCGCCGTCGCCGAGATTCCCGAAGGCAGCAACATCGTCGTGATCAGCCGCGGCGCTGCACCGCGGCGCTTCGCGCGACACAAGCTTGCCGAGAAGCTGGCGGCGATCGAAGGCGACGAGCTGCGCACCTCGCTGGAAGAGACACGGGCGATAGCGGCCCTGCGTCACGACCTGGATGATGCGGCGATTGCACGCGTGCACGAGCTGTCGCGCGGCTGGGCCGCAGGGCTGGCGCTCACGCTGGAGCGCGAGGAGCAGATGCGCAGCGGCCGCATCTCGCGCGACCGGCACGCCGGCACCGAGGAGCTGTTCGAGTTCTTTGCGATCCAGGTGTTCGACTCGCTGTCGGAGCCGTTGCAGCGGTTCCTGCAGGTCTCGGCGCTGCTGCCGACCATGACAGCGGCCATGGCGCAGCGTCTGACAGGGCGCGAGGACAGCGAGGCGATCCTCGAAGATCTCTATCGGCGCGGCCTGTTCACGGATCGACGCGCGACGGAGCCGCCGACGTACCAGTATCACGATCTGTTCCGTGTGTTCCTGACCCGGCGTCACGAGACGGCGGTGGCTTCCGACACGTTGGCCGCCGAGCTGCATCTTGCAGGAACACTGCTGCAAAGCTCGCACCAGGTGGATCACGCAGTGCGACTGTTCCTGCGCGCGCATGACTGGCCAGCTGCCCGGGCCGCGATTCTCAGCATTGCCGGTGCGCTGGTGGCGCAAGGTCGCAGCGCCGCGTTGCGCGACTGGATTGCGGCGATGCCGCGCGACGTACTCGCTGCCGATCCTGCGCTCAACTTCTGGGCGGGAACGTCCGAGCTGCGCAGCGATCCCGCGACGGCGCGCGGTGCGTTGAGCACGGCGTTGCAGCTGTTCGAAGCGAACAACAACGTCGACGGCCAGACGCTGGCGTGCGCCGCGATCATGCACAGCCACCTGTACCAGTTCACGGACATGACGCCGCTCGATCCGTGGATCGACATGCTCACCGGGCTGCTCGAGCGCCGACCGCGATTTCCGAGCGCCGCGGCAGAGCTGCAGGTGGTCACTGCGCTGCTGCTTTCCCACAGCTTCAGACGGCCGCGGCGTCAGCAGCTCGAGAAGTGCGTCGCCCGAATGCTCGAGCTGCTCGCCGCCGACGTTCCGGATGCGGATGCCGCGAGTGCGTGCGGCGCGCTGCTCATTCATTTTCTCAGCATGGGCGACGCGGTTTCCGGTGAGCGTACCGTGGCGCACCTGCAGGCGCTGCATCGGCGCGGCCGGGTGCCGCGGCCGATTCTGGCGCTCGGCGGCGTGCAGTTCGGCCGGCTGTATTTCGAGAAGTGCGAGCACACCGCGAGCATCCGTGCGTTTACGGAAGTGCTGGAGCTGGTCGCCGCACACGGCATCTCGCTGCCGGTCGTCACGGTGCAATCGCATCTCGGCATCGCGCTGTGTGCGCTCGAGCTCGAGGACCTGCCGCTCGCGGAGACGCACCGCCAGCAAGTAGAGAAGTGGTGGATGCCGCAGCGCCGGATGGACGAATTCGCCAGCAGCCGCCTGCGGTTCTGGCTTGCATGCCGGCGCGGGCAGTGGGATGCGGCGCTCGAGCTTGCCGGGCGGCAAAGCGCGCGCGCGCGGGATTGCGGCGTGTTCTGGGCCGTGTTCGAAGCCTGCATTCAAAGCGCGCTGGTCTGCGCGGAGCTGGACCGGCCTGAAGAGTTCGAGGCGGCGCTCGCCTCCGTGCCGGCGATGTTCGAGGGGACCGGTTACGAGGATTTTCTGTACCAGGTCGATCTCGCCCACGCGTACTACGCACTGCTCAAAGGCGATCGCGCGAGGTGTCATGACAAGTTGCGCACGGGACTTGCGCGCAGCCGCTACGACCTAAGCAAGCGCACGCTGCGCATGCATCCGATGCTGCTCTCGCGTCTCCTGGCGGAGGCGATCGCAGCGCAGATCGAAGTGGAGTACGCGCGGGACACGATCCGCGCGCTACGATTGCGGCCGCCGTCACGGGCGCTGAACGACTGGCCGTGGCCGCTGCGGATCTGCACATTCGGTCAGTTCGAAGTGCTGCGCGACGGGCGGCCGCTGGAGTACTCGCGCAAGGCGCCGCGCAAGACGATCGCGCTGCTCAAGGCGATCATCGCCTACGGCGGCGCGAATGTGCCCGAGCAGCGCCTCATCGACGCGTTCTGGTCGGACGAGGAGGGCGACGTCGCGACACGCTCGCTCGGCGCGGCGCTGCATCGTTTGCGCAAGCTGATCGGCGATGCCGATGCGATCGTCCAGCAGGGCGGCATGCTGTCGCTCGACAAGGCGCGCGTGTGGGTCGACGTGTGGGCGTTCGAGGACCTGCTGTTGCGGCCCGATGCGGACACGGCGGAGCTGATGGGGCTCTATCGCGGCGCATTCCTCGCCGAGGACGATGGCGAGCCGTGGCCGGTCACGATGCGCGAGCGCCTGCGCGGCCGTTTCATTCACGCGGTCGGGGAGATCGGCCGCCGGCTGGAGGAAAGCCGTCGGGCGGATGAGGCGATCCAGTGCTATCTGCGCGGCCTCGACGCGGATCCGGTCATCGAGCAGTTCTACCAGGGGTTGATGCGCTGCTACGCGACGCTTCAGCGCAGCAGCGAAGCGCTCAGCGCGTATCAGCGGCTCAAGCGGATGCTGTCGATCTCGCTCGGCGTCGCGCCTTCGGCGCAGACCGAGCGGCTGTACCAGAGCCTGAAGCGGCAGGCGATCGGCGGGTAGGGCCATCCATGGCCCCGGTGCCCGCAGCAGTGCCTACCTACTGCACGCTCTCCACGATCACGTCTCCCGATCCGACCAGGATGTTCGTGTCCGTCCGCACTTGTACGTTGCCGTACAGCACGCGGCCCGACGCCGGCACGGCATTGGCCGTTACGGTTCCCGGGACGGTCCACGCCGAGGCGGCCGCCCGCAACGCGTTGGCATCCGTGACCGACACGGAGCCGAACGCCGCGTTCACGAACACGTCGATGTAGTTGAAGGTCGTCGTGCCGGCCGGCACGGCGAAGCCATCGACCAGCACGACCCACGTACCCGCGGCCGGGTTGTTGATCGTGACCGACTCTTCCGAATCGCCATCGGCGCTCGACCCGGCCTGCACGCACGTACCGCTCGTGCAGTTGAAGACGAACAAGTCGAGATCCGCGGCGGGGTCGCTCGTGCTGCCGATCGTCGCGCGCAGCGACGTCGAGCCAGCCGTTACGTTGACCACGAACTGTTGCTGCTCGGCGTTGGCGATCGTCGGCACCATGCGGTTCGCGCTACCGAGCGTCGTGCCCACTGCACGGCCGGTGAAGGCTCCGAACTGGTTGGCGATCGTGTAGGACCTCGCGAGCGGTACGCCCAGCGCCACGCTGGCGATGGTGTCGGGATTCGGCGAGACGGTCGCACCGAGAATCGACGCGGTCATGCTGTACGGCGCGAAGAACGCATCCGAGCTGCGCCGCCCATCGACCGTGAGCTCCCACGCGCCGGCCTGCGGATTGCTCGTCGTGCGGCTGAGCGGGCTGCCCGTCAGACATCCGGCGGCGAGTGCCGGCGTGTAGCAGTTCGACACGGCATTCGAGTCGATGCCGACGCCGAACGGATGCCAGCGCAGGAACCGCGCCTGCCCCGTGCCGGGAGTCGCGCTCGGGCCCGAGAAGTCGACCTTCAGGGCCGGCACGCCCGTCGGCACCTGCACCCAGTGCCCGAGCTGCTGCGCCTGACCGATCGTGCCGGTCTTGCTGACGGCGAAGTTGCTGGCGGCGCTGAACGTGTCGGCCGCAACGACGACGTTCATCGTCTGGAACTCGATGCCCGCCGCGCCGGGACTGTCGAGGTTCATGATTGCCGAATGCGCGCCGGCGCTCTGCGGATTGATCGTGACCGGCAGACTGACCGGCACGTTCAACGGCAGCGCGATCGACGCAGGCGAGCTGAAGGTGCCGTCGTTGGCGACCCAGTTCACCGCGTAGGTCTTGGGCTGCGAGCCGCCCTTGGTGCGCGTAATGGTGTACGTGCGCGTGTACGACTGACCTGCCACGACGCCTTCGCGATCGTAGATGCCGGTGCCGACACCCGGCTGCGCGAGGAAGGAGCTGAGCACCGTGTTCACCGGCACGCTCGCGACGATCTCATCCGTGCTGATATTGGTCTTCAGCAGATTCCACGCTGCTTCCGTCTGCAGGATGCCGTTGCCCTGGCGGTAGACGCCGAGGCGGCTCGGATCCAGGAGCCTGGTGGAGGAGCGGATCGCCTGGCGCAGCTGGGCGGGCTTGAACTGCGCGCCAGTCTGCTTCGCGGCGCTGATCAGCAGCGCAGCCGCGCCGGTCGCCTGAGGCGCAGCCATCGACGTGCCGTTCATGAGCGCGAAGCCGGGAGGCAGCGCGTAAGGCAGTCCCGAGCCAGGTTGCCACATCGGGGTCGTAGAGACGGCCGCACCCGGCGCGACGATCTCCGGCTTGAAGCCGCCGTCCTCGCGCGGGCCGTTCGAGGTGAAGTAATGCAGGTTGTCCGTGAACGGCGTATCCGCGCCGTAGTCGAACTGCATCGTCGCGCGGCTCAGGTACGAGCCCACGCTGACGACGTTCGTCGCCACCGAGGGATCGCCGACCGTGTTCAAGCCGGGGCCGTCGTTACCCGCCGAGAAGAACATCTGCACCTTGAACTGCTCGATGAGCCGGTTGTACAGCTCGGCGCGGGCGTTGTTGCCGTCGTTGAGCGCGGGCAATCCGCCGATCGACATGTTGATCACGTCGACGTGCGCCGACTTGACCGCATAGATCATGCCTTCGAGGAGCGCATGCGCCGTGCAGCCTCCGACGAACATGCACGCGCGAACTGAGACGAGCTTGGCGCCGGGCGCTGCGCCGCTCATCGCGCCGCCGAACAACGCGTTGCCGGCCGCGATGCCGGCGACGTGCGAGCCGTGCCCGCTCGCCACGAGGCCGATGTTGACGACCTTCAGCTTGCCGTCGGTCTGCACCACGAAGGGCATGCGCTCGGCGACCGGCGTTGCCGGGTTGTCGACGCCGAAGTAGTTGACGTCGTTGCGCACCTTGTAGTCCGTCATCGCCATCTCGTCGGCGAAGCTGCGGTTCTGGTTGGTGTCGACCCACACCAGGTCCGAGCGCGGATCCCACAGCACCGCGAAGATGCCGCTGCTGCCGGTCGGATTGCCGTCACGGTTGACGTCGCTGCCGACCTCGCCGCCGAGGCGCGCGTCGCGCTCGTTGAACAATGCGATACGGTAGGAGCCCGCCGCCGGCGCAGTGTAATTGGCGCCGCTGAAGGTGAACTGCGCGCCGGAGACCTGCGCGCTCATGTCGAGCCAGGTGGGATCGTTGTCGGTGAACGGATCCGTGCCCGTCACCCAGTCGACGATCTTGCGCTGGCCGGTGGACGTGGTCTGCAGGCTGGGATGATCGAGCGTGATGCCGGCGTCGACCACGCCGATCGTCACGCCGCGGCCGTCCCAGGTCGGATGCGCCACGGTGAACTGCGCCGCACCGGTTTCGCCGATGGGCAGGTATGGGTTGTCGCGCGGCGTGGCGGCGCTCGGCGGCGGCTGAGTCGTTACCGCAGCCTGGCCATCCGGCTCCGGACTCGGCAACGGCACCACCTCGTCGACGTCGACGCTGTCCACCGAGGCGAGCGCGGCCGCAGCCTTCACTTGCCCGATCGGAAAGCTCACCCGCAGATAGCCGAGGCTGTCATCCCGATACTGGATCTGGCCGCCGAGGCGGGCAACGTCCGCCGCAGCCTGGTTGCCGGCACCGCTCTTCACGGCGATCAGCAGCACCAGGCGCGTTTTGCCGGCCTGCTCCGCCTGGATGAGCAGCTCAGTGTCGCGCTTGCCCAGTTTGCCGCCCGGCGCGGCGCTCGCCGCGGTGGTCACTACAGCCAGCCCGAGCGCGGCAGCACAGGCGGCGAGCAATTTCGCATTCTTCATTGGCAGTATCCCCACATTATTTTGATCACACCTGTCATCGGGTGTTGAATTCGCAACGACAGGGAAGGCCGTCAACGATACGCAACCTGCGCGAGTTGTCTACGCGTATTGCACGTTCGGACGATGCGGCGGCCGGCGAGGGAAGAATTCCTACGCGTCAGCGGGCGAAGCTGCGCGAATGCGGAACCTTTCGAGTGACTGCTTCGTGTGTAGGTCGGCGCGCGTGCGTTGCCGTCAGCGACCGAGCAAGCGCGCGAGCCACGACTTGCGTTGCGCAGCGACGCGATGTTTGCCGCTGCGCGAAAGCTGGACTTCGCGCGCTTCGTCGAGCAGCTCTTCGGCGAGCGTCTTGTTTTTCCTGGCTGGCTTATGTGAAGCGTGCGCCTTGCTCGATGCTGCCGCCGCCTTGGCGCCGGCGCTCGGGGCGAGCGGTTTCGGCGTGACCGATGGTCGGGGCAGCGGCGCAGCGGCGGTGACGGCCGGTGTGGAAGTCGTGACCGACGGCGGCTTCGGACGCACTGCCGGCGGTGCGACGAACCGGGCGTGCTCGGCGGCGCTCACTTGCACGATCGAAGGCGTCGCGAAGAACGCAGTCAGCTGCCCGCAGATCGCCTGCGCCGATTCCTGGTCGGGAAAAAATCCCAACCGCAGGGCGTAGCGAAAGCCGTTGTCCTTGCGGCCGGTGATGACGGCGTACAGGCGGTGGTCGGAGAACACCTCGAGGCGCGGCATCATGTCGAGATTGACCGGGCGGTCCGACGCGACCAGCTGGATCACGAACCACTTCGGTCGATTGGAATCGTACAGCTCGTGCTCGGGGATCGCGCGCAGGGTCTGTGTGCTGTCGATATCAGGAGGCTCGCGGCCACCACTCCCACCGCCCGAAGCGTGCACGCTCATACGACGTTCCCACCTTGCGATCATGCATCGTTGTCGCTGCATCTTTCCGGTGACGCGACTGCCAAGTCAAGGCGCAAGCTGCTGAGCGCACGGAATAAATTCAAGTTGCGACGCGATCGGCGCGCGGCTGGAACCCTTCGAGCAGCTGCTTCGTGTTAACAAAACGCCGCGGCGTGCGCGCTCAGAACAGCTCGTGGATCGGGTAGGCGTAGACGAGATACAGATAGAAGAACGCCAGCGACAGCGCGAGGATGATCACGCCGAGCACCGGTGAGCTGATCTTGAAGCCATCCTTGCCGAGCTCCACGGTGCTGACGTCGGCGGCCGCCGGTCGCAATTCGAGCGCCGCCCGGAACTGCAGCCACGCGAAGAACAAACCTGCAGCGACCAGCGCGATGACGACCCAGAAAATGATGATCGTGGAGGTGTGCTGCCATGCGAACACCTGTGTGCGGTGCGCGAGACCGGTGGCGTAGTAGCCGAGACTCGCGCGGTAGGCTTTCCAGCACACGTCCCGGGTCGCTTCGTCCGAAATGTCGCCGCACCAGACTTTCGGAAGGTAGGGCGCAACCGTTTCCGGTGAGATGCCCGGCGCGCCTTGCTCTCGCAACTCCTTCAGCATCCTGTCTGCCGCCGGCGAAGCTGTCTTGGTCTCGCCGGCGGTCTGCTGCGCGAGAACGGCAGTTGCGATGACCAGCCCGAGAGCAAGCAGTGCTGAGCGTGCGGCGACCGCTCTCATGGCAGCAGCTTGAGGACTGCGTTCTGGCGAAAGGCGATCTGGCAGTACAGGCCGCGTGAGCGACAGTGCTGATCCTCGAGCGCGGCATATTCCTGCTGCTGCGCGTTCGAGAGTCTCCGGTACAGCGCGCCGCGCAACGTGCCGGCCATGTTCGCCGCCCAGACGCCCAGGTCGGTGGACGGGTTCGGCGCCTGCGGAAAATCCTTGAGCTGTGCGCCATCCGCCTTGCCCTTGCTCAGCGCCCAGTTCGCGTCGAGCTCGCTCTTGAACGAATCGAAGCGGGCGCCTGACACGCAGTCGCCGGCCTTCTTCGGCGGCTTCTCCGGGCGGCGGGTATGGCTCTGATCGACCGCCACGGCGGCCGGCGGCGACGGCGGGGTCTGGCCCGGGAGGACACCGGGTGCGGTCAGCGCCAGTGCGGTGCTTGCGATCAACAGGACACGATCGATTGGCATCGTCTGGTCCTCCCGTCAGTGGCTGCAGCATACGACTGCACGGTCCGCCTGAATCTCGGACGAAAGTGCCACGCTGAAAGAAGAATCAAAAACAATCAGTTAGAGCGCCTTTGGGAATCCGTAGCCAATAAATAGGCCGCTGCGCTCCACAGTGCCGGCCCATGACGAAGCTCACTCGCAACGAACCCCGCAGCTACGTGGTGCGCGTGTACCGCCGCACCGCCCGCTGGTTTGCCGGCTACGTCGAGGACGTCCGCTCCGGCCAGATGCGCCCGTTCCGCTCGGCGCACGAGCTCTGGTCGGCGATCGGCGGCCCGGCGCGCCCTGCCGCCCGAAATCACCCCGCTTCCCGTAAGGAGTCGCAGAAATGAGTTTGCTCCGCGCGCTTGCGCTTTCACTGCCTGCCCTGGTGCTCGCTGCGTGCGGCGCCCGGCAACCGCCGGCCGACGATGCACGAGTCGTTCGCACGACCACGGTGACTGCCGACGATGGCACGAGCACTGCCGATTATTCCGGCGAAGTTCGTGCCCGCTACGAGAGCACGGTCGGGTTCCGCGTCGGCGGCCGCATCGCGCAACGGCTCGTCGAAGTCGGCGCGCGCGTGCATCGCAATCAACCGCTCGCGAAACTCGATGCGGTCGATGCCGAGCTGAACGTGAGCGCGGCGCGCGCGCAGCTCGCCAGCGCGAAGAGCGAGTACGGCCAGGTCGATCTCGACTTCCAGCGCGCGCAGCGCCTGTTCGAGCGCCGCTTCATCAGCCAGGCCGAGTTCGATCGCGACCGCGTACAGATGGAAGGCGCCCGCGCGAAGCTCACCGCTGCTGAAGCCGACTTTGCCCTCGCGAGCAATCAGCACGCCTACACGGTGTTGCTCGCGCCGCAGGACGGCGTCGTCACCGAGCTGCGCGCCGAAGCCGGCGAAGTCATCCAGGCCGGCCAGGCCATCGCCACGATTGCTGCCGACGGCGAGCGCGAAGTCGTCGTCGGAATTCCGGAGTCACGACTGGACGAGATTCGGGCAGCCCGCGAGCTGCAGGTCGAGTTGTGGGCGCGTCCCGGCAAAGTCTACGCCGGGCGCGTCCGCGAGCTCGCACCGATGACCGACAGCGCGACTCGCCAGTACACCGCGCGCATCGCAATCGTCGATCACGCCGCCGCGATCGACCTCGGCATGACTGCTCGTGTGCGACTTGCAGGCGAGCGCGCCGCCGATGCCTATCGCTTGCCGCTGACCGCTCTCTTGCAGAAGAACGGCAAGTCGTTCGTCTGGATCGTCACCACGGACTCCTCGCTCGTGCAACTGCGCGAAGTCGCAGTCGCCGACGTCGCGCAGGACGCAGTCGTCGTCACCAACGGCATCCGGGCCGGCGACACCGTCGTCACCGCCGGCGTGCATCTCTTGTTCGAAGGCCAGCACGTGCGGCGCGCAACGACGCGCGCCGCCGGGGAGGTTTGAGCCATGCGCGGACCGAATCTTTCCGAGTGGGCGCTGCGCAACCAGCAGCTGATCCTGTTCCTGATCCTGCTGTTCGCGGTTGCCGGCCTGTATGCGTATCAACACCTCGGGCGCAAGGAGGACCCCGAGTTCACGTTCAAGGCGATGCTGGTGCAGGCCTACTGGCCCGGCGCCTCGGCGCGCGAGATGTCGGAGCAGGTCACCGACAAGCTGGAGAAGAAGCTGCAGGAGATCGCCGAGATCGACTACACGCGCAGCTACTCGCGCTCCGGCGAGGCGCAGATCACGGTGAGCCTGCTCGAGTCGGTCCAGGCCAGGGACGTGCCCGGCGTGTGGTACCAGGTGCGCAAGAAGATCGACGACATGCGGCCCTCGCTCCCGTCGGATCTGCAGGGCCCGTTCTTCAACGACGAGTTCGGCGACACCTTCGGCAACATCTACGCGCTGACCTGGGACGGCTTCAGCTACGCCGAAGCCAAGGACTTCGCCGAGACCGCGCGCTACGAGTTCCTGCAGCTCGACGACGTGATGAAGGTGAGCTTCGTCGGCGAGCAGGACGAGAAGATCTTCATCGAGGCGTCCGGCGCGAAGCTCGCCTCGCTGGGCGTCGCTCCGTCCGCGATCGTCGCGGCGCTCGGCTCGACCAACAGCATCGATGCCGCCGGCACCGTCGAGAGCAGCGCCGAGCGCGTCAACGTTCGAGTGTCGGGCGCGTTCACCTCGCTGGATTCGATCCGCGAGATCGGCATCCGCGTCGGCGACCGCACCTTCCGTCTCGGCGACATCGCCACGGTGCGCCGCGGCTACGCGGATCCGCCGACCATGAAGATGCGCTTCCAGGGCAAGGAAGCGATCGGCATCGCCGTCAGCATGCGCCAGGGCGGCGACGTGATCCGCCTCGGCCGCGAGATGAACGAGACCGTTGCGCGGCTGCAGCGCGAGCTGCCGGTGGGCATCGCGATCAATGCGGTGTCGGATCAGCCGAAGGTCGTGCAGGACTCGATCAGCGAGTTCGTCCACAGCCTCGGCGAAGCGGTGATCATCGTGCTCGCCGTGAGCTTCATCGCGCTCGGCATGCGCGTCGGCTTCGTCGTCGCGCTGTCGATTCCGCTGGTGCTCGCCATGACGTTCCTGGCGATGTACGCGCTGGATATCGACCTGCAGCGCGTGTCGCTCGGCGCACTGATCATCGCGCTCGGCCTGCTGGTCGACGACGCGATCATCGCCGTCGAGATGATGGCGCTGAAGCTGGAGCAGGGCTGGGACCGCGTGCGCGCCGCGACTTTCGCGTACACCAGCACGGCGTTCCCGATGCTCACCGGCACGCTGATCACTGCCGCCGGCTTCCTGCCGATCGGCATGGCGAAGACCAACGCCGGCGAATACACGTTCTCGATCTTCCAGGTCGTGGGTATCTCGCTGATCCTGTCGTGGATCGTCGCGGTGATCTTCACGCCGTACATCGCGTACAAGCTGCTGCCGGACAACATGGCTCAGCACGGCCACGACGAAGACGCCGTCTATCAGCGTCCCGTCTACGCGCGCTTCCGCAGCATCGTCGACTGGTGCGTGGCGAATCGGCGCGTCGTCGTAGTCGCCACGGTCGGCTTGTTCGTGCTGTCGATCGCGCTGTTCCGGTTCGTGCCGCAGCAGTTCTTCCCCGAGTCGGACCGGCCGGAGCTGATGGTCGACATGTGGCTGCCGCAGGGCGCGTCGTACGCGGCGACCGAGCGCGAAGTGCGTGCCATGGAGCAGGCGCTCGCCGGCAACGAAGACATCGCTTCCGTCGCCGCGTACGTGGGCGTCGGCAGCCCGCGCTTCTACCTGCCGCTCGACCAGCAGACGCCGAACATCAACTTCGGCCAGCTCGTCGTCATGACCCAGGGTGAGGAGAGCCGCGAGCGCGTGCTGACTCGCATCCAGGGTCTGTTCGAGCACGACTTCCCGCTGGTGCGCGGTCGCGTGACGCGCCTGGAGAACGGACCTCCGGTCGGTTACCCGGTGCAGTACCGCGTGAGCGGCCCGGACGATCGCAAGGTGGCGGGCATCGCCGACCAGCTGGCGACGCTGATGCGCGAGCACCCGGGCATTCGCCGCGTCAACTCCGACGCGGGCGAGCAGGTGAAGGTGATGCGCGCGCAGATCGATCAGGACAAAGTGCGCACGCTCGGGCTGAGCTCGCGCGAGATCGCGCGGACGATGCAGGTCGGGCTGTCCGGTCTGGTCACCACGCAATTCCGCGAGGGCGATGAGTCGATCGACGTCGTCGCGCGCCTGGAGCAGGCCGAGCGCACGGATCTCGGCAACCTCGAAGACGCCAAGGTCTATCTGCCCGACGGCAGCAGCGTTGCGCTCTCGCACGTCGCGCGGCTCAGCCTCGACGCGGAGGACAGCATTCTCTGGCGTCGTAACCGCGTGCCGACGATCACCGTGCGCGCGGATGTGGAAGGCGCGCAGGGCAATGACGTAACGGCCGCGCTGCAGCCGCGCGTCGATGCGCTCGCGAAGTCTCTCCCGCTCGGTTACGCGATCGTGGTCGCGGGCAGCAGCGAAGCGAGCGCCAGCTCCAGCGCGGCGATCATGGCCGTCGTGCCGGTCGCGCTGATGCTGATCCTGGTGCTGCTGATGCTCCAGCTGCGCGACATGAAGAAGACCGCGCTCGTGCTCGCCACGGGCCCGCTCGGGCTGATCGGCGTCACCGCGATCCTCGGCATCTTCCGCGTGCCGTTCGGTTTCGTGGCGATGCTGGGCGTGATCGCGCTGTTCGGCATGATCCTGCGCAACTCGGTGATCCTGATCGCGCAGATCGACAGCGATCTCGCCCGCGGCTGCTCGCTGTGGGAGGCGATCGTCGAGTCGGCCGTGCGCCGGCTGCGGCCGATCTCGCTGACGGCGCTCGCCGCGATCCTGGCGATGATTCCGCTCACCCGCTCGACGTTCTGGGGGCCGATGGCGTGGGCCATCATGGGCGGCTTGCTGGTCGCAACGCTGCTCACGCTGCTGTTCCTGCCGGCTCTGTACGCGATGTGCTACGGCGCATCGCGCGAGCAGGCCGCTGCCCCGGTCGCCAACGACCCGTCACTCATCACTTCCGAGGATCTGTCATGCGCCGCTTGATCTCGCTCATCCTGCTCACCTGTGCTGCTCATGGTGCGAGCGCGCTCGATCTGATCGAAGCGCATCGCGCGGCGTTGGAGCACGACGCGGACTTTGCTGCCGAAGTGAGCGCCGCCGACGCGGGCCGCGAGTATGCAGTCCAGAGTCGCGCCGCACTGAGACCGCGCCTCAACATCAGCGGCCAGGCCGCGAACGTCGACACCTCGACCCGTACGTCCGGCACTCTGTCGTCGCTGCTCAGCAACGATACCGACGGCAACGTATACGGCTACAGCGTGAGTCTCAGCAGGCCGCTGTATCGCCCGGATCTCAAGGCGGACGCGCGCAATCTGGCGGCGCAAGCGGAGATTGCTGCGCTGACGTTCCGTTCGGCGCAGCAGGACCTGATCCTGCGTGTCGCGCAAGCGTACTTCGGCGTGCTGCTCGCACAGGACTCGCTGGCGTTCGCGACCGCGCAGAAGGCGGCGGTGGCCGAGCAGCTCGCGGCCGCGAAGGAGCGCTTCGATAGCGGCCGCGCCCGCGTGACCGACGTTGCGGAAGCTCAGGCGAACTTCGATTCGCTGGCTGCGGCGCAGATCGCCGCGGAGAGCGACCTGGAGGTGAGCCGCGCCCGCTTCTTCGAGTTGACCGGCCGCAACGAGGATCCCGAGCCGATAGCGTCCGGGCGCTCCGCACCCCCGCAAGATGCGCAGGAGTGGCGCGACCGCGCACGCGCCGAGAGCATCGAAGTGCGCGTTCGCGCGCTGCAGCTCGACATGGCGGATGCACAGGTCGAGCGCACGCGCCTGGCCGGGCGGATCTCGCTGGACATGGTCGCGAAGTACGAAGACTCGCGCCAGAACGGCGAGCTGCAGTCGCTCGCATATCCGGACCAGTCGCGCACGCTGCAGGTAGGTGTGCAGTTCAGCATGCCGGTGTTCGCGGGCGGCGCGTTGCAGTCCAAGTATCGACAGGCGCTCGCGCAGCGCAACCAGGCGCGACAGGAGCTCGAAGGAACGCGTCGCGCAGTCGATGTCGACGTGCGCGAAGCCTGCACACAGGTGGCGTCGGGCGCGCTGCGCGTGGCTGCGCTCGAACAGGGGCTGGTCTCGGCGCAGACCTCGCTCGAGGCGGGCGAGCTCGGCCGCGAAGTCGGCAACAGAACCAATCTCGACGTGCTCAACCTGCAGCAGCAGGTCTACGACGCGAAGCGCGATCTCGCCGATGCGCGCTACGGCTACTGGCTCACCCAGCTGAAGCTCGCGGCGCTGGCCGGCGAGCTGTCCGAAAACCATCTCGCCGCGCTCAGCCGCTCGGCGCCCTGACATCGATTCTCAACGGAGACTTGTGCATGCGTACTTCGATACTCATTCCTGGAGCGCTGCTGCTCGCGGCCGCAATCGGCGGCGCGGCGCCGGCCGAGGCCGACTCGCTCTCGGAAATATTCAAGCGCGTCGACGACGCGGTCGTCGTCGTGCACACCAGCGAGCGTGTCGTGACCGCCGATTCGAGCCGCACGCCGGTCAGCATGCAGGCGCTCGGCTCAGGCGTGCTGGTCGCGGGCGGCAAAGTGCTCACGGCGGCTCACGTCGTGCAGACGGCGGATGCGGTCGCGGTGGAGTTTCCTGGCGAAGTGCGCGTCCGTGCGCGAGTCATCGCGTCGGACCCGGCCGCAGACCTTGCGCTGCTGCAGCTCGAGCGCGTACCGGCAAACGTAGCGCCGGTCTCGCTCGGCGACTCCGACGAGGCCGAGGTCGGCGACGAAGTGTTCGTGGTCGGCGCGCCGTTCGGCATCACGCATACATTGACGGTCGGTCACGTGAGTGCGCGCCGCAAATCCAACATCACTTCGGCGGGTCTGGTGGAGACCGAGCTGTTCCAGACCGATGCAGCGATCAATCGCGGCAACTCCGGCGGCCCGATGTTCAACATGCGCGGCGAAGTGATCGGCGTCGTGAGCCACATCGTGTCCACGTCGGGCGGCTCCGAAGGGCTCGGCTTCGTCGTGACATCGAACGTTGCGCGGGATCTGCTGTTCAACCGGCCGTCCGGCTGGAGCGGCATCGAAGGTTATCTGCTGCGCGGCGATCTGGCGCGCGCGTTCAACTTACCCGCTCCCGGCGTTGGCCTGCTCGTGCAGCGCGTCGCCGCCGGCTCGCCGGCAGAGCGTCTCGGCGTTCGCGGCGGCTCCGTCACTGCGACGATCGAGGAGGAGCAGCTCGTACTCGGCGGCGACGTCATTCTCTCCGTGCAGGGCGTCGCGCTCAGCAGCGCCGATGCGTACGAGAACATTCGCACTCGTCTCGGCGCGATCCCGCGCGGCGGCGCGCTGCGCATCGCAGTGCTGCGTCGAGGCGAGATCATCGAGCTCGCCGGCGCGGCGCCCCGCTGATCTTCCAGGCTTCGGTTCCGTTCCATGTTCCAGCAACCAGTCGATCTGTTCTCATCATCATCAACATCTAGGAGTCTCAGCATCATGCGTAGTTTGAAATGGGTGTTCGTTGCCGCTGCCGCGGCGCTGTTGTCGGCCTGTGCGGCGTCCGGGCCGAAGGTGCGCACGGACCGCGATCCTTCCGCCGACCTGGCGTCGTATCGGACATTCGGTTTCTTCGAGCAGGCGCCCGGCGATCGCGCCCGCTATTCCACCATCATGAGCAACCGCCTGCGGGTTGCGACGATGGAGCAGCTCACGAAGCTCGGGTACACCTATGACCCGCGCTCGCCGCAGCTGCGCGTCAACTTCTTCGTCAAGGTGGCGGATCGTACCGACGTGCGCTCGACGCCGGCGATGGGCTTTCGTCCGTGGGCCGGCTACCCGCGCGACATCGAGACGGTCGACTACAAGGCGGGCACGCTGCGCATCGACCTGGTCGACGTCACGAAGAGCTCGTCGGTGTGGCAGGGCATCGCGGAAGGCAAGATCTCGCAAGAGGCGATGAGCAACCCGGGTCCTGCGGTCGACGAGGCGGTGCGCAGCATCTTCAAGAAGTTCCCGGCCGAGGTGAAGATGTAGCTCACAGCTGCGAGTGCAGCTGGTATGCCAGCCAGCTGTACCCGCGGATCAGCAACGGCCTGCGGCGCCAGCGCTCGAGCTGCAGCTCGGAGCTGCGCCGCAGGTCGGCCTCGAACGCGTCCTTCAGCTGCGTCGCGACGCTCTCGTCGAGAATGCCGACGCCGACTTCCTCGTTGAGCGCGAGCGAGCGCGCGTCGAAGTTGGTCGAGCCGACGTGCGACCACACGCCGTCGACGATCACGATCTTCTGGTGCGGCAGCGTCGGCTGGAATTCGTAGACGCGCACGCCGCTCTCCAGCAGCGATCGATAGAGATACGAGCCCGCGAGGCGCACGAACGGACTGTCCGTCTTCCTGCCCGGCACCATCAGGTGCACGGCGACGCCGCGTTCCACCATCTTCGCGAGCAGCTCGCACATGCCGTCGTCGGGCGCGAAGTAGGGGTTCTGGATGATCACTTCCTTGCGCGCGGATGCGATTGCCATGGTGTAGAGCAGCGCGACCTTCGACCCGGTCTCCTCGGAGGAGCTGCTGACGACGTGCGCGCACGCCTTGCCCTTGTGTTCGAGCGGCGGGAAGCAGTGCTCGCCGCCCAGCACGCACTGCGTCTCTTCGATCCAGTTCTCCATGAAGACCGATTGCAGCGCGCAGACCACCGGGCCTTCCATGCGCACGGCGGTATCGCGCCAGTGGTCCTCGTCTTCGCCGTCGCCCAGCCATTGGTCGCCGACGCCGTGGCCGAACGTGTAGCCGACCGCGCCGTCGACGATCAGGAGCTTGCGATGCGTGCGATGGTTGAAGCGGCGCAGGTTCCACCACGCCGGGCGGCAGTATTCGGAGAGCTCCACGCCCGAGTCGCGCAAACATTGCAGGCGCTCCGCGCTGCCGCGCGAGCCGCCGAGCGCGTCGATCAGCAGGCGCACCCGCACGCCCCGGCGCGCCTTGGCGCACAGCGCATCGACCAGACGCCGCTCGACTTCGCCTGTGGTCCACACGAACGTTTCCAGGTGCACCGTCTCGCGTGCGGCGTCGATGTCCGCCTCCATCGCGGGAAACAGCGCGCCGTTCTGCAGTACCGAGACGCTATTGCCTTCGTACACGGCGCCGCCCGTGAGTCCGGCCAACGTCTGCAGGCCGCAGTCCAGCGGTTGCAGCTCGTCGAGCGGCAGGTGCAGATAGGGCGTGCGGCGCCGGTGAGTGAGCGCGAAGCACAGCATCGCCAGCACGGCGCCGGCGAGCATGTAGCCGAGCGCGAGCCACGGCGCGTCGGCGAGAGCGGACAGGATTGCAGCCAATCCCCATATACGCAGCACGTCTCACTGCTGTTCCCGATTCGACCGACGGGCGCAACCAGCTCGCGGCGGCGCGCGTTGCGATGCATTCTCCGTCGTGCGAGCGCCGCTTCGTGATCACCGATCTCTGGTACAAGAACGCCGTCATCTACAGCCTCGATCTCGAATCGTTCATGGACGGCAACGGCGACGGCTGCGGGGATTTTCGCGGGCTGATGCAGCGCCTGGACTATCTCGACTCGCTCGGCGTCGACGTCATCTGGCTCGCGCCGTTCCAGCCTTCGCCGAACCGCGACAACGGCTACGACATCTGCGACTTCTACGGCGTCGATCCGCGCCACGGCTCGAGCGGCGAGTTCGTCGAGTTCATGAATCACGCCAACAAGCGCGGCATCGGCGTGATCATCGACCTGGTGGTCAATCACACCTCGGACCAGCACCCGTGGTTCAAGGCCGCGCGCAGCGACCGCAACTCGCCGCTGCACGACTGGTACATCTGGTCGAAGAAGCGCCCGGCCGGGTGGAACAAGGGGATGGTGTTCCCCGGCGTGCAGAAAGCGGTGTGGACGCTCGACAAGAAGGCGCGCGAATACTTCTACCACGTGTTCTACGACTTCCAGCCCGACCTCAACATGGACAATCCCGACGTGCGCGCCGAGATCATGCGCATCATGGGGTACTGGCTCGAGCTCGGCGTCGCCGGATTTCGCGTCGACGCGGTGCCGTTCATCATCCAGGGCTCGCCGCTCACCAGGCGCAAGACGCCGCAGCTGCACTTCGAGTGGCTGGACGAGATGCGCCGCTTCCTGCAGTGGCGCTCGCGCGATGCGATCCTGCTCGGCGAGGCGAACGTGCTGCCGCGGGACAACGTGCGCTACTTCGGCGAGGAGGGCGAGGGCATCCAGATGATGTTCAACTTCTTCGTCAACCAGCACCTCTTTTACGCGCTGGCTTCGGAGGACGTCGGACCGCTGGCGGATGCGTTGCGTCGTACTGCGGACATTCCGGGCACTGCGCAATGGGCGCAGTTCCTGCGCAACCACGACGAGCTCGACCTGGGCCGCCTGACGCAGCGGCAGCGCGACGTGGTGTTCGAGCACTTCGGCCCCGATCCGGACATGCAGCTCTACAACCGCGGCATCCGCCGCCGTCTTGCGCCGATGCTCGGCGACCGCCGCAACATGGAGCTGGCCTACAGCATGCTGTTCGCACTGCCCGGCACGCCGGTGATCCGCTACGGCGACGAGATCGGCATGGGCGAGAACCTCGCCTTGCCCGAGCGCAACGCAGTCCGCACGCCGATGCAATGGAGCGGCGAGCACAACGGCGGATTCTCGTTGTCGCGGCGCGGGCTGGCGACTCCCGTCATCACGGAGGGCGTCTACGGCTGCGGGCAGGTCAACGTCGAGAAGCAGCGGCGCGACCCGCAGTCGTTCCTGAACTGGCTGGTGCGCATGATCCGTCAGCGCAAGGAGACGCCGGAGATCGGCTGGGGCAAGTGCTCGATCCTGCAAACCGGGCACAAGAGCGTGCTCGGGCTGCTGTACGAATGGCGCGGCAATCGCGTCGTGGTGCTGCACAACTTTTCACGCCAGCCGCTGGAGATCGCGCTGCGCATCAAGGGCGAGGGCGGGGACATGCTCACGAATCTGCTGAGCGAGAACGAAAGCCGCGCACAGCCCAACGGCGCGCACCGTATTGCGCTCGAAGAATACGGCTATCGCTGGTTCCGCGTCGGCGGGCTCGGTTACGCGCTGACGCGTCAGCCCGGACGTCCGCACGCGCAGAGTCCGGCGTAGGTGAACTGCGCCGATGGTGCAGGCGCAGGCGCGCGGCTCTGCCGGCAGCTTTTGCAAAGCCGCAGGCTGCGCGGAACAAAACAGGGTGGGGGAACTTGGGACGCGGCCGCGCTCTTTATGAGGCAGTAGTTCCACCAGGAGTCACCATTGCTATGAAGCACATTGCACGTTGGGTTCTGATTGCGACGATGGGCGCGGCCGCGGCGGCCTGCAGCTCGAATGGCGAGCGGGGCGGCATGGAGAACGCGGGCGCCAACGCCGGCCGTGTGGTCGACGACAGCGTCATCACCGGCAAGGTCAAGGCGGCGCTCGTGGCAGATCCGACCACCAAGGCCCATCAGATCTCCGTCGAGACGTTCCACGGCGTCGTGCAGCTGAGCGGCTTCGTCGACACTTCTGAAGCCAAGAGCCGCGCCGCGCAGGTAGCGGAAGCAGTCGAGGGCGTGAAGGACGTGAAGAACGACCTGGAGCTGCGCAGCGCCAACAACTAGCGCCATCAGGACCGGCGACGGTTGCGACCGCCGCTGGTCAACGCGTCCCCACGGATCCGGCGCTACGGCGCCCGTCCGTGGGGACGCCGGGATACGTCGTGCCCGCCCTCCAGATCGACGTGGCCGACCTTGTCCCGATACTCGGCCTTCGGATCCCTTCCCATCAGCAACTTCACGCCGGCGAGCAGGCTGTGCTCGTTGAGCCATACCTGTGCGTCCTCGGGCTCGAACCGTAGCAGCTGCAGTTGCGGATCGTCCTTGCCGCCTTCGAACCACGCGGCAACGAAGCGGTTCCAGAGCCGGTCGATCCTCGCACGGTCGTCGTCGAGCATGAGCTCGCCGTGGAGCGTGGCGAACAGGTCATGGCCTTTCGAGGCGAAGTGCGCCAGCGCGCGTCGACTCTGACCGCCCATCGCCTTCACGAGATCGGTCTGCGTCGAAGTGAAGAACCAGATCGGTCCGCCGGCTGCCGCCGCGTCGTCGTCGAGCTGCGCGGTCATCGGCTGGCTGTGGCCTTCGTCCACGCCGGCCAGTCCGAGCATCACCGTCATGTCCGACTTCAGCGCCTTCCAGAGTTTTTCCGACAGCTGTGCCTCGTTGGTCATCGTGCTCTCCTCGGTTGACCAACGTCGAACGAAGCACGTCAGCGGTTGTTCCTGGCGGGTCGGGAGTTGAGGCGCAAGGATCGGATGGCCGGGGCGCCCGACTGTGCGCAAACTGGTCGCGGCTGAACAGTACGATGGCGACCCGATCCCACTCATCCGCGCCGGAGACCCCGCCGATGCTGAAACTGTACGACTACCTGCCGTCGCAGAACGGCTTCAAGATCCGCCTGCTGCTGCAACACCTCGCTCAGCCGTATCAGCACGTGCCGGTCGAGATCTTCCAGGGCGAGTCGCGCAGGGCGGAGTTCCTGGAGAAGAATCCGGTCGGCGCGATCCCGGTGCTCGAGCCGCAAGCCGGCGTCTACATCGCCGAGTCCAACGCGATCCTCTGCTACCTGGCGGAGGGAACCGCATACCTGCCGTCCGAGCGCCTGGCGCGGGCGCGCGTGATGCAGTGGCTGTTTTTCGAGCAGTACTACGTCGAGCCGACGATCGGCACGCTGCGCTATTGGACGCTCGCCAACAAGCTGCAGGCCAACGAGACGCTCGCTGCGGCCAAGCGCAGCGCGGGCGATCGTGCGTTGGACGCTCTGCAGCGCCACCTGAGCCGGCATCCGTTTCTCGCGAACGACAGCTACTCGATTGCCGACATCGCCGTGTTCGCCTATGCGCATCTCGCGGCTGACGCGAACTTCGATCTCGCGTCGCGACCTGCGTTCGTCGAGTGGGTCGAGCGCGTCGCGGCGCAGAGCGAGCGTCTGCCGCAGGTCTATCCGTACACGCCGGACGCTATGGCGTGACGCGCTTGAAGGGATATTCGACCCGGCGCGGCTTGCCGTCGCGCCCCGGACCTTCGATCGCGGCGAGCAGCGAGCCGTCCTTGCCGCGCGCATAGATGATCTTCTTCGGGAAGTCGTGCTGCGGATTTTCGAACACCGCGATGCCGTTCTCGAGAGAAGTGAGCCGGAAGGCGGTCTGCGCCTGCCGCGACGGGCTGGCGATGTAGAGGATGTCGCCGTTCGGCTCCTGGCGCAGCAGCGTGAACTCGTACTCCTGCACCTTGCCGCCCGCGATGTTGCGCGCCATGCCCATCATCAGGCCGCCGGCCGGCGCCATCCACTGCTCGTCGACTACGCGGTCATCCGCTTCGATACGCCAATGCCCGGCGAGCCAGGCGAAATCCTGCAGCGTCGGCGCAGCCACCGGCGCTTGTGCGCCGGCGGTGCCGGCCAGCAGGGCGAATGCAAGCAGCGACCAGAGTTTGCTCATGGGCATCCTTCCTTCTTCATTGTCCGGCTCACAACAGCGCGCCGATCTGCCGCTCCAGCTCCGATCTGCTCGCGAGACCGACGTGGCGCACGCAGATTGCGCCGTCGCGGGCGATCAGCACTGAAGTCGGGAAGCCGATGAACGGTCCGAACGCGGCGTTCAGATCCTGGCGGCCGGCGCCGATCAGCACCGGGTAGCTCATCTTCATGACGCGTGCGAACGGCGCGATCAATCGCACTTCCTTGTCGACCGACACGCCGAGCACCACGAAGCCGCGCTCCTGGTAGTCCCGGTACAGTGCACCCAGCAGCGGGATCTCGCGCCGGCACGGCACGCACCACGTCGCCCAGAAATTCAGCAGCACCACCCGGCCCTTGTACTGGCTCAGGCGCACTTCCTTGCCGGCGATGTCCTTGATCGTGAAGTTGAGATTGGTCTTCTGGCCGGAGACGTTGCAGACCTCGTCGGCGTGCGCTGCGCAGCTGAGCGCAGTGAGCAGCAACGCGAATGCAAGCAGCCGACCACGTGCCTTGCGGCAGATCATGCGGCCACTTTGAGCTTGACGCCCAGCGAGTCGAGCACCTTGCGAACAGTCTCGTAGCGCACCTTTGCGCCGGGTGCGAGCGCCTTGTAAAGACTCTCCCGGCCGAGGCCCGACGCCTTGGCGATCTCGGAGATACCGCGAGCTCGTGCGACATTGGCCATCGCACGCAGGAACACGTCTGGATTGGGATCTTCGATAGCTGCAGACAGGTACTCTGCGATGACCGCTTCGTCATCGAGGAACTCGACAGGGTCGAATTCAGCGAGGCGCGGCCTTGCTGTTGATCTGCCGCACTGGCTCTGCCGCGCATATCGGAGAGCTTCCGCAACCAGTGTGCGAACACATCCGTGCGTATGAGGGTAGTCACCACGCGGACTGTATCCGTACGGATACACCATGCAGGTGGTCGAAATCAAGCGCTTCGCGGACTATTCGCGCTGCTGCCTTCGTCGACGGTCAGCTTGAACACGTCCGGCCGCGCATAGTGACCGGTGACGTCGAGGTCGTAGCGGCTGCGCACGACGTCGTCGAGGTCGACGGTGGCTACGAGCAGGTCCTCGCGATCGTAGACCGGTCCGGCGAGCACCTCGCCGAGCGGCGAGACGATCACGCTGCCGCCGCGAATCAGCGCTCGATCGCGGGGCCAGTCGATCGCAGCGGCAGCAGGCGGCGCGGGCTGATACTGGCACGCGCTCACCACGAACAGCCGGCCTTCGTACGCGATGTGTCGCATGCTGACTTGCCAGATGTCGCGCTCGTCGACCGTCGGCGCGCACCACACGTCCAGGCCCTTCGCGTACATCGCCGTGCGCAGCAGCGGCATCAGGTTCTCCCAGCAGATCGCCGCACCGACGCGGCCCGCTTCGGTCTGCATCGTGTGCAGCGTCGAGCCGTCGCCCTGGCCCCAGATGAGGCGCTCCATTGCTGTCGGCATGAGCTTGCGATGCTTGCCGCTCAGCTCGCCGCGGGCGGAGAAGAACAGGGCAGTGCAGTACAGCGTCGTTACATCGCGCTCGATGACGCCGACGACGAGTGCAGCGCCGCTGGTGCGCGCGAGATCGGCGAGAGCGTCGGTCTGCGGCCCCGGTACATCGATCGCCTCGCGCCAGTACTGCAGGAAGGCTTCGCGACCCTCCGGCTTGCGATAGCCGACGCGAGTGCCGAAGTCCGCACCTTTCGGGTAGCCGCCCAACACGGCTTCGGGCATCACGACTACTTGCGCGCCGGCGCTGCGAATCGCGCTTCCGTAGCTCAGGATGCGGTCGAGCGTCGCGGCGGTGCCGCCGGGCTGGGAGCCGATCTGCAAAGCGGCGAGGGTCGCGCGGCGCATGCTGCCTCCGGGGCTCGGGTCAGTAGCGCCAGTGTACCGCGCGCCTCCGGCTCAGGCGGACGTTCGCACGCGATGATTCTCCTCGGCAGTGTCCTCGAGCAGCGCGCGCTGCCGGCCCGTGAGATGCACCAGCAGGCCGATCATGCCCATTGCCCAGACGATCACCGGGCTCGACGGCAGGTCCGTGACCACCGAGAGCGCGAGCCCCACGATGTAACTGCCGAACGCCATCGCGTAGCCGAACGCAAGCTGGCGGTTCTTCGCGTGCCGGTACGTGGCTATCGCGGGCACGATCAGGCTCGTGAAGACGAGATACACGCCGACCAGCTGCACCGACGCCGTAACGACGACCGCGAACAGCACATAGAAGCCGATGCGACCGATGCGCTCGCGCCAGCGGAACCAGACGACGGCGAAGAGCGCCGTGAGCACTGCCGTGCGCATCAGCTGGTCGTTCGAGACCCACAGGATCTGGCCGGCGAGCAGGTCCTTCAGGTTCTCGCCGCCGTGCGGATCGTTGGCGAGCATCAGGATCTGCGCGGTGGAGGCGAGCACGAACAGGATGCCGATGAGCGCTTCCTGCACTTCGGGACGCTTGCGCTCGGTCCACGTCAGCAACAGCGCGCCGGCAAGCGCCGCACCGCCTGCTGCCGCCTGCGCACCCCAGCCTTCGATCGGCAGACCGAAGCCGCTCGCGGCGATCACGCCGAGGCCCGCGACCTGCGCGATGGCGAGATCGATGAACACGATGCCGCGGGACAACACCTGCTGGCCGAGCGGCACGTGCGAGATCACCACGAGCAGGCCGGCGACCAGCGCCGGCGCGAGGATCGTCAGGTCAGTGGAGAAGAGGTTCATTTCAGCACCGCCAGCAGTTGGTTCAGGGTGTCGTCGAACAGACCGAACAGGTCCTTCGCCCCCGGCGTGCCGCCGACCGAGAACGGCAGCACGATGACAGGCGCGTTGACGCGCGCCGACAGCCACTTCGCAGCCTTGGGATCGTTGTATGCGTTCACCAGGATCGCGCGCGGCGGCGCTGCCTTGAGCTTCGTGACCAGCTGGCCGAGATAACCCGCCGTCGGCGGCATGCCGGGCTTCGGCTCGATCGCCGCGACCTGGTTCAAGCCGAGCCAGTTGCACAGGTACGTCTGGTCGCGATGCATGACGACGATGGGCACGCCTTTGAGCGAAGCCGCCTCGCTCTCCCACTTCTTGATCGCAGCCTGCCAGCGCGTGTCGAAATCCTTGAAGCGCTGCTCGTAGTACTGCGCGTGGGCGGCGTCGAGCTGCGCGAAGCGCTGCGTCAGCGCCTTGGCGATGATCGCGATGTTGCGCGGATCGAGCTGCACGTGCGGATTGCCCTGCGGGTGGATGTCGCCGAGCGAGCGATCGAAGTGCTCGGGCTTCTCGACCAGCATGATCACCGAGGTCGTCTCGAAATAGCCGGGCGCGCCGGGCTGGATCCGCTTGTTACCGGACTCCTGGATCAGCACCGGCAGCCAGCCGATCTCGAGCTCGGCGCCGCTGGCGATCACCAGGTCGGCGGTGCGAGCACGCGCCACCAGGCTGGGTTTCGCCTCGACGCGATGCACGTCCTGCAACGCGCTGGTTGCCGTGTAGACGTTGACCTGGTCGCCGCCGAGCTCGGTCGCGAGCGCGCCCCAGTCGGCCGTGGTCGCCAGAACCTTCAGCGCGGCGCTGGCCGGCAGCGCTGCTGCGAGCATGAGCAGCGCAACGACGCTGCGAATGAAGTTCGTCATTGTTCTCTCCTAGTACTTGTGCGCGGCATGCGTGCCGATGCCGTAGATGTATTGCAGGCGGAACGCACGATCGCGATCGTCCACGCCGCGCGCATCGTCCCAGTCGAACTGGGCGCGCAGACGCGTGAACTCGCTCGGGTTCCAGTCGAGCATCAGCGAGATGCGGTCCGGATCCGCGGGCAGGAGCGAGGGGAATGCGCTGAGCGGGAACTCGCCCGAGTCGACCAGCCCGATGCGGGGCGAGCCCGAATCCAGCGAGTCGTAGCGCAGGCCGGCGCGCCAGCGAGGCAGGAACTGATAGACGCCCTGCAGGTACCAGCCGGACTGCGTGCTGCGATAGCTGTCGCTCAGGTTCGAGCCCTGCGTATCGAAAGCGAGCAGGCCGGTCTCGCGCCGGCGCATGTACTCGCCCTGCACTTTGAGCTGGCGGCGGTTCGGATCGCCGACCGGCTGCCACTTGAGCACCGCGTCGACCACGTACGTGCGCGACTTGCCGCTGAACGCGTCGACCAGCGGGAAGCCGAACTCGTCGCTTTCCTCGAACGCCCGATCCTCGGCCCGCTGGTCGAGATACGCTGCGCCGGCGCGCCAGCTCGTCGCGTCGTCGACGTCGCCGCCGACGTGCGCGAACAGCGTGGCGCCGTTGAAGCCGTTGCGGTTGCGGCGCGTCCCCGGGAACGCGTCGCCGTTGCCGGTCTCCGCGCCGAGCTCGACGAACAGGTCGGTCGGCGCCAGCCATTTCACCTGCACGCCGTCCTGCTTGAACTGGCCGCCGAAGAATGCCTGGTAGACGAGCGGCTGATCGACGAAGTCCCACGCGTGCGCGTGCACTTCGTTGAGGTAGCCGAAGCCCGAGAAGAAGCGCCCGCCCTTGGCGGTGAAGCCGTCCGGCAGCGCCAGCGTGCGGAAGAACGCCTCTTCGACTTCGACCTCGTCCTCGGCGCTGAGCGCCGCGGTCATCTGCGCCGAGAAGTACGGATCGACGTTGGCGCTCAGCGTGATCTCGGACTCGCCGAGGTTGAAGCTGCGCGCGCCGGGCCCGACCTCGCCGTCGCCGGGCATGAAGCCGCCGATGCGCCAGGTTTCGGGATCCTGCGAGGTGTTGGTGTAGCTGCCGGCAAGGATCAGCGACATCGCGGGATTGAACGCCGTCGACTGGCCGCCGTAGCCGGCCGTCGATGGCGTCGGCTCGGGTGCCGGCACGGGCGGCCCCGCTTCCGCGGTCGCGCCGACCGGCATGGATTCCAACGTCGAAATGCGCTGCTCGAGCGCGTCGACACGCTTGCTGTATTCGTCTTTCAGCGCTTGCAGCTCGGCTCGCAGGCTCGCGACATCGTCGCTGGCCGCGTAGCCGAGCGCCGGTAAAGCAATCCCCGCAAACGCCAGCAGCGCTGCAAGGGCTTTGAAACTGGACATGGAGACGTCCTCCTCTTCGAATGAATTGGGCTGCGCGACACAGGGCGGCGCCGCACATGCACGAGCGGCGCGCTGCGCCGTCATGCGACATTCAAATCAGAGGGACGGAGGAGGAGCGCGCGAGCGGAATGCCGGATGCGGAAGACGGGCGACCGAGAAGCCGATGCTGGCAGGGGCGATGCCGGAAGCCTGCAGCTGCTGCGGCACCCACAGGCAATACGAGCCGCTCGCCATGGTGAGGAGCGGTGCGGACGAAGCACACTGGCCGCAGAGCTGGGTGGTGGTGCCGGGCAGGCCGTCCTGGTCGGATTTCAGGTGCGAATAGGCATGCACCTCCATGCCGAGCTGGGCCAACAGCAGGACCAGCGACAGCAGGTGAACGATCAGGCGACGGTGCGTTCTGAACAGGGCTCCAACCTCCGGCCGCGACAGTATCCATGGACTGCGCTCGCCCGACAATGGCGGTATGTAAAAGCGCGTACCCGTTAGCTCTGCAATGCAGAGTACTTGACACAGCAAGGAGCAGGATCGTAGCGTGACGGCGTGCCCAGGCAACGGAACAAGACGATGCACTCCGCCGAAACCGTCCAGCTCGACTCGCACGCCGCGGCGACGCTGCGCTACATCCGCGCGTCGATGGATGCCGCCGCTTCACTGGCAGTCCCCGGATCCACCGGGTTCGCCGCCGGCATCGTGGGGACGCTCGCGGCAATCCTTGCCTCGCTGCCGGCGTTGCGGCCGCACTGGCTGATCATCTGGCTCGTTGCAGCCGTCGTCGCCCTGGCAGTCGGCAGCGCCCTGATGCTGCGGCCGGCGTCCCTCAGCTCCTTGACGATCGGCGGCGCGCCGATCCGCAGGTTCGCCATCGGCTTGTTGCCTTCGCTGTTTGCCGGCGCGGTGTTGACCGCCGTCCTGTGGTCGGCCGGCCAGCTGCAGGCGATTCCGGGAACGTGGCTGCTGCTCTACGGCTGCGGCCTGCTTGCCGCGAGCGCTGCGACATCACGGGCGATCGCGATCCTCGGCGGCGCCTTCGTCGTCGTCGGCATGGCGGCGCTGCTGCTTCCCGAGAGCTGGCAGATCGCGCTGCTCGGTGCGGGATTCGGCGGCCTGCACATTGCGTTCGGCTACCTCACGGGGAGGACGGGCCATGGCCGCGAAATCTGACGCCCGCAAGGCCGTCGCGCCCGCGAAGCGCAAGCGGCCGGCGCTCGCAGCGGTCTCGGCCGCCGCCGGCGCCGCCGACGATGCGAA
>DATEJG010000033.1:0-51304 GCA_035278165.1 Steroidobacteraceae bacterium
TCAGCCTGACTCTTGCTAGCTCGCGAGCGCGCGCTGGAACTCCGAAGTGTGATCGCGCAGCCAGCGCTCGAACGGCCGGATCCGCGGATACAGCTCGCGCGACTTGACCAGGTCGAGGCGACGGTTCAGGACGTACCGCCGGTTGAACTCGAACATGTCGGCGAGCGCGGCGGCGCCGAGCATGTCGCGCCCGGCGAATGCGTCGTGAGCGACGTATCGGTAGGCGAACTGCCGGCCGAGCACGCGGTGCATGGCGTCGGTGTATTCGTCGCAGCGCAGATCGTCGCCGACGATGCCCACGACCTTGTCGCGATACCAGAACGACTCCGCGAAAACCGCCGCGACCACGCCGCCGATGTCTTCCACCGCGACGGCCGCGAGCGGCGTGCTGCCCTGGGGAAAGTCGAACGCGTAACTGCCGTCGCGCTGGCGGCGGGGCGCGAAGCGGCTGAGGAAGTTCTCGTAGTAGAAGGCGATGTGCACGTAGGTTGCAGGCAGGCCGGTGCTGCGTGCGTACTCCTCGATGCGCCCCTTCGTATCGAAGTGCGGCACGCTGAGCCGTCCGCCGGACAGCATCCTGGCGTGCGGCAACGTGCTGAGCACGGTGTGCCGGATGCCGCTCGCGCAGAGCGCGTTGACGAAATTGCAGCCGTGCGCGAATTCGTGCTCGAAGTGCTCCCAGTAGTCCGTCATGCCGAACGCGCCGTCGCAATCGCGCAGCGCAGCGCGCAGCGTCGCCGGATCGCGCAGGTCGCCTTCGACGATCTCTGCGCCGAGCCTCCCGAGCTCGCGCGCCTCCGCCGAACCGGGCCGCCGGGTCAGGCAGCGCACTTGATGCGACCCGGCATGGAGCAGATGCCGCGCGACCGAGCCGCCCTGGGCCCCCGTCGCACCCACTACGAGGATGCGCGTGAATGTAGACATACGACCCTCCGCCAGCAGCTTCGCTACTTGCCTGTGCGTGCGCCAGTCGGTGGTTTGCGCACAGCCGCGCGATGAGGAAACCTCGTGCGCACATTCCGGCACGTACAGCAGCACGATCAGATCGTCTCGCGCGCACAGCGAACGAGACACGCGCGGCGCTCGCGCTCGACGCGACTTTAGGTACAGTGCCTTCCTGGCCAGAATCGCGGGTGGAGTAATGAAGAACAACAACTTTGCGCTCGTCGCGCTCGGGGTGCTGGGCGTTGCGGGAGCGCCGGGTGCCGCGGCGAACGAGAACGGGTTCTACATCGGCGGTTATGTGGGCCAGGCTTCCAAGCGGCCCGCCCTCACCGCGTACCAGGCACTCACTGCAGGCATCCAGGAGTTCGACGCCTTCCAGCCGGTCGAGGAGCGCACTTCGTTCGACGACAAGGACACGACGTTCGCGCTGATCGGCGGCTATCGGTTCAACAGGTATCTGGCCGTCGAGGGCAGCTACGCCAGGTTCGGCAGGGTGGCGTACCACTCGCACGCCACCGGCAACTTCCCCTTGGAGCCGGGCTCCCTGGTCACGACTGTCGAGAGCGAAACGCGAGGCTTCAGCCTCTCGATACTCGGGGTGTTGCCGCTGACGCGCGACTGGGAGCTGTTCGCCCGCGGCGGCGCGGTGTTCGCCGACAATACCTTCAGCTTCGACGTGACCTCGCAGAGCCAGGTGTTCGTCCCCCCGACCGGCCGCCATGCAGCGGACTCGTTGTCCAAAGGCAGCACGGAGACTTTCGCAGGCATCGGGATCAGCCGCCGGATCCTCGAGATCTACGATCTGCGGCTGGAGTACCAGCGCGTCTTCGACGCCGGCGTGGAGTTCACCGGCGGCCCGGCCGACATCGACGCCGCACTGCTGGGTCTGACCGTCACCTTCTGAGCGGTTTTGCGCAAATCAGCGGCTGTGCCGCGCAAAAGACCGTCCGATGCTGCTGCGGCCGGCCTCTTTGACAGAAGATCTGCCCGCATTCCGATGGCGCGATTCATTGTCCACACGCGCGGCCGCTCGATTCGGCCATAGCAGCTCCGCTGGGGTCCGAACATGCTCCCCGCTGCCGGGGTTACATGCGTGTTGTGCCGTGTACGCAACAAAGTCACCTCCGGCTGTTGTGGCTTGTATACATGAAAGGCCTGCCCAGTGGCTGAAGGCCGCAGAAGATTGAGCCTTTCCCGGCTTTTTCAGGCTTCCAGGCCCGTGCTGAATTAGCAACGAAGCTTTCAAACGGCAGGAAGCAGTTGTATGCTCCGCACCACGCTTGGGTCCGGGGGTGCGGGGAATGTCTCATCGCCGGGTCAAAGAAGGGAGAGTTTGCAGCCGCAGGCGACACACGCGGCTGACCAACCGTCCGAAATCAAACACCTCTCGCAGGAGGAGCTATCAATGTCGACGAGTAATTCCATTCGGCACGCGGTTCGTTACGCGCTGCTGACGGGCGCTGCCGCCGCCGCCGCGGGGCCTGCGTTCGCAGCAGATCAAACCATTCAGGAAGTGGTCGTCACCGGTTCGCGCATCGCGCAGCCGAATCTCGAAACGACCAGCCCGGTCACGCAGGTGACCGCGGAAGACGTGCTCACGCAGGGCGTGACCAAGATCGAAGATCTGGTCAACCAGCTGCCGCAGGCATTCGCCGCTCAGAACGGCACGGTGTCCAACGGTGCAACCGGCACTGCGACAGTGAACCTGCGCGGCCTCGGCTCCGCGCGCACTCTCGTGCTGATCGACGGCCGCCGCATGCCGGCCGGCGGCGTGACCTCCGCATCCTATGCGGCGGATCTGAACCAGATCCCGACCGCCATGGTCGAGCGCGTCGAAGTGCTGACCGGCGGCGCGTCTGCCGTCTACGGTTCGGACGCCGTCGCAGGCGTCGTGAACTTCATCATGAAGAAGGATTTCGAAGGCATTCAGATCGAGGCCAACTACGGCCTCTATCAGCACAACAACGACTTCGGCGGACCGGGTGCAGTGAAGCTGCGCGACGTCATCGCCGGTCGTGCAGCAACGAACCCGAGCCAGTTCGCATTGCCGGACGACAACGTCACCGACGGCAACAGCATCCAGAGCACGATCACCATCGGCGTGAGCACCGAGGACGGCCGCGGCAACCTCACTGCGTACGCGTCCTACCAGGACAACAAGGCGGTTCTGCAACGCGACCGCGACTACTCGGCGTGCGCACTGGGCGCGAACCCGACGACCTCGTTCACGTGCGGCGGCTCCGGCACGGCCTTCCCGGGCACGTTCACGGACTTCAACGGCAACGACAATTCGACCGCCGGTCCGGACAAGAAGCGCGGCACGGCGGACGACGTGCCGGATACCAATCCGCTGCCGTCCTTCAACTCGACGGTCAGCTCGGCCACGGGTAACACCTTCCGGCCGTTCGACGCCAATACGGACCAGTACAATTTCGGTCCGACGAACTTCTACCTGCGTCCGGATACGCGCTACAGCCTGGGTGCGATGGGCCACTACGAGCTCGCTCCCGTTGCCGACGTCTACACGCAGCTGATGTTCACCGACGTCCGCTCGGACGCGCAGATCGCGGCCGGCGGCGCGTTCTTCAATACCGGCACGATCAACTGCGACAACCCGTTCCTGTCGGCGCAGCAGTTGACGACGATCGGTTGCGGCGCGGCGGCTCAGCTCGCGAGCGTTACCATCAATCCGGCCACGACAGTCGGTCCGGATGGCCTGCCCGGCACGGCTGACGACGTTCCAGGCGTTCCGTTCCTGGCTGATCCCAACGTCGTTCCGATGTACCTCGGTCGCCGTAACATCGAAGGCGGCGGTCGTCAGTCGCAGTTCCACAACCAGTCGTTCCGCGGCCTCATCGGCTCGCGCGGCGACTTCGCGGACGGCTGGAACTACGACGCGAGCGTCCAGTTCTCGCGTACGACCGTGGACCAGTCCAGCATCAACGACTTCGTGGTGCCGAACCTGCAGCGCGCGCTGGATGCCGTGCGGGATCCGGACACGGGCGAGATCGTCTGCCGGTCGGTGCTCGATGGCACGGATCCGAATTGCATTCCCTACAATCCGTTCACCCTCGGCGGTGTGACGCAAGCGGCACTGAACTACCTGCAAGTGCCGGCCGTGCAGTCGGGCATCATCGACCAGAACATCGTCACCGGCGTCATCACCGGCGACCTGGGCACGATCGGCGCCAAGCTGCCGTGGGCCGACGACGCGATCAAAGTGGCGTTCGGTATCGAGAACCGCCGCGACAAGCTGGAGAACACCACGGACTACGTTCTCACCAACGGACTCCTCGGCGGTTCGGGCGGTCCGACGATCGGCATCTCCGGCTCGACCAACGTGAACGACTACTTCATGGAAGCCAGCGTTCCGCTGGTGTCGGGCAAGACCGGCATCGAGAAACTGTCGTTCGATACCGCGTATCGCAAGTCCGACTACAGCTCGGGCATCAAGACCGACACCTACAAGTTCGGTCTGGATTACGCGCCGGTCGAAGACGTCCGTTTCCGCGCCAGCTACCAGCGCGCAGCGCGTGCGCCGAACATCGTCGAGCTGTTCACCGCCCAGGGCTTCAACCTGTTCGACCTGGACGACGATCCGTGCGGCGCCAAGGGCACTGCCACGGACGATGCGTGTCTGAACTCGGGCCCCGGTGCTTCCGTCACGGATGCGCAGCTGCGCAATTCCGCGCTCACCAGCCCGGCGGGTCAGTACAACTTCAACCAGGGTGGCAACACCGCGTTGGACCCGGAAGAGTCGGACACGTACTCGTACGGCATCGTGTTCACGCCGCGCTTCGCGCCCGGCCTGAGCGTGTCGCTCGATTACTTCGACATCAAGGTGGACCGCCTGATTTCGACCTTCGGTGCCGCCAACACGCTGGACGCGTGCTACGACTTCGGTGACGAGGCGGCGTGCGGCCGCATTCACCGCAACGCGGCAGGTCAGCTGTGGATCGGCGCGGGCAACGTTGACGACCTCAACATCAACATCGGCAGTCTCGAGACCTCCGGCGTGGATTTGAACCTCAACTACACCGGCCTGGACATCGGCAGCATGGGCAGCCTGTCCTTCAACCTGACCGGCACGTTCCTGAACGAGCTGATCACGGATCCGGGTGCCTCGGGCTTCCCGCCGTTCGACTGCGTGGGCTTGCACGCGGGTAGCTGCGTCAGCAGCTTGACGACTGCGGCGAATCCGGAGCTGCGCACGCGCTTCCGTGTGGGCTGGGAGACGCCGTGGAACGTCGACGTCGCTCTGACTCACCGCTACATCAGCGGCGTTTCCCAGGAAGGGGCGGCGGCCAACCGTATCGATCGGCACTTCAGCGCCGAGAGCTACTTCGATCTGTTCGGCAGCTGGAACATCACGGATCAGGCGAACGTGCGTCTGGGCATCAACAACCTGCTCGACAACGATCCGCAGATCAACGCCAGCGTCGGCACGACCGGCAACGGCAACACGTATCCGCAGGTGTACGACGCCCTCGGTCGCTACATCTTCGCGGGCGTGACCGTGAAGCTGTAACTCGAAGCAGTTCGAACTCGAACGACACGTTCGATACATTGGCGGCGGTTCCGCAAGGAACCGCCGCTTTTTTTTCGCATGCCGCCGCCGGTATAAAGGGGCATGGCAACAGCCCTGCACCGGAAACCTGTCGAGGCGGGGAACCTGCATCGCGCTGTATTGGCGCGCGCGCCGGCCTGCGTGCGGCGTTACATTGCTGTCGACCCGGCGAATCTGAAAGCCTACAGTGGACTGGCCGTGACGCTCGACCGCTGGGGACGGCCGGTATGACTGAAGCCTTGCTCAACGCCCTCGCGGCTTCGCCGGACGTCTACGTGCAGAAGGTCGACGTGGCGCGGGATGCTGCGTTGCTCGTGCGGCTCGGCGAAGCTGCATATCGTGCCGCCAGCTTCCTCGACGACCGCATTCTCACGCCCGGCCTGACTGGCGCCTGGACCAGCCTGCCTGACCTCGTCGCCGCTGCGCAGGACGTCAGCCACGGCCGTCCGCTGCATTTCATCTTTCACACCGGTCACGTCGGCTCGACGCTGCTCAGTCGCCTGCTCGATGAGAGCGGCTGCGTGCTGTCGTTGCGCGAGCCGTTGCCGCTGCGAACGCTCGCCGATGCGCGCGACGTGCTCGGCTCGCCGGAATCGCTGTTGGGTTCGGCGGACTTCGAGGGTCTGGAGCGCGCGCTGCTGCAGCTCTGGAGCCGGGGCTACGACCGCACGCACAGCGTCGTCGTCAAGGCCACCAGCAGCGCTTGCCGGATAGCGACATCGCTGCTGGAACGTCGGGCCGGCGCGCGCGCTGTCTACCTGAACCTCCGTGCAGAGCCGTATCTGGCGACACTGCTGGCGGGCAAAAATTCCGCAGTCGACTTACGCGGGCACGGGCCGATTCGCATCCGTCAGCTGCAGGCGCGCATCCAGGCGCCGTTGCCGCCGCTGCATGCATTGTCGCCCGGCGAGCTTGCAGCCATGGGCTGGCTCGCCGAGACCTGGAATCAGCACGATGCCGTGGAGCGGGCCGGGTCGCGAGTCCTGACGCTCGATTTCGGCCAGTTGCTGGCAGACGTTGCAGGTTGCGTGCAGCGGGTCGCGCAACATTTCCAGCTGCCGGTCGAATCGGGATGGCTCGCCGGCATTGCGCACAGCCCCGTGCTGACGCGCTATTCCAAATCCCCGGACTTCGAGTACTCGCCGCAGGTGCGGCATGAGCTGCTGCGTGAATCGCGGCGAGCCAACGCGGCGCAGATCGCCGCGGGACTGCGTTGGCTCGACAAGCTTGCCGGCACACATCCAGTCATCGCGCGGAAACTCACATGAGCCCGGCGAGCGACGTCGCCAAGCTCACGATCCTGGGCAAACGCCTGCTCGTCGGCGAGGGCATGCCCGTGTCGATAGACCAGGGCATTGCGACGCTGCGTGAGGCCGCAACGCGCGGCAGTGGCGAAGCGGAGGCAGTGCTGTCCGTGTGCGCTGCATGGGGTGTGGGACAGCCGCGAAACGTCGACGCTGCGCTCGATCATCTCCGGCGTGCCGCGCAGCTCGGCTGGGAACCCGCAGCCCGGGAGCTCGAGTTACTCGGCCAGCTGGATCTGGCAGCCTGGCGCTGCGCGCCGGCAGCCCGTGTCCAGTTCGAGAAACCGCGCATCGTCGTCATCGAGCGCTTCGCCAGCCCTCAGGAGTGCGAGTGGCTCATCGGTCGCGCGGCCGGCGGCGGGCTGCAGCGTGCAAAGGTGTATCGCAACAGCCCGACTGCACAGATCGCCGAGGTGCGTACCAACCGCGAGATGTCGTTCACGATCTTCAACGCCGACGTCGTTCTCAGTCTGATCCGCGATCGCATCTCGGCAGCAGTCGGCGCGCCGGCCTCGCATTTCGAGATAGCGAAACTGCTGCACTACTCGCCGGGCGAGCAGTTCGCATTACATGCCGACTTCATCGAGGCGAAGACGCCCGAGCTGGCGCACGAGCTGGCAGTACGCGGCCAGCGCTCCGCCACCTTCCTGATCTATCTGAATGACGGCTACGAGGGCGGCGCGACACAGTTCCCGCGACTGTCCTGGCAGTACCGCGGCGGCCGCGGCGACGCGCTGCTGTTCAGCAACGTGGATGCGAACGGCGCGCCCGACTACGACACCATCCATGCGGGCATGCCGCCGACATCCGGCGAGAAGTGGGTGCTGTCGCAGTGGGTTCGAGCCCGGCGCGTCGGTCCCTAGTAGGCCGCTAGTCCTCGAGCAGCGCGGCATTCGTCACGAACTGGACCAGCTGATCGACGGCCTCCTTGGCCAGGCCCAGCTCAGCTGCCACCTGCTCGCGGGTGCGAGTGCCGTCGAGAAGCTGAATGAAACGCCGCTGCGTCGCGTCGACGGTGATGCTCCCGTGCCGTTGATTGATCGGGTCCTGGTTTTGCGCGGCGAGATACCGGGCGACGAGGCTCGCGCGCGGTTTGTCGCCCGGCGTGCGCGCCAGCACGGGCGGCGGCTCGACATATAGCTCCAGCATCGCGTTCATCCAGCACTTGACGAGCTCGCGCAGCAGCGGCTCACGATGGTGCACAGCCGCCGCTGCGACAACTTCCCGGAGCGGGATCGCCTGCGGAAAACGCCGGTTGATCGTCACCAGGGCGTCGTGCAGCGGACCGGCGCCGACCACGCGTTTGCCGCCGCGGGAATGCTGGAAGAGCGTCATGCCGTTGGGCGCCGCCGTCTGCCGCAGAAATGCTGCGACATGCATCTTCTCGGCGTGCGCGAGCAGCTGCGTCCGGTCGAGCGTCAGGTCTCCATGGCAGATCAGCGCCCGCCGGAACACGCGATTGCGAACGAAGTCGGCGTACTGTTCCAGCCGGATCAGGTCACGCCGATTGGCGTCCAGCCAATCGTGGAACCCCGGCGCATCCTCGGCCCCGACGATGCCGTTCTGCATCGCGTCGCCCAGATACTGCAGGCCATGCGTGGCGATGCGGGCGGCGAAATCGCGGAAGTAGAACGGATGGTTCGTGCCTTCCAGGTATTCATGCACGATGTAGCTGTCGGGATCGCTCTCGAAATGCTGCAACTCGGACTTGAGCAGAGGCGCGAGCAATGGAGTTCGAGCCAGCGACAGGATGAACTCGCGTCCCGCGCGGGCTTTCTGCATCGGGTCCGGGAATGCGTCGGCATGGAACATCATGGCCTCGCGCACCCACATGCGCATGTGCCCGCCGGGATAGGTGTTGAAGCTGATGTAAGCCAGGCCGTTGGGCGTGAGCTGCTCGGCGCAGATCTGCAGCACCTTTTCCGCCACCTCGTGCGGAACCCACGAGAACACTCCGTGCGTGATGATGTAGTCGAACTTGCCCCACTGCGGCGTCACTTCCATGATATTCGCCGCCCGCAGGTCGAGGTTCGTCACGCCGCACGCCGCCGCGAACCGCTTCGCGCTCTCGATCTGCGACGCTACGAGATCGATTCCGACGAGCTGCGCCGTGGGCAGCGAGTAAGCCATCGGCACGATGTTCCCGCCGACGGCACAGCCTAGCTCCAGAACCCGGCACTGCGCCGGCGCAGCCGTCTCGAGCCCGAGCAGCCGGGCCAAAGCATGCAATCGCCGCGGGTGGCTGTCGGGGAAGGAGTAATGGGCATACGGGAGCTGGTCGTAGCTGATGACGGTGTCGGTCATGGGGAGTCGCTCGCTGCTATTCCTGCCGCGTGCAGCTGCGCTTGGAGCGACGTGAGGTGCGCGGCGTAGGTGCGCCAGCGACCGGATGACCGGCGATACAGGCGCTCGCGCACCTGCCACACGCTTGCCGTCTTGACGGCGCGGGCCGATTGCTCGAACGACAGGCACGCCTCTTCCCACTCGAGCCCGCAGAAGGCAGTCAGCTGTTCCATTGCAGGTCGCGGCTCTTGCACGAGCGCATCGTAATCGAGATCGAGAATGTCTGCCCCGTACAGGCTCTTCCAGTGAGCCATCAGGCGCCGGTACTGCACGTAGTAGTGACCGATGTCGCCGAGGTCGAGCGCGTAGCTCATGCTGTGATCGAGATGCAGGAAGTAGACGGACAGGCAGTTGTCGAGCGCGTTGCGCACCGTGTGCACGATCCTGGCGTCCGGGAACAGCCGCTTGATCAGGCCGATGTACAGAAAATTGTCGGGTCGCTTGTCGGTCACGCGGTCGCTGTGCGGGAACAGCGTTGCGAGCATCTGCAGATAGCGCGCGGCCAGTGCATCGAGCTGAGGCTGCGTCACCGTCGCCATCGTCTTCGGGAACGGCGCCAGCTGCGCATGCACGAGCGACGGCAGGAATGCGAGCTCGCCGCCGGCAGCGACCCGCGAGTGCGCCGACAGGATCTGCTCGGCGAGCGTCGAGCCGGAGCGGAACATTCCGCAGATGAACACCGGACGCGCCGACTGCGGCAGCCGCGCCGCCGCGGGCTGGCCCGGCTGGAACCCGGCGATCAGCGCATCGATGAATGCTTCGTGCGAGCGTCGATCGTAGGCGGCGATGGCTCCGGCACTTTGTCGGCTGTCGCGATTCGCAGCGGTGTATGCCGCAAACGCTGCGTCCCAGGCACCGCAGGAATCCAGCATCTTGCCGAGCGCGAATCCCAGGTCGGCGCGGTCGGCAGCCGAGGCCGCCGGGTCGGCGATCCCCGCCCGCAGTCGCGCTATCAGCGGATCATCCGGCCGCTCGACTCTCTGCAGGCCGGCGTAGCGCGCGAGCGCCATGTGGCAGCGCGGCTGCAGCGCCAGGATTTTTTCGTAGAGCGCACTGGCTTCGGCTTGCCTGCCGAAGTCCTCGCGCAGGTTTGCAAGGTTCAGCAGCGCGGGAACGTAGTCGGGATTGAGCGCCAGCGCCGCCTGCAGCTCGCGCTCGGCCGCAGCGTCCTGGCGCAGGCAGTCGGAGTAAATGACGCCGCGGTTGAGATGCACTTCCTCCGGGTGCGAGACGCCGCGGTCCAGCGCCTGTCGATAGGATGCGAGCGCCGCATCGAACCGACCGGTTCGCCGCTGCAGCCGCGCGAGGTCATACCAGGTATCCGGAAGATCGGGGTAGCTTGCGAGCACGCGCATGTAGGCGGCCTCGGCCTCGGCGAGGCGCCCGGCGTTCTCCAGCGCGACCGCGCTGCGCAGCAGCGTCTGCGGATCTGTTATGTGCTCGACCACATGCGCATCAGATTCTGGCGCACGACATCGAGCCGCACGCGATTTTCCCAGCGCATCGAGGTGCCTTCGAGCGCGGCGATCTCGTTCAGCTCGTATACCTGCATGCGCTGATGCGGGTCGGCGATGTAGCTCTCGATGAACGTGATCGCCACGAGCCGCTCGCCGCTGCGCACGGGGATGACCTCGTGCAGCGTGGTCGAGGGATACAGGATCGCCTCGCCGGGTGCGCCCTTGAACGCGATCGCCTGGTTGCCGATCACGATCGACAGCTCGCCGCCTTCGTAAGTGGCGGGGTCGCTCAGGAAGACCGTGCACGAGACGTCCGAGCGCAGGCGCGAGCGCTCCAGCGGAATGAGCGCGGCGTCCGCGTGCGCGCCGTACTTCATGCCCGGCGAGTAGCGGCTCAACAGCGGCGGCGCCACGCGCTTCGGGAGCGCGAAGTCCATGAACTCGCGCGAGCGCGCGAACGCGGCGCTGACCAGCTGCGCTGCCTCGGTATTCTTCGGATCGCTGGTGTCCGCCTGCAGGTTGTCCTTGGTCTCATTGGCGGGATTGCTGGCACGGCCTTCGACGAAACGCAGCTCCCGGCTCAGGGCCGTCAGGCGCGCGATCTCGGGCGGCGCAAGCAGGTTGCGGATCTTCAGCAGCACGACGGGTCTACCTCCGGGATCTTCAGACGCTGGACGTCGGCTGCGTGCCGTTGAAGGCGTCGGTGGCGGCGATGATCTCGCCGATCACGACGCGCTCGTCCGGCGACAGGCGCGGACTCCAGATGTCGCAGATGAAAATGATGCGCGTCTGCTCGCTGTCGTTCCACGCTTCGTGCTCGATCGTGTCGTCGAATACCCAGGCCTCGCCGAGGCGCCACTGGCGCGTCTCGCCGCCGACGCGGAAGCCGCAGCCGGGCGGAACGATCAGCGGCAGATGGACGACCAGGCGAAAGTTTGCGACGCCCGTGTGCGGAGGGATCCGTGTCTTCGGCTGGAGCACCGAGAACAGCGCCGAGGGCGAGCGCAGCGGGACCTGCGCCTGCGGCAGGCGCGACAGCACTGCCATCGTCGCGGGGGCCCGGCGGCAACGTTCGGCGACCGGCTGGCCCTTCTCATAGAAATGAAACGCACTCCAGCGCGGCGAGTGGTTCAGCTCCCGCCACTGATCGAGCGGCATGTGGTCGTCATAATGAATGTACGGCGCGAAGCCGGCCTGGTCTTCGCGCAGGATCGCGGCGAGCTCCTGCTGCATGGGCTCGGTGGCCGCTTCCAGGTCCGCTAGCCAGGGAAACTCCTCGCGCTCGTAGAACTCGATCGCCGGCAGGCCGGGATAGAAGTATTCCAGCGGCTCCTGCTGGTAGCGCTTGCGGACCCGCAGGGTCATATCGATGAATGCATCGAGGCGCCGGCGCTCGACGGGCGCGCACTGGCTTTGCGTATCGCCGATGCGGGAGCGGATGAAATCCTGCACCTCGCGCAGGTGCCGGCCGTGAAGCTCGCGGCCGTGCGCGAGCGCCTGCTGCGTCGGACGGTCCAGATAGTGATCGGGCGGAGCATTGGAAAGCGCGGCGCCGTAGGCCGCGGCCGCCGCTTTCATGCTCCCTTCCCGCTCCAGGAGCGTGGCGCTCATCAGCAGCGCCGGGAAGTTTCGCGGCTCACGGCGCATGACCTCGCGCAGGGCGTCGAAGGCGCCGGTGACGTCGCCGAGGCGGCGGCGAACCGCGGCGAGGTTCAGCCAGGCCGGGATGCTGGCGGGGTCGGCGGTCACCACCCGCTGCAACAATGCCTGGGCCGTGGCGAAATCGCCGGCATTCAGGGCCTGCATGGCCGCCTGGTTCAGTCCGGCGGGATTCTCAGACATTGCGCAACTATAGCTGCAGCGCGAAGCGGCGCGAAGTTCCGCTCGCCGCGTGCCCGGCGGGGTCACATCTGAGTCATAATCCGCCGCTGCAAGGCCACGGCCCTGCTGTCACGCGCATGAATATCAACGAGATCGAAAGGGTGCTCGCGGCGGAGCCGCGCAACGTTCGCGCTCTCATTCTCAAGGCGGATCATCTGGCGAACGCCGGCGACGTCCGCTCGGCATCCTCGTACTACCTCGCGGCGTTGAAAGCTGCGGGTCAGCCGCAACAGGCGCCCCGCGAGCTGCTGCCGGAGCTGCAGCGCGCACGTTCGATGTACGAGCGCTATGCGAACGAGTACCAGGACTACATCGTCAACCAGCTGGCGGCGCGCGGCTTCGATCGGGCGACCAGCAGCAGGCGCTTCGCGGAGTCCGTCGACATCGTTCTCGGCAAGAAGCGCCTGTACCTGCAGCAGCCGCGCTACTACTACTTCCCCGGCTTGCCGCAGATCCAGTTCTACGAGCGCGACCAGTTCCCATGGCTCGCCGCGCTGGAGCGCGAGACCGACGCCATCTGCGAGGAGCTGCAGGCCGTGATGCAGCAGCCGGCCGCGTTCGCGCCGTATGTGCAAGGCGACCGCAAGCGTCCGCCGAACGAACAGGCCGGCATGCTGAACAATCCGGCGTGGAGCGCCTTCTATCTGTGGAAGAATGGCCAGGCCGTCGCCGAGAATGCGGCGCGTTGCCCGCGCACCATGCAGGCGCTGCAGGATGTGCCGCTGGCGCGCGTGCCGAATCGGTCGCCGTCGATCCTGTTTTCGCTGCTGCAGCCCGGCGCGCACATTCCCGCGCACAACGGTCTGGTGAACACGCGATTGATCTGTCACCTGCCGTTGCTCGTGCCCGGGCAGTGCACGTTTCGCGTCGGCAACGACTTGCGCGACTGGAGCAAGGGCAAGGCCTGGCTGTTCGACGATACGATCGAGCACGAGGCCTGGAATCGCAGCGCGCAGACGCGCGTGATCCTGCTGTTCGACGTCTGGCGCCCGGAGTTGTCAGAAGAGGAGCGGGCGCTGGTAGTGTCGCTGTTCGAGGCGATCGACGCGCACGACGGCGGGCGCAAGCCGGATTGGGAGATCTAGAGTGGAGATCGGGGTATGCAGCTGAATCGAGCGCACAGGGTGTCGTGGGTCCTGATCGGTATCGGCATCTGCGGCTGCGCCGTCGCCGCGGAAGCGTTGCCGCCAACGTTGCGTGCGTGCATGTCCGAGACAGACTCGTCGCGCCGCCTCGCGTGCTTCGATCGCGAGAGTGCGCGGCTCGTCGAGCAAAGTGCGCCCGTCGCGCGCCAGGCGGATCCGCCGGTCGCGGCGCCCGTGGCTACCGCCCCGGCCGGGGCAGCATCGGCCGCGGTAGCGTCAGCACCGGCACGCCCTGCCGAGGACAAGTTCGGATACCGCGGCAACATTGCGCGCGCAGAGCTCGACAAGCAGGAAGCAGAGGCAAAAAAGGAGTTCGATCAGCTGACCGCCAAGGTCGCCGAGCTCGGCACGCTGCCGCACGGCGAGCTGGTGCTGACGTTGGACAACGGCCAGGAGTGGCAACAGAAGCCGGGCGATCGCGGCCTGCGGGTACGAGTGGGCGATGAGGTGACGATCAAGCGCGCATCGCTCGGCTCGTTCCTGCTGAGCAGCAGCGGGGCCAAAGGAGTGATGCGCGTTTCGCGTGTCAAATGACCGCGCGCGATCAGTGACCTTCGATCAGCGGTGACGCATCGCCGTAATAGCCGGCGACACCGGTGACCGTCGCCCGCACCAGCTCGCGCTCCGCCGCCGTCAAATAAGGATTCCACACGTCGACGATCAGAATCGCGCGCGGCACGTTGCTGTCGTTCCAGGCTTCGTGCTCGAGCGTGTCGTCGAACACCCAGGCCTCGCCCGGCCGCCACTCGCGGGTCTGCGAGCCGACGCGAAAGCGGCACGCGGGCGGAATGATGAGCGGCAGATGCACGATCACGCGGGTGTTGGTGACGCCGGTGTGCGCCGGAATGTGCGACCCGGCGTCGAGGATCGAGAAGAACGCCGTCGGCGCGTACCCCGGAATGTCGAGCAGCGGCAGGCTGGCGAGCAGCTGTGCCGTGCGCGGGCAGCGTCGCAGGTGCTCCTCTTGCGGTTTGCCGTCGCGCCATAGATAGAACACGCTCCAGCGGCGCGAGTGATTCAGCTCCGCCCATTGATCGAGCGGCACGCCTTGCGGGTACGCCACGTACGGCTCGAGACTTGCGGCGTCTTCGGCGAACACACGCTCGAACTCCTCACGGATATCCGTCGTGCCCGCCTCCAGCCGCGCAAGCCACGGAAAGTCGCTGCGCGGATAGAACTCCAGCGCCGGCAGCTGCGGGAAATGCAGGAAGGTCGGGCGCGGCGTGAAGATGCGACGGCGGCCGAAGAATGCATCGATGCAGTGGTCGAAGCGATCCTGCGCCGCGCCTGCGTGGCGCGTACGCACGTCGCGCAGCCGATCGCTCAGGTAAGCGTCGAGCGCGGCATCGTTGGCACGGGTCGCCTCGATCGCCTTGTCGATCAGTCCGCGCAATCCGGCTGGAACGCTGGTGCCGGGCGGGATCGTCTGCAGCGCGTGGTGGTACACCTTGGCGGCGGCACGTTGCTTTCCTTGCGATTCCAGCAAGGTCGCCTTCTGCAGCAGCGCGAACAGATGACGCGGCTCCACGACCAGCACGCGCTCGATGATGCTCATCTCTTCCGCGGCGAGCCCGAGTCTGCGCAGCGTTCCCGCAAGATTCATCAACAGGCGTGTGTTGCCGCCGTCGCGCGCCACAGCGCGTTCCAGCAGCTCGCGCGCACGGCTCGCATTGCCGCCGCGCAGCTCACCCAATGCAGCCTCGTTGAGCAGGGCGGGATGCTCCGGATCGATGTCCCTGACGCGCGTGAGCAACGCGTCGGCGCGTGCGCGGTCGCCTGCTGCGAGTGCGCGCTCTGCTTGCGAGATCAGCTCACTGACCTCGCCGGCCGCTTGCGAGACAGTCATCGAATCTCCAACTGTCGCTCCGCGGTCAGTCTAGCAAGCGTGTGCGCCATGTTCGACAATGGACTCCGCTGCATTGTCTTTTTGTGCGCATGCCAATCGTGCACGGTGATGTGATGACGCGAGTGCTCCTCGCGCTGCTGCTGTCGTTGATTGCCGGTCTCGTGCGTGCAGGCGCGGGCGACAAGGCGTCGCAGGAATCCTTCGAGTTCGCGGGCATCAAGCGCAGCTACTCGCTGTTCGTGCCACGCTCGGCAGGCGACTCACCGCCGCTGCTGGTGCTGCTGCATGGCTCTTACGGCAGCGGCGCAGCGATCGTCAGCTGGTGGACGCAGGTCGCTGAGCAGGAGGGCATCGTGCTTGCCGGTCCGGATGCGCGCGAACGCGAAGCCTGGCAGCTGCGTGCCGACAGCCCGCAGTTCATGCGAACGCTGATCGATACCGTGGCTGCGCGACACCCGATCGATCGTCAGCGCATCTATCTGTTCGGCAGCTCGGGCGGAGCCGTGTATGCGCTCACGTTGTCGATGATCGAATCGCAGGTGTTCGCGGCCACCGCGGTGCATGCCGGCGCGTGGCGCCAGCCGAACGAGTTCCGGGCGGCGCAGTACGCGCGCCGCAAGATTCCGATTGCGATCTTCGTCGGCGACAGGGACGAATACTTTCCGCTGTTCGCCGTGCGCAAGACGCAGAGCGCGCTGGAGCAGGCCGGTCATCCGGTGAGCGTCACGGTGATTGCCGGGCATACGCACGCATACGCGCAGGTCGCCGCCGACGTGAATCGCAGCGCCTGGGAATTCATGAAGGGCTATCGACTATGAGCAGGATCCTCCGCATTCATCGGGTAGTCGCGACCTTGCTGCTCGCGACAGCACCGCTCGCGTCATCACTTGCGGCCGATTCCGGCCTGGTCGCGCGCATCGCGGCCTGCACTCGCGAGCGCGATGACACGCAACGCCTTGCATGCTTCGACCGCGCAGCGGCGCTGCACGAGGAGATGCCGGACCGCATGACCGCGACCGTTGCCGCGCTCGAAAAGCGTCCGCGCGGCGAGCTGGTGTTCACGCTCGACAACGGGCAGGTCTGGGCGCAGAAGAGCGCAGGCGCGTATTTTCCCGTGCAGGTCGGCGCTACGGTGACCGTGCTGGCCGGGACGCTCGGCTCTTTCCGCCTGATCGCCGGCAGCCGGGCGACTGCCGTCACGCGGGTGCGTTGATCATGGACATCGTGCCGTTCTTCGCGGTCCCGTTCGGCTTCGCCAGGCTCGAGAGTTGCGACGCGCTCAACCAGGAGCTGCGTGCGCTGTTCCTCGCGCGCAGCTCAGCCGGCGGCGAGCACGCGAATCCGCGGCCGATCACGCAGCGCAATCCGCAGGTGTTCGAGAGCAACTTCGGGCTGTTCCGCTCGCCGGAGCGCTGCATCCAGCAGCTGAAGGAGTTCTGCTGGCGTCACCTGATCAAGTGCGTCGGCGACCTGAACGGCTACGACGACGCCACGCGCAGCCGGCTGCTGATCTACTCGGACGCGTGGTTCCACGTCACGCGGCGCGGCGGCTTCTTCGGCCTGCACAATCATCCGAACGCTTCGTGGTCGGGCGTCTACTGCGTCGATCCGGGCGCGCGCGGCAGCGGTCAGCTGACGTTCGTGAACCCGCTGCTGGCGTCGAACATGTATCTCGATGCCGCCAACGCCAGCCTGCGCGGCGCGTTCGCTTCCGGCGTGCGGCAGCTGGAGCTGGAGCCGGGCGCGCTGGTGCTGTTTCCGTCGTGGGTGCTGCACGACGTGAAGCCGTACGAAGGCGAGCGCGAGCGGATCACCGTCGCGTTCAATTGCTGGTTCCAGCTGAAGGACGTCAGCCCGGCTTGAAAGCGGGATGGATCACGCGCGCGCCCGGCCGGATCTTCATGCGCGCGGCGCTGCCGGCCTTGAGCTCGATCACCGCGACCACGTTGCCCTCGGAGGAGATCGTATCGAGCGACATCGGCTTGGTGTTCTCGACGATGTGATGCACGCGGCCGTCGGCGCTCACGAACAGCATGTCGAGCGACAGGTGCGTGTTCTTCATCCACATGGTGATCGGCTGCGGCTGCTCGTAGATGAACAGCATGCCGGCGTCGTCGTCGAGCTGGTCGACGAACATGAGGCCGCGCGCGCGGTGCGCATCGTCGTCCGCGACCCATACCTTGATCGTGTGCAGCCGTGCGTCCGGCGTTGCGATCTGCAAGGTCGAGCGCTCGAATGCCCGGTCCAGCTGTCGCGCATCGGCGCTCGGCTCGGCCGCCTGTGCCGTGCACAGCAGAGCGCCGAGGAATGCCGCTGCGGCGGCCGCGAAGTGGGTCTGCTTCATTGCTTGTCCGCCGTTACCATGTCATCCGATTCCTCATCTTCCGTCTCGAAGTCGACGCGCCCCGAATAGTCGAAGCGGGACAGCAGCACCGCCCCCGCGCCGCGCACTGCGCGCGCCGGCTCCGTGCAGAAGCCGCGCGCCGTGACCCGGTACGACCGCGAGCGGCGCGGGATGCCGACGATCACGTCCTGGGTCACTACGTCGAGCGTGCACTTGTCGTCGCCCTGTGTGCTGAAGAATTCGCCGGCGCCTTCGCGAATCAACGTGACGTTCACGGGTACGTTGCGCGCCGAGCGGCCCTCCGGCAGGTGCGCGATACCGAACACCAGCACCAGCCGGCCGGCGCCGTCGGGCCGGCTGAAACGCATGCGAATGCCGCCGTCGGTCGGGCGCACGGCGCCAGTGCACTCCGTGCCGTCGTTGCCCCAATTCAGCTCGGTGCTCAGGGCGCCGGAGATGCGCGCACGCAGATAACCATCGCCCGCCGGCAGGCATTTAGCGGCAGCGGGCGGCGCTGCCGCAGCCGGGCCCGGCGCCGGCGTCTGTGCATGGACCTTGCACGCGAGCAGAGCCGGGAGCAGCCACAGGGGACGGAAATTGCGCGCCATTCGCACGTATACACAACTCGGGCAGGAACCGGACCGCGGGCACGCCGCGTTTTCCACAATGCCGAAGGCCCGTGCGGCAGGCAAGCCCGCCGCCGCACCCAAGAGCCCGCGGCCCCGTAGCTCGGCTAACATGGCGTCACGGGTCGATCCGGTTGCACGGGATACGAGAGCTCCTGACATGCAAGAAAGGCCAACAGCGCCCGCGCGGGCGAAAAACGGCGCACCCGCGCCGCTGCGAGCGGTTCCGGCGCGCCGCTTCGTCAGCCGCATCACGCGGCACACGCTGGCGGTGATCATGGCCGGCGGGCGCGGCGAGCGCCTGAAGCATCTCACCGATCATCGCTGCAAGCCGGCCACGCCGTTCGGCGGCAAGTTCCGCATCATCGACTTCGTGCTGTCGAACTGCGTCAACTCCGGCATCCGCCGCATCTCGATCATGACCCAGTACAAGGCGCACTCGCTGGTCCAGCACATCCAGCGCGGCTGGGGCTACCTGCGCGGCGAGTTCGACGAGTTCGTCGAAGTGATTCCGGCGCAGCAGCAGCTCGGCAATTTCTGGTACCGCGGCACCGCCGACTCGCTGTACCAGAATCTGCAGATCATCCGCCTGCACCATCCGCGGCACGTGCTGGTGCTGGCCGGCGACCACATCTACAAGATGGATTACGGCCCGATGCTGGCCGCGCACGTCGAGAAGCGCGCCGACATCACGGTGGGCGTCGTCGAAGTGCCGCGCGAGCAGGCGACAGCGTTCGGCGTGATGAGCGTCGACGCGGACTACCGCATCACCAAGTTCTCCGAGAAGCCGAAAGACCCCGAGGGCATCCCGGGCCGCCCGGACCACGCGCTCGGCTCGATGGGCATCTACGTGTTCAAGGCGAACCTGCTGTACCGGCTGCTCGAGGAGGACGCGAAGCGCCCGGACACCAATCACGACTTCGGCCGCAACATCATTCCCAACGCGCTCGGCTCGCTGAAGGTGTTCGCGTATCCGTTCACCGACAGCAACACGCGCGTCCAGCACTACTGGCGCGACGTCGGCACCGTCGATGCGTTCTACGAAGCCAACATGGAGCTGGTGCACGTCGATCCCGAGCTGAACATCTACGACGAGAGCTGGCCGATCTGGACCTACCAGCGCCAGTATCCGCCGGCGAAATTCGTGCTCGACGAGGCCGGCCGGCGCGGCATGGCCGTGAACTCCATGGTCTCCGGCGGCTGCATCATCTCCGGCGCGCACGTCAACCAGAGCCTGCTGTTCTCCAACGTGCGCATCGACGAGCGCAGCTACCTCGAGCGCGCCGTGATCTTTCCCGACGTGCGCATCGGCGCGGGCAGCATCATCAAGCGGGCCATCGTCGACACCGGCGCGGTCGTGCCGCCCGACACGCACATCGGCGTCGACCGTGCCGAAGACGCGCGGCGCTTCTACATGAGCGAGGGCGGCATCGCGCTGGTGACGCGCGACATGGCCGCGCGACTGCCGAAGAAAGGATAGACTCTCGCGGGAATTCTCTCAGTGGGAGCGCCGATGCGACGTTCGTTGGCCGGCATCGTCTTGGGTGCGTTCGCGGTCTGCCTGACGGCCTGCGCCGCGCTCGGTCCGAAAATCCAGGTGCCGCAGCTGTCGCTGGTGCGGGTCGCCATGACCTCGGCGGACATTTTCAACCAGCAGTTCCTGGTGCGCGTGCACGTGCAGAACCCCAACGATCGCGAGCTGCCGATCAAGGGCATCGACTACAAGCTGTTCCTCGAGGGTGACAGCTTCGCCGAGGGTCTCAGCAACAAGCCGTTCGTGGTGCCCGCGCTGGGCGAGACCGAGTTCGACATGACGGTGCGCACCAACTTCGTGAGCGGCGCCGGCCGCCTGCTGTCGCGCCTGAACGGCCGCACCCAGGTGCAGTACGTCGTCGAGGGCAAGGTGCTCACCGACATCGGCATGGCCAAGAAGATTCCGTTCCAGGAGACCGGCACGGTCGATCTGGGACTGATGAAGTGACCGGTCAGCGGTCACTTCCCTGCATACACCTTCAGGTACTCGCGGCTCTGCCGGTCCCACGAGAAGTCCTGCGCCATTGCGTTGCGCATCATCTGCAGCCAGCCCTCGCGGTCCTGGAACAGATCGAGTGCCGTGTGCAGCGCCCAGCGCACCGCGGGTCCGTCGTAGTCGTTGAACACCACTCCGGTACCCTGGCGCGTCGCCGGATTCCAGTGCTGCACTGAATCCGCGAGGCCGCCGGTGCGACGGACGATCGGCACGGTGCCGTATTTCAGGCTGTACATCTGGTTGAGCCCGCACGGCTCGTACAGCGACGGCATCAGGAACATGTCGCTGGCAGCTTCGATCAGGTGCGCGAGCTCTTCGCTGTAGCCGCGATGAAATACGATGCGATCGGGAAAGCGCTGCTGCAGTCCCGTGAAGAAGCTCTCGTAGCGCTCCTCGCCGCTGCCGAGCACGACGCAGCTCAGCTCGCGCGAGCCGATCACGCCGGGCAGCGTGTCGAACAGCAGGTCGATGCCTTTCTGCACCGTCAGGCGCGTCACCATTCCGAGCAACGGCGTCGCGGCGTCGACAGGCAAGTTCAGCCAGTCGAGGAACGCCCTCTTGGTCAGCGTCTTGCCCGACAGATCCTCGCGTGAAAACGGATGCTTCAGGTAACGATCGGTGGCCGGGTTCCACTCGGCGTAGTCGACGCCGTTGAGAATGCCGATGACGCCGTCGGGGCGCGCGCGCAGCACGGCATCGAGGCCATGTCCACCGAGCGGCGTGGCGATCTCCGCAGCGTACGTCGGGCTGACGGTGGTGACAGCATCGGCAATGCGCACGCCTTCGCGCAGCCAGTTGAATGCACCGCCGGCGCGAGTCTCCGGCGACAGCAGGTGCCAGACGTTGCCGCCGACGTCGTACGTAGTGGCAGCGTCGAACCAGCCCTGGTAGCCGATGTTGTGGATCGACATGACGGTGCGCGTGCCGTGAAACATGCTGTCCCACGCGTAGAGCGTTTTGAGCAGCATCGGCATCAGCGCGGTGTGCCAGTCGTTGCAGTGAACGATGTCGGGCGGGAACTGCATGCGCTGGCAACCGTCGAGCGCGGCGCGTTGCAGGACCAGGAAGCGCAGATGCTCGTCGGCGCCGATCGTGTAGATCGTCGGGCGATCGAAGGCGGCGGGGCAGTGCACGAGGTACAGCGGCACGGCGGAGCCGGGCAGCCGCGTTTCGAGCAGCGAGTAGCGATAGAGGTGCGCGCCGAGACGCAGCTCCACGTTCTGCGCGCCCTCGACCGGCGTCAGCTGCAGCGCCGCGGTGCCGATGCTCGAGTAGAACGGCATGAACACGCGGACGTCGTGACCCTGCCCGCGCAGATGGCGCGGCAGCGCGCCGGCCACGTCCGCGAGGCCGCCGGTCTTCGCGAGCGGCGCCACTTCCGAGGCGACGAAGCAGATGCGCATGGAGGGCAAAACTTATCGGCCGTCCGCTTCGTTCCGCTGCGCCTCGGGTCCCTGCTGCTCGTGCACGAAGGTCGCGACGCTCTGTTCCAGATGGGCGCTGAGGAATGTCTGCAGCGAGTTGCCGTAACAGCGGATCAGCGTCTCGAGCAGCGGCGCCGACAGCAGCGGGCGGCCGATCTGCTCCTGGTCGGCGATGACCTGCAGCAGGATCAGCCGCGTGATGTCGGCGTTGGTCTTGTCTTCGACCACTTTCACGCGCTCACCCGCGACCACCAGATTGCGGATGTCGTCGAGCGTGATGTGGCGGCTCTGTGAAGCGTCGTACAGCCGCCGGTTCGCGTACTTCTTGATGAGGCGTTGTTCGCTCATGTGCGCAGCCCATCGAACCGGCGGCTACTCTAGCGACGCCGATTTGGCGGTGCAACAAGCGGACGCCGCAGGACCGCAAGCGGTCAAAAGAGCAGTTGACTGGCCGCGCGCGCTGCGCGCAATCTCCGGACCCTTTCCGTCCGTGCCTCCCACCGTTGCAGGTAGCGCCATGATCTACGACAGCATTCTCGGCACCATCGGTCGCACCCCGGTCGTGCGCATCAACCGGCTGGCGCCGGCCCATGTCGAGATGTACGTGAAATGCGAGTTCTTCAATCCGCTGTCGTCGGTGAAGGACCGCCTGGCGATCGCCATCATCGAGGACGCCGAGCGGCGCGGCACGCTGGAGCGCGGCCAGACCGTGGTCGAAGCGACCTCCGGCAACACCGGTATCGCGCTCGCCATGGTGTGCGCTGCCAAGGGCTATCCGTTCGTGGCGGTCATGGCCGAGAGCTTCTCGGTCGAGCGCCGCAAGATCATGCGTATGCTCGGCGCCAAGGTGATCCTCACGCCGGCCGCGGAGCGCGGCACCGGCATGGTGCGCAAGGCCGAGGAGCTGTCGCGCAAGCACGGCTGGTTCCTGGCTCGCCAGTTCGAGAACGAGGCGAATCCCGAATACCACCGCAACACGACCGGCCCGGAGATCCTGCGCGACTTCGCCGGGCGGCGGCTCGACTTCTGGGTCACCGGCTGGGGCACGGGCGGCACGCTCACCGGCGCGGGCGACATCATCAAGAAGGCGCGCCCGCAGACGCGCGTCATCGTTACGGAGCCCGCCGGCGCCTCGCTGCTCGGCGGCGCGGAGTTCAAGCCGCACAAGATCCAGGGCTGGACGCCCGATTTCATCCCTGCCGTGCTGAACCGCTCGGTCGCGGACGAGATCCTGCCGGTGGCGGACGAGGAGGCCATCCAGGCGTCGCGCTCGCTGGCGGCGAAGGAAGGCATCTTCTGTGGCATTTCCTCCGGCGGGACGTTCGCCGGCGCCCTCAAGGTCGCGCAGAAGGCGCCGAAGGGGTCGGTGATTCTTGCAATGCTGCCGGATACCGGGGAGCGCTACCTGACGACCGCCCTGTTCGAAGGAATCAGCGACGCCTCGGACGCCGAGCCATAGCAGCCGGCCCCGAGCAACTGACGCTAACCCCTTCAGTCTCAACCATTCTTTACAATCCGGCCGGCGTCCTCCCGGCTACCGTAGCTCGCGCCCGCAGTGCGGGCGTTCCGCACGCGACTCCGCCGTGCCCCGCAAGGCGACCTTCGCGGGCCGGCGCCGTTGCGATGGCCCGGCCTCAAACGTTACGGCAACTTGGTAGTGCGATACTTTTCCTCTCGATTGCTTCCGGAGCCGCCGGCTGCCGGCGGAAGGCTGACCCAGTACGTGACACGCAACGGCATAGGTCTCGTGGCGCTCGCCGCACTCGTCCTCGTCGGAGGTGCGTGGTACCTGTTTGCCGGCAGCAAGCCGCCTGCCGCGGGTGCACAGAGCGCCCAGGGCGGCGCGCGCACCGTTGCGGTCATCACCGCGCATGCGGTGAAGAAGGAATTTGCCCACGAGGTCCAGGCGCTCGGCACGTTGCGCGCCAACGAGTCCGTGGACATCACCGCGAAAGTCGCGGACCGGGTCGCGGCGATTCATTTCAATGAGGGGCAGCAGGTCCGCAAGGGCGACGTGCTGATCGAGCTCGACAACACCGAAGCACGCGCCGACCTCGCGGCCGCCGAGGCAGCTGCGAGCGACAGCCGCAGTCAATACAAGCGCAGCCAGGAGCTGTACCAGACCAAGGCGCTGTCGGAAGCGCAGCTCGATCAATTGCAGGCAACGCTGCTGGCGAACGAGGCACGCGTGGCTGCCGCGCGTTCGCGTCTCGCCGACCGCGTCATCACCGCGCCGTTCAACGGCCGCGTCGGACTGCGCAACGTGAGCCTGGGCGGGCTGGTGAGCCCGGGCGGCGTCATCACGACGCTCGACGATCTCAGCATCGTGAAGCTCGACTTCTCGGTGCCCGAAGTATTTCTGTCGACGTTGCAGCCGGGGCTGAGCGTGGAAGCGCGCAGCACTGCTTACTCCAGCGATTCCTTCACCGGTCGGGTCGCGAGCGTCGATACGCGCGTCGATCCGACGACGCGCGCCGTCACGATCCGCGCCCTGATCGACAACAAGGACGGACGGCTGCGTCCCGGCATGTTCATGACCGTCAAGCTGGTGCGCCCGGAGGGCGAAGCGCTGATGCTGCCGGAGCAGGCGATCGTTCCGGAAAACGACCAGCACTACGTCTACGTCGTGGCGGACGGCCGCGCGCAGAAGCGCGAGATCAAGATCGGCCGCCGCCGTCCCGGCGAGGTCGAGGTGCTGCAGGGCCTCACCGCCGATGAAGGCGTAGTCATCGACGGCACGCTGAATCTGCGCGACGGCGTGCCCGTCAAGGTGCAGGGCGACGCGCTTGCCGCCGACGGGCACGAGAACGGCCAGACATGATTCTCTCGGACATCTCCGTCCGGCGCCCGGTGTTCGCGATGGTCGTGAGCCTGCTGCTCACGATCATCGGCCTGATGGCGGCGAACCGGCTGTCGGTGCGCGAGACGCCGAACGTTCAGCCGCCGATCGTCAGCATCGACACCCTCTACCGCGGCGCTTCCGCGGCAGTCGTCGAGACCAAGATCACGCAGGTGATCGAGAACCAGATCTCCGGCATCGAAGGCATCGACACGCTGCGCTCGAGCAGCCAGGACGAGCGCTCGCGCATCACCATCGAGTTCAGCCTGAATCGCGACATCGAGTCCGCAGCCAACGACGTGCGCGACCGGGTCGCGCGCGTGGTCGGCAACCTGCCGGTGGAGGCGGAGCCGCCGGAGGTCGCCAAAGTCGACAGCAGCGCCGAGCCGATCATGTGGCTCAACGTCGTCAGTCCCAACCGCTCGCAGCTGGAGCTGACGGACTACGCCGAGCGCTACCTGGTCGATCGCTTCTCGGTGGTGAGCGGCGTAGCGCAGGTGCGCATAAGCGGCGAGCGGCGCTTCGCCATGCGCGTGTGGCTCGATCGCTCAGCCCTGGCGGCGCGCAAGCTGACCGTGCAGGACGTGGAAGACGCGTTGCGCGCCGAGAACGTCGAGCTGCCCGCGGGTCGCATCGAGTCGAGCCAACGCGAGTTCACGCTGCGCACCGACACCGGGCTGTACACGCCGGCGGACTTCCGCGCGCTCGTCGTCGGGCGCGGCGAAGGCGGCTACATGGTGCGCCTCGGCGAAGTCGCCGACGTCGAGCTCGCCGCCGAGGACCTGCGCAACGTCGCACGTTCCGACGGCAGCCCGTCGGTCAGCATCGGCATCACGCCGCAATCCACTGCCAACGTGCTGGACGTCGCCAACGGCGTGAAGGCGGAAATGGCGCTGATAGAGCAGTCGCTGCCGCCGGACATCAAGATGGGCATCAACATCGACGACACGGTGTTCGTCAGCGGCTCGATCAACGAGGTGATCCACGCGCTGGTGATCGCGCTGCTGCTGGTGCTGATCGTCATCTACCTGTTCCTCGGCACGGTGCGCGCGACGCTGATTCCCGCGGTGACGATCCCGGTGTCGATCATTTCCGCCAGCATGGTCATGGTGATGGCGGGGTTCTCGATCAACGTGCTGACCCTGCTCGGCGCGGTGCTCGCGATCGGCTTGGTCGTCGACGACGCGATCGTCGTGCTGGAGAACATCGTGCGGCGCATCGAGCTCGGCCAGCCGCCGCTGCTCGCGGCGGTCGACGGCAGTCGCGAGATCGGCTTCGCCGTCATCGCCACCACGCTGGTGCTGATCGCGGTGTTCCTGCCGATCTCGTTCATCCCGGGCAACATCGGCCGGCTGTTCGGCGAGTTCGGCATCACGATCGCCGCGGCGATCGGCTTCTCCGCGCTGGTGTCGCTGACGCTGGTGCCGATGATGAGCTCGAAGATCTTCGGCAAGGGCATCGTGCGCGGCCGCGTGGCGCACGGCGTCGATCGCTTCTTCCGCTGGCTGTCGCGGCTGTATGAAATCTCGCTGCGCCGGATGCTGCATGCGCCGGCGTTGGTGATCGGCGCAGGCGTTGCGTCGCTGGCGCTGGCCGTCGTGCTGTTCAAGCTGCTGCCGTCGGAATATGCACCGTCCGAGGACCGCCAGCGCGTGGTGATCATGCTGACTGCGCCGGAAGGCTCGAGCCTTGCGTACATGCAGCGCCACCTGCAGGAGATCGAGCGGATCGCGATGTCCGAGGTACAGAAGGGCAACGCGCGCCGCGTGCAGGCGCGTATCGGCAGCTGGGGCGGCGGCGGCGACGTCAGCTCGGGCCGCGTCACGCTGGTGCTCTCCGACTTCGACGAGCGCAAGGAATCGGCGCAGCAGATCGCGGCACGGCTGCGCCCGCAGCTCGCGAACCTGGCGGGCGTGCGCGCGACGGTGGTTACGCCGGGCGGTCTCGGCATCCGCGGCTTCGGCTCGCCGGTGCAGGTCGTGCTCGGCGGCGGCGACTACGCGGAGCTCGCGCACTGGCGCGACATCATCATCGCCAAGGCCGCCGAGAACCCGGGCCTCACCAATCTCGATTCGGATTTCTACTCGCGCAAGCCGCAGCTGAAGGTCCAGGTCGATCGCAACCGCGCCGCCGACCTCGGCATCTCGCTGACGACCGTCGGCCGCACGCTCGAGACCATGATGGGCTCGCGCATCGTCACCACGTTCCTGGATCGCGGCGAGGAGTACAACGTGATGCTGCAGGCGCGCGAGGACGACCGCGCAACGCCGAGCGACCTCACCAACATCTATGTGCGCTCCTCGACCACCGGCTCGCTGATCCCGCTGTCGAACCTGGTGCGGGTCGACGAGCTCGCCGGTCCGACCGAGCTGAAGCGCTTCGACCGGCTGCGCGCGATCACGATCTCGGCGAGCCTGAATTCCGGCTATTCGCTCGGCGAAGCGCTCGACTACATGGAGCAGCTGGTGCGCACCGAGCTGCCGCCGCAGGCGCAGATCAACTACGACGGCGAATCGCGGGAGTTCAAGCGCTCCGGCTCGGCGCTGTATGCGACGTTCCTGCTGGCGCTGGTGATCGTGTTCCTGGTGCTGGCGGCGCAGTTCGAGAGCTTCCGCCACCCGTTCATCATCATGATGACGGTGCCGCTCGCGGTGACCGGCGCGCTGCTCGGTCTGTGGCTCACGAGCGGCTCGATCAACGTCTTCAGCCAGATCGGCTGCATCATGCTGATCGGCCTCGCGGCCAAGAACGGCATCCTGATCGTGGAGTTCGCCAATCAGCTGCGCGACCGCGGCATCGAGTTCCATGAAGCCGTGATCGAGGCGGCGGCGATCCGCCTGCGCCCGGTGCTCATGACCAGCCTGTGTACGGTGTTCGGCGCGATCCCGCTGCTGATCGCCTCGGGTGCGGGAGCGGAGAGCCGGCAGGCCATCGGCGCCGTGGTGGTCTACGGCGTGATGTTCTCGCTGCTGCTCACGCTGTACGTGGTGCCGGTCGTGTACGGCTATATCGCACGCAATACGCGCTCGCCGGAGTACATCGCCCACCTGATCGACCGGCTGCGCGGTCCGAAGCCGGCCGCGGGCGACGGCGTCGCGGCGACCGAGCACAAATAAAAAGCCGGCAGGTGGCGACACGCTGCCGGCTTCGTCCCAAGCGTTCGATCAAACGAACGCTCTCGCAGGAGGACGAAGCTTAAGACGCCGCTCCCCCTGCCAAGTTCCGCGCTTCTGAAGCAAGATTTTCGTAAGTCGCCAGCCGCAGACACCCGTGAACACTGGGTCTTGCCGGTCCAGCGTAAAGTAAATCTAATTGATCTGCCGGCGTTCCTCTGACCGGCCGGCGCCGTGCCGTTGCTAGAATGCGCCCCTTTTGAGCCCTACCCATGGCGCTGTCGCCGTACCAACAGCTCGAGCAGGAATTCAAGCGGCTGCACGCCTTCCGCAGCGCCGCCAGCATTCTGCGTTGGGATTCCGCGGTGATGATGCCGCGCGGCAGCTCCGACCTGCGCGGTGAGCAGCTCGCCGCGCTGGAGACCGAGAGCCATGCGCTGCTCACGTCGCCGCGCGTCTCGCGGCTCCTGACCCGCGCCGAGGCGAACAGCGCCGGGCTGGAAGACTGGCAGAGCGCCAACCTCCGCGAGATGCGCCGCGAGCGCGACCATGCGATCGCTACGCCCCAGAACCTCGTCTCGCGCCTCGCCAAGGCGACCTCCCGCGCCGAGGTGAAATGGGTCGAGGCGAAACAGAAGAGCGACTTCGCGATTTTCGCGCCGCACCTCGAGGAAGTGATCAATCTGCTGCGCGACAAGGCCGGTCTGCTCGGCAAGGCGCTCAACCTCGACCCGTACGACGCGCTGGTCGACGAGTTCAGCCCCGGCATGACCAGCGCCGAGATCGACACGATCTTCACGACGCTCGGCCGCCGCCTGCCGGGCCTGATCCAGGAAGTGATAGACCTGCAGGCGCGGCGCCCGCCGCTCGAGCTCAGCGGCCGCTACACGCCGTCCAAGCAGCGCCAGCTCGCGCTCGAGGTGATGAAGGCACTCGGCTTCCCGTTCGAGCGCGGGCGCCTGGACGAGAGCGAGCATCCGTTCACCGGCGGCGTTCCGGGCGACATCCGCATCACCACGCGCTTCAGCGCCACCGATCCGCTGACCGGGCTGATGGGCGTGCTGCACGAGACCGGGCACGCGATGTACGACGTCGGCCTGCCCGAGGCGTGGCGCGGCCAGCCGGTCGGGCGCGACCGGGGCATGGCGCTGCAGGAGAGCCAGTCGCTGCTGCTGGAGATGCTGATCGGCCGCAACCGTCCGTTCCTGCGCTACCTGAAGCCGCTGCTCGACAAGGCGTTCGGCGCCGGCGGACCGGAGTGGGAAACGGAGAACGTCTACCGGCTGCTGATCCGCGTGCGGCGCAGCCTGATCCGCGTCGATGCCGACGAGGTGACGTACCCGGTGCACATCATCATGCGCTACGAGCTCGAGAACGAGATCCTCAAGGGCGAGCTGAAGGTCAAGGACCTGCCGGAAGCCTGGAATTCGCGCATCCAGGACCGGCTCGGCGTGCGCCCGGCCAACGACGCCGAGGGCTGCCTGCAGGACGTGCACTGGGCGGTCGGCTCGTTCGGCTACTTCCCGTCCTACGCGCTCGGCGCGGTGATCGCCGGCCAGCTCTACGAGAGCCTGCGCGCCGATCGTCCGGAGCTGGACGACGAGATCGCGGCCGGGCACTTCGGCGGCCTGTTCGACTGGCTGCGCCAGAACGTGCACTCCATCGCCGCCACCGTGAGCATGCCGGAGCTGATCCGCAACGCGACCGGCAAGCCCCTGTCGGCCGCCGCCTGGCTGCGGTATATCGAGAACAAGTACCTGGAAGAGTGAGCATGTCCGCCGTCCCCGAATCTGCTGCCACGGCTGCGAGCAGCCCCTCCAACAACTTCCGCCGCCTGCAGGCGCGGTTGCGCGGCGAAGTCGGCAAGGCGATCGCAGACTTCCGCATGATCGAGGCCGGCGATCGCGTGATGGTGTGCCTGTCGGGCGGCAAGGACTCGTACACGCTGCTCGACATCCTGCTGTCGCTCCAGCGCAGCGCGCCGATCGAGTTCGAGCTGGTCGCCGTCAATCTCGACCAGAAGCAGCCGGGATTCCCCGCGCACGTGCTGCCCGACTACCTGCGCGCGCTCGGCGTGCCGTTCCACGTCATCGAGCAGGACACCTACAGCGTGGTGAAGCGCGTGATCCCCGAGGGCAAGACCATGTGCGGCCTGTGCTCGCGGCTGCGGCGCGGCGCGCTGTATCGCTATGCGAGCGAGCACGGCATCACCAAGATCGCGCTCGGACATCATCGCGACGACATCGTCGAGACGCTGTTCCTCAACATGTTCTTCGGCGGCAAGCTCAAGGCGATGCCGCCGAAGCTGCGCTCCGCCGACGGCCGGCACGTCGTGATCCGCCCGCTCGCGTACGTGGCCGAGCGCGACATCGAGCGCTATGCGCGCGCGCGGCAGTTCCCGCTGATCCCCTGCTCGCTGTGCGGCTCGCAGGAGAACCTGCAGCGCATGGAGATCAAGAAGATGCTGCACGAGTGGGAGCAGCGCTATCCGGGTCGCACCGAGTCGATCTTCTCCAGCCTGCGCAACGTCGTCGCCTCGCATCTCGCCGATCCGCGCGCTGCGGATTTCGCCGGCCCGGCGCAGCCGGAGCATGGAGATCCGCTCGCATGACCGCCGCGCCGTACATCGTGTTCTCGCACGGCCAGGACGGCGAGCCGTGGGGCACGAAGATCGTCGCGATGGCGGAAGTCGCCCGCGCGCACGGCTTGAGCGTCGAATCGGTCGACTACCGCGGCATGGCCGATCCTGCCGTACGCGTGAGCCGGCTGCTGGAAGTCTGCAAGACGCTGCCGGGCAGACTGGTGCTCGTCGGCTCGAGCCTCGGCGCACACGTCTGCATGACTGCCGCGCGCGAGCTGCCGGTGCGAGGCGTGTTCGTGCTGGCGCCGGCGTTTTTCATGCCCGGCTACGAGCAGTACACGCCGCAGCCGCCGGCCGGCTGCCCGGTGACTATCGTGCACGGCTGGAACGACAAGATCGTGCCGCCCGACAACAGCGTGCGTTACGGTCGCCAGCACCGCTGCACGCTGCATCTCATCGATGCCGGTCACCGCTTCACGGCCAACGTCGATGAGATCTGCGAGCTGCTCGACCGGTTTCTGCGCCGCCTGCCCAAGTGAGGCAGTAGGCTGTAGGCTGTAGCTCATAGCCAGAAGAAAAGCACCAGGAGCCTCCATGCTCAGCAACATCCTGCGGGTCGGTTCGGCGTGCATCGCGTCCCTGCTGCTGGTTGCCTGCGGCTCCGCAAAGGAGCCGCCCAAGCCGCCGCCGGTCGAAGAGACCGTGTTCCGCGACGACGTGGCGGCGATGCAGAAAGCGCGCGAGGTCGAGGACATGGTGATGCAGCAGAAGGCTGCACAAGACCGCGCGATCGAGCAGGCCGAGCGCGCTCAGTAAGCGAACCTGCACGCTGGCATGGCTGATCTGTCCGGGCTCGACCGCTTGTGGCTGGGGCTGCTGCGCGCGCCGCTGTCGTGGTGGGCGCGCCCGCACGTGCTGCCCGACGACTTGCGGCGCCGCTACGCGCAGCACGATCGTCCCATCTGCTACGTCCTCGAAGTGGTCGGCGTCGCCGACCTGGTCGCGCTGGAGAAGGTCTGCGCGAGCCAGGGACTGCCCGGGCCGCTCGATGCGCTCAAGCCGCCGCTGCCGTCCCGCTCGGTGCTGTTCCTGGAGCGCCGCACGGGCTTCTGGGGCGACCGCATCGATCACCGCATTTCCGCGGCGATGCGCCAGCTGGTCGCCGCCGCGGCCGCTGATCGCTCGCTCGAAGTCGACCTGATTCCCGTGACCGTGCTGTGGGGCCGCGCTCCGGACCGCGAAGGCTCGTGGCTGCGCGTGCTGCTGTCCGAGAACTGGGAGCGCGTCGGACGCTTCCGCCGCTTTCTGTCGGTCGTCGTGCAGGCGCGCAACCTGTTCGTGACGTTCGGCGATCCGCTTTCATTGCGCGCCGCGCTCGACGAAGGCGCGGATCCGGCGCGCGGCGTGCGGCGTCTCACTCGCACGCTGCGCGTCGCGCTGGCGCGGCAGCGGGCGGCGGCGCTCGGGCCGGACCTCTCGCATCGGCGCACCATCGTCACGCAGGTATTGCGCGCGGCAGCAGTGCGCCGCGCGATGGCCGACGAGATGCGCTCGAAGAAGATCTCGCGACGCGAGGCGCTCAAGCTCGGTCAGGACTACGCGGCGGAGATCGCCGCGAACTACTCGCACATCTTCGTCGCGATCATGGCGCGCGTGCTGACGTGGTTCTGGACGCGCCTGTACGACGGCGTCGAGCTGCATCACTTCGACCAGCTGCAGAAGCTGGCGGACGGCAACGAGATCGTCTACGTGCCGTGCCACCGCAGCCACATCGATTACCTGCTGCTGTCCTACGCCATCTACTACAAAGGCTATGCCGTGCCGCACGTCGCCGCCGGCATCAACCTCAACATGCCGCTGCTCGGGCGCTTCATCCGCAAGGGCGGCGCGTTCTACATCCGCCGCAGCTTCAAGGGCAACACCCTGTACACGATGGTGTTCATGAAGTACCTCGGGCTGATGATGGCGCGCGGCCACTCCATCGAGTTCTTCATCGAAGGCGGGCGCAGCCGCACCGGGCGGCTGCTGCAGCCGAAGACCGGCATGCTGTCGATGACCTTGCGCAGCTACCTGCGCGATCCGCGCCGCCCGGTCGTATTCCTGCCGGTGTATTTCGGCTACGAGCGCCTCGTCGAAGGCAAGACCTACATCGGCGAGCTGTCCGGCAAGGCGAAGGAGAAGGAGTCGGTGTTCACGCTGCTGCGCACGCTGCCGACGCTGCGCCAGCGTTTCGGCAAGGTGCACGTGAGCTTCGGCGAAGCAGTGCGCCTCGACGACATCCTGCGCAAGCACGCGCCGGACTGGCAGCCTGCGCAAGCCGAGAAGGACGACCGTCCGTCGTGGCTCGCGCCGGCCGTCGACGATCTCGCGATGCGCATCATGACCAACATCAACGGCGCGGCCTGCGTCGCGCCGATGAACCTGATCGCGCTGGCGCTGCTCGCGACGCCGAAGCAGTCGATGCTGGAGACCGACCTGGTCCGGCAGCTGGAGCTGTATGCGTCGTTGCTGCGGCAGGCATCGTACTCGCAGCAGGTGTGGATCACCGACGCCGACGGCGCGTCCATGGTGCGGCATGGCGAGCGCATGGGTGTCCTGCAGCGGAACAAGCATCCGCTCGGCGACGTGCTGCAGATGACGGAGGAGAACTCCGTCCTGATGACCTACTTCCGCAACAACGTGCTGCACCTGATGGTGCTGCCGTCGCTGGTCGCGTGCTGCTTCCTCAACAATCGCACGATGCGCACCGAGGACATCCAGCGGTTGATGTGGCGCATCTACCCTTACATGTACGACGAGCTGTTCCTGCGCTGGCGCGAGGACGAAGTCGCGGGCGCCGTGCTCGAGACGCTCGACGACATGGCGAACCACGGCCTGCTGGAAGCAGTCGATGGCGGCACCCAGTGGCGCCGGCCGCCGACCGGCTCGACTGAAGCCGTGCAGCTCTCGGTGCTGGCGCACGTGACGGTGCCGATCATCGAGCGCTACTACCTGGTGATCGCGGTGCTGCTCAAGTCGGGCAGCGGCCGCATCAGCCAGGACGTGCTCGAGTCGCAGTGCCAGCTGATGGCGCAGCGCATGTCGCTGCTGTACGAGTTGAACTCGCCGGAGTTCTTCGACCGCGCGCTGTTCAAGAACTTCATCGACCTGCTGCGCGCACGCAATGTGCTGGGTGTCAGCGCGGAGGGACGCCTGACTTACACGGACATGCTGCCGGCCGTCGCTGACGACGCGCAGCTGGTGTTGCACGAACAGATCCGCAACAGCGTGCTACAAGTTACGCACCGCTAGACCGAGGTGCATCGATGACTCTCCTTCGCGTCTTCGCCGCGGCGCTAGCGCTGTTTGCCGCTCATGCCGCGTGCGCCGAATACATCCTGTCGTTGCCCGACGCTGCGGCGCGCGCCGGCGCGGGGTTGCGCGCGGATCTCACGATCCTGAATGACAGCGATGCGCCGCTGCGCGTCGAGTTGCCGGCGGCGCTGCATGCGCGATTGGAAACAGCGCGGTCCGTCGCGGCGCTCGACCTGGCGCCCGATCGCACCGGTGCGTTCGAGATCGCGCCGCGCCAGTTCGCGAAAGTCGCCTTGCGCGGCGACGTTCCCGAAGGTGTTGCCGAAACGGCGACGCTGAGCCTGACCGGGATCGACACCAATCGGGTTGCAGTGCAGATTGCGCCGCGCGACCCGGCGTCGAGCGCTGCGTGGAACGCGCCCGCCGCGCCGGCGCGTCCGTCCGGAACTGCGCTCATCGACAAGCCGCCGCCGCTCGCGGTGTCGGTCTACGAGCCCGTGTATTTCATCGTCGGCGGCGACGGCGGCTTGAACGCGAAGTTCCAGATCAGCCTGCGCTTCCGCTTGTTCGACGATCACGGCCGGCTGGCGCGGCGCCTGCCGTGGATCGACGACCTGTACCTGTCGTTCTCGCAGACCTCGCTGTGGGACCTCGGCGACCTGTCGAAGCCGTTCCGGGATTCCAGCTATCGGCCGCGGCTGTTCTACGCAAACTATGATCTGGCGCGCTATTTCGACGGCAAGCTGCGCGTCGGGGTCGAGTCGGGTCTCGGCCACGAGTCGAACGGCAAGGAAGGCGAGGATTCGCGCAGCTACAACATGCTCTATGCGCGGCCGACGCTCACGTTCGGCGATCCCGACGGGTTGCGCGCCTACTTCGCGCCGCTCATCCACAACTACATCGCCGCGAGCGACAACCCGGACATCGCCGACTATCGCGGCAACGTCGACTGGCTGGCGGGCGTCGGCAGCAAAGGCGGGCTGGATTTCTGGGGCGTGCTGCGCAAGGGCACGCGCAGCGACTTCGGCAGCATCGAGCTCAACGCCTCATATCCGTTATCGAAGCTGAGCGGCGGCGACCTGACCGGCTGGCTGCTGCTGCAGTACTTCAACGGCTACGGCGAGAGCCTGCTCGATTACAACCACAAGCTCGATTCGCAGCTGCGGCTCGGCATCGCGATCGCGCTGTGATGTCAGGCTGAAGCCTGACTCAATCGAAATCCTTCACCGCGCCGCGCGTGCGTTTGACCTGGCCGCGCTGCTGCTTGCTTTCGAGCCGCCGCTGCTTCGATGCGCGGCTCGGCTTCGTCGGGCGGCGAATCTTCGGCTCGATGCGCGCCTGCTCGACCAGCTCCGACAAGCGCTGCAAGGCGTCGCTGCGGTTCTGCTCCTGCGAGCGGAAACGTTGCGCGCTGATCACGATGACGTCGTCGTCGGTCAGGCGGCGACCCGCCAGCGTGCGCAGCCGCTGGCGTACGCGCTCGGGCAGCGCCGGCCAGAGCTTTAGATCGCAACGCAGCTGCACCGCGCTCGCGACCTTGTTGACGTTCTGGCCGCCGGGCCCGCCGGAGCGGATGAAGCGCAATTCGAGAGCGGTGTCGGGGATGGGGAGCATGGGGGAAAGTGACACAGGTGACATGGGCAAGAAACGGTTCTTGCTTGTGTCACCTATGTCACACGTCTCTTGCTATCGCACTGCGCTCACTCATATGCACCGATATCTCGCGCTGCGCCACCGGTATCTGAATGCCGTTTTCCTGGAACAGGCGCCAGATCGCGCGGTTGACGTCGGAGCGCACGTTGTTGACGCCCTCCTGCGGATCGGAGATCCAGAAGCGCAGCTCCAGGTCGAAGCCGTAGTCGTTGAAGCCCATCATGCGCGAGACCGGCGCCGGATCGCGCAGGATGCGCGGCTGGCCTTCGGCCGCCTTCAACAGCACGGCGAGCGCTTTCTCCGGATCGCACTTGTAGCTGACCCGCACCGGCAGCTTCAAGCGCACGCGCGGATCGGTGTAGCTCCAGTTGATGACCGGATTGGTGATGAGATGCTGGTTCGGCACCAGCGTCTCGACGCCGTCGCGGTCGCGCACCACGACGTAGCGGCCGCGCAGCTCCTGCACCCAGCCGAAGCCTTCCGTCGTGGTGCCGGTGGTGCCGGTGAAGCTGATCACGTCGCCGGGCTTGATCGAGCGATCCATCAGCAGCACGAAGCCGCTGACGAAATTGGCGGCGATCGCCTGCAGGCCGAAGCCCAGGCCGATGCCGATCGCGCCGGTGAGCACGTTGAGCGTCGTGAGGTCGAGGCCCGAGGCGTTCAGCCCGAGCAGGATCGACAGGCCGATCAGGAAGGCCTGGGCGAACTTGGCGATGCCGATGCGCATCGACAGCGCCAGGCCCTGCATCGCCATCAGCCGCCGCTCGGCCCAGCGCGCGATCCAGATCGCGACCAGGATGAAGGCGCCGACCGTGAACAGGATCTTCAGCACCGACCACAGCGTGATCCTGCTCTTGCCGGCGCTGATGCCGACGCTGTCGAGCGCCTGCACCAGCGGATCGAACCAGCCGAGCACGTGCAGCGCGAAGATGCTCCACACCACGAACGTGATCGTGTCGCCCCAGCCCTTGGTACGGTTGCCGAGCGAGACGCGCACGATGTACACGGCGAGGCGGATCAGCAGCATCAACCCGGCGAGCGTGATTGCCAGGTCGACGAGATGGCTCGGCGCCTTGATCGCGTGCAGCACACCGCCGATCGCCGCGACCAGCACCAGTGCAGCGATGTGCGGCGTGACGATCAGCACCGCCTCGGTGACACGCGCCTGGAAGCCGCGTTGCACGACAGCCGCCTTGGCGCGCTCGGTGCCGCGCACCAGCCGGCCGAACCACATGGCGAGCAGGATCGCGCCAAGGATGAAGGCGAGCTGCAGCAGCGAGGAGGGTGTGAGCAGCGCCTCGAGCTGGCGGCCCGCATTTCGCAGCAGTTCCTGCATCGTGGGTGTTGTTTATGCGTTGAGGTCGGGGATCAGCTCGCTCTCCAGCCGCGCGATCTGGTCCTTCAACATCAACTTGCGTTTTTTCAGGCGTCGCAACTGCACTTCATTGACATACAGGTCCATCTGCAGCCGGTTGATGACGTCGTCCAGGTCGCGGTGCTCGATGCGCAACTCCCTCAGCCGTTCCAGGCGTCGGAAAGTCTCGGTCTCGACCTTGTTCTCCGATTCGCTCATCGCTGCGTACTTTACGCAACCGGCGCAGCCCTTGCGAGCGCTCAGTGCGCGTCTTCCCCGGGCTGCGTCGGCGCCGGCGGCGCGGGATTTTTCCGCTCCCGCCAGTCGCGCAGATCGAGCACGTTGCCGGCCCCGGCCGCGACATCGCTATGCGGCGTGACCGGCCGGATGTCGGCCTGCGGCTCGCCCGGCGCGTAGCCGATCGATTCCACCCGGTGGCCGATCAGCAGCACGAACCCCTGACGGCGCTCGATGCTCGTCGCCGTGTAGTCGAACACGTAGGTGCGGCGGAGCTTCAGCCAGCCGGCGACGCGGATCAGCTCGACGCGCGCGAACGCCACCGTGCCGTCGAGGAACTGCAGGCCGAGGCGCGTGCACGCCTCCTTCGCCGCTGCATTGGCGCTCTCGCGCGCGGCCAGGCTGTCCTGCCAGAACCACACGAGCGCCGCAGCGAGCAAGATCATCGTCAGCAGACCCCAGCCGAGCTCCATTGAGCAACCCTCGTCGAATGCTGTACCGGGACCCGTGCGCCCGGGTCGCCTATCATACGGCGCTCCACCATCGAGAACCCGGACCTGCTCCTTGAATACTCTGCCGAGCGCCGCACATAGGAGCGGCACCCTCCTGCCGCGCTGGGCCGACGTCGCCACTGTCCTGCTCGACATGGACGGCACGCTGCTCGATCTGCGCTTCGACAACTATTTCTGGCTGGAATTGGTACCGCAGCGCTACGCGCAGCTGCACCAGTTGTCGCTCGAAGCGGCGTACGCGGCGCTCGAGCCGCGCTTCATCGCCAAGCAGGGCACTCTCGACTGGTATTGCATCGACTTCTGGAGCCGCGAGCTGGCGCTCGACGTCGCGCAGCTGAAGCGCGAAGTGCGCGCACACGTGCGGTTTTTGCCCGGCGCCGAGCTGTTCCTGCAGACGCTGCATGCGCGCGGCCTCGATCCGGTGCTGGTTACGAATGCGCATCGCGAGACGCTGGCGATCAAGATCGAGCAGACCGGGCTCGGCCGCTACTTTCGCCGCGTCGTCAGCTCGCACGAGCTCGGCATGCCGAAGGAGGATCCGCGGTTCTGGGCGCAGCTGCAGGCGCGACTGGACTTCGATCCGGCACGTTGCCTGTTCGTCGACGACAGCATCCCCGTGCTCAGGGCGGCGCGGGTGCACGGCATCGCACAGATCTTCGCGATCTCGCGTCCGGATTCGACGCAGCGCGCGCGACAGATGGAGGATTTCGCGACGGTCGAGCGCGTGCAGGATCTGCTGGGCTAGTCGCCCGTCACTTCCGGATTGGCCGGCGCACCTTCGCGCGCGCCGCCACCACGACCGCGCCGGCGGCGCCGCCTGCGCTTGGTGCCTTCGCCGGCTGGCGCAGCACCTTCGGTGCTCGGCTGTGGATTGCTGCTGGGGGCTGGTGTGCGCTCAGGCCGCGGTGCGCGCGCGGGACGCTGACCGCCGCCCTCACGCCGCGGACCGCGACGTCCGCCGCCGCCACCGCCGCGATGGCCGTTGTCGTTCGGCCGGCCACGACCGCCAGGGCGGTAGCGCACCGGCGCGGGCATGACGATCTCGGGCAGCATTTCCTGAGGCACCGGTGCCACCGGCAGCTTGCGGCCGATGTAGGCCTCGATATCCGGCAGCGAGATCACGTATTCCTCGCAGCCGAAGCTGATCGCGTCGCCTTCTGCGCCGGCGCGCGCCGTACGCCCGATGCGATGCACGTAGTCTTCGGGATCTTGCGGCAGGTCGTAGTTGAAGACGTGGCTGACGTCCGGAATGTGCAGGCCGCGCGAGGCGACGTCGGTGCCGATCAGCACCGCGAGAGTGCCCTCGTGGAAGTCGCGCAGCATGCGCAGGCGCTTGCGCTGGGGCACGTCGCCGGAAATCGCCTCGGCGTTGATCTGGTTGCCGCGCAGCAGCTGCTCGATCTGCTCCGCCGCGCGCCGCGTGTTGACGAACACCATGCTGCGGCGGGGGTCCATGTGCTTGAGCAGCCCGACCAGCAGCCGCGGCTTCTCCTCGTTCGACGGGTAGTAGATCACCTGACGGACCCGGTCGACGGTCATCTTGTCCGGCTCGATGCGCACCAGCGTCGGATCGTTCATGTGCTCGTAGGCGAGCTCCAGGACCCGGTGCGACAAGGTCGCCGAGAACAGCATGTTGAGCCGCTGCTCCGGCGCCGGCAGGCGCCGCAGGATCCAGCGGATATCGCTGATGAAGCCGAGATCGAACATCCGGTCGGCTTCGTCGAGCACCAGCACCTGCACCGCGCGCAGGTCGACCACGCGCTGCTTGGCGAAGTCGATGATGCGGCCCGGCGTGCCGATCAGCACGTCGACGCCCTGCTCGAGCTGGTGGCGCTGCTTGTCGTAGTCGACGCCGCCGAACGCGAGCCCGAGCGTCAGGCCGGTGTGCGCGCCGAGCACCTCGGCGTCGCGATGGATCTGCACCGCCAGCTCACGCGTTGGGGCGATGATCAGCGCGCGCGGCGCATTGAGACTGCGCGATGGCGGCGGCTCGGTGCGGATCAGGCGCGCGTACATCGCGACCAGGAATGCCGCGGTTTTACCGGTGCCGGTCTGCGCCTGTCCGGCGACGTCGAGCCCGGCCAGCGCCTGCGGCAGCGTCTGCGCCTGGATCGGCGTGCAGCGTTCGAAGGAAGCGTCGGCGAGGCCTTTCTGCAGCGTTTCCGGCAGATGCAGGCTCGAGAAGGACAGCTCTGTTAAGTGCGATTCAGCCATTCGTGTTGAGGTGTGCGAGAGGTGCGGAGGTGGCGCGGCGTTTGCCGCGTGCGTGCGTGTGGACGATTGATCTGGGCCGGCTTGCAAATTGCGAGGGCTGCGGTTCTAATAAGCCCCAACGCAGCGGATTCATCCGCTCCCGCCCCGACCGGATCACCGGCTCCAAGCTCCTCGTAAAAAGACCCCCGCCGGCGTGCCATGTCGGGTGCCATTTCGAGTCACGTAAAGTTTTTTTCAGTCACAGAGTTTTCGGCCACCAAGTTTTCGGCCAGAGAGTTTAGCCGATCCGCGCATTCCGCGCTGCGTCCGTAAGCACCGGCGCCGCGCTGCGACACCTCGCGAAAATTTACCGAAACGCTGCAACCACACAGGTTCATAACGGGCCCGCGCGCGGGCTCCACGGCAGACTCGCAGGCGATAACCTACTTTCGAGGAGTGTTTCTCCGGTGACCAGCGACAAGAGCGACCCGATCGTGCACATCAGCGACGCGAGCTTCGAGGACGACGTGGTGAAAGCCCGCCGGCCGGTGCTGCTCGACTTCTGGGCCGAGTGGTGCGGCCCGTGCAAGGCCATCGCCCCCATGCTGAGCGAGATCGCCGCGGAGTATCGCGACAAGGTCACGATCGCCAAGCTCAACGTCGACGAGAATCCCAAGACATCGCAGCGCTTCAACGTGCGCAGCATTCCGACCCTCATCCTCTTCAAGAACGGCCAGGTCGAAGGCCAGAAGGTCGGAGCCCCCCGTAAAACAGACCTGGTCGCATTTCTGGACAGCAAACTGTGAGAGGCTATCTCGGTAATCAGGCCCGTAACCGCCCGGGCAAAGGTGGCGGCGGCGGTCGGCCCAATCGTGGCAACGACGGCAATCGCGATCGCGGCGGCAATCACCGGCAGATGCACGACGACCTGCCGGTCGACGATTTCGACGCCGACGACGTAGGCATCATCTCTCCCTCCGAGCTCGCAGCATCGCGTCAGTCGATGAACCTGACCCAGCTCAAGCTCAAGCCGGTCGGCGAGCTGGTGGAGATCGCGCAGCGCATGGGCCTGGAGAACCTCGCCCGCTCGCGCAAGCAGGACATCATCTTCTCGATCCTCAAGGCGCACGCGCGCTCGGGCGAGGACATCTACGGCGACGGCGTGCTGGAGATCCTGCAGGACGGCTTCGGCTTCCTGCGCTCCTCCGACAGCTCGTACCTCGCCGGCCCGGACGACATCTACGTCAGCCCGAGCCAGATCCGCCGCTTCAACCTGCGCACCGGTGACTCGATCTCCGGCCTGATCCGTCCGCCGAAGGACGGCGAGCGCTACTTCGCGCTGCTCAAGGTGGGCGAGATCAATTTCGACTCCCCCGAAGGCGCGCGCCACAAGGTTCTGTTCGAGAACCTGACCCCGCTGCATCCGACCAAGCGTCTCAAGCTCGAGCGCGGCAACGGCTCGAGCGAGGACCTGACAGCGCGCATCATCGACCTGGTCGCGCCGATCGGCAAAGGCCAGCGCGGCCTGATCATCTCGCCGCCGAAAGCCGGCAAGACCATGCTGCTGCAGAACATCGCGACGTCGATCACCTCGAACCATCCCGACGTGTACCTGATCGTGCTGCTGATCGACGAGCGTCCCGAGGAAGTGACCGAGATGGCGCGCACCGTGCGCGGTGAGGTCGTGTCCTCGACGTTCGACGAGCCCGCCACGCGCCACGTGCAGGTCGCCGAGATGGTGATCGAGAAGGCGAAGCGGCTGGTCGAGCACAAGCGCGACGTCGTGATCCTGCTCGATTCCATCACGCGCCTGGCGCGCGCCTACAACACCGTCGTGCCGAGCTCCGGCAAGGTGCTCACCGGCGGCGTCGACGCGAACGCCCTGCAGCGTCCGAAGCGCTTCTTCGGCGCCGCGCGCAACATCGAGGAAGGCGGCTCGCTGACGATCCTCGCCACCGCGCTGATCGACACCGGCTCGCGCATGGACGACGTGATCTACGAGGAGTTCAAGGGCACCGGCAACTCGGAAATCCACCTGGATCGCCGCGTGTCGGAGAAGCGCGTGTTCCCGGCGGTGAACATCAACCGCTCCGGCACGCGCCGCGAAGAGCTGATCACCTCGCAGGAAGAGCTGCAGAAGATCTGGATCCTGCGCAAGCTCCTGCACCCCATGGACGAGCTCGCGTCGATCGAGTTCCTCATCGACAAGATGAAGGACACCAAGACCAACGCGGACTTCTTCGACGCGATGAAGAGATAGGAGTCAGGCTTCGGCCTGACTGCTTCGTGACTCCGGTCACACTTCCCCGGCGGTTCCCTGACCTCTGCATCAGGCGCCGCCTCAGTGTTGCGATGCGCATCTCGGACCGCTGCGGGCCCGAACATTAACGTAATGCGCCTGGACCCTTACGCTGACGGACCCCCTGGCGCATGTCCGAAGTCCGCCCCGACTCGCCGACCTTGCGATTGCGCAGGCTCGACGCCGCGACGCACGAGCTCACGGAGCTGGTGCGCGAGGGGCGCATCTCGACGTTGTTCCAGCCGATCGTCGATCCGCGCTCGCGCGGCATCTGCGGCTTCGAGGCGCTGACCCGCGGGCCCTCCGACAGCTGGCTGCACTCGCCGCAGAACCTGTTCGAAGCGGCGCGTCGCAACGGCGTGAAGCTGCAGCTCGATTTCCTGTGCATCCAGAACGCCTTCAAGCGCTTCGCCGCCGCGCGCGTCGCGGGGCTGCTGTTCGTCAACGTCTCGCCGGACACCGTCTACGAAGAGCCGAACTTCGCCACGCGCTTCCTCGAGTACGCCGTCGCGGCGGGCGTGCCGCCCGATCGCTGCGTCATCGAGCTGACCGAAGAGAGCCTGCTCGATGACTACGCACGCCTGCGCTCGACGCTGCAGCGGCTGCGCGAGGCAGGCTGCGCAATCGCGATCGACGACCTCGGCGCGGGCTCCTCCGGCCTGCGCACCTGGTCGGAGCTGAAGCCCGACTACGTGAAGATCGATCGCTACTTCGTCAGCGGCATCGACTCCGATCAGACCAAGCTGGAGTTCGTGCGCTCGATGCTCGACATGGGTCGTGCGATGGGCTGCCGCGTGGTCGCCGAAGGCGTCGAGACCGAGCGCGAGTGCCGCGAGCTGGTCGACCTCGGCATCGACCGCCTGCAGGGCAACCTGTTCGGCCGGCCCGATCACGCGCCGATGGCGGCTCTGCAGCAGCTCGAATCGCTCGACCGCTCGGTCGTCACGCACACGGCGCTGTGCGCGGAGCACATCGCGAACTACGTGCGCCCGGTAACGCCCGAGATGCGCGTGCAGGATCTGGCCGATCTGTTCCGCGACCAGCCTGACCACTTGACGCTGCCGGTGGTGCAGGAGGGGCGCCCGCTCGGCGTGGTCCGCCGCGAGCAGCTGTTCGCGCTGCTGGCGAAGCCGCTGCATCCCGAGATCTACAACAAGAAGCCGATCACCGCGGTCATGGAGTCGCCGACGCTGCTCGTCGACGGCCAGCTGCGCCTGGAGCAGGTCAGCCGGCTGGTGACGCAGAAGGGCCGTCCGCGGCTCACCGAAGAGTTCGTCATCACCAAGGACGGCCGCTATCACGGGCTCGGCCAGACCATCGACGTGCTGCGGCTGATCACCGAGCAGCAGCTGCAGTCCGCGAAGCACTCCAATCCGCTGACCTTGCTGCCCGGCAACGCGGCGCTGCGCAGCTGTATCGACCGGCTGATCGAGAACCGCAAGCGCTTCGTGGTCGCCTACTTCGACCTCGACTCGTTCAAGCCGTACAACGACGTGTACGGCTATGCCCAGGGCGACCAGGTGATCCTGCACCTCGCCGGCCTGCTGAAGAACATGTTCTCGGCGCGGCTCGACTTCATCGCGCACGTCGGCGGCGACGACTTCATCGCGGTGATGCGCTCGGCCGACTGGCGCGAGCGCGTCAACCGCATCGTTCACCGCTTCACCGCGACCGTCGCGAATTTCTACTCGCCCGAGCACGCGGCGGCCGGATTCATCAACGCGTCGGACCGCGACGAGAAGCAGCAGAAGTACCCGCTGTTGACGGTCTCGGTGGCGGCGCTGGACTCGCAGACCACGGGCGCCGGCAGCGCCGACGCCGTCGCGCACCTGCTGGCGCACGTCAAGAAGCTGGCGAAACAGCAGCCCGGTAACAGCTTCATCCTGCGCAGCGACGAGCGCGTCGTCGACCTGCTCGCGCCCCGCAAGGCCGACACCGAGCCCCAGCTCGTCGCGGGCCAGAACCTGTTCTAGAGCTGTCAGGCCAAAGGCTGACCCACAGCCTGACTCTTCGTCAACCTGCGCGTCGCTCGGACGTTGTGTCCCGCATGACCCTCGACGCAGTCGTTGCGGCAAATCGTTTCGGCCTGGGCGCCCGTCCCGGTGAGATCGCCAGCGCAGGCAGCGATGCGCGCTCCTGGCTGCAGAAGCAGATCGCCGGTTCCCGCACGCTGCCCGACGAGATCCGCGGGCTGCCGTCGTCGGCCGAGATATTCAAGACGTACGCCGAGCTGCGTGAGGACCGGAATCAGCAGCGCAGGGCGCCGTCGGACGGCGAGACCGCCAAGCGCGTGCTCGGCGCGCTGCGGACCAAGCTCGCGCCGCTGTACCTGGACCAGGTCGCCGCGCGCTATCGCGTCGCCGTCACGAGCACCGAGTCGTTCCGCGAGCGGCTGGTTCACTTCTGGAGCAACCATTTCGCGGTCTCTGCCGACAAGCCGCAGGTCCTGGCGCTCGCCGGCACACTGGAGAACGAGGCGATCAGGCCGCACGTGACGGGCCGGTTCGCGGACATGCTCGCCGCGGTCGAGGCGCACCCGGCGATGATCCTGTATCTCGACAACCAGGCCTCGATCGGGCCGGGCTCGCAGCTCGCGCGCCGCCGCGGCCGGCGTGCGGTCGCCGACGGGCGCAAGCTCGGGATCAACGAGAACCTCGCGCGCGAGATCCTCGAGCTGCACACGCTCGGCGTCGACGGCGGCTACACGCAGCAGGACGTAACGACTTTCGCGCAGGCGCTGACCGGCTGGTCGCTCGGCACGGATCGCTTCCCGCGCGGCGGCGAGCTGGGCAAGTTCACCTTCCACGAGGCCGCGCACGAGCCGGGCCCGAAGACGATCCTGGGAACGCGCTACAACCAGTCCGGCGTCGCGCAGCCGCGCGCCGTGCTCGCCGATCTCGCGAAACATCCTGCGACGGCGCGACATGTCGCACTGAAGCTGGCGCGGCACTTCGTCGCAGACGAGCCGCCACCCGACACTGTCGAGCGAATCGCGCAAGCGTTTCGCGAGAGCGATGGGGACCTGCCGACTGTCTATCGGGCGCTGCTCGATACGCCTGCTGCGTGGTCCGCGACCGGCGTGAAATTCAAGACCCCGCACGAGCTCGTCGTGTCGACCCTGCGCATGCTCGATTTCGTTCCGGCCGAGCCGCGCCAGATCGCTGCGCCGTTCGACCTGCTGGGACAGCGACCGTACACACCGGGCTCGCCGGCGGGCTGGCCGGACACCGCGACGCACTGGGACGGGTCGGATGCGCTGCTGAAACGCATCGAGTGGGCGGGTTCCGTCGCGGCGCGCGTTGCCGGCCGCGCGCAGCCATTGAGTCTTGGCGAGCAATCGCTCGGCGCCGCGCTCAGCGAGCGGACGCGAGTCGCGCTTGCGCGCGCCGCGAGTGCAGAGCAGGGCATCACGCTGCTGCTGGCCAGTCCTGAATTTCAACGCCGATGAGATCGAGCATGACCAGCAGGCGAGCATTCGTAAGCGGAGCTCTCGCGGCCGGTGCGGCCACGATGCTGCCACGGTGTGCATTCGCCGACGTTGCCACCGACGCGCGTTTCGTACTGGTGCTGTTGCGAGGCGCACTCGATGGTCTCGCCGCGGTGCCAGCTTACGGCGACGGCTGCTACGCCGCGAAGCGGGGCTCGCTCGCGATCACCTCGCCGCAGCTGAAGCTGAACGGCATGTTCGCGCTGCATCCCTCGCTCACGGCTCTGCACGAGCGCTTTCAGGCGCAGGAGCTGATCGTATTTCACGCCGTCGCCTCGCCGTATCGCGAGCGCTCGCACTTCGACGGCCAGGATCTGCTCGAGAACGGCACCGGCAGCCCCAAGGCTTCTCACGATGGCTGGCTGAATCGCGCGCTGCCGCTGCTGCCGGAAGCGAAGCAGCGTGCGACGGATCGGATTGCGCTGGCGCTCGCGCAGAACGTGCCGCTGGTGCTCCGTGGCGAGGCGCGCGTCGGTTCATGGGCGCCGTCACGTCTGCCCGAGACGGACTCCGACACCCTGCAGCGCATCGCAGACCTGTACTCGAGCGACGAGTACTTCGCGAGCCGTCTGCAATCAGCGCTCGCTGCGGATAGCGTGGCTGGAGCGGGCATGGGCGGCGCGAGCCGACGCGATCCGCTGAACGCGTTGAATACCGTCGCGGCCGCGGCGGGGAAATTTCTTGCGGCAGCCGATGGGCCGCGCGTCGCGGTGCTCGAAGCAAGCGGTTGGGACACGCATGCCAATCAAGGCGCGGAGCGAGGTCAGCTCGCAAATCGCTTGCGCGCGCTCGACGTGGCATTGAACAGCCTGCGCACGTCGCTCGGCGACGCGTGGAGGCGCAGCGCAGTGCTCGTCGTGACGGAGTTCGGCCGCACCGTCGCCGTGAACGGCACGGCTGGAACGGATCACGGCACTGCGACGTGCGCGTTGCTCGCAGGCGGCGCAGTGGCTGGCGGACGCGTAATAGCCGAGTGGCCTGGACTCGCCAGCAGCGCGCTGTACGAAGGCCGTGACCTGCGGCCGACGCTCGACCTGCGCTCGATCGTGAAAGGGCTGCTCGCGTCGCACCTCGGCGCGTCCGAGAGCGGACTGGAAGAGCACGTGTTTCCCGACAGTCGCGCGGCGCGACCGCTCGAGGCCCTGATCCAAGCCCGACACTAACCCTTGCTCAAACGCAGCAGCAGCACCGCCAGGCGCTGCGACTGGATCGGGAACGTGCGCAGGTCGGCAACCTCGTCGGGCGTGTGATTGCCGTGACCGAGCAAGCCGATGCCGTCGATCGCCATCTCCACGTGGTCCGCTGCATACGCGATGTCCGCGGCGCCCGCGCGGCGCGGATCCACCGCCGTCACCGGACCGAAGCCGAGGTCGCGGCTGACCGAGTCGTACATCGACAGGAGCTTGCGGTTGCCCTCGGTCGGCGGCATCGGCGGACCGCTGTCGCTGAACGTGATGGTCGCAGAGGTCTGCGGCAGGCTCGCCGCGACGATTTTGCGCATCCGCTCCTTGGTGCGCTCGAGCTGCTCGGCGGATATCGTGCGCAGATCGCCGGTCGCGACCGCCACCGGCGCAACGATGTTGTCCTTGCCGAACAGCTCCGCGTGCAGCATCTGCTGGTCGAACTCGACCTGGGTGCTGCCGGCAGCCAGCCCCGGATTGAACGTCAGCAGCTCCTCGCCGTGCAGCTCGTCGTAGAAAGTGTGCAGGATGCGCGCCAGCTCGTAGATCGCGCCCGCACCGACCTCGTCGGTGAAGATCTGCGATGAGTGCGAGCTGCGCGCTTTGACGTCGATCTGCCAGCCGGTGTAGCCGCGGCGCGCCGTGAGCGCGGTCTTCGGATCGTCCGCGCCGTTCTCGAGTCCGATCGCGATGTCGGCAGCCTTCGCTGCTTCCACCAGCGAGGCGCGCGCCGCTTCGATCGGACGGCCCGCATCTTCCTCATCGCCGATCATCACCACGGTGATGTGCATGGCGTCGAGCGCCTTGGTTTCCTTTAGCGCGGTGAGCGCCGCCAGCGCGACCACCAGGCCGCCCTTCATGTCGGACGTTCCCGGACCGCGGACGGTCTGCGCATCGATGCGCTCGAATTTCTGGAACGGATGATTCGGCTCGAATACGGTGTCGAGATGGCCGATCAGCAGGATGTGCCGGCCGCGGCCCGGATGCTCGGCGATCAGGTGGCCGGCGCGGCCGAACGCTGCGCCGTCTTCCCAGCGCAGCTTGAAGCCGAGTGCCTCGAAGTGCGGACCCAGCACGTCCGCAACCTTGCGCACGCCGGCGAAGTTCATGGTGCCGCTGTTGATGTTCACGATCTGCTCCAGCAGCGCGATCGAGCGCTCCTGCTGCGCCTGGACGCGCTTGACGAGTGCGCGCTCGGCAGCGGACGGCGCAGCGCCGGCGTTGCCTGCAACGCAGACGAGCGCGAGCACCAGGGAGCGGAACACGATTGCATGGCCAGATCGCATGGCGGAATTTCACCTTTGCCGAAGTTCCCCGCATGATACGCAACTGCAGACCCCGGCGCTTTCGATGACATCCGCTTCCTCCTCCGATCCCGCACGCATTTCACCGACCGCCCCCGCAGTCACCGCGGAGGGCGAGGCATTTCCATCCGCGCCTCAGCGCCTGCGATACGTGACCGTCGCAGCTCCGGCGCCGGGCGCAAGCGTCGAGATCGCGCCGGGTGTGCGCTGGGCGCGCATCCCGCTGCCGATGGAGCTGAATCACATCAACGTGTGGCTGGTCGCGAGCGGCGACGGCTGCGTCATCGTCGACACCGGCATGGCGGTGCAGATGGGCAAGGATGCGTGGCAAGCGATCGAGCGCGAGACATTCGCGACACAACCGGTCCGGGCGGTGTTCGTCACGCACATTCATCCGGATCACAGCGGGCTTGCGGCCTGGCTGCAGGAGCGTTATCGCGTCCCGGTGCTCATGTCGGCGAGCACACACGACATGCTGCGGCAGATCGCAAGCGCGGAGGACAGGCCGTCGCCACGGCGCGTCGAGGAATTCTTCCGCTCGCACGGCTTGACGGACGTTTCGCACGTCCAGCCGCTGTTCAACCCGGAGCGCTTCGGCCGCATCAGCAGCGGTCTGCCGCAGGTCGAGCGCTTCATCGGCGACGGCGACACACTGCAGTGGAGCGGCGCGCAGTGGACGGCGGTGCGGACCGACGGCCACGCGCACGGGCATCTGTGCCTTTCGAACGCAGCGGCCCGCGTGCTGATCAGCGGCGACCAGGTGCTGCCGTCGATCTCATCGAACATCAGCTATGGATTCCACGTTCCTGACGCGAATCCACTGCGCTCGTACCTGGAGTCGCTGCAGCGGCTGCGCGGGCTGGCGACCGAGACGTTGGTGCTGCCGTCGCACGGCGTGCCGTTCCATGGCCTGCAGCAGCGCATCGACGATCTGACGACGCATCACCAGGAGCAGCTCGTGCGCATCGAGCAGCTGTGCCGCGAGCCGAAGACCGCGGCGCAAGTGCTGCCCTCGATGTTCCGCCGCGAGCTCAAGGGCATGCACCTGTTCCTGGCGCTCGGCGAGGCGCTGGCGCATTTGGAGTATCTGGTGCATGCGGGCCGGCTCCGGCGCAGCGAGGCGGACGGCGTCGTGCGTTACTCGCCGCCTCAGTAATCGATCCACTCCACCCCGAACGCCAGCTTGTCGCCGGTGATCCGCCGCAGCGTCGTCTCGATCGTCGTCGCGTCGTTGTCGAAGCTGCCGTGACAGGCGCGGATGCGCGGGCCGAGCGAGCCGGTCGAGACCTGCTTGTCGCTCACCACGTCGAGGCCGTTGCCGCCGGCGCTCCAGAACTTCTGCCAGCGCTTCACGCTGTCGAGCTCGCCGTCGTGCCATTTCGGATTGGCCTTCGCCTCGAACGCCTGCTGCAGGCCGAGGATCGGCATCTTGTGGCAGCTCTCGAGCGCGCGGCTCACCAGGTACAGCAGCGATTTGCGATACGGACCGACCGTGTCGCAGATCTCGTTGTCGTCGGACAGCAAATGAATGAAGAACCGCTTGCGCGGCAGCACGTCGTTGTCGATCGCCGGCGCATAGTGATCCAGCGCGAAACGCACCGTGCACGCAGGCGCGTACAGGTGGCAGCTCGCGACATTCAGGCTGCGCGACGGCAGCAGGTCGAGCAGGTGCCCGAGAATGATCGAGCCTGCAGAGTGGCCGACCAGGTGGATCTCCAATTGCGGCGCTCGCTGTTGCAACTGCACGAGCGCGTCTGCCAGCAGTGCGCAGCCGCGGCTCACGTCGGCGGCGCTCGCGGCGTTCTGCTTCATCTGGCTCCAGATCGGCTTGGCCGCCGGGCGCGCGAGCACTTCGACCGTGCGATCGAGGACTTCGGCGGCTGTCTCCTTGACGCGCTCGAACAGGTCGCCGACGTCGCCTTCCGGCCGGGGCACTTTTTTCAGCTCGTCCTCAAGGATGCTGGAGAGCGTTTCGGTCGGCCCGGTGCGCCACGTGAGGAACAGCGGGTAGACGCCGTTCGCCTTGAAGTAGGGCGCTAGCGTCTGAATGCGCTGCACCGACGCGTCCTCGGAGTTCAGCCCGCCGTGTGCGTAGATCGCGATGCGCTGCGGCTTGCTGCTGTTCTGCCAGAAGCGCAGCGGCGACTCGCAGACGAGATCGGTCACGCAGCTCGCGCCGTTCTCGTGGGTGACGATGCGGTTGATCACCTCGCCGTCGTTGCCCATCACGAGCGTGTGGCGATACGCCTCCTCGGCGCTCCACGGCGTGACTTCCTTGCGGACTTTCGGCGGCGGCGCGCTCGCGGCGCTCGAAGTGAACGTGATGGCGCCGGCGCGCGCGATCACCGTCTTTTCCTTGCTGCGCACCGGTACGTTGGACGGCTTCGCAGCCTGCGATGACACGCCGAGCGCAGCGATCCACGCATCGGTGCCGTACTTCACCCAATCCTCGTACGGCAGCACGCCGAAGCCGCAATTGCCCCAGCGCAGTCCCCACGAGTTCTGTACGACGAAGCCGATGCGGTTGAAGCCGACCAGCGCGAAGGCGTGTCCGCCGAGCGAATCCGCCTTCTTCATCGGCTTCACCGCCGGCAACGCCGCGTGACCGTTGATCGGCTTGTTGCGCACGGCGATGCCCCAGCCGTCGTGCACGTCTCCCGACACGTAGATCGCACCGATCTCGAGAATGGCGGCTTGCATGTCGACGACCGACGCCCGGTTGACGCGGTAGTACACGCCGAGCCGCCGCTGCAGCGCGTCCTCCGCCCACTTCTCGTTCGGCGTCACGAAGCGCACGCGTCCCTCGGCATCGCGATACGGCCACATGTCCTCGCTGCACACGCCGTGCTTGTGCCAGGCCTTCAATGCGCCGCGGCAGCTCGAGCCGGAATAGTCTTCGCCCGGCCACTCGTCGTAGAAGCGCGCGAGGTGATACAGCATGCGCGGGCTGACGGGGCGATGCTTGGTGCGCGCGCTGCCGTTTTCGAGCGCGGCACGCCAGTTGAGGTAGTTGACGACGCACGCCAGGCCGAAGCCGGTGCAAGCGCCTTCCGATTCCTGGTCGAGCACGAGCCCCGATTTGCAATAGCGCGGCACGAGGCGGCGGATCGTCGCATCGTCCGGCCACTGCTGCGGCAGCGAGACCACGCTCGGCGTGAATTCCCGGTCGCGCAGGTCGAGGCGGTCGGGGCGGGCGTCGAGCGTGCGGCCGATGCTCTTGCTGAACTTCGCGGGCATGTGGCGTCTCCCAGGTTGACCTGCGGGCACGCGTGCTGCGCGTGTCTCGTTGCGCGAACGGTCTACAGAAGGGCCGCGGGCTTTTCAATTGGTCTGGCGGCCCTATGAT
>DATEJG010000034.1:0-23111 GCA_035278165.1 Steroidobacteraceae bacterium
TCCTCATCGACGGTGCAGATGTGGATGAGGGATGTCTTAGTGGAGTCTGTGTCGTTGCTATCGACCAGATGGGCGCCACAACGTCCCTTCACCCCGGCGCTACAGAGCCTACTCCAGCGCCGCGCGCACCATACAAGGCGCAAAGAACGCCAAGGGGAACGCCAAGGAAGAGAGAATCTGAATAGTCAGAAGCTTTTCTGGCTTGGCGCGCGTGGCGCCTTGGCGAGAGCTTTCCGGATCACCCAGCTTCGGCCACTGACCTTTCCTGCGCAACCACGCTCTGCCGCCGCAGCTTGCCGATCACCACGAAGAACATCGGTATCAGGAACGTCGCCACGAACGTGGCGCTCAGCATGCCGCCGATGACGCCGGTACCGATTGCGTTGCGGCTCGCGGAGCCGGGGCCGGTGGCGATGGCGAGCGGCAGTACGCCGAGCACGAATGCCATCGACGTCATGAGGATCGGGCGCAGCCGCAGGTGCGCGGCTTCGAGCGCCGAGTCGACGAGGCTCTTGCCCTGCTCGTGCAGGTTGCGCGCGAATTCGACGATCAGGATCGCGTTCTTCGCCGACAGGCCGATCGTCGTCAGCAGGCCGACCTGGAAATAAACGTCGTTCGACAGGCCGAAGACGAACGCGGCGGCGAGAGCGCCGATCACGCCGAGCGGCACGACGAGGATCACGGCCACGGGGATGAGCCAGCTCTCGTACAGCGCGGCGAGGCTCAGGAACACGACCAGGATCGAGATTGCATACAGGAGCGGCGCCTGCGCGCCCGACAATTTCTCCTGCAGCGAAAGGCCGGTCCACTCGTAACCGATGCCGGACGGCAGCTGCGCGGCAAGCCGCTCCATCGCTGCGATCGCCTGGCCGGTGCTGTGGCCCGGCGCCGCCTGACCCTGGATCTCCAGCGAAGGCACGCCGTTGTAGCGCTCGAGCTTCGGCGAGCCGAACGTCCACTTGCCGCGCGCGAACGCCGAGATCGGCACCATGTCGCCGCGCGAGTTGCGCACGTAGTGCAGGCGCAGGTCGTCCGGGTTCATGCGGAACTGCTGGTCGGCCTGCACGAACACCTTCTTGATGCGACCGTCGGTGTCGAGGAAGTTGTTGACGTAGCGCGAGCCCCACGCGATCGAGAACGACTGATCGACGTCGCTGGGCGAGACCCCCAGCGCGCTGGCCTTTTCGCGATCCACCTGGATGCTGAACGTCGGGTTGTCGTCGAGCCCATTGGCGCGCACGAGCGCAAGTGCCGGATCCTTGCGTGCGCTCGCGAGCAACTGGTCGCGTGCGCGCAGGAGCGCGTCGTGGCCGAGACCGCCGCGATCCTCCAGCTCCAGGTCGAAACCGGACGAAGTGCCGAGCTCGCGGATCGGCGGCGGATTGACCGGAATCACCACTGCATCGCCGTACGTGGCGAAGTGCGCCGAGACGCGTTTGATCAGCGCCTGCACGCTCAGGTCTGCGCCCTTGCGCTTCGACCAGTCGATCAGGTGCACGAACAGCATGCCCTGGTTCTGGCCGCGCCCGGCAAAGTTGAAGCCGTTGATCTGGAACACGGCGTCGACCATGTGCGATTCCTGCTTCAACAAGTAGTCGCTCACGTCGCCCAGCGCCTTGCCGGTCCGGCTCTGCGTGCCGCCCGGCGGACCCTGCACCTGCACGAGCATGTAGCCCTGGTCCTCGTCCGGCAGGAATGAAGTCGGCAATCGCATGAACATGAGCGCCATCGCCGCGATGATGCCGCCGTAAATCAGCAGCCACCGTCCCGAGCGCGCGATCACGTGACGTGCGCCACTCACGTAGCGCTCGCGATTGTTCTCGAACTGCCGGTTGAACCAGGCGAAGAAGCCGCGATGAGCACGCGTGTGCCCGTCGCGCAGCAGCGTTGCGCACAGCGCCGGCGTCAGACTGAGAGCGACGAACACCGACAGCGCCATCGCGGCAACGATAGTCAGCGAAAACTGCCGGTAGATCCCGCCGACCGATCCTGTCGAGAACGCCATCGGCACGAACACGGCGGAGAGCACTACGGCCACGCCCAACAATGCCCCGGTTATCTGACCCATCGCTTTGACCGTCGCTTCGCGCGGCGACAGGTGCTCCTCCGCTATCAGGCGCTCGACGTTCTCCACGACGACGATCGCGTCGTCGACGAGCAGACCGATGGCAAGCACGAGGCCGAACATCGACAGCGTGTTGATGGTGAACCCGGCCGCAGCCAGCACGCCGAACGTTCCCAGCAGCACGACCGGCACCGCAATCGTCGGAATGAGCGTCGCGCGGATGTTCTGCAGGAACAGGTACATCACGAGGAACACCAGCGCGATGCCTTCGAACAGCGTCGCGACCACCTCCTCGATCGACACCTTCACGAACGGCGTCGTGTCATACGGGTACTCGATGTGCAGGCCCGCCGGGAAATATTGCGACAGCTCGGTCAGCCGCGCCCGCACCGCCTGGGCCGTCTTCAGCGCGTTCGCGCCCGCAGCCAGCTGGACGCCGATGCCCGAGGAACCCTGGCCGTTGTACTTGTCGTCGACATCGAAACTCTCTGCGCCGAGCTCGATGCGTGCGACATCGCGCAGGCGCACCTGCGATCCGTCCGGATCCACCTTGAGCAGGATGCTGCCGAAGTCATCGGGCGTGCGCAGCAACGTCGCCTCGGTGATCGACGCAGTCAGGCGCTGCGACTCCGGCGCGGGGGCGCCGCCCAGTTGCCCGCCGGAGATCTGCACATTCTGCGTCTGCAGCGCATTGGTTACGTCGACCGGCGTCAGCGCATACGCATTCAGCTTGTTCGCATCCAGCCAGATGCGCATCGCGTACTGCGTGCCGAACACGTTGATGTTGCCGACGCCGCTGATCCGGCTGATCGGATCCTGCACGTGCGAGACGACGTAGTCCGCGATGTCGTACTTCGTCATGTGCGGGTCGGAGGAGACGAACGACGCCACCAGCAGAAAAGACGCGCCCGACTTGGTCACGCGAATGCCCGATTGCTGCACCTGCGGCGGCAGCAGCGGCGTTGCCAGCTGCAGCTTGTTCTGCACCTGCACCTGCGCGATGTCCGGATCCGTGCCGGGCTCGAATGCGATCGTGATCGTCGAGCGGCCGGAGTCATCGCTGGTGGACGACATGTACAGCAGGTGATCGATGCCGCTCATCTGCTGCTCGATCACCTGGACGACCGTGTTCTCCACGGTGCTCGCCGAGGCGCCGGGATAGCTCGCGGAAACCTGGATCGACGGCGGCGCGATCGACGGGTACTGCTCGATCGCCAGGCGCCAGATCGACAGCACGCCGGCGAGCATGATCAGGATGGCGAGGACGATCGCGAAGATCGGTCGGGCGATGAAGAAACGCGGCATGACGTTACGCTTCCTGCGTGCTCGCCGGAGCGGCGACCGCGTGTACCAGCATGCCCGGCTGCACTCGTTGTAAGCCGGAGACGATCACGCGGTCGCCGTCCTGCAATCCGCCTTCGATGACCCAGTTCGTGCCCACGGTGCGCGGCGCGATCACGGTGCGCTGCCCCACCTTGTTGTCCTTCTCGACGACGAGCACCGTCGCGTGCCCGTTGCGATCGTGCGTGACGCCGTCTTCGGGCACGAGCATCGCATGAGCGCTGGTGCCCTCCTCGATGACCGCGCGCACGAACATCCCGGGGAGAAGCAGGTGGTCGGGGTTCGGGAAGATCGCGCGCACGGTCACGGAGCCGGTGCCTTCGTTGACGCTGATGTCGGTGAACTGCAGCAGCCCGGTCTGCGCATAAGGAGTGCCGTCCTCGAGTACCAGCCGCACGTGCGTCTGATCGGGGCCGTTGAGCTTGACGCGGCCCTTGCCCACCTGCTGCCGCAGCCGCAGCCCTTCTACGCTCGTCTCGTTCAGGTCGACATAGATCGGATCGATCTGCTGCACGGTCGCCATCGGCGTGGCGGCACTCGCCTGGACATACGCACCTTGCGTGACGAGCGACGGACCGATGCGGCCCGTGATCGGCGAGATGACGTCCGTGTAGCCGAGATTGATGGTTGCGGTTCGCACGGCGGCCTGGCCTGCCTCCACATCGGCAGCAGCCTGGTCCCGGGCCGCAACGTCATTGACGTACGTCTGCTTGCTGATTGCGTTGTTGTCGACGAGGAGCTTGTCGCGATCCGCCTGCGCAGTCGTCGACTCCAGCGACGCACGCGCTCGCGCAAGTTGCGCCTGCGCACTCTGCAGCGCTGCCTGGTACGGTGCGGGATCGATCTGATACAGGCGATCGTTCGCCTCGATGTCGCTGCCCTCTTCGAACTCGCGTCGCTGCACGATGCCATCGACTCGCGCGCGCACCTGTGCGACGAGGTAGGCCGACGTGCGACCCGGCAGCTCGGTCGTCACGGGCACTTGCGTCGGGTGCATCGTGAGGACACCCACTTCGGGCGGCGGCGCCGGATCAGCCGCGGGCTGCGCTTGCGAGCTGCATCCGCTCATCGCCGTGACGGAGAACAGCACGACCGCAACCGACGCGGCTGACCCGAACCATTGAGCTGCTTTCACCTTCTGCCTCCCATCGAAACCATTACTTCACGCTGTAGCCGCGCGCGTCGAGACATGCGGATTGCGCCCGCATGTAGTCGGCGCGCCGGCTGGCTGCACTTTCGGCGGGCACTCCGCCACCGGCCAGCGTCGGGTCGTAGCCGGTGTCCGCGACAGCGGCGCGATGACACTCGTAACGATCCTGCGCCTGCTGGTCGGCGGACTGGCCGTTCTTCGGATACACGTAGATCTGACCGCTCGCGGGCGTTTGAGTTGTGCCGCCGCTCTCGATACCGCTCGGCGGCTGCACGACTTCGTACTCGTTCGCCCCGGCGTCCCAGGAGTAGTACGTATCGTCGGCGTAGTAGTACGGCACGCCGCCCCACCACACCGTCGAGTAGAACGCCGGCAGCACCGGCACGAACGCGCCGATCGGCGCTGCAACCACGACCGCAACTGCGCCATTGCGGCGATACCACTCGCCGCCGTGATACAGGTAGACGCCGCCGCGATAGCGCACGGTGAACGCGCCGCGAGGAATCGCCGGCGCGACATAGCCGCGGTCGTGATAGAACTGGTTGTGCGCGAAGCGGCTGTCGAGGTGCATGTGCGGATAGTTTCCGTACGCAACCCGCATGTCGCGGTATTGCGCGCTCGCGTTCGAGGAAACGGCGACAGCGACCGCCATCAGCAGCGCAATCGCAATCGGTTTCAGATCTGTCTTGAACATGTGAGTCACCTCGGCGCGCATTTGCATCGTCGCCATCACTTCACGCTGTAGCCACGCGCTTCCAGGCACGCGCCCAGCGCGCGGCGGAACTCTGAAGCGTCCCGCTCCAGCTTCGCCGTCTGGGCGTGCGCAGCATCTGCGTCGGCCTGCGCCTGGGAGCGATCGATCTGCTCGTTGCGGCTGGCTTCAGCGACGCCGCCGACTGCAGCTCCCGCTATCGCACCCAGCAGAGCGCCGCGTCCTGTCTCCCACGGAGACGAGACCGCCGCGCCCACGACTGCGCCGGTCACTGCGCCTGCGCCAACAGCGGCGCCCGGCGGCGGACCACCGACGAGACGCATGCGTCGATGCGGCGGCACCTGCGGATTGCTGGGATCGAAGCCGGTCTGCTGCACGGCCCAGGTGTTGCACTCATACTTGTCGCGATCCTGCTGCTCCGCCGAAATGCTCCGTCCCTGCAGCGGATAGAAATACACGTTGGTATCCGGCTGCGGCGGCGGCATCGGGCGCGGCGGCATGGCGACAGGCTCGGCGACGCACCCGCCGAGAATGCAAGCGGTCGCCAGCGATAGCAGCACTGCATGAGCGTTCATGATATGGACCTGTTTTCGACTGCGGCGGCCCGCATCGCCGCCGCAGCGCTACGCATCACCGCTCAACCAGTCGGAGTGTTGGCGACGGCGGTGCTGGCAACGACCGCGTTGTCGCGAGCACTCCTGGCACGCGCCACCATCGCAGCAATCTGCGTCTGGGCCGACGCCATCGCATCGCGATAGCACGTGCCGTCGTCGAGCTCATCCGGATCCGCCTCGAAGCACGCCTTGCGCGCCGCCTCGCGCACGTAGTCCTTCAACAGCACGACGCCCGAGTCGGTCGTCAGCGTGTCCGGATCGGGAATGATTCGCGCAACGACGGTCACTTTCTCGATCGGCGCCTCGGTCGCGTCGTCATGGCCGACGACCTGCACGACAGGCTGATCGATCACGATCTTGTCCAGCTCGGCAGCGTGGGCGCGAGTCGTCATGAAGGCGAGCGCGCCGATGGCGAGCGCAAGCGGCAGAGCGCGCCGCAGCGCGGGTGTGGGTACGAAAGGGGTCGCGGTGGTCATCGTCTTGTCTCCTGTGATTGCGGACGGCGGAATGCCATCTGCGACGCCGGTGAAGATGAGCGCGCGACATCACCAGTGGATTTCACGCACGCAAGGCTGCATTTCAACTGTCACGACATTAAGCCGCGTTCATCTGCCCGCGCCGCCAGGAACTACGCGAGCGCATCGAGTCCAATCTACAAAGACTGTGGGTCAGGCTGCAGCCTGGCAGGGAGCACTCGTTGATGGACTCCGTCGCCCCTCACGTCCTGGCGCTGGACGACGATCCGGACGTGCGAAACGTCCTCGTTCAATACCTGACCGCGCAGGAATTACGCGTCACCGCCGTCGCGAGCGGACGCGAGATGCTGCAGGTCATCGCGGACGAGCCGGTCGATCTGCTGATGATCGATCTGCGCCTGTCCGGCGAAGACGGGCTCACGCTCGCACGGCGCGTGCGCGAGAGCTCGGCGATCCCGATCCTGATCCTGAGCGGCAAGGCCGAGGAAGCCGACCTCGTCATGGGGCTCGAGCTGGCAGCCGACGACTACGTCACCAAGCCGTTCCGCCTGCGCGAGTTGCTCGCCCGCATTCGTGCGGTGCTGCGTCGTTCGCAGCCCGTCGAGCCGACCGTGGCGCGCGACGAACAGCTGCGCGCGTATCGATTCGCCGGCTGGGAGCTGAACCTGCGGCTGCATCGCCTGACTTCGCCCGACGGCAAGCGCGTCGAGCTGACCAACAGCGAGTTCAATCTGCTGTGCGCGTTCCTGGCGGCGCCGCAACGGATCCTCTCGCGCGATCAGCTGCTCGAGCGCTCGCGCGTGCATGCGCTGGAGGTGTACGACCGCGCGATCGACGTCACGATGCTGCGGCTCCGGCGCAAGATCGAGCGCGACCCGTCCAATCCGGAGCTGCTGCGGACCGAGCGCGGCTCCGGCTATGTGTTCATGGCGCCGGTCAGCGCCATGCGCTGAGCGCCGTTGCAGTTGCAATCCCGGAGGCGCAGCTGCGACATCATGCAGGAAGATTCAGGGGAGACAGTGGTGTTCGTGGCGGCGCTTGCCGTCTTCTGTAGCGGAGACAGTCATGAACACCTCGACCCTGCGCAGGCTCGGCCTGCCCGGCCTCATCGCCTCGATAACCCTGCTGGCCGCGTGCACGACCACCGGTACCGGCATCGGCGACTCGAGCAGCGGCGACGTCAAGGCGAATTTCGCCTGGAAGTCGACGGACGATCGCACCGGGACGCTCACTGCGAACCTCAGCAACGGCGACACCTATTCCGGCCAGTTCTTCCAGGTCACGCACGACACGCGGGTCGAGACGCTCGCGCCGCTGTGGAACGGCTGGGCCGGCCCGTGGCATGGCTGGCGCTATTGGGGTCCGTATCCCGACACCGCGTTCGTCACCCACTACAGCGGTCGCGTCGTAGCGAACCTCGCCGACACCGAGGGCCAGCACATGCGTTGCCACTTCACGCTCATGCATCCGCAGCACGGCATGGCGGGCGGCGGCGCAGGCCAGTGCCAGCTGCCGTCGGGGCAGACCATCGACGCAACGTTCGCCAACTCATGACGTAGATGAAGCCGGCAAGCTCCGCGGACTCTCGACGCCTCCAGCGCTGGGTAACCGGCGCTGGTGTCCTGCTGATCGTGCTGATGGTCGGCGCGGACAGCTACGAAGCATGGACGGACTACGGCACCGCCATCGCGCGCAGCGAGGACACTCAGCTTGCCCTCGTCCGCGCGACCGCCGAGCAGACTGCCCGCATGGTGCAGGAGCTCGACGTCGTCCTCGCGGATCAGGCGATGCACTGGGGCATGGCGGACGGATCGCCGGCAGCGCACGAGGCCGCGCGCGAGCGCATGGCGGCGGACGTTACGCGCTTTCCGTTCGTGCACTCGATGGAGATCTTCGATCGTGAAGGTCACGTGGCCGCCTCGACCGCTCCCGGCCTGGACTCCGACGTCGACTATCGCCAGCGGCCATTCTTCGTGACCATCGAGCACGCTGCGCCGGGCGCGCTCTACATCGGCAAGCCGACGGGACATGACTATCGCACCTTCGCGATCGGCCGCGCGATCCGCGATCGCAATGGCGACTTCGCCGGCATCGTGCTGGCGCGCATCGCATTCGAATACCTGACCGGCTTCTACTCGACGATCAGCGTGTTCGGCGATTCGTCGATTCGCCTGGTGCGCGACGATGGCGTCGTGCTCGCACGCTATCCGATGCACGCTACTCCAGGCACGGGCGACGACATCAGCGGCGCGCTGATTGCAGGCATGCAGGCTCCCGAGGTCGTCCGCCGCGACGCGCGATCCAGCCCCAACCCGCAGCTGCGTGTGCTCCGGCGCGTGCAAGCCTATCCCCTGGTGGTCGAGCTGGCACAGCCGATGTCGAGCGTGCTGAGCGCGTGGAAGGAGGACCAGATCTCCAGTTACGCCCGCACGCTCACCTTGGCGGGACTGGCGGGGGTGTTGCTCGTCGTCCTGCGCCGCGTATTGCGCCGGCGCGATCGGCTGGAAGAGGAGCGGCGGCGACTGGAGCAAGGGCTGCGCGACAGCCAGAAGGCCGAGGCGGTCGGCTTTCTCGCCGCATCGATGGCGCACGACTTCAACAATGTCCTGAGCGCGATCGTCGGCTACGCGGAAGTCGCACGTACACAGGTCGGCGACGATGTGCGTGTCACTGCAGCAATCGACGGCCTGCTCTCGGCGAGCGAGCGCGCGCGGCTGCTCGTGCGACGCGTCCTCACGTTCGATCCGCATCGTCGTGTGGTGCGCAACGCGCTTGCGATCGAGCCGATCGTCAGCGAGGCGCTGGCGCTGCTGCGTCCGGGTCTGCCGTCGTCGATCACAGTGCGCCCGCCAGCGCCCGGGACTACCGGCATGATCAACGGCGACGCCACCGAGGTGCACCAGGTAGTGATGAATCTGTGCACGAATGCCGTGCGCGCAATGCGCGGCGGCGGTCAGCTCGAGGTGCTCGTCGAAGCGGTGCGAGTGGACGCTCCGCGCCAGCTCACGCTCGGCACGATCCAGCCGGGGCGTTGGTTGCGGCTGTCGGTCATCGACACCGGCACCGGCCTTGCGCCGGACCAGCTGCAATCGATCTTCAGTCCGTTCTACACGTCGCGGGCTGCCGGCGAAGGATCGGGCATCGGCTTGACGGTCGTGAGCACGATCGTCACGAATATGAATGGTGCGATCGAAGTGGCGAGCAGGCCGGGCGAAGGAACGCGGATGAGCGTCTACTGGCCGCTGATCGAGCCGCAGCCCACGGATCCGGCCACGTACGCCGCGCCGCAGGCTGGCGGCGAGGGCCAGGCGATTCTCATCGTCGACGACGAGCCCGAGCTGGTCCGGCTCGCGGAGGAGATCGTCGCTTCGCTCGGCTATGAAGCGATCGGCTTCTCCGACGCGACGGCAGCCATCGAATCGTTCCGCCGTGCGCCGGCGCGCTTCGATGCGGTGCTCACGGACGAGCGGATGCCTGTCCTGCAAGGCACGACATTGGCGGGGATGATTCACGATCTGCGCGCGGACATTCCGATCCTCCTGGTTACCGGACATCGCGAACGGCAGACGGACGCGCGGGCGCTGCGCGCCGGCGTGGTCGAGATCCTCGACAAGCCGCTGCGCGCAGGCGATCTGCGCGAGGCGCTCGGTCGCGCGTTCGCGACTGTGGGTCAGGCTTCAGCCTGACGCTGCATGGCGGGCTGAAGCCCGACCTGCACGATCATTTCAGCTGTAACGCTGCCCTGCCCCGCTGACATTGCTGCGCAACCCCGTCGCGTGAGCCTGTACGGGTTCGCAACACAGGAGTTCAGCCATGCTCTCGAAATATTCCCTCATCCCCGTGGCGCTGGTCGCGCTCGGCGGCAGCGAGCTCGCCGCGGCCAACACCTACGACGAAGGTCAGTGGATCACCACGTTCACCGCGGGCACCGGCCTGGTGTCCCGGGGCACGCTCGGTGGACGCGGCAGCGCCGACATCGCCGACCTCGGCGTGATCAACCCGTCCTTCGGCGGTGACGCCGGCTCGGTGCAGATCGATCACCTGCAGTTCAACGATGCCTTCCGCCCCGGCCCCTCGTTCGGCATCGAGACCGGCTACATGGCGCAATCCAACGTCGAGCCGTTCGTGCGCCTGAGCTATTCGCAGATGCGCGGCCGGAACAACGAGATCGGCGCCGTCAACTCGACGGCCTTCGACTCGCCGGTGCCGATCAGGGCCGACTTCGACGACATGAACTCGTGGGCGCTCGATTTCGGCACGCGCTACTTCCTGAGCGATACCGGAACCTTCCGCACGTTCGTCGCAGGCTATCTCGGCGCCGACCGCGTGGATGCGCTGCACGCTCACTACACGATCAGCGGCATGCCGGCCTCGCCGCGCGAAGAGTTCCTGCCGCAGGTGACGCGGTTCGACGCCGGTGTCGAAGGCGGACTGGCGTGGCAGGTTGCAGATCAAGCGGACCTGAGCTTGTCCGTCGGCGCGCAGTATGTCGACGCGCGACGCGAGCACACGGATGCATTCGCACCGCTCGGCATCGAGGACGTGCGCTTCACGGATCAGAAGTGGTCGCTGCCGGTGAACCTGGGCGTGAACTTCAGGTTCTGAGGAGACCGGAATCTCTCGCCAGGTTCCGGCGGCCCTGGCGAGAGCTCTTCCGCTGCGCTCAGCGCAGCTCGCCGCGATCGATGGCGAGCACAGTCCGCAGCAGCACGTTCGCGCCGTTCCCCATATCGTGCTGCGACGTGAATTCCTTCGGGGCGTGACTCACGCCGCCGACGCTCGGCACGAAGATCATCCCGGTCGGCGCGATGTGCGCGATCTCCTGCGCATCGTGGCCCGCACCGCTCGGCATCAGCTTGTGCGACAGGCCGAGCGAATCCGCGGCCTGCGTGATGATCTGCCGCAGGCGCTCGTCGGTCGGCGCCGGCTCGGATGAAACCTCCAGCGGCGTGAAGCCGATCGGCGTCTGGCGCGCCTGCGCGATCTTGTCCGCCTCGGCCTTGATCGCCTCGAACACCGTCGTCATCTTCGCGGCATCGAGATCGCGAACCTCCAGGCTCATGACGACCTTCCCAGGAATGACGTTCGGCGCGCCCGGCTCGGCGCGGATCCTGCCGACGGTCGCAACCTGCCGGCCCGGGGTCGTGGTCGCGACGCGGTTGACTGCAAGCGTCAGCTCCGCCGCGCTCAGCATCGCATCGCGCCGACGGTTCATCGGCGTAGTGCCGGCGTGATTCGCGACACCCTCGATCGTGACATCCCACCAGCGGATGCCGACGATGCCTTCGACGACGCCGATGTCGATGTCGCTCTCGTCGAGAATGGCGCCCTGCTCGATGTGCAGCTCGACGTACGCTTTCAGGTCGCCGGGCTTGCGTGCTGCGTCCGCGAGCCGGTCCGGGTCTCCGCCGACCGCGCGGATGCCGTCGCGGATCGTCTTGCCGCTGTGAGTCATCAGGTCCAGCGCCTGCGGCTTCAGCTTGCCGATCATCGCGAAGCTGCCGACGGTGCCGCCCTCCTCGTTCGCGAAATCGACCACTTCGAGTGGATGCTCGAGCCGAACGCCGCGCTCGTCGAGCGTCCGGGCGACTTCGATTGCGCCCATCACGCCGACGTCGCCATCGTAGTTGCCGCCGCGGGGCACGGAGTCGGTGTGCGAGCCGATCAGGATCGGCGGCAGCTTCGGATTGCTGCCCTCGCGCCGACCGATGATGTTGCCCGCCGTGTCGACACGCACCGTCAGCCCCGCTTCCTGCATCAGCTTCTTGACGTACTCGCGGCCCGCGATGTCCGCTTCGCTGAATGCCACCCGGCTGACGCCGCCTTCCGGGTTGGCGCCGAACTTCGACAGCTCGGTGATGTGCTGCTGAATGCGGCTATCGTTGACGGCGGGCGAGCCAGCCTTGTCCGCGGCGCCCGCCGCAGCGGCACATGCGAGCAGCACGGCCATCGAGAGCTTGTAAGTACGCATGGCCCTACTATAGCGACCGCGGAACTTTCCTGACAGGCGGTCGGTTTCTGAGTTCGTGCGGATTGCAAGGTGGACGACAACTCTTCTCTTCGTGGTCTGTGCGGCCTGCGCGCAGAACCCCCGCGTCGAGCCGGCGGAAAAAATGCCGCCGATCGTCGCGCGGCAACGCGAGCTTCCGCAGGACGCCGGCGACAGGCTCCTGCTCGCCGCGCTCGATCAGTACAAGAACGACGCCGCCGTCCGCGAGCTGGTCGAGGAGATCCGCCGCTATTCGTCGCAACCGCTCACGACCGGCAATCGCGTGGATGTGCTGATCGACGGGCCGCAGACGTATTCGTCGATCGAAGCGGCGCTGCGCGCGGCACGCCGGAACATCGACATCGAGACCTTCATTTTCGGCGCCGGCGAGGTCGGGCAGCGCTTCGCCGACCTGCTGGCTCAAAAGCGCAGGGAAGGCATCGAAGTGCGGGTGCTGTACGACAGCGTCGGCAGCCGCGACACGCCGCCCGAGTTCTTCGAAAACCTGCGCAGGCAGAAGGTCGAAGTCCGCGAGTTCCGGCCGCTCAGTCCGCTCAAGACGCCGGAAGTGTGGAAGCTGCACAACCGCGACCATCGCAAGATCATCGTCGTCGACGGCCAGGTCGGCTTCACCGGCGGCATCAATATCGACAGCACCTATGCGAGCGCGTCCACCAGCCGGCCGGGGCCGGAGCGCGGGCTGGAAGACGGCTGGCGCGACACGCACATGCGGATCCAGGGTCCGGTCGTGCGCCAGCTGCAGACGCTGTTCGCCAGCTCATGGCAGCAGGCCGGGCCCACGGAGCTGCCGAGTGACGCCAGCTATTTCCCGGTGATCACGCCGGCCGGCGACAACCTGGTGACGATCGTCGCCAACGACAGTGAATCTCCCGACCGGTCGCTGTACAGCACCTACCTCGCGGCGTTCACGCATTCCAGCAAGCGGTTGTGGATCACGCACGCCTACTTCGCGCCGAACGAGGAGCTGCTCGCCGCGATGATCGACGCCGCGCGTCGCGGCGTGGATGTCCGGCTCATCGTCCCCTCGTTCACCGACTCGAGCGTCGTGCTCAATGCCACCCAGGCGACGTTCACCCGCCTGCTGCAGGCCGGCGTGAAGATCTACGAGCTCAAGGACGCCCTGCTCCACGCCAAGAGCGTGGTGATCGACAGCACGGTGTCGATCGTGGGCTCCGCCAACCTCGACATGCGCAGCTTCCTGCACAACGACGAGGTCAACGCCATCATCATCAGTCCCGAGACGGCGCAACGCATGGAAGAAGTCTTCATGCGCGACCAGCGCGCGGCGCGGCCAGTCGATCTGAACAGCTGGAAGCGCCGGTCGCTCTGGCAGCGCACGAAGGAGTTCTTCGTAAACCTGTTCTCGTACTGGATCTGATCGCTTCCGCAAGCCTCGACGCAGCGCGCGCATTGGCGCAGGATACGCGCCACAAAAAGCGGGGGCTCCGGCTCTTGACCGATACCATCAACGCGCTCGTCGAACGCGAGCGGGGACTCAAACGCAGCCTCTCCACCGGTCAGCTGTCGATGATCGCCATCGGCGGCGCCATCGGCACCGGCTTGTTCCTGGGCAGCGCCTTCGCGATCGGCTTCGCCGGTCCGAGCGTGCTGGTCAGCTACGCGATCGGCGGCGTCATCACCCTGCTGCTGATGGGCTGTCTCGCCGAGATGACGGTCGGTCACCCTACTTCGGGCGCGTTCGGCACGTACGCCGAGTTCTACATCGGGCCGCTGGCCGGCTTCCTCGTGCGCTACGCGTATTGGTCGTGCATCGTGCTCGCGGTCGGCACCGAGGTCAGCGCGATCGCGCTGTACATGCAGTACTGGTTCCCGGCCGTGCCCGGCTGGATCTGGATCGTGGGATTCTCGTCCGCGCTGATCGCGATCAATGCGATGAGCGTGCACACCTTCGGGTCCGTCGAGTACGGCTTCTCCATGTTCAAGATCGCGGCCATCGTGGTGTTCCTGCTGCTCGGCGCGTACTTCGTGATCAGCGCGCCCGCCGGCTCGGGCGTCGGCTTGCGCAACTACACGGCGCACGGCGGCTTCTTTCCGAACGGCCTCTCGGGAACCTGGGTTGCCGTGATCGTCGCAATCTTCAGCTACTTGTCGATCGAGATGATCGCCGTGGCGGCGGGCGAAGCGAAGGATCCGCAGAAGGCGATCACGCGCGCGTTCCGTGCGACCATGTTCCGCCTCGTGTTCTTCTACCTGTTGACGCTGGCGCTCGTGATCGCGATCGTGCCATGGCAGACCGCCGGCACGGCGGGGAGCCCGTTCGTCACGGTGATGTCAGCGACGCATGTGCCCGGCGCCGCCGGCGTGATCAATCTGGTCATCCTGGTCGCGGCGCTCTCGGCCATGAACAGCCAGCTGTACATCACGACTCGCATGATGTTCAGCCTGGCGCGCGCCGGCTATGCGCCGCAGCGCCTGGGCGAAGTGAATGCGCGCGGCGTGCCGCTCGCGGCGTTGCTGCTCTCGAGCGTCGGGATCGCGGTCGCGGTCGTCGTCAACATGCTCGTGCCGGAGGCTTCGTTCACGCTGATGATCTCGATCTCGATGTTCGGGGCGCTGTTCACGTGGCTGATGATCTTCGTGACGCATCTGTTCTTCCGCCGCCAGCATGCCGAGCCGCTGGCGTTCCGGATGTGGGGCTATCCGTACACCAGCATTCTCGGCGCCGCGGCGTTGCTGGCGATTCTGATCACGTCGCTGTTCACCAGGGAATTCCGCATGACCCTGGTGTACGGCGTGCCGTTCCTGATCGTGCTGACGATCGCGTACTACGTGTGGTTTCGCGGCTCACGCCGCGTGCGCAGGCCTGCATAGGATCAGCACTTCGTCGACGTCTTCGTCCGCGATGAGCCCTTCCACCCATTTCAGGGGCTTCTGCAACCGCACGGCGAGGGGCATGAAGACGCGGTTGTACCACCACATCGCGCGCTCGCGCTGGTTCACGAGGTACCACAGTCCCAGATCGAGAAGATGCGACGAGCGCGGCTGCATGCCGTAGACGGCACTGCGCTCGATGCGCAGCCCGCATTGCGCGAGCAGCACCGTCAATGCCGCAGGCTCGTAGCGTCGGCAATGGCCGACGAAGTCATCGAAGGCCGTCCAGTGCGATTCATGCAGCGGCACTGAGAGCAACAGGGTGCCGCGCGGTGCGAGCACCCGAGTCAACTCGCGCAGGGCGCCGGCGTCGTCTGCGATGTGCTCGATGATGTCCATCGCGCAGACCAGATCGAACGCTTCGTTCGCGAATGGCAGGCGATCGATCGTTCCGATCTCGGCGCTGGCTCCTGCTTCGCGCAGGCGTGCGACGGCGCGCTCGCTCATGTCGACGAACCGTGTTCCCGCCAGCGGCAGACGCGGGCGCAGGCCGGGCGCGACTTCCAGGCAGCGCGAATCTGCGCGCACCACCGACTCGACGAGCGGCCAGGTGTTGAACCGCTCCGGATTGATCAGCTGCGCATCGCCCCACAGCGACTCGTAGAAGTCGCGGTTGGTCCGCTCGAGCTCGTGCCTGCGCATGTGCATCAGCTTACTTGCGCGCCGCCTCGACGAGTGCGCGAATTGCCCAGCGCCGCACTTTCTGTGCCTCCGCCTCGTCGAGCCGCAGGACGTCCTTGAACACGACCATGGCTTCGGTGCCGATGATGAGCGCCAGCGCCCGGACGAGATTCTTCAGCGCCGCGGGCTTGAACTCCTTGCGCGCCGGCTCGAGCGCAGCTTCGATCAGCGGCGTGCGCCGGTTCTGGCGCGGCGGAATGTCGCCGTTCTCGTCCTTGCCGGCGCGCTGCAACGAGTGCATCAGCATCAAGCGCAGCGACGCCTCGTTCGCACGGATCATCCCGTGCAGCGCCGAGTCGACCCGCTCCAGGCGCGTGACCGGATCCTCCGATGCATCGTCCGCGAACAGCTTCTGCGGCTCGGGGACGGCAAGATCGAGCGAGGCTTCGACCACCAGCGCCTCGACGCTGGCGAAATAGCGGTAGGCGGTCGCACGCGAGACCATCGCCTCCTCGGCGACTTCATCGAGCGTCGGCTTGCGCCCTTGCTGCATCAGCCGGCCGGCCGCCTGCAGCAGATCCTTGCGCGTACGGCTCCTCTGGTTCGCGCGTCCCATCAGCTCTGCGGCAGCTGCTGCATGATGGCCGCCAGATCGAGCCACACATTCTCGCGCTTGATGGCGCCGCCGCCGTCGAACTCGACGATGTGCAGCAGGCGGAACTCGAGCGGACGGTCCTTGCCTTCGAGACCGAACGGTCTGCCGGGCGCCCTGCCCCGCCACAGCGACTCGTCGACGAGAAAGTTCTCGCCATACAGGCGCCGCTGGCTGCGCACAGTGCCGTCGGCCAGGTCCGCGAACAGGTTCTCGTAGAACGGCCGCGCCGCCTCGCGCCCATGCGACGGCCCGGCGGGCCAGCCGACGATGTCGTGCTCGACATCGGGCGCCAGCGTCGCCAGCACACCCGCGACGTCGTCGCGAGCCTCGAAGCCGAAATGCTCGTCGAGCCGCCGATCCATCTCGCCCGGGGTCATGGTCATGAACAGGTCCTCGCGTGTAGCTGCTGGCGAGGATCCTAATGAGACAACTGTCTCACGTCAATACTTCGGTCTCATAGCTTGATTGTGAACTGCGCCAGGGCAGCCGTGTCGCGCATCAGCATAATCCGCGAGTCAACGTTACGGAGCGACGCGATGAAACGGCTGCGCAACTGGCTGATCCTGCTTTCTGCAACTCTGCTTGCCCTGTCCGGCCCGGCGCTGGCGGAACCGCAGACCATCGGCGCCGAGCCTGGGACCGGCCTCGCATTCGGAGCCTTCGACATCACACAGTCGGACCTGGCTGTGACGCACGCAGTCCTGATGCGCATCAAGCCGGCGCGCATGTACATGGGCTCGTCGGGGGAGCGCGGAACCGTCACCTACACGAATGGCGAGTTCTTCTCGCCGAATCTCGCACCCGGCCTCTACAGCGTGATCGGCTTCTTCTCGGGCAACAAGTTCTTCGCGCTGGAGCGCGGCCTGCGCGAGAACACATTCGAAGTGCAGCCCGGCCGCGTCACATACGCGGGCAGCTACAAGCTCGAGGTGACCAAGGGAGGCCTGTTCCGCAATGACAAGGGAACATTCGCTCGCATCGACACGCCCCAGGCGGAGCAGCAGCTGCTCCAATGGCTGGCCAAGGAGCTTGGCGAGAGCAGCTGGACGTCCAGCGTGAACGCGCGGCTGGCCGAGGGAAAGAACTGACAAGCCTGTCAGTGTCGCCGCGGCCGCTTCTCCTTGCCCGGACGTGAATGCTCGCGCCGCAGCTTCGCAGCGTGAGCTTTCAGCGCCCGACTGATCTCCAGCTTCTGGCCCGCGACACGGGCGCTGCGCAGCTCGCCCAGCAATTCCTTCGGCAGGCCCGCCGGCAGGTCGACGAAACTGTGATCGTCGCGGATCACCACGCGGCCGATGTGCTTGCCGTCGATGCCGGCTTCATTGGCGATCGCGCCGACGATGTTGCCGGGTTGCACGCCGTGCACGCGGCCGACTTCGACGCGGTAGGTTTCCATCGCCGCATCGTCCGGGACACGGTATCTCTTCTCTTTGCGGGGCTCGACGGCCGGTTGCGGCGTGCGCGGCGCTTCCAGCAAGAGCGGCTTCTTGCCTTGCGCGATGGCTGCCAACGCCGCGGCGATCTCGATCGCGGGTACGTTGTGCTCGCTCTCATAACGCTCGATGAGCGCGCGGAACGGCTCGCCTTCGTCACCTGCCAGCGCTGCGCTGATGCGCTCATGAAAGCGAGCGACGCGCCGGTCGTTCACATCCTCGACCGACGGCAGCGCCATCTCCTCCATGGCATGCCGGGTCGTGCGCTCGATGACGCGCAGCATGTTGCGCTCGCGGGGCGCGATGAACAGGATGGCCTCGCCGCTGCGGCCGGCGCGCCCCGTGCGGCCGATGCGATGCACGTAGGACTCCGGGTCGTGAGGTACGTCGTAGTTGACGACGTGGCTCACGCGCTCGACATCCAGGCCACGCGCCGCGACGTCCGTCGCGACCACGATATCGATCTGACCGCTCTTGAGGCGCGCAATCGTACGCTCGCGCTGCGCCTGCACGATATCGCCGTTCAGCGCTTCGGCGGCGAAGCCACGCGCTTCCAGTCGCTGCGCGAGCTCTTCCGTAGCGACCTTGGTGCGCGTGAACACCAGCATCGCCTCGAATGGCTCCGCTTCGAGAATGCGCGTCAGAGCATCGAGCTTGTGCATGCCGCTGACGAGCCAGTAGCGCTGGCGGATCTTGCTTGCGGTGCTGGTCTTGCTCTTGATCGTGACTTCCGCGGGCTCGTGCAGATGGTCACGGGCGATCCGCCGGATGGCCGGCGGCAGGGTCGCGGAGAACAGCGCGACCTGTCGCGGCTGCGGCGCCTGCTCGAGAATCCACTCGACGTCGTCGATGAACCCCATGCGCAGCATCTCGTCAGCCTCGTCGAGCACGATGTGCTTGAGCGCTGTGAGGTCGAGTGAGCCTTGCTTGATGTGGTCCATGACGCGTCCAGGCGTGCCGACCACGACATGTACGCCGCGACGCAGGCTATGCAGCTGCGGCGTATAGCTCTGTCCGCCGTAGATCGGTGCCACGTGAAAGCCTTTCAGGTGCACCGCATAGCGCTGGAATGCCTCGGCAACCTGGATCGCCAGCTCGCGAGTCGGGACCAGCACCAGCGCCTGCGGCGCGTGCTCCCGCACCTCGATGCGCGAAAGGATCGGCAAGGCGAACGCAGCGGTCTTGCCGGTGCCCGTCTGCGCCTGGCCGACGACGTCGGAGCCGGCGAGCAGATGCGGAATGGTTGCCGCCTGGATCGGCGTCGGCGTTTCGTAGCCGACGTCGTCGAGGGCTTTCACGATCGCGTCGCCGAGCGCGAGACTGCGGAAGCTCGGACTTGACGCGGCGGGACTCTCTGGATGCAAAGGATTCTCTTGGGGAGTGCGCCGGCGACGGCCGGACGCGGGGCGGCATTCTAGTCGAACTCCGCCGGCAGTGCCCGGCGCCGCTCGCGTCACGATTGACCCTACGACGTTTCTCGTAATATCGTACCGCGCATGCAAACCACGCACGCGGTCGAAGCGCTCGGCGCCCTGGCGCACGAGCATCGCCTGGGAATCTATCGTCTGCTGGTCGAGCAGGGCCCGGCGGGACTTGCGGCGGGCGCGATCGGCGAAGCGGTCGGTCTTGCGCCCTCCTCGCTCACCTTTCACCTGCAGAACCTGCATCGCGCCGGCTTGATCGTGCAGCGGCGCGAGAGTCGCAGCCTGATCTACAGCGTCGACTTCGACGCGATGAACGATCTCGTCGGCTACCTCACGGAGAATTGCTGCGCCCGCAGCGGCCAATCCTGCGCGCCTGCTTGTAAACCCGCTTCAGCGACCAGGACCGGCAAGCGCAAGAAGGTCGCGTGACGATGGCCATGACTGACCGGCCGTACAACGTGCTCTTCCTGTGCACGGGCAACTCCGCGCGCAGCATCCTCGCCGAGGCATTGCTCAATCACTGGGGGCGTGGCCGATTTCGCGCCTTCAGCGCGGGAAGCTTGCCGAAGGGCAAGGTTCATCCGCTCGCGATCGAGCTGCTGGAGTGGACGAAGCTGCCGACCGAAGGCTTGCGCAGCAAGAGCTGGGATGAGTTCGCGGCACCCGGCGCGCCGCCAATCGATTTCGTCATCACCGTCTGCGACAACGCCGCCGGCGAAGCCTGTCCGGTGTGGCCCGGCAAGCCGCTGACCGCGCACTGGGGCGTCGCAGATCCGGCCGCGGTGGAAGGCGATGCGGAGAAAGGCGCCGCCTTTCGCAAGGCGCTCGCCGAGCTGGAAGCCCGGATCAAGCTGCTCGTGAACGTTCCGATCGGGTCCCTGGATCGCATGGCGCTCCAGCAAGCCGTGCGCGACATCGGGCAGCCTGACCAGCGCTAAGCGATCGCATGCACCGAGCAATCTTTGCGGAGGGGCTCGGCTCGATGCTGCTCGCGGCGGCGGTAGTCGGTTCCGGAATCATGGGGCAGCGATTGACTGGCGACGGCGCAGTTGCGCTGCTCGCCAACACGCTGACGACGGTGGCGGCACTCGCAGTGCTCATTGCGATCCTCGCACCCGTCAGCGGCGCGCATTTCAATCCGGCGGTGTCCATCGTTTCGTACTTGCGCGGACAGCTCTCGTTGCGAGCGACCGCACTCTATGTTGCAGCTCAAGCCATCGGCTGCTGCCTTGGCGTCGTAGTGGCGCACGCCATGTTCGAGCTGCCATTGATTCAAGCAGCGACGCACACGAGAGCTGGGCTCGGACAAGCGGTGTCGGAGCTGGTCGCCACCGGCGGTCTGATTGCGGTTGTGTCCGCCTGCACTACGCCAAGCCAGGCCGCGTGGCGAGTGCCCGCATGGATCGGTGCGGCCTACTGGTTTACAGCTTCGACCTCCTTCGCGAACCCCGCCATCACGATCGCTCGCGCTCTGTCCGATACCTTCGCAGGAATCCGTCCTGCGGATGTCCCCGCGTTCCTGGCGGCGCAGCTGCTCGGCGCGCTGGCTGGCTTCGCGCTGAGCCGGTACGCGTATGTTGCTACGAAAGCAGCGGTCTAAGGCTTGCCCCGCCGTCACGCCAGTGCGCGCACGAAGCGCTCGGAATCCGCTACCCAGCCCAGCAGCACTTCCGTCGATAGCAGCGATGCCTCGTGGTTGCTGCGGGCCAGATCTCCGCCGATCGGCTCGCTCATGCAGTCCGACAGCAGCACGGGCAAGTAGTCCCGGAACATCGCATCGCGCACGGTGGATTCGACGCAGATGCTGGTCGTGCAGCCCGTGACGATGAGATGTCTGCAACCGAACCGTTGCAGGTCCTCGTGCAGCGATGTCTGGTAGAAGCCGCTGAATCGTGTCTTCCACATCACCACGTCAGCGGCGCGCGGCGCGAGCTCGTCGACGATCGCAGTGTTCCAGGTGTCGCGCACCAGGATGCGGCTCTCGCTGCCATCCGGCGCACGGACTCGCTCTCCGACCTTCAGCCGCATGTGGCGCGTGCGATTGACCGAGTCGGCAGCGCCGAGATCGCTCAGATCGGGGCGGTAGCCCATCTTCAGATAGATGACGGGCATGCCCGCGCGTCGTGCAGCAGCAAGCGCACGCGCCGTGGGCGCGACTGCCTTCTGGATGCCGCTGATGTCTATCCCCGCGCGGTCGAACATGCCGCCCTTCGACCCGAAGTCGTTCTGCATGTCGACTACGATCACCGCCGTCGTCGCGGTGTCGAGCTCGATCGGTCCGGGTCTCGCGTCCAGCCTGATACGACGGCTCGGCGGCGAGGTCTTCGCTGCCGCGAGTGACTTCGCTGCGGCCAGTGGCAGCGTCGCCAAGCCGGCCGCCAGCAGCGATCGCCGTTGACGATTTAACGCGTTGCGCATCACGACATCCCCGGTCAGTGCTGATGATGCGCGAAGATACACCGCGGCAACCGCGTTGTCCGCCATGACGGGAAGCGGCCGCGACTCAGCGCGGCCGCACGGAGCACCGTCCGCTGACGGCGCTAATACCCCGAGGAGAGCGGTGGCGCGCCGGCCTCGGCGAATGACAGCAGCCACTTGCCATGAACCTTTCGCGCCTGTCCGGTGTTCGGCTGACCGAGCAGCCCGATCGATGCGTCCGAGGTCTTGGCAGCCGTCGCCACATCGAAGTAGTGACATTCGAAGTACACGTAGGCCAGTTTGCCGTGGACCTCGAAGTGCGTGCGCGCCAGCGTGGTGAGCGCCGCCCAGTCATGGCCCAGCACGAAGGGACCGGCGTGGTTCTGGAAGAAGTCGCAAACCGTCAGCGATCCCGGCGCACAGGTCGAGCTGTCCGGCTCGCCGCGGCCGACGTAGACCGTGCTGCCGACGACGAGAACCGCGTCGGCAGTCCAGATCTCGAGCATTTCCTGCAGGTGCTGTGCCTTCGTTGCGGCATCAACGCCGGCGCCGGCGGCTGCTTCGTGAAACGCCGCCTGCAGCTCGTAGAGCTGGGCGATGTCCTGGTCGCGTCCCTGGTTGTCGTCCTCGTCTGCCCGCGCGCTGACCGACCCGGTGATTGCTGCGGCTGCGGCGAGTGCGATCGGGAACATTCTCGTCATCGGCTTATCCATAACAGCGCTCCCCTTTGTCATGTCGCGGCTGACTGTCAAACGTAGCGGCGTGCAAGTAGCATCTAGCGCACTCTCGGGCATGAAATCTTGGAAAAACCTTTAGGTTTCCTGCCCGAAATCCGCTCGAACCGGGAAAACGGATCACCTGGCGAGGATCTACGATGGCCGGCGACACGCGGGCCGCTTACGAGTTCGGAGAGTTCATTCTCGTCCCGAACGAGAAGCGACTGTTCGACGACCGCAAAGCGGTGCCGGTCGCCCCGAAAGTGTTCGATACGCTGGTGCTGCTGGTCGAGAACCGGGGCCGGCTGATCGAGAAAGAGCAGCTTCTCGCGGCGCTGTGGCCCGGCAACGTCGTCGAAGAACAGGCTGTCGCGCACAATATCTCGCTGCTGCGCAAGGTTCTGAGAGATCCTCCCGAAGACCCCAGGTTCATCGAGACCGTGCCCAAGCGCGGGTACCGCTTCATCGCCGCAGTGCGGACGATCGCTGCGTCAGCCCCTGCCCCCGCGACTTCCGACTCCAGTGGTGCGCTGCCATCAGCCGCAGAGCGCCCGCGGTGGCGCCGCCGCACGGCCCTCGCACTG
>DATEJG010000035.1:0-32591 GCA_035278165.1 Steroidobacteraceae bacterium
GTTCCGACGGTCCAGGGTTCGATTGCCAACGCGCGGCCAGTTCTGGGGGCAACTTCAAACGCGGCTCACCACGCATCCCATTGACGCACTAGACTCTTTCTCGTGAATTCCGTTGCGACCCTGGCCACCATTCCTATCAAGCACTTGCCATGTGCTCGCTGTCAGCCCGGCAGGCGAGCGCGTTCGCCTTCGCACTCGGCGCGGTTAAACTTGGCGCTGTCCGGGGAATCCGATTTCCGAAGCTGGGTGCCTGCGTGGGACTAGGTCGATATTTGCGCCGACGAATCACCGTACCCATCGTGGAACGGCTGGACATGCAAGGGCAGCTGCTGCTGGAAATGCACCTGCAGCAGTTGCTGCGAACACCGCCGTACGATTCTGCCAAGCGCCTGGAACGCCATGGTTTCCGAGCGTTCTCCCAGAACGATGAAGATGGGATCCTGCAAGAGATACTTCGCCGTATCGGCCCGGGAGACAAGACGTTCGTCGAATTCGGCGTGCAGGACGGGCTGCAGAACAATACGAGACTGCTGCTGTACCAGGGGTGGCGCGGACTTTGGATCGAAGCGGACGCGACTGCCTGCGGCAGCGTTCGGCGGTCTTTCGCTTCGGAAGTGACCAGCGGTCAGCTGCAGCTTTCTCAGAGCTTCGTCACGACGCAGAACATCGTCTCCCTGATCGCCCAGGCCCGGCTCGGAGAAATCGATGTATTGAGCATCGACATCGATGGCAACGATTACTGGATCTGGGAGGCGATTTCGCTCACCCCGAGAGTCTTCATCGTTGAGTACAACGCCAAGTTTCCGCCACCCACGAAGTGGGTGATGCAATACAACCCGACGCATCGCTGGGACTACACGGACTATCAAGGCGCTTCACTCGAAGCACTGACCGAGCTTGGCCGCACGAAGGGATACACCCTGGTGGGCTGCTGCCTCGCGGGCGTCAATGCGTTTTTTGTGCGCAACGACCTGGTGGAGGATCGCTTCGCGCCGCCCGATACGACTGCGCTCTACAATCCACCGCGCTACTACATGCAACGATTCCTGCCATCGGGACACCCGAGCGGAGCGTTCGGTCGCTACACACTACTTTGATGCCGCGCCGCGTCCTGTTCGCTGCTCTCGTCACCCTGTCCGCATGCACCTTGCCCAGAACGGAGCTGCATCAGTCGGCGGCCCCGGCTGGAACCGCAGTTGCGTCCATCACACGACTGCCCGACACGTCGGCCCTCGAGCGCGAGATTCCACGCCTCCTCAGCATCAGCGGCCTTCCCGGTCTCTCCATGGCAGTGGTTCAGAACGGCAGCGTCGTCTGGGCGCGCGCTTTTGGGACCGTGAACGACAGCACCGGAACACCGCTCAACCCCAGCACGATCTTCGAGGCGGCGTCGCTCAGCAAACCAGTCTTTGCCTACCTCGTTCTGCGGCTCGCCGACCGCGGCGAGTTCGATCTCGATCGCCCGCTGTACCAGATGCTCGAATATCCGCGCATCGCGCATGACGAGCGGTACGAGCGGATCACCGCCCGCATCGTCCTGTCGCACGGCACCGGCCTGCCCAACTGGGGCGGCGAGAAGCTGGCGCTGCGCTTCGATCCGGGCACGGACTACGGGTACTCCGGCGAGGGATTCGTCTTCCTGCAGAAGACGCTCGAGCGGGTGACCGGCCGCTCGCTCGATGAGCTTGCCCGGCGCGAGGTGTTCGAGCCGCTCGGCATGACGCGCTCCAGCTACATCTGGCAGGAGCGGTTCGCCGGCAACGCGGCGTATGCGAAGAACTGGCTCTGGCAGGTCGCGCCGGCGAATCGCTACACCGAAGCCGAGGCGAATGCCGCCGCCTCGCTGCTCACGACGGCGACCGACTACGCGCAGTTCGTCGCCGCGGTGCTGACCGGGCGCGGGCTCTCGCCGAAGATGTGGAACGAGTATCTGACGCCCGTGCGGGAGACGAGCCCGGGGCTGCACATCGGGCTCGGGATCAGAGTCGAAGAGCGGCCGGGCGGTCGCACTTTCTATCACAGCGGCAACAACGGCCGGCGCTTCACCTCTTACATGACCGGAGACATCGCGCAAGGGCTCGGCCTCGTGTACTTCACCAACGGGCCGAACGGCACGTCGCTCGTCGAGGCGCTGACCTCGCGCGTTCTCGGCACCGAGAGCCCGGCGCACAATCGGGCGGACTACGACCGGTACGACGACCCGCACCTGCTCGCCGTGCAATCAGTGCAGCGCGCGGCGGTCGAGCGCGGCGCGGATGCGGCTCGGGAGCAGCTTCGAGCGATCTCCGCGAGCGCGGCAACGAAGCCGTCCGCCGACGACCTGCTGCAGTTCGGCGCCTTCTTCGCCGGTCGAGGCCTCGCTCCGCTCGCGATCGAAGTGCTGCAGCAGGCGATCGCCGACTCCCCGACGTCCGCCGAAGCGCATCTCGCGCTCGGTCGCGCAGTGGAGTCGGCCGGCGATCTGCAGGCGGCAGCCGCGTCATATCAGCGTGCGCGTGTGCTGAGCGCCGATCCGGAGGAAGCGCAACGGCAGATCCAATGGACGCAGGAGCGTGCAGCCGCCCGCGCGCGACCCGTCGTCGTCTCCGAGCAGACCTTGAAGCGCTACGCGGGTCAGTATCAGCAGCAGGTCGTCGCGGTGCGTAACGGACGCCTGTACTACAAGGGCGCGACGAGTCCCGAGTCTTCGCTCAGCGCAATCGCCGAGGACCTGTTCGAGGTCGATGCAGACGCGACGCAGCGCATCCGCTTCGTCGGCGACGGCCCTGGGCAGCCGGTGAAGCTCGTCGGGATCTACCGGGATGGAACCATGGACGAATGGCCGAGATCGCAGTGAGACTCGCCCACTCTAGTGTCGCGGCGTGACGAAAGTCAGCACCCGCCGTGGATTCTCCACCATGATCGTGCGCACCTGCGCTGCCGATACGCCGCGCTGCTGCAGATAAGGCACCACCTGCGTCAGCAGGTAATCGAAGCCTTTGCCGCCGTACGCCTTCTGCTGGATCTTCGTGCACACGTCATGTGACATCAGGAGCCGGTCGGCGTAACCGGCCTTGACCAATGCAACGATGGCATCCGCCATCGGCCGCGCGTCGAGCCGCGGATCGCTCAGCGTATACGGCGTGCCGAACAGATCGAACTCCAGCGTCACGTCGCGCTCGGCGATCGCGATGAGCCGTGCAATGTCCACCGCGGTGACAGCATCGATGTGACCGACGACCACGCGCGTGAGATCACCACCTTCCTGCTCGATGATGTCGAGCGTCCTCGCGAGCGCGACGCCGTCGCGCACCCATTGATGCAGCGTGATGGCGGCGCCGGTGATGCGACTCGCCCTGGCCGCGGCGCGCACGCCCTTCACTTCTGCCGAATCGTGCGGATCGGTGACGATCTCCATCGCGGACACTTCACCGATGATGCCGGCGCGCACGCCGCTGTCGCCGACTCCGACTGTTATATCCCGCACGATTTCGTCAGTGAGCGATGCGACGTCGCGATCGGCGTGGCCGGCGGGGTGCCAGGCGGAGCGATACCATCCGGCGCCCATCACGATGGGAATTCCGCTGCCGCGCGCGATCTCCACCAGTTTCGCCGGGTCGCGGCCGAGCCCGATGCTCGTGACATCGACGATCGCGCCGCCGCCGGCGTCCTTGAACGCGGTCACTTCCGCGAGCGTCGTGGCCACGTCCTGCACCCGAAGCAGGTCGCGATTCTCCCAGACATGTGCGTGCAGGAACGCCAGCCTGTCCATCGTCACCGGCATGTTCCAGATCGCCAGCTCCGCCGCGGTCTGCGGGCGATGACGTCCGGCCAGCTGCCAGCGCTCCGGCTCGTCGAGCGGCAGCGTGAACTCGATGAACAGGTGCTCGTGCATCAGCGTGACGCCGAGATCCGCCGGCTCGACGAGACCCAGCACGGTCTGCACCTTGCCGACGCGGTCTGCGTCGCCGGCAAGCGTGCTCGACGCACAACCGCCGATCACCATTGCGATCAGTGCGAGCGTCGCGTGGCGCAGCGTATCGACTGTCACGGTCAGCGCGATTGCACTTCGAAGGCTGCTGCGACGAGAGTCGTGATCGCTGATTTCAACGCGGCGTACTGCGTTCCCTGCTGGCCGGCGAGCGATGCGAGCACCACGACGGCTGTCTGCGTTTGCGGATCGACCACCGAGAGAGTGATGTATCCGTGAATGAAGCCGCCATGCCCCCAGACACGGCGACCCGCCAGACTGAATCCTCCCATCCCGTTGCCATACTCGACGAGCGCATCCGGCAGTCCTGTCGCCACCGCGCCTGCTGTGAAGTCTTGCAGCGTGAGCGCAGCCGGGCTGCGACCGCTCACGAGCGAAGTGCTCCACTTGAGCAGATCTTCCGCGTCGGAAATCATGTCGCCCGCTGCGGCAGCCCAAGTCAGATCGGCGGGGCGCGTCATGTCGACTACGCTGCCGGACTTCTCCGACCAGACATAGCCGCTCGCGACGCTGGCTGCGCGCCAGTCTTCCTCGGTGCCGACGTACGTATCGCGCATGCCGAGCGGTGCGAGCACTCGCCGTCGCAAGAAAGCAGAGCGCGATTCGCCGCTCGCGACCTCGATGATCCTGCCGAGCATGTCGAAGCCGGTATTGTTGTACCTCCAGCGGGCGCCCGGCGCGAACTGCCGGCCGTAGGCGCGGCTCAGCAGCAGCAGATCGTCGAAGCTGTAGTGGCTGCGCGGCGGCTCGGTCTCGAGCAGATCGATGCCGTCGCCGACGCCGCTCGTGTGCGTGAGCAGATGCCGGATCGTCACGCCCTCGATATCGGCTGCGTCCGGGATGAAGCGCGCGACGGGATCGTCGAGGCGCAGACGTCCGTCCTTCGCCAGCAGCAGGATCGCGGCTGCGGTGAACATCTTGGTCTGGCTGCCCACCTGAAAGGCACGCGCAGCGTCCATTGCCGTGGACTTGCTCGCGTCGGTATGGCCCGAGGTGATGGCGATGATCGGCGCGCGCGGCGCCTGGATCGCAACGACGGCGCCGAGCACGCCATAGCGCGCAAGATCATCGACGCCGCTCTGCAGCCGGCTGCACGCGGCGGCGCTTCCGGCACACTTCGCAGCTGCGCTCGTCGCAACGGGAAGCAGCGCGAGAAAAGCGGCAAGCAGCGAAGTGAAGGGTGCGTAACTGCTCATTTCGCCGGCCTCTTGGGCAGCAGCTTCAGCAGCGGCGCCGCCGAAGTCAGCAGCTCCTCGGGCGGGTTCTCCGCGCACAGCGCGCGATACCACAGCAGCGAGACGACCTCGACCATGTGCTCGGGCGACCCCGCGACGTGCTCGAGGTGCGCCTGGCGATGCACGGCGCAGACGGCGTACAGCAACTGATCCAGCATGTTGCCGAGCAGGTAGATCGTGAAGAACAGCAGGTCTTCGGAGATCTCCTCGGTGTGCGTCGCGGAGCGGATGGTCTTGAGCAGGTGCGCGGCGAGGAAGCGCGTGTACTGCTGCCAGATCTCGGCGACCTCCGGAATCGTGTCGGCGAGCTGCATCAGGGCGCGCTGCAGCCCGGTGTTCTCGCGAAAGAAATCGCTGCACCACGCGACGATCGAGCGGATGTTCTCGAGGACGTGGCGCGTCTCGTCCTGCGCCGGCGCCATGCGCGTCTGCAGCTCGACGTACTCGGAGAGGATCGCGAGCGTGATCGCCTTCTTCGAATCGAAGTGCAGGTAGAACGTGCCCTTGGCGACCGCGCTCTTCTCGCAGATCTCGTCGATCGTCATCGCGTGATAGCCCGGCTGCTCGAGCAGCGCGATCGCGGTGGCCTTCAGCCGCAGCGCCGTCCGCTCCGCCTTGCGCGTGCTCTTGGCGGCGGCGCGGCCTTCGAGGTAGCCGCTATAGTTGACGACGAGTTGCACGATTGACCCTCACTCCTGGCGATCGTCCGCAGCGAACACTGCGTCTGCGTCGAGCATCGGCCCGCCGATCGCGATTCTGGACGCGCGGCCGTCGGCGCCGAGCTGAAAGCTCAGCAGCGAGAACGGCGGCTCGTTCAGTGCCGCGGTGGGCCACTGGATCCGGAAGGTATCGTAGTGCCAGTGCGCGAGCGATGTGAACGGCAGATCCGCCAGGCGCCACTCGAGCGTGCCCGCCGCGCCCGGCCGCACTTCGATGTCGCCGAACAGCTCGCTGTGGAACCGGCCGGCGTAGCGGCTCAGCGGCAGGCTCGGCCGGGTGCCCTGCGCTCGCGCGTCGCGTTGCGCTTTGGCCGCCTCGGCACGGTGATCGCGAACAGCTTCGTTCCACTGCGAATAGCGGGATCGCCAATCCGTGTCCGAGGCTTCGAGGTACCGGTCGTAGACCCAGTTGCGGATCACGGCGCGGGCCATGTCGCCTTCGAGGTTCGACAGCACGGCGACGCCGAGGCGCTGGTCCGGCAGCAGGGAAATGAAAGCGGCCATGCCGTCGATCGAGCCGGTATGACTGAGCGTGCGGTGGCCGCGATAGTCGCTGACGAACCAGCCCATCCCGTACCCGATGAAGTTCGAGCGCGGAAACAGCAACTCGTCGGCAGGACCCGACGGCCCGATCAGCGTCTGCGCCGCCATCGTCTGCGCCAGCGTTTCGCGCGCGATGAGCCGCTTGCCGTCCAGCTCGCCGTCGTTGAGCAGGAAGCGCAGCCAGCGCGCCATGTCGTTCGCGGATGAATAGATCGCGCCCGACGGGCCGACACTGCGATGATCGTCGTGCGGCACCTGGACGATGCTCGCGCCGCTGCGAATGTGCGGTGTGGCCACGTTCGCCATTTGCGTGACCCGCGACAGCTCGACGGTGCTGCGCTTCATGTCCAGCGGCGCGAGAATCTCCTTCGCGACGAACTCTTCCCACGCGACGCCGGAGCGGCGCGTGAGCACCTCGCCGGCGACGATGTACATCAGGTTGCTGTAGCCGAATCGTTCGCGCAGCGATGAAGTCTGGGGCAGGGCGCCGAGTCGTTCGATCAGAGCAGCAGGATTCGCGCTCGGTCGGGCATACCACAGCAGGTCCGCGCTCGCCGTGCCGGTGCGGTGCGCGAGCGCATCCCGCAGCGTGAGATGTGCGCTGACGTACGGGTCAGCGACGCGGAATCCCGGCAGCGCAGCTGCGAGCGTGTCGTCGAAATGGATCTGCTTGCGGTCGACGAGGATTCCCAGCGCCGTGGCGGTGAATGCCTTGGTGAGCGAAGCGATGCCGAACGAGGTATCCGCATCGACGGGATCCGTCTTGCCGAGCGTGCGCGTTCCGTAGCCTCTGGCCACGATGACTGCGTCGTCCTTGACGATGACCAGTGCAAGGCCGGGAGCGCCGCCTGCGCTGCGCAGCGAGCCGACGATCTCGTCAATTCCCGCGGTCGGCTCGCCCGGCCACGCACAAGGCACTGCGCACAGAAGCGCGGCGGCAGCGACGAGAGCGCGGATCGACACGCGGGCCTGCGTCATGGCAGCTGCAGCCCGAGCAGGTTGGCAAAGCCGAACACGCAGGCAAGTCCGATTGCCGCAGCCGTCAGAACAGTGAAATGCACGCGCCGCGCGACGGCACGCCCACCGGCGCCCCAGTATTGGTTGCGCCACGCCATGGCGGTTGCGGCCAGCATCGTCAACGCGACGGCGCCGACCAGGTTGGCGAACAGCGCGGCGCCCAGCAATCGCCCGCGTTGGCCGAGCAGCAGAGCAGTGGCCAGTCCATCGCCATCCGCATACCCCGCGAGCAGCACGAGGACGATTGCGACGAGCACGACGCAGATGAGCGGCGGCAACCATTTTGCGATTCGTCCGAAGCCGCTGCCGCGCGGCCAGAATGCTGCAAGGAGTCCGGTGAATGCGAAGAGCGCGCACGCAGCCAGCACGTTCGCCGCGAACTGCGGATTGGCGAAGGCGCCAGCCCGCACATACGGATCGATACCGAAAGTCGGCGACGCATGCCGCACCGTACCGGAGGAGTCGGCCGTGAATGCCCACAGGCCGCTGTTCCAGAAGTTGTCGCCGATGCCGGGCTCGGCCTGCGGATTCCAGAAGACCCCGGGAGCGACCTCGCCGTAGCCGCCGTGGCCGTTGATGCGCAGCGCGCTCGCGCCGTCACGCTCGACGCTGAGCGTCGAGGAAGGTCCGCCGAGCAGCTCGAGAAATTTTTCCGCGTTGTCGTAGTTGCGATACTCGTGCCAGTACGTGCCGACGAATTTCGCGGGATCGCTCGCGCTTGCAGCGGCCTGCGCGGCCGGCCACGTCCGCTTGCCCCAGAAGCGCTCGAGGAACGCTGCGGCCACGCCGATGTTGGTCATCGGCGCGAGCACGGGATGTGCCGGATCCGGCCGCATGCGTTCCGAGCCGACGATGCTCTCGAGCAGCGCCGGCTGCGGGTACTCGCACATGCAGGAAATGAAGAAGCCCGCATTGCTCTGCGGCGACATCAGCATGATCGAATGAAAGCCGGGCCAGTCGCCGCCGTGACCGTAGAACGTCGCGCCGTTCCAGTCGAAGGCGATGAACATCATGCCGAAGCCGCTGCTCGCGGGATGGTTTCCCGCCATGCGCCCGTGCAGTGCCTGAAACTGCGCGGGCGCGAGCACCGCGGCTTCGCCGCGGCCTTCCTGCAGGTTGGCGATCATGTAGCTCGCCATGTCGCTCGCGGTGGATTCGATCGCGCCGGCCGGCGCGAAGAACGGATGTACGCCCATGAAGCGCTGCGGCTGGGCAGCGCCGCTCGGCAGAAAGCGGTACGGAACACCGAGGCCGGGGCTGGGCCGCGGCGTCATGTTCAGCACGGAATCGTGCATGCGCAGCGGCGCGAAGATGTTCTCCTGAAAATAGCGCTCGATCGTCTGCCCGGTCACATCCTCGACGACGATCGCGAGCAGCGCGGCGCCGTAGTTGGAGTACACGGAGCGCTCGCCGGGCGGGCGCACGATCGGCGGACGATGCGCCACGACCTGGTCGCCGCGCAGCGGGAGCGCGAATGTCTCCAGCGTCGCGAGTCCCGACAGCTCCGAGCCGAAGCCGGCGCTGTGCGTCAGCAGCTGGCGCAGCGTGATGTCGTGTCCCGCGACCTGCGGCAGCTGGTCCCGCCGCAGATAGTCGTTCACGGGATCGTCGAGCGAGCGGATCGCGCCGCGTTCCACGAGCTGTGCGATCGCCAGCGCCGTGAACGTCTTGGTGATGGAGCCGATGCGAAAGCGCGTGTGCGCCGGATCGACCGGCTGCTTGCTGGCGAGATCCGCGTAACCGTAGCCGCGCGTGAACAGGACTGCGTCGTCCTGCACGACGGAGATCACCAGGCCGGAAAAGCGCCGCTCCGCGAAGGCGCGCTCGAACGTCGCGTCGGCCCACGCTTCGACCTCGTCGGCTGCGAGATGAGGCGCCGCTCGGGCCAACGCCGGCACGGCCAGCACCAGGGCCAGGATCAAACGTTCGAGCACCGCATTCTCCCCCAGGCGTCGCCGCGCGAGTTTAACAGAGTTCCCAGACTGTTATGACTATACGGTCACTAAACATGCAGCCGCACCCTGAGCCTGCACTGCGTAGAATCCCCTAAAAATCAGCGAAAATAACCGCTATTGCGACGCTCTCTGCCTGCCGTCGTCGCTTGACAGCTCCACATTTGTGACCATACAGTCATTTCAGATCGACGCACAATCAAGCGGGTGGGGACGATGAAACGCAGGCTCGTTGGTCTTCCAATGCTGAGTGTCCTGGCGCTGACGCCGGCCGCCGCCGCCGACCTCGACGGGGGCATCGAGGAGATCGTCGTAACGGCTACCAAGCGCGAGCTGTCCGTGCAGGACGTGCCCGTGGCCATGCAGGCATTCACCGCCGCGACGCTCGAAAACATGGGCGCCGACCAGGTGGACGGCTACTACCGGATGGTCCCGAACTTCGCCGTCGTGGATCGCGGCGCGGGCGGCAAGCTGTACTCCATCCGCGGCATCTCCACCGGCCTCGTCACGCAAGGCGCGTCGACGGTCGGTGTCTACATCGACGAGATGCCGATCTCGGCTGCAGGTTTCCAGCCCGATCCCCGCTTGTTCGACATCGAGCGCGTCGAGGTGCTGCGCGGGCCGCAAGGCACGTTGTACGGCGAGGGCTCCATCGGCGGCACGGTGCGAATGATCACGCCGCGGCCGGATCCGGCGGCGTTCGACGGCAAGGCCGACGTCTCGTGGCAGACGACCGCCGACGGCGATCCCGGCTACAAGCTGAACGCGATGCTCAACCTGCCGCTCGTCGACGACGTGCTCGCGCTTCGCGTCAGCGGCCTGTACCACGATCTCGGCGGTTACATCGATCGCATCGCGATGCCGGACGGCGTCACTCTCGACGTCGGCTCGTTGCTCGGGCTGCCGCCGGGCGTCATTCCGCTTCTCGGCACCGGCCCGCTGCCCGGCAAGAAGGACATCAACGGCGAAGTCTCCTCTTCGGGTCGCGCCTCGCTCCTGTGGAATGCGTCCGAGCGGCTGACGCTCGAAGCCAGCTTCATGACCCAGCGGCTCGACGCCGACGGCCGCAATACCTCGGTCGGCGGCGTCGCCGGCGTCGGCGAGCTCGAAAGCAATTTCGTGCAGGCCGAGAAAGTCACAGACGACTTCGACCTCGGCAACCTCACGATCTCCTACGACCTGGGCTGGGCGCGCCTGTTCTCCTCGACCTCGAAATACGAGCGCACGCGCGACGTCACCGCCGACACCAACGACCTGGGCGAGGCGATCTTCCCGACGGCGAAGCTGCCCGGCTCGGGCACGTTCACGACCGAGCTGCAGGACATGACGAGCGAGGAATTGCGGCTCTCGTCCACCGGCGACGGGCCGCTCAGCTGGATCGCCGGCTACTTCTACGTCGACAAGGACAACGGCTTCGAGCAGATCATCGTCGATGACTACGACGTGTTCGTCGGCTTCATGCAGATCCTCGGCCTGCCGGTGACCAATGCGCGCCAGCTGCTCGACCAGACCGGCCGGCAGGAGGAGACGCAGCACGCATTCTTCGGCGAGCTGACCTACGCGTTCACCGAGAAGCTGAGCGCCACCGTGGGCCTGCGCTACTTCGACATCGAGCAGCGCGACACGCTGGTCAACAACGACATCAACATCCTCGGGCTCGGCCTCACCGACGGCGTCTCCGAGACCGGCGAGTCCGACAGCGTCATGAAGTTCAACGTCAACTATCGCGCGAGCGACGACGTGCTGCTGTGGGCGACGGCGTCGCAGGGGTTCCGGATCGGCGGCACCAACACGACGCCCGGCATTCCCGACGCGAACCGCACGTACGGCTCGGACACGCTGTGGAACTACGAGGTCGGCGCGCGCACTTCGTGGTACGAGAACCGGCTCGTGCTGAACTCCGCGCTCTACTACATCGACTGGAGCGACATTCAGCTGGCGCTGCCGCTCGGCACGGCATTCGGCACCATCAACGCGGGGCAGGCGCGCATCATCGGCGCGGAGCTGGAGTTGCAGGCGCGTCCCGCGGCGGGTCTCGACCTCTCGCTTACCGCGGGCTACAACGACGGCGAGCTGACTGAAGACACACCGGGCGCGCCGGCCGGGCCGAATCCGGGATTCAAGGGCGATCGCCTGCCGGGCGTGCCGCGGCTCAATCTCGCCGCCGGCGCGCAATACACCTTTCCGTTGGCGTCGGGCGGTCTCGACGGCTTCGGCCGGGTGGACTACAGCTACACCGGCGACAGCACGACGACCTTCAACGACCTGAGCACGGCGAACGGACTGCCGAGCCACTTCAACCCGGACGCGTACGGCCTGCTGAACCTGCGGCTGGGCGTGCAGAACGAGCGCTGGACGGTCGCGCTGTTCGTCGACAATGCAACCGACGAGCGGGCCGAGCTCCTCATCGACAACGCCTCGGTCACGCACCGCATCACGCGCAACCGGCCGCGCACGTTCGGCATGAACGTCCGCTTCGATTTCTGACGCGGATGAGCGCGGAGCTCATGCCGCCATGGCCGGCGGTACCGTCCGCGCAGTTTCCGGAGTTCGCGCGCGCGTCCGGCGTCTGGCTCTACACCGCCGACGGGCGTCAGATCCTGGACGCGGCCGGACAAGCGTGCGTTGCGAACATCGGCTACGGGCGCAAGGAAGTCGTCGCCGCCGCGGCGCGCGCGCTCGAGGATTTCACGCACGCGCTGCCGCCGTTCGCGACGCCGCAGCGGCTGCAGCTCGTGAATACGTTGCGCAGCAAGTGGTTGCCGCCGGGACTCACCCGCATCCATTTCGTGAACAGCGGCTCCGAAGCGACGGACGCTGCGATCAGGCTTGCGCGGCAGTATCAGCTCGGCAAAGGCCGCACGGCGCGCTGGAAAGTCATCGGGCGCGAAGCTTCCTATCACGGTGTGACGCTCGGTGCGCTGGGCGTGTCCGGGCATGCCGAGCGACGCGAAGGTTTCGAGCCGTTGCTGAGCAAGGTGCCGCTGGCGCCGGCCTGCTATCCATTGCGATGCAAGGACTGCACGGGGCAGCCGGCTTGCACTCTGCGCTGCGCCGATGCGCTCGAAGCGCTGATCGAAAGTGAAGGCCCGGATAGCGTCGCGGCGTTCATCGGCGAAGCGGTCGTCGGCACCAGCGGCGGCGCACTCGTGCCGTCCGACGATTACTGGCCGCGAATCCAGTCGATCTGTCGCCGCCACGACATCCTGCTCATCATCGACGAGGTCATCACCGGGTTCGGGCGAACCGGCCGGCGCTTCGCGTTCGAGCATTGGGGCATCGAGCCCGACGTCGTCATCACGGCCAAGGGATTCACGGGCGGGTACGCGCCGCTCGCGGCGGTCATCACGACCGATGCGGTGATCGCGCCGCTCGTGGCGAACGGCGACATGATGATGTTCCACACCTGCGGCGGCCATCCCGCCGCGTGCGCGGCGGCCAACGCGGTGCTCGACATCATCGAGCGGGAAGGGCTGGTCGAGCGCGCTGCGCAGCTCGGCGCATACCTGGGCCAGCAGCTGGAACAGCTCCGCCGGCATCCCAACGTGGCGGAAGTGAGAGGCCGCGGCCTGCTCTGGGCGATCGAGCTGGTTCGCGACAAAGGCACGCTCGAGCGCTTTCCGCGCGAGGACCATCTGACGTTCGCCATCGTTCGTGCGGGGCTCGAGCGCGGCGTGCTGTTCTACTTCGGCGGCACCGGCGAGCATCGCGACATCATCTGCCTGGCGCCGGCGTTCATCATCGAGCGCTCCGAGATCGACCGGATGGTGGCGGTGCTGGAGCAATCGATCGATGTCGCGATCGGGGAGCGGCGATGAGCAAGCGACGCAAAGCCATCATCACTTGCGCCATCACCGGCGCGGCGCACACGCCCTGCATGTCGCCCTACCTGCCGGTCACGCCCGAGCAGATTGCCGACGAGGCGATTGCAGCTGCCAAGGCCGGCGCCGCCATCATTCATCTGCATGCGCGCGACCCCGCGGACGGCTTTCCGTCGACGGACCCGGAGCACTACCGGCTGTTCCTCGGCCCGATCAACGCCGGCTGCGATGCGATCATCAACATCACCACCGGCCAGCCGGACCGGCGCGCCATCACGCATCCGGACACCCGGGCGATGTTCGAGCGCCGGCTGGCCGCACCGAAGGAATTCGCGCCGGAGCTGTGCTCGTTCAACATGGGGCCGATGAATCCCGCGATCTGGGCGCTGGCCGGGCGTTTCGAGGGGCGCTTCAAGCACCCGTGGGAGAAGGTCTTCATGACGACCACCCGCGGCATCACGATGATCAACAGCTATGAGAACATGGAGCAGATCGCACGCGAGCTCGGTGAAGAGCGCGGCGTGCGCTTCGAGTTCGAATGCTTCGACATCGGTCATCTGCACACGCTGAAGTTCATCGTCGACCAGGGCTGGCTGAAGCCGCCGTTCTTCATCCAGTCGGTCTTCGGCTTTCTCGGCGGCCTCGCGGCCGAGCCGAAGCACGTGCTGCACGCCAAGCAGACGGCGGACGAGCTGTTCGGCGACGACTATCACTGGTCGTGCCTGGCCGCCGGCGCGAACCAGATGGCGATCGTGACGCTGGCCGCGATCCTCGGCGGGCACGTGCGCGTGGGGCTGGAGGACAGCCTGTGGTACGGCCCGGGCGAGCTCGCCTGCTCGAACGCCGACCAGGTGCGGCGCATTCGCCGCATCCTCGAGGAGTTGTCGATCGACATCGCCACGCCCGACGAAGCGCGCGAGATGCTGCAGACGAAGGGGAAGAACAACACCCGTATATGAGGACGCGGTGAGCTGCGCTGTCTACATCGACATGCCGGACGGCGTCAGGCTGGCTGCGGACGTCTGGCTGCCCGACCGCGCTGATCGCGTCGGAACGCTGGTCAGCTTTACGCGCTATTGGCGTGCGCGTGCCTTCGAGCCGCCTGCCGATGACGTGAGCGAGGACGTCGCTGCGGCCCTGCGCCACGGTTATGCCGCCGTCGTGGTCGACGCGCGCGGCAGCGGAGCATCGTTCGGGTCCCGCGCGGCGGAGTTCTCGCCGTGCGAGACCCGCGACTTCAAGTTCGTCGTCGACTGGATCGCCGCTCAGCCCTGGTCGAACGGCCGTGTCGCCGCAATCGGTGTCTCGTATTCCGGCAACACGGCCGAGCACGCTGCCCACGATCCTTCGCCGGCGCTCGTGGCTGCAGTGCCGCGCTTCACCGACTTCGATGCATACGCTTCGATCCTCTTTCCCGGCGGTCTGCGCAACACACTGATCTCCGGAACCTGGGCAGCAGGCGTTCGCGCACTCGACGGCAATCGCGTGCCGCAAGGCGGATGGCGCAGCGAGCCGGGACACGGCGCGCGAATTCGCGGCGTCAAGCCAGTCGACGACGATGCGGACGGCAGCCAGCTGGCGCGCGCCGTCGCCCAGCACGAGCAGAACCAGGATTTCTTCGCGTTGCTGTCGCGTGCGGAGTTTCGCGACGACTTGAACCTGACGGGTGACGTTGCGGGCCCCTGCGGCACCACCGTGACTCCTTATCTCCTGCGTCGTCGCACGAAAGCGAAAACCGTGCCGTGCTTTCACTGGGGAAGCTGGATGGACGCGGGCACCGCGGCCGGCGTGCTGGCGCGTTTCGCCAGTGATCCGGATGCAGCGAGCTACATGATCGGTGCGTGGAGTCACGGCGGAGAGCTCGACGCCAATGTGTTCCGTACCGACGCTGCTGAGGTTGCAGCAAATGTCGAAGAGCAGAGCGCGCAGATATTCGATTTTCTCGCGCCGCTGCTGCGCGGCGGCGCGAACGACCGCACGCGCACTGGTTTGACGTACTTCACGATGGGCGAGAACACGTGGAAGCACACGCGCTCATGGCCTGTCGCCGGCACTGTCAGCCATCGCTGGTTTCTGGCGCCGTCCGGAGCGCTGCAGACAGATTCGCCCGCTGCCGGCGCCGGCTCGGACCGGTACGTCGTCGATTACTCGGCGGGCACCGGCACGAAAACCCGCTGGAGCACGCAGCTCGGCGGCTCCGATGTTTTCTATGGCGATCGCCGCGACGCCGACTCGATCCTGCTGACATACACGTCGCCGCCGCTCGCCGAGGACACAGAGATCACCGGCTGCCCGGTCGTGCAGCTGTTCGTCGCCTCGACGCACGACGACGGCGCGCTCATCGCGTATCTCGAAGCGGCGGCGCCGGACGGACGGGTGACGATGATCACCGAGGGTCACCTGCGATTGATCAACCGGCGCGTGTCGGCGGATGCACCGCCGTACCCGGTGAGCGGCCCGCATCACACGTTCGAGCGCAAGGACGCTGCGCCGATGGTGCCGGGAGAAATCGCAGAGATCCGGTTCGCGCTGCTGCCGACGTCGGTGCGCATTCCGCGAGGCCATTGCGTGCGGCTCGCGCTCGCCGGGCACGACCGGGATTGTTTTGCGCGGTATCCGGCGCACGGAGCTGCGACGCTGGACATCCACCGCAGCAGCGCACATCCCTCCAGTCTGATGCTGCCCATCGTGGACGCGGGACATTTGCAATGATCGAGCAACCCTACCTCATATTCCTGGGCGACGTGGGCAACGAGCTCTACGCCAAGACTGCCTTCGGTCTGCGCGACTGGCTGCCCGGCGTCTGCATCGGGCAGGTGCGCCAGCGAGGCTGCGTCGTCGATCTGGGCATACCGGACATGACGCCTGCGCAAGCGCGAGCCGCGGGTGCGCGGACACTCGTCATCGGCATCGCGCCTGTCGGCGGCGCATTGCCCGATCACTGGATTCCCGATCTGCTCGCGGCGCTGCAGGCCGGCCTGGATCTCGCGGCCGGGCTGCATCAGAAGCTTGCCGATCTGCCGGCCGTCGCCGCGATGGCGCGCGATCACGGGCGACGGCTGCACGACGTCCGGCACTGCAATCGCTCGTTCCCGGTGGGCACGGGACAGAAGCGCTCCGGCAAGCGCCTGCTCACGGTCGGCACGGATTGCGCGCTGGGGAAGAAGTACACCGCGCTCGCAATTGCGCGCGAGTTGCGTGCACGCGGCGCCAACGCTGATTTTCGCGCTACCGGCCAGACCGGCATCCTGATCGCGGGCGGCGGCGTTGCGCTCGATGCGACCGTCGCGGACTTCACCGCGGGCGCTGCGGAAGCGCTTTCTCCCGCAAATGCTGCCGATCACTGGGACATCATCGAAGGGCAGGGCTCGCTGTTTCATCCAGGCTATGCGGGCGTGACGCTTGCGCTGGTGCACGGCTCGCAGCCGGATGCGATGGTGCTGTGTCACGATCCGACGCGTCGCGAGATCGGCGGCTATCCGGACTTCGCGATCCCCCCGCTGGAAGAGGCGATCGATACGTACCTGCGCGCCGCACGGTTGACGAATCGGCGCGCGCGCTTCGCGGGCATCGCACTGAACACGTCGAAGCTGAGCGTCGCCGATTCAGCCACGGAGCTTGCGGCGACGGCGGAGCGTCTCGGGCTGCCGTGCATCGATCCGATCCGCACCGGCGTCGCGCCAATCGTCGACGCATTGATGTCGACGCACGCATGCTGAGGTTCTGCGCCAACGTCAGCTGGCTGTTCTGCGAAGTGCCCTTCCTGGAGCGGCCTGAGGCGGCGCGCCGCGCGGGATTCTCGGGTATCGAGTTTCATTCTGCCGAAGGACACACTGCGCGGCAGATCGCGCAGGCGGCGAGCGACGCCGACGTCAGCATCGCGCTGTTCAACGCATGGCCCGGGGATTTTCTCGAGGGCGGCCCCGGACTGAGCGGCGTGCCGGGACGCGAATCGGAGTTCCGGCGGGTCGTGCAGCAGGCTTGCGAGTTCGGCGCCGTCATCGGCGGCGCGTCGGTGCAGATCGGTCAAAGTCGGGTGCCGGCCGGAGTCTCGCGCGAGGAGTGCATGCAGGTGTACGTCGAGAACATCGGCTACGCCGCCGCGGCACTGGCGCAGGCAGGCTGTCGCGTACTCGTCGAGCCGATGAACGAAACGGACTGGCCCGGTGTGCTGGTGCGCGATGTGCCGACCGCTCTCGCAGCGATTGCCGAGATCGGCGATCCGAGTATCGGACTGCAGTTCGACACCTACCACCACTGCATGTCCGGAGCTGCTACAGACGCTGCCGCGATCGGCGCGCTCGTGCCGCGTATCGCGCATCTGCAGTTCTCCGATGCGCCCGGGCGTCACGAGCCGGGAACGGGACGTATCGATTTCGACGCACTGTTCCAGGCACTCGAACGTCACGCCTATCCGCACTGGGTCGCGGCAGAGTATCGGCCGAGCCGCCCGACCCTGGAGACACTCGGATGGTTGAAATGAAGCCGGACGCAGCATCGGGCAGGCCCGCCGTTGCATTCATCGGCACGGGGATCATGGGCGCACCGATGTGCGGTCACGTGCTGGCTGCCGGGTATCCGACGCGTGTCTGGAATCGCACGCGGGCGAAAGCCGAGCCGCTCGCTGCGCGCGGCGGTCGAGTATGCGAGTCGGTGGCCGAAGCGATCAGCGGTGCGGACTATGTGCTGTGCATGCTGGATACGGGCGACGTCATCGACCACGTGCTCTTCTCCGCGACCGCGCGCGACGCAGCGGCTGTCGATGCACTGGCGAAAGGCGCTGTGCTCATCGTCATGAGCTCGATCCCGGTCGAGACGACGAGACGGCAGGCGACGTATCTCGCTGCTCGCGGCGTGGCATATGTCGATGCTCCGGTATCGGGTGGCGAGAGAGGCGCGATCGAGCGCACCCTCACGATCATGGCCGGTGGCGACGAGAACGTCGTCGCGCACGCACGGTCGCTGCTGGAAACGATGGGGCGCGTCACGCGAGTCGGCCCGACGGGTGCGGGTCAGTTGGCGAAGCTGGCAAACCAAGCCATCGTGGGCATCACGATCGGCGCAGTCGCGGAGGCCCTGTCGCTCGCGCGGCAAGGCGGTGCGGATCTCGCGGCGGTTCGTGCAGCTCTGCTCGGCGGGTTCGCCGACTCCGCGATTCTGCGCCAGCACGGCCAACGCATGATCGAAGGTGCCTTCGAGCCCGGCGGCCGCGCGCGGCTGCAACTCAAAGATCTGCGAACCGCCCGACTGCTGGCAGCCGAGCTCGGGATCGAGCTGCCGCTGCTGCACCTCGCGGAACGACAGTTCGAGCACCTGTGCGATCGCGGGCTGGGCGACCTCGACCACAGTGCGCTGTATCTGCTGCTGGACCGATCCGATGTCTGAGGTGCGCGCGCGCGACTGGTTCGGTCAGCCGCGAGGCCTGACGATCCTGTTCCTGACGGAGACATGGGAGAAATTCTCGTTCTTCGGCATGCGCGCGCTGCTCGTGTACTACATGACGCGGCACCTGGACATCGAGCAGGCGCATGCCTCGTACATCTACGGCATGTATGGCGCCGCCGTGTACTTCACGCCGATCATCGGCGGCATCCTCGCCGACCGCTGGCTCGGCCGGCGCCGCGCCGTGATGCTCGGCGGCGCGATCATGGCCGCCGGCCATTTCGTGATGACGTCGGAGAGCCTGTTCTACCCTGCGCTCGTCGTCATCGCGTGCGGCAACGGCCTGTTCCTGCCGAGCCTGCCGAGCCAGATCGAAGGTCTGTATGCCAAGGACGATCCGCGGCGCACGTCCGGATACAGCATCTACTACGTGGGCATCAACCTGGGCGCGTTTCTCGCGCCGCTGATCTGCGGCACGTTGGGCGAGCGGTTCGGCTGGCACTGGGGCTTCAGCGCCGCCGGCGTCGGCATGATCCTCGGCTTGTGCATCTATTCGATCGGTTTGCGGTACTTGCCGGCGCAGACCGTTGCCGAGAGTCGCAGCGAGCCCGTGCAGCCTGCGGCAACTGAGCCTCCGCCCTCTGCGCCTGCGTCGCGGACGTGGCCATTGCTGGCGGCAGTCGCAGCCGTCGCGGTCGTGTTCCGCGCCGCGTACGAGCAGGCCCCGAATACCGTTGCGCTGTGGGTCGGCACCGACGTCGATCGATCGCTCGGCGGCGGCTGGGAAGTTCCGATGACCTGGTTTCTGTCGCTCAATCCGCTGGTCGTGTTCCTGCTGACGCCGGTCGTGGTCGCGCACTGGACTCGCCGCGCGGCGCGCGGCCGCGACCATACACAGTTGACGAAGATGGCGATCGGCGCGCTGATCGTCGGTGCTTCATATCTGTTGCTCGCCGGCGTGTCCATGCAGGGCGGCACCGTGGGCTGGCCCTGGGCGGCGGCGTTCTTCATCGTCCTGACGATCGGCGAGCTCTACATCCTGCCCGTCGGGCTTGCGTTGTTCGGCCGGCTCGCGCCGGGCAATCGCACGGCCACGTCGATCGCAGCCTGGTTCCTGGCCTTGTCGGCCGGCAACCTGCTCGGCGGCGCGCTCGGATCGCTGTGGAGTCAGTTCACGCACACAGCCTTCTTCACGATGGTCGCTGCCATCGCGTGCCTGGCGGCCTTCCTGCTCGAGCTGCTCGACCGGATCGCGCGTCGCTCGTAGTGGAGCCGGCGCGCTTATGTTCAATTCTCCTGTCGCCAACCGGCGGCAGTTGGCTCATCAACGGCGACCTCGACGAAAATTCCTGCCGGTGGCTCACCGAGCCATTGAGAGGAAACAGTGGCATGAACAAATCGTTGTTGACCGGTCTCGTCGCGGGTGCGGCGGTGGCGACTGCCGGCGGTGTCTTCGCGACCAGAATGCTGAGCGGGCCCGAGTTCGCGCAAGTGGTGGCGGTGGCGCCGATCATGAAAGCGGAGAAGACCGCGCGCCAGGTGTGCGAAGACGTGGCAGTGACGCACACGGCCGAAGCGAAAGACAAGAAGAAGATCGCGGGCACGGTCATCGGCGCAGTCGTCGGCGGCGTGCTGGGCAATCAAGTCGGCGGCGGCGACGGGCGCAAGGTCGCCACGGTCGCGGGTGCAGCGGCCGGCGGCTATGCCGGCAATCGCATCCAGGACCGCATGCAGAAGGGCAACACGTACGAGACGACCGAGCAGCGCTGCCAGACCGTCTACGACACGCACGAGAAGCAGGTCGGGTACGACGTGCGCTATCGCCTCGATGGCGTGGAGAAGTCGGTGACGATGGACCATCACCCCGGCGAGCGCATCCCGGTGCAGGACGGGCAGCTGGTGCTCACGCAGCCCGAGCCGACGACGAAGACCTGAGTCGCGCCCGAGCTGTTTCACGGGCGATTCACGGCGCGTAAGCCGGTCCTTTTACGCGCCGTGCCTACTCTGCACACCATGCAGATTCAGGCCGGCACAGAGAGTCGCACCACCCGCTTCGGCGCAGTCCGTCTGCGAGACGGACTGTGCTTGCACTACGCGGAAGCCGGCGAGCGCGAGGGGCAACCCGTCGTGTTCCTGCACGGCTGGCCGGACTCGTGGTTCACGTTCAGCCGCGTGCTCGCAGCGCTGCCCGCAGGGATTCGTGCGCTCGCCATCGATCAGCGCGGTTTCGGCGACTCGGATTGCCCGCAGTCCGGCTACACGATTGCCGAGATGGCGGGCGACGTCGTCGCATTTCTCGACGCGCTCGGAATCGAGCGCGCGACGCTGGTCGGCCACTCCTTCGGCTCCTTCGTCGCGCGGCGAGTTGCGATTGCGCACGGGCATCGGGTCGCCGCGCTGGTGCTGATCGGCACCGGTCATCGCGCATCGAATCCGGTCACGCGGGAAGTGCAGAGCTCGTTGCGGGATCTGCCGGAGCCGATTCCCGTGGAGTTCGCGCGCGACTTCCAGGCCAGCACTGCGCATCGCCCGCTGCCTGCAGATTTCTTCGCGCAGATCGTCGACGAGAGCCTGAAGCTGCCGCCGCGTCTGTGGCGGCTCGCTTTCGATGCGCTGCTCGAGTACGACGATGCGCGGCAGCTCGAGCACATCGAAGCGCCGACGCTGCTGCTGTGGGGCGACCGGGATGCGTTGTTCTCGCGAGTGGATCAGGACCGCTTGATGGAAGCGCTGCCCGCAGCGCGCCTGCAGGTTTACGCAGACACCGGGCACTGCCCGAACTGGGAGCAGCCGGAGCGCGTCGCGACCGATATCGCTTCGCTCGCGTTGCGCCGCTGAGCGGATCTCAGCGCGCCGCTTCGTACCACTCGACGTTGGTGAACGGCTGTCCGAGCTCCACCGCCTCGCCCACGCGCGGCGTAACGACCTGCACATGCTCTGCCTGCGCCGCGCGCAGCGTTCGCAGAATCGGCTCGTCCCATGCGTGATACGACAGATTGAACGTGGCCCAATGCACCGGCAGCAGGATGCCGCCGCCGAGATCCCGGTTCGCGCGCACCGCCGACTCCGGGTCCATGTGAATGTCGAGCCAGCTCGGCGGCGTGCCGTAGGCGCCGATCTTGATCAGGTTGAGATCCGTCTTGCCGTAGCGCGCATGGATGGCGCGAAAGTGATCGGCATAGCCGGTGTCGCCGCTGAAGTAGAAGGAGCGCTGCGCGCCCTGCACCAGCCACGACGCCCACAGCGTCGAGTTGTCCTGGCGCTTGCGACCGGAATAGTGTCGCGCCGGCGTGCAGTTGATGCGCACGTTCCCGAGCGCGAGCGACTCCCACCAGTCCATCTCGTGAATCTGCGCCGGCGCGACCTGCCATCGCTGCAGATGCGCGCCGACTCCGAGGCCGACGTAGAACTGCGTGCCTTGCGCCGCGAGATGCCGAACCGTCGCCATGTCGAGATGATCGTAGTGATCGTGCGAGATCAGCACGGCGTCGATGCCTGCGAGGCGACAGCGCGATGACCGGGATCGCGAATTGCGGCTCGCGGATCTGTCCCTGGCGATACAAGCGCAGCGTTTCCCAGATCGAGCCGCCCGTCTTCTGCGGCGGCGTGTTCTGGAAGCGGCCGTCGATGAGCTCGGGCGAGCGCTGCATGCGGGCGAGCCGCTCGCCGTCGAAGCGCCCGCCGAAGGCGGGGAGCTGGAAGATGCCGTAGCCGGCAAGCACCAGCACGGCGACGCAGCCGAGCAGGATCCTGGCGAGTTTCTTCAAGCGGCGCTCGCGGCGACGGATGACGAGCGTCGCGCCGCCGAGACTAGCAGCTTCGTGCTATTCGATGTACGACAGCGACGCGCGATAGTCGTCGAGGTCGCGCTGGTAGGCTGCGAGCTCGCTTTCGAGCTGCGGGATGCGCGTCTTGATCTCGCCCTTGCGCTCGGCCATCTGCTTGGTGTCGATCACCAGCTGCGCGCGCGCCTCAGTGGTGAGCGCCGGATCCACGATCTGCGCGGCCGTGCTCACGAGGTCCCTGTCGATCTGGTCGAGCTCGGCGCGCATCGAGTAGAGCTCGCCTTGCGCCGAGCCGACGCGCGAGCGCAGCACGTAGAGCTGGCGACCCGTCTGATACGCGTCGACGAACGAGCCGTCGAGGTCGCTCGGGCAGACGCCGCCGTAGCTCGCGCCGCGGGCGCCGACGCGGAAACCGTTCGCCGGCTGGCAGAACTCGCGCAGACCCTGCTCGCGGCCGCTCTGGTACTCGGAGAGGTTGGGCGTTACGCCGTGCTCGCTGCAGGCGTTGCGATAGCGGGCGATGCGATCGCCGGTGTAGCCGTTCACGCCGTCTTCGTAGCCGACCGTGCGCCAGTCGGTCGCGAGGCATTCCTGCTCGCTCATCGAATTGCAGCCGGCGAGCGCGGCCGTCGCAACGAGCAGGGCAGCCGTCGACTTCAACCTGGAGGGCAAGGTGCGCATGAGTGCCGGTCCGCGAGCCAAGGTGCCGGCAACTTAGCCAGCGCCCTGGCCGGCGGGTGTGAACGGCTTCACAGCTCCCGGCACTTTCGTGCATTTGCTGATGCTTACAGCGAGATTCCGCAGTGCTGACACTGTCCCTGCGTCATCGCCGTATAGGAGCCGACCGCGCTGCGCGTGGTGCCGAGAAAGCGCTCGCCGCAGGAGGGGCAGCGCTTCATGCGCAGGTATGCGACCGACGCGAAGTGGCAGATCACGAACACGACGAGAGCGGCTTTGACCGCGCCGACCCGCGCCGCACCCTCGCGCTCCCATGCCACCAGCACCACGAAGCACGCAAGCACGCCCAGCAGAGTTGCGAACGCGCCCCACCGCATCCAGCGTCGCCTGGAGAGTCCCGCTCGCACGTTCTCGTTCATCGCGAGCAGTATCGTAACCTCGCCCGCGGCCGGGCGCCGCCGCGTTACCGCAGCGGCGGCGGCAGGTAGTAGACGTCGGCGAAGCCGACGGGCGGCGCGCCGCCATCGTTCGGGAAGCCGACGATCACCCGGTTGCTGACGAAGTCGAGGCTTTCGCCGTAGCCCTCCCATCGCTGCAGGACATGCGTCGGGACCAGCGTGCCTGCGGAATAGCCGAAGACGAACACCTGACCGGCTGCGAATCCACCGAGACCCGGCGCGCTGATGAGCACGCGATCCGCCGTCACCGCAACGGCCGTGCCCAGCGCCCAATACGGCGTCGACTGCGAGGCTGTCAGGCCCAGCTTCTGCGACTCCAGCCATTCGCCGTTGGGCCGCACGAATACGTAGCCTGCGCCAATCGCGCCGTCGGCCTGCTGGCTGGTCGCTTCAGCGGCGGGTGCACCGACGACGAGGACCCGGCTGCGCAGGTCGACCGACGCGCCGAAGGTGTCGCCCGGCTGGCCATCGTTGGCGAGCAGCTTCTGGTGCTCGCGACAGCCGCGTGCCGTGCAGCCGAAAACGTAGACCGCGCCCTGGTCGGAGTTGTAGCCGGGCGCGGTGATCGCCACGAGCGTGCCGGAAATCGCGACGTGGCTGCCGAACAGGTCCGTCGCGGCAGTATCGTGCGCGCTGAATTTGGCGATCCGCTGCAGTTGCCCGGTGCTGCTCAGGCTGAAGGCGTACACGCCGTTGTGCGGCTTGAACTGATCGTCCAGGCCGCCGACGCCGACGATTGCGAGCGTGCCATCCCAGGCGAGGTCGCCGACGTGCACCGGCCCGTCGAACGCCAGTTTCTGCTTCTGCTGCCATTTGCCGTTCGACGATGCGAATACGTAGACGCCGGTGTTCGACGCGACGAGCGCCCGCCCGCCGGCCAACGCCACGACATTGCCGAACTCTGCGTTGCTCGCGGCGTCGCTCGCCTTGAGGGTCGCGGTGCGCAGCCATTTGCCCGCGGCGTTCTTGGTGAACACGGCGACGCGGCCCTGCAGATCGGCGGCGCCAGGCATGCCGGAGAGGATGACGTTCCCATCCAGGGCGACCGACGTGCCGAAGTACGGGACCTGCGGAAATTCGTTGGGATCCGGATAGACCTCGCTGTCTTCCGGTCGCAGTGTCTGCATCGCTTGCGGCCGCGGTAACGCTGCGTGAGCCAGCGGCGCGAAGATGCTTGCGGCAAACGCACAGACGAACAGTCCACGAAGGGTGGCGGTAGTCACAGGTGTTTCCCCATTGCTCGAAATGTCGAGCGCCTGCGGGAAACGACAGGCCTACGAACGCGGTTCCCTTCCTACACGGTCGTTACGATGGGAGTACGCCGTCACTGCTGCGGCGGCGGCTGCTCTGGTTGATCTTCCGGCGCGCTCCCGCCTTCCGCGGCGGCCGGGTCCGGCTCCTTCTTCTCCGGCTTCTTCTCCTTCTGCGAGCCCGGCAGCACGTAGCCGACCGGCAGGAGCGCCTCGACGATTGCCGAAGGCGGGAAGCTCGAGCGCTGATGCGGATCGCACGACAGGTTCTTGCGCACGGCGCGCAGGTCGAGGTCGCGGAACACGCCGGTGATCATCTGGTCGAGCAGCTCGCAGTGCTGCGGCTCGAGCTTGATCGTATCGTGCGACAGCGTCACCTGCTGGCGGGTCGCGTTGAACAGGATCGGATCGTTCAGCGCCGCGGCCATGTTGCCCGTCACGCGCGATACCAGATCGCGCCGCGCCTTGTCCTGCTCCATCTCCTTCATGACCTTCGGCGTCGCCGGCACCGGCATCATCGCCCAGATGTGCACCGGCGTGTTCTGCCGCGGCGTGGTGCCGCGCATGCGCTCCATCGGGCTCTGCTGCCGCGTCGAGCGATCCCAGTTGTTGTCGTTCCATTGCGAGTCGTTGCCGGAGACGGTCATGTCGGGCACCTGGCTCCAGTTGCACTCCGTCACTCTTACCTGCACGTCGTCACGCGCTCCCAGGGCGCGCAGGATCACTGCAACCCCGTTCTGCAGCTGGTCGCACGGCAGATAGTTGCGACTGCTGCGATAAACGAAGTCCGTCTCGCGCAGCTTGAGCACGGCAGTGACCGGCTCCTGCGCGCCAGGCTGCTCGGCGGCGAGCGCGTTGCCGGCAATCGCCAGCGACGCGATGCCGATCAGGCTCGCGGGGATGCTGTAAATCTTGCGGCAGGATGGGGTTTGCATGCGGGCCACTTTACTGCTGCGTCCATGCCATGGGAACTGCGGCGCGCCGCCGCCCCGGGAACGCCGCTGGATCAGCTGTTTGTGCTCTCGAGCGCGCCGAATGCCAGCAGCAACAGCGCGGCGAGCACCGCCAGTCCCCACGGGATCGCAGTCACGCCGAAGCGCTCGCCCACCACGCCGATGAGCGTGGGCGCGAGCGTGAGTCCGATGGCTGCCGACGCGATCTGCACGCCGATGGCGTTCGCGCCGTGCCGGGCGCCGAGCCGCTGCGGCGTTGCCGCGATCAACCACGGGAAGATCGGGCCGCACGCAAAGCCGATCACGGCGCTCGCCGCGAGGCCCGCGGCAGATTGCGAGGCGAAGCTCAGGCTCAGCGTCGCAAGCAAGGCCACGCTCATGCACGCCGCCAGCCAACGCGCAATCGGACCGGAGATGTGCACGAGCCCGAAGACGACGCGCGCGATCATCAGCGAAGCCCAGAAGACGCTCACTGCCGCGCCTGCGGAGGCCGTGCTGATGTCATGGCCTTCGTGCAGCAGCGTGTAGAGCCACGCACCGCTCGATGCCTCGAGCCCGCAATACAGGATGAACACGATGGCGCTGAGCACAGTTGCGCGCAGTCGCAGCGTTTCCATGAGCGAAGCGCGCGAGGCGTGCGCGGTTGCATCGCTGCTCTCGGCTGGCCACAGGTGGCGAGTCGCAAGGAAGCCGGCCGCGAGCACGAGCTGCGCGATGCCGACGATGAGGTAGCCGCGCTGCCATCCTGCGTTCGCAAGCAGCATCGCAGTCATCAATGCCGGACCGATCGTCGTGCCGAAGCCGTAGAACGCGTGCAGCAGGTTGACGACACGCGCCGAATAGTTGTGTGCGGCGAACGTATTGAGCGCGCTGTCGATCGCGCCCGCGCCCAGCCCCGCCGCGACACCGAACGCAACGATGAGCGCCCAATGCGCGGCGACCGAGTACACGATCATCGCGAGTGCAGTCACTGCGCACGAGAGCGCGAGCAGCGCGCCGAGGCGGAGGTGGCGCAGGATCGCGCCGCTCAGGAAGCTGGCTGTCACGTAGCCTGCGGTAGTGGAGATGAACAGCGATCCCAATGCGTCGAGCGGCAATCCGAACGAGCGGCGCATGGAGGGCCACGCGACGCCGAGCAGTCCATCGGGCAAGCCGAGGCTGACGAATGCGACGAACGCGAGAATGAGCAGCAGGCGTCCGCGCGCAGTCATCGTCATGCTTCGCTTCGTGCTTCGTTGCGGGCTGCGAACTCGCGCGCCGCCCAGTCGAGGAACGCGCGCACTCGCGGCGAGAGCTGACGATTCTTGGGATACAGGAGCGAGACAGGCACCGACGGCGGCGCATGCTCGGTCAGCAGCGGCACGAGCGCTCCACGCGCGAGGTGGTCCACGCCGTGAAAGCGCGGTATCTGCACGATGCCGAGCCCGAGCAGCGCGGTCGCGAGGTAGCTTTCGGTGCCGGTCACCGACATCGTTGCCGGCAGCGTCACGTGGCGGAGGTTCCGCTCGACGACGAACTCGAGCGGCCGCAGGTTGCCGGTCGTCAGCGAGCGCAGGCCGATCATGCGATGACCGTCGAGCGCGTCGATGCTCGCCGGCGTGCCGAAGCGCTCCAGGTACGACGGCGCTGCGCACGTGACCCTGGTCAGAGTCGCGACGCGGCGCGCGACCAGATCGCTGTCGGGCAGGTTGCCGAAGCGCAGCACGCAGTCGACGCCTTCGCGCACGAGATCGATCCAGCGCTCGCCTTCGCTCATCGAAAGCTCGATGTCCGGATACTCCGCGAAGAACGACGGCAGGCTCGGCACGATGAAGTGGCGCGCGAGCGTGCCTTGCACGTCCACGCGCAGCACTCCCTTGGGCTTCACCCCGGCGAACGCGCTCTCGGCGTCTTCGAGGTCGGCGAGCAGCGCGAGACAGCGGCGGTAGTAGGCCTCGCCATCGAGCGTCGGGCTCACGTGCCTCGTGGTGCGCTGGAGCAGACGTACCGAGAGCCGCGCTTCCAGCTGCTTGATCGCGTCGGTCACCGTCGAGCGCGGCAGGCTCAGGTCCTGCGCGGTCAGCGTGAAGCTGCGCCGCTCCACCACGCGCGTGAACACCTTCATTTCCCCAAAGCGGTCCATGGTCAGGCTCGTGCCGATTATTCGGCAATAACGAACAGTGTGCGCGAATCGTGCTGGATTATCCGGGAGAACAAAAGAGTCATAGTCCCCCACACCGAATCCACATCGGGACTGCTTCGACGGGAGACAACCATATGACCACTGAAATCAATAAGGTAGCAATCGTTACCGGCGCCTCGCGAGGGATCGGCGCGGCGGTGGCTGAGCGGCTGGCCAGGGACGGCTTCACTGTGGTCGTCAATTACGCGGGCAGCCAGGGACCCGCCGAAGCCCTGGTCCGCAAGATTGAAGCGGCGGGTGGCCGGGCGCTTGCCGCGCAGGGCGACGTCGCGAGCCCCGAAGCCGTGAAGCGCATGTTCGACGCGGTCGAAGCCGCCTTCGGCGGCATCGACGTGCTGGTGAACAACGCCGGCATCATGACGCTGGCGCCGCTCGCGCAGAGCGACGACGCGCTGTTCGATCGCCAGGTCGCGGTGAACCTCAAAGGCAGCTTCAACACGATGCGCGAAGCCGCGCGCCGGCTGCGCAACGGCGGTCGCATCATCAACTTCTCGTCGAGCGTCGTCGGGCTGTTGCAACCGACTTACGGCGTCTACGCCGGCACCAAGGCGGCGATCGAAGCGATGACCAGCGTGCTCGCGAAGGAAATGCGCGGCCGCGGCATCACCGTCAATGCGATCGCGCCGGGCCCGACCGCAACCGGCCTGTTCCTCGACGGCAAATCGCCCGAGCTGGTCGAGCGCCTCGCGAAGCTCGCGCCGCTCGAGCGGCTCGGCGAGCCCGAGGACATCGCAGCTGCGGTCGCATTCCTTGCCGGCCCCGACGGTGCCTGGATCAACGGCCAGACGCTGCGCGCCAACGGCGGAATCATCTGAGCGAAGGTGCGACCCTCATCGCGGAGTCAGGAAGTCGCAGGCGGGGCCTTTGGATTTCGCGAGGCGCTCGTCGAGTGTTGCCAACGGCAAGCGGAGCGCCTCCGCGAGTGCCACGTACCAGGCGTCGTAGCTCGTCAGCGCGTGGCGCAGCTCCCAGACGCGGTCGGCGAACGGCTCGAACGCGAACACTTCGATGTTGAGCTGCATCAGGTCTTCGTGCGCAGCATTGGCCTCCGCGGTCGTGATCTCGCGAGCGCGTTCCAGGCGCCGCAGGATGTTCGTGGCTTCGACCAGCGCGAGCTCCGGCGCCTGCAGGGAACCGCCTGCAACGATGGCCTCCGCCCACTCGCCGCGTGCACCGGAGTCGACCAGCGCGCTGACCAGCACGGATGCGTCGATGACGGTGCTCAACGCCGGTCAGCGTCGCGTGCCTTCAGAATCTGCGCAGCGGACAGTCGCGTCTGCGACGCGCGCTTCCTTCTGCGCACCTGCTCGATCCAGGCTTCGACAGTGGGACGGGCGGCGAGCCGCTCCAGCTCTGCGCGTAGATATTCCTGCATCGACTTTCCCTGCAGTGCGGCGCGTGCGGCCAGCTCATCCCGAACTTTCTCCGGCACGTCGCGAATGGTGATCTGGATGGCCATGCTTGCATAATGCCAGCACTGCCTGCACAGCGCAAAACTCAGCGAATGCCGACCTTTTCGGCAGCTGTCGCAGCGTTCGGGTCGAGCAGCGGCGGCACGCTTGCTACCAGGGCATCGATGGCTGCGCGTGTCTTCGACGGAAGGTAGCGGCTGTGCGGCCAGACTACGTGGATCTCGGAAGTCTCGACTTCCGCACCGCCCATGAGCAGCACCAGCTCGCCGCTGCGCAAACGCGGAGCAATCAGCCAGCGCGGCAAGCGCGCGACGCCGAGGCCGGCGAGCGTCGCATCGGCGATCGCCTGCACATCGTCGTACCGCAGGTGTCGCGCGACAGTCAACTCGCGATGGCCTTTCTCGGCGTCCGGCACGTGCCAGGGTGTTTCCGCACCCGCACGCGAGTAGGTGATCGCGGTCAGGTTCGCGAAGTCCTCTGCACGCAGCGCGCGCTTGCGCTTGCCGAGACAGGACGGCGCGGCGCAGATCACGAAAGCCTGCGATCCGAGCCGCCGCGCCGCGAGATTCGGACTGTCGCGCAACTCGCCGATGCGCACCGCCAGGTCGAAGCCCTCTTCCAGCAAGTCGACGACCCGGTCGCTGAACGCGATCTCCAGGTCGAGCCGCGGATGGCGCCGCGCCAGCTTCGCCAGGACTGGCGCTATGCAATGACGTCCGAACAGCAGCGGCACGCTGACGCGCAGGCGGCCGGCCGGCTCGCGTTTACCGGCGTCGAGCGCCGCCTCGGCCGCATCGATCTCGGAAAGTGCCCGATGGCAGCGCTCGTAGAACGCGTGGCCGTCTTCAGTGAGGCTCTGCGCACGCGTCGTCCGATGGAACAGGCGCACGCCGAGGCGTTGTTCGAGGCGTGCGACGCTCTTGCCCACGGCGGAGCGCGTCACACCCAGCTTGTCGGCTGCACGCGCGAAGCTTCCCGTCTTCACCGACTCGACGAAGGCGTGAATCCCGCTCAGACGCTCATCCACGCGATTGGTTCCGCTCACGCTACAGAGTGTCGCAAGAAGCTACCCCACCGGAGCTGAGATGTCATCTATAAGACCCGGCAGGTTCCTGCTGGGAGAGTCATCGATGGAGAGCTACCTGATCCGACGCGGCGCCGGCATCGAAGGCCTGCAGCGTCAGTCGCGTGCGCGCGAGCAACTGGGTCCCAACGATGTGCGCGTAGCGATGCGCGCCGTGGCGCTCAACCGTCGCGACCTGGATATCGCGCGTGCCCAGTACATGGGCTCGGGCGGTGAGCCGTTCATCCCGTGTTCGGACGGCGCCGGCGAAGTCGTCGGTGTCGGCGCTGCAGTCACCCGCTTTCGCGTCGGCGACCGCGTCGCCGCGTCCTTCTATCCGTCGTGGATCGACGGCGACCCGACGCAGGAAAGCGCGTCGCGCGGCCTCGGCGGCGGTCGGGACGGTGTGCTCGCCGAGGAAGTCGTGCTGCACGAGACCGCGTGGTTCGCGATTCCCGAGCACCTGAGCTACGTCGAGGCGGCGACGATTCCGTGCGCCGGCGTCACGGCGTGGAATGCGCTGTTCGTCGCCGGTCGGCTGGTGCCCGGCGATACCGTGCTGGTGCTCGGCACCGGCGGCGTTGCGATATGGGCCCTGCAACTCGCACGGGCAGCGGGCCTGAACGTGCTCGTCACATCCGGCGAGGACCGCAAGCTCGAGCGCGCTCGCGAGCTCGGCGCGCATGCGACCATCAACTATCGTGCGCAGCCCGAGTGGCACACGCGCGTGCTGCAACTCACGCAGGGCCGCGGCGTCGATCTCGTCCTGGAAGTCGGCGGCCGCGACACGCTGAAGCGCTCGCTTGCGGCTGCGCGCATCGGCGGCACGATCGCCATCATCGGGGGCGTCGGCGGCGGCTTCGGTGGCGAGCTCGAGCCGTTCGCGCTGATCGCGCGCGCTCAGCGGCTCAGCGGAATTCTCGTCGGCAGCCGCACGATGGCCGAGAGCCTGAGCCGCTTCGTCGCGACAGCCGGCCTGCATCCGGTCGTGGATCGCGTGTTCGAGTTCGCGCAGGCGCAGGAGGCGTACGCGTATCTCGACACCGCGCAGCACGTCGGCAAGGTCGTCATCGAGATCGCGGCGGCGACGCAGTGAGGAACTGACGTCGCCGCCGCCGCTTGACCGGCCGCCGCCCTACTTGGAGTTGTCGTCGATGAACGCGCGGGTGGTGTCGCTGAACTTGCGCATCGAGTCCGGATGCACGTACATCATGTGCCCGGCGTAGTAGAACTCGATGTGCACGTTACGCCGCAGCTCCGGCGTGATGTTGAGATGGTCGATGGCGTCCTTCACCGTGCCGTACGGGCAGGCGAGATCGAAGTAGCCGGACTGCACCAGCACCTTCATCTTCGGATTCATGGTCATCGCGTAGGACAGGTCGGGCAGCACGTTCGGCATCGGCACCTTGTAGCCGTTCGAATCCGGCTGCACGTGGCCGAGGTCCCAGTCCTTGTAGAGGCGCGCGGAGAGCTCGTACTTCTGATCCGTCACGACGCCGAGCTCGCTGCGGGCATACTCGTTGTACGCCGCGACGATCGCGGGCGCGACCGCGCTGCCGTAAGGATCGAAAGCGGTCGCTTCGCCGATCCGGCTCGGCATGCCGGCCGTGAAGCGCGAATCGATGCGGCCGACCGTGAGGCCCTGGGCGCGCATCAGCTCCTGCAGGAAATGACCTTCGTCCATGCGCAGGTTGGCCTTGTCCCAATACTGCGCGCTGACGCCGGTGTACTTCGCGAGACCTTCGAGCGCAGCCTGGCGCTCTTCGGGCGTGGCTCGCGCGCCTTTGTATAGAACGGGACGATAAGTGCTGTCGACCCATTGCTCGACTTCCGCCAGGAACGGCGGCAGCTCGGCCGGCCGCGGATTGATCGCCTTGTGATACCAGGCGGTCGCGGCGTACGTGGACAGGAAATTGGCGTCGCCGGCGTCGGTGTTCAAGCCGGCAGTGCCGGTGACGAAGTCGAGATACGGCGAGACCAGGATGATGCCGTTGAGCGCGACGTTGTGGCGGGTCAGCAGGTCGTAGCTCACGCCGCCGGTGCGGATGCCGCCGTAGCTCTCGCCGAGGATGAACTTCGGGCTGCCCCAGCGCTTGTACTCGCCGAGATAGCGCACGATGAAATCGGAGACCGACTTGATGTCGTTGTCGACGCCCCAGAACTGCTTGCCC
>DATEJG010000036.1:0-20781 GCA_035278165.1 Steroidobacteraceae bacterium
TCGAGATGCCTGGCGCCGGCGTGTGTCACGGCCATCCGGTTTCGGCGTGATCTTGAGGAACGCTTCGATGATGTCGGCGTTGGCAACGCTGCGGCCGTGCACCTGCATCTTCTCGACCAGCTCCAAGATCACCTTCTGCGCGCCCGTGGTGGCGCGCTTGCCCTTCGGGGCTTCGGGCGGCGCGCCCGGCACGAGCGCCAGTGACGTCACCGGTCGGCCCTTAGCGTCCTTGCGGTCCAGCTCCACCACCTTCGCTTCGTAGTAGAGCGGCGGCAGCTCGGGCGATGACTTGAACCGTTCGCGCGTGACGCTGATGTTCCCCGGCCCGCGTGACACGATGTACTCGGCATCCGTGTCGGCGGCCAGAGCAGAGGCACCGCGTGCCCGTGTCACCGCCGAGTGACCGGTGTGCGCCACAAGCAGTACCGTGGCACCGAATGCCCGCTTCAGCCCGTTATCGAGCAACCCGATGAACTGCTTCACAGCCGTGTTGTCGTTCTCCTCGAGCCCGCCGCTCAACTTCGAGAACGTGTCAAGGACAAACAGCCGCGGCCGGATTCCCAATCGGACGCAGTCCTGTCGGATCAGTTCGATTCCCTCCTTGGTGCTGAGATCGAGGCGTCGCTCAACCACGAACAGCGGCACATCATGGACACCCTGCAAGGTGCCGCCGCGCTTAACCGTGTCGTTGATGAACCACGCAAGCGAACGACGATCCATGTCGCGGCCTTCTGCACTCACCACATAGACCGGCTCCCGTTGCTCATATGCAACCCGCAGCGACCAATCGAGCGCGAGGAATGACTTGTACGAGCCGCGCGGACCGGCGATGATCGCGATTACGTCGCGCTCCAACACGTCCTCAATCAACCACTCCGGGTTGGTCGGCGTGTCGAGAACATCGCGGATGCGGCGCGCCAGGCCCTCGGCGCCGTGCTCGATCTTCTCCGGAGGCGTCAGCGGCCCGAGATCTCCGAGGAGCTCGAAGTCGGAGGCGGCGGTCTGCTGGCGCAGCTCGGGCTGATCGAGCGCGAGCTTGCACATTGCCTTGTACGACGGTCGCTCAACCACTGCAGCCGCTCGGTCGCCGTCCGAGTCCAGTGCTCCGAAGCGATGGAGTCGGACCAGATCGAAAGCGTTGTTCTGCCCGCGCGCCGGGTCTGTGTCATGATGCGAATGGAACTTGAGTCCGTCGTCATACTCAATCGCTCCTTCCGGACGGCTGCCGGCGGTGTAGGTCCATCGCCCCTCGGTGCCGGCCGGCACGTAAGGCAGCTCGAACCGTTTGATTGCATCAGCGACACGGAACGCCCGGCAGAAGTCACCGACGATGCCCGGCTTCTCATCGGGGCGCGTCTGCGCTTCCTGCTTGTGTACGCCGTCGCCGTCCTTGCGGTGCGGCCACGTCGTGTGATCCGTCCAGTCCTTGTACTCGGCGAGCACCTCGTCGACGTTCAGCCAGTCGCCCGCGTTGACGTGCGAGCGGTGCTGCCCGCGCGGCTTGCGCGTCGGGGCGAACATGTACTGCGCCGGCGTGAACGACTCGCGGGCGAACAGCTCGATGTCGATGTCGGTCGCAACGCGCCGCGCGACAGCCTGGAATTCGTCGTACGAGCACGGGCGCGACAGCGGCATCACGACGCGGAAGCGCGGCTTCGCCTCGGTATGGCTCCACGTCGTGTACATCGCGAACGCGAGTCCGGTCCACGTCTCCTTCACGCGCTGCCAAGTGTCGAGCCCGACATGGTCGAAATCGAACGTGAGCGCGTGCCGGGCGACGAAGTTGTCGCTGTCACGGTACGCCGGCTCGAACGTGGCGGCGCAGTACCAGCCACGTGCTGCCTTGTCGCCGTGCTCCGGCGGCGTCTCCGTCAACCACTTCGCGAAGGCGCTCCATTGGAGTTCCTTCGTCGAAGCGATGACAGCGTGCGACGCAGTCGTGCCGAAGCTAATGCTGAGGAGGCGCTCGCTCACTTGTCGTCTTGTACGCTCGGCCAAAACCTTGTAGTCGCTTGATCAACTACGTCATTGATGCACCGGCGCAACGGCCACGCCACGACACCTCTGTCTGTCTGCAAGCACTTGGAAACTTCGCGCCACGTCTTCAAAGGAAGTGTGACGGTGAGTGTGAAGTTCGTGTTCTCCGGATCGGTCACTTCGAAGTACGTGCTCATGCCGCGCTCCTCTTGGCATCGCGACGCACCCGCCCCGGTCGCACCGCCTTCGGTGTCACACGCTTCCACGGCTGCGGGATGTGGAAGTGTTCCGTCACCCACAGGCCGTGCGCGTTGAGCACGCGGCGCTGTCCGACCTTCGGCGGCGGCTCCAGATACGCAGCACGGTAGCTGCTGAAGTGGATCACGCCCTCGGCGAACTGCTCTGTGCGCATCGGTCGCGCGTGCACGGTCGGCGGCTGCAGGCGGAACGGGGCGAGCGGCTTGATGCGCGCGCCGAAGACGTCGGCGAGGGAGAGCTTCTTCACGGGCGCTCTCCACGGCTGAGGCAATCGAGGATCTGGTAGTACTCGACACTCGCCAGGTAGCATTGTCCGCCGACGCTATAAACTGTTCGCCTTGACACCGCGCCAATGGACCCTTGTCTCTCGCCGTGGCGGCGAATGAGGCCCTGATACCCTGCGCGTTGTTCAGCCAACAGCGCGGCTAAGAAGCAAAGTCCAAGCATGTTCAACCTCCAATACGCTGCGGCCGTGCAGGCGTGCCGCGGTAAGCGGGGATGGACCAGGGCTGCACGGCGGGCATCGTCGTGTTGTAGCCGCCCTTGTTGTCGTCGCAGGCAAGACACTCGTCTGGGCTGTCATACGCGCCGGGGCAGCAGACACCGTCGAGTCGCGCGCGGGCGCACTCTTCGTTGCGCGTTGCGCGAGCGTTGCGCTCCGCTTGGCGCAGCCATTGCGTCCGTTCCTCGGTGGTGTAAACGTAGCCCGGCGAGTCCCGCCGGCAGCGCTCTACCTGCGCCGGGCTCCACGACCAATCGGACATAAGCCGGTCCATCTCGTCAGAGACGGACTCGCTCGGCTGCGTCTCAGGCTCCAAACCGTTCAGGCTGCTGTGCACCACGAACATTGTCCTTTTCCTCAGTCCCGTACTTGTTGTGATCTAAATCCGGGGAGGCGAAGGGCCAAAATCGCCTTCGCGTTTGAGAGCGTGCGTTTCAATGTGCTTTCAGACACGCCTACCTTGGCTGCGTATTCGCTCGGCGCACACGCCGGTTCGCCAATTCCGTAAATGGCGCATATCGCGCGCCTCTCTCCGTCTGTCAGGTGCTGAAGCGCGGCGCGAACTTGCTGCTCGTGCTTGTCTGCTTCCTCACTTGGATCACCGAAGCCTTCAGGCGTATAGCCGCAGCCGTCGTACTGTCCGTTCGGCCGTATCACCCCTGCGTACGTCAGCGCTGCTTCGAACGAACCATCGTCGTCCTCGTCACCTTCGTCGTAGTCGACGCTGTTGAATCCATACAGGCCGTCCCGCGAGTCCGATGTGTTGAAGACGGCGGGTCGCTGCACGTGACTGCCGATGCCGTGGTTATGCCGCCGGCCCAGGAATTCATAGAGTTTCCAGCGCACTGCATTTCCGATGTGCGTCGTGAACGCGCACTCCAGCGGCTTCCATTGGCGCATCGCTTCGCCGGCGATCAGCATTCCCTGCTGAAGCAGATCATCGTCGCGTGTGCCTGGCTTCGCTGCGCTGTTGCGTACGGCACCGCTGCGCCCCATGCGCCCAACCACCAGCTTCACCAGCGGCATCGCCTGCTGCCACAGCAGATCCCAATCACCGCGCTCCTGCGCTGCTGCGAGCTCGGCATGCGTGAACTTTTTCATCTGTCGTCGTCTCCGAAAAGTTAAACGTTTCGGAGGCGACCATGCACGACCACACAACACGCTGTGCGCGCGTTTTTACAATGTTCGGAACTATTTAAATCGCAGTTCCCGTCAGGAACTACGCAGCGAAGTGAATACGCGCTGTAGGATCAGCGACTTAGAGGGGAGGGGTCAGTGACAACACTTCGAGAAGCTGTTGATGACGATCACGTCCTGCGTGATCTCCAGCGCCGAAACCGAGCGGCCGCGATACGTGACGCCGTGATAGATCTCGTCCGAGATCAGCACGATGTCGCGACGCTTGCACTCGTCGGCGAGCGCCTGCAAATCAGCCGCGTCGAGCATCGTGCCCGTCGGATTGGCCGGGCTCGCCACGACGACGCCGTGCGGCGCGGGATCGAGCGCGGCGAGCACTGGAGCAGTCAAGCGGTAGCGCGAGGCCGGGCCGCAGTCGAGCTCGACAGGAATGCGGCCCAGCGCCGTCAGCGTGTTGCGATACGCAGGATAGCCGGGCCGCGCGAGTGCGATGCGCTCACCCGTCGCGAACATCGACGCAAAGACACCGACGAGCGCCGCGCTCGCGCCGTTGGTGAGAATGAAGCGCTCGGGCGCCACCTCGACGCCGTACCACTCGCGATAGTGCTCGGCGAGCCGCTGCTTGAGCTCGTGCGATTCCCAGTAGCCGTTCGGCGCCGACACCAGCGCACGATTGGCCGCCGCGATCGTCGCTTCCGACGGACCGCGCGTCGGCTGGCCGAGATGCATCGCGATGATCGAATGTCCGGCGCGCGTCAGCGCCGCAGCACGGCGATTGATCTCACCCGCGTAGAACGGCGCGATGTCGGGGCCGGAGGATCGCATGATCTAGAGGACGAATTTGTAGACGACAACCAGCACCACGATCGTCGCCGCGAAGGCGATGCCGGCGATCAGCAACGTCTTGCCCTTCGACTCGGCTCGCGGGCCGTGCGAGGCCGCTGGACGCGACCCGCCGCCGCGCGAGGTCTGGAAGATGCACTCCACCGGCCCGAAGCGCACGCGGTCGCCGGCGGTGAGATAGCTGACATTGGCGCGCTTGCCGTTCACGTAGGTGCCGTTCGCCGACATCTGGTCGAGCACTTTCCAGCGCTCGCCTTCGTTGACGATCTTGGCGTGCAGTGCGCTCACGCCGCTGTCCTGGAACTGCACTTCACGATCGGCCTGGCTGCCGATCGTCCACTCGCGCGCGCCCGATTCGCCGACGGTGAGCTTGATGTTCAACCCGGCGCGGCTACCGGACACGATGTGCAGATGCGGGCCGTCGATGGATGCAGTGTTGACCGCGGACGCCGCCGACGGCTCGTTCATCATCTGCTTCATCTGCGCCGGGTCGATGAACTTCGTCTTGTTGGCGCCGTCGCCCATCGCATCCGGATCGGCCCACGCGCCGGGACGCTTGTAGACGCCGCTGCTCTCGGCGACGACCGCCGCCGAAGCGGGCTCGCGATACTGCGTCTTGCCGTCGTCGACCGCCGGCGCCGTCGCCGGAATCCGGAAATCGAATTCCTCGACGTCGAAGCGCAGCCGGTCGCCGGAGCTGAGCTTCGCCTTGCCGGTGATCTTGGCGCCGTTGACGAACGTGCCGTTCGCCGAGTTGAGGTCCTCGACCCACACGCCGTCGTCGGCGATCAGGAGCCTGGCGTGCTTGCGCGAGGCATGACCTTCGGTCAGCTGCAGGTCGCATTCGGCCTGCCGGCCGACGACCATGTCCGGCTTGATCGGGATCTCGCGCTGCGTGGAAACCTTGATGAGCTTGGGATGATTGTCGGCCATATTCGCGAGTAACTTCAGCGCCCGTAGAGCCACCACCACAGAATCGCCAGCAGGATCGCCGCGCAAGCGCCGCCGAGGACCGCGAGCCACAGAATCGTTTTCTGGCCGAAGCTTACGCCATTCGGCCCGTCGTACTCCACCACCACGGCGCTGACGTTGTCGCGCCCGCCGCGCGCCAGCGCCGCGGCAATCAGCGCGTCCGCCGCCGTGTCCGGCGCGGTGTGAGTGCGCAGAATCTGCGCGATTTCCGCGTCCTCGAGCTCGTCGTTGAGCCCGTCGCTGCACAGGAGCAGCCAGTCGCCCCTGCGCAGCGGCTCGGTCACGAGCGAAGGATCGGGCGTGCCGATGCCGAGCGTCTGCGTCACCAGGTTCTTGTTCGGGTGGCCGCGCAGCTGCGTCTCGGAAAGATTCTCCTGCTCGCGCAGCACTTCGAGATACGAGTGATCGCGCGTCAACTGGCGGAGTGCATCGCTGCGCCAGAGGTAGGCGCGGCTGTCGCCGACCCAGACGATTTCGGCGTGACGATCGGCGAGACGTGCCGCGACGACCGTGGAGCCCATGTTCAGGTGCGCCGTGTTGTCGGCCGCGGCCTGGGCGACTTCGTCATGCGCCCGTTTCACCGCGGCCCGCAGCGGCAGTTGCAGCGCGCTGCCGAGCAGCGTCTCCTTCACGATGCGACTCGCGACGTCGCCGCTCGCATGGCCGCCCATGCCGTCCGCGACGAACCACAGGCCGCTCGCCTCGTCCCAGCCGATCGAGTCCTCGTTCTGGCCGCCTCGCCGACCGGGGTGGGTGCGCGCCGCGTAGCGCATGGCGGCGACTAGAACGAGCGCTGCGCGTTGGCCGCGGCGCTCGCGAATTGCTGGGGACTGAATGTGGTGTCGTTCTTCACGGCGTTGTACAGCGCGTCCAGCGCCGCCTTTTTGTTGTCCCGGTCGCCCAGAGAATAGCTCAGGCTCTCCAGCCCGAGAACGATCTGCTCGGCGGCAGCATAGTCGCCCGCCTTGTCGGTTGCACCGTATTTGACCAATGTCTTGCGCATCGAGGTGACGTCGGTGGAGGAGAACTGGCGTCGGGTCAGGGCGTCCCGCTTGGCGAGCCAGTCGAGCAGCGACTTCGACGCGGCGGCGACCGCCGCGCGGTCGCTCTGCCCGGCGCGGATCAGAGCGTTCGTCAGCCCGACCAGCTCGGGCAGCGCCGCCGGCTCGAAAGTCTCGGTCACAGCCTGCAGGACGATCAGGTTCTGCGTCTGCAACCGCAGCGTGCCCGGCTTGATGCCGGCACCGGCACGCGCCGCGTTCCAGCGGATCTTGTCCATCGGGTGATGGCAGCTGTGGCAGTCGTAGAACGCGAGCTCGGGGAACATGCCGCCGCCGTGGAACATGTTCGTCTGCAGCAGCGTGAGCATACGCCGCGCACTCTCGATCTGCCCGGTCAGCCACAGGTTCATGCCGGGAATCTTCCCCTTGCGCTGCTCGTAGTCGGCGTCGACGACGTAGTGCGCCGGCTGATTGGCCGTGTACGCCTCCAGCTCGAAGCTCAGGCGCGGATGCCCCGCTCCCATGATCGCGTGCGTCGCGAAGCGATCCTTGGTGCCCAAATGACATCCCAGGCAAAGCTCCGCGCGCTTGAGGGGCTGCTCCGACGGGTACATGCCGCGAGCAACGTTGTCCTTGTGCGTGGCCGACTCGGCCGCGTGGCTCTCGAGCCACTTCTCGGAGCCGCCGTGACACGCATCGCAGCCGATGCCGTCGCTCATCTGGAACTTCGGGCCGCGCAGGGCCGCCGGCACGTTGTCGGCATGGCAGTCGAGGCAGATCTTCGCCGTGGTCGCACTCGGCAACCCGAGGTTCGCGGCGATGCGCTTCGACTCCGCGAGCTCTAGCGTGCGATACGCCTGTGCGTGCCGGTCCTCGCGCGTCCAAGTTTGATATTCGTTCAGTGCGACGTGCTTGCCCGGCGCAGGCGCGAGCTTGCCGTGGCAGACGGAAGTGGCGCAGGAAGCGACACCCATGTGCTTGTAGTCCTGCGCGTGAGCCGCGTGACCCAGCAGCAAGGCACCTGTCAGCAGCACGAATCGCATTGCTGTTCTCATTTCTGGTCGCTCACGTACCAGGGCTTGCCGTTGGCATCCAGGAACAGTTTCCGCATCTCTTGCAGGTTCAGAGGTCGCGAGCCGCGGCGGCCGAACACTGCGATCTGGTTGCCGGTCTCGTCGACGCCGCGGTCTCGCTCCAGGCCGCGCGACAGGCTCAACGCGGCTTTGCCCGTCGCGTACATCGCAATCAGCTGCGGCTTCGGGTCCGGGCTGAAGCCGTAGAACTTCGGCTGCGACTCGGGCGACGTCAACTGCAACACCTTCAGGCCGTTCCTGCCGTCTGCGACATACGCAAACAACGAGGCGTTCGTCGTCGCGACGATCACGTCGCGCGCATCGTTGAGCGCGCCATTCGCCGTGAAGCGCTGATACTCCCGCATGGCTTCCGGACGCTCGACGTCCACGATCACCAGACCCTCCTTGCCGCCCGCGACGTACGCGTAGGTGCGGGCGACGAAGACGCGCTGCGCGTCACTCAAGCGGATCGTGTTGTCCGGCACGACCCGCGGCGCCTGCGGATCGGTGACGTCGATCGTCTTGAGACCATCGGCGTCCGTCACGAACAGATAGCGGAACTGCAGCGCCGACGCGCGCGCATCGCTCAACGGCACTTCCGCGACGAGCTGCGGCTGCAGCGGCACGTCGACGCTGACGATCGCCACGCCACGCTTGGTCGTGATGTACAGGTAGTAACCGCCGATCGTGATGTGGCGTGCGCCGTTCAACACACCGTCCGGATTCCAGGTCAGCGCGCGCTTGAGGTAGTTGTTGCGCGGCTCACCGTCGGCCAGCGTGTTCACGTCCGTCAGGATCAATCCTTCCTGCGCATCCGTGATGTACGCGTAGTTGTACATCGCGTGGAACGGCTGCTCCAGGTTCGCCTTGCGCATCTTGTCGCCGGTGTTGCGCGGCGGATGGATCGGCTGGTTCGTCGGCAGCGCGATGCAGGTCGCGTCCTTCGAGCCGATGTGCGTGTCGTGACCCAGCGGACTGAACGGCGCCGTGATCGCACGCTGCGAGACGCCCTTGTTGCCGATGCTCGCGACGTCGTACACCTGCATGCCACTGCCGCCTTCGGCGACGTACAGATACTCGCCGCGCAGCTGCAGGCAGCGCGCATCCCCTGCCCCGTGGCTGTAGCCATGCTGCAGCTTGCGACCGTCCTTCTCGTGCCGCGCGTACCAGTCCGGATACGCGTACCGATGCAGGTAGCTGCCGATCACCGCCTGCGGCTCATCCCACTCGGTGACGGTGACGCCGCTGACCTCGCCATCGCCGCCGACGTATGCGTTGTAGCCGACGAAGTTGACGAAGTTGGTCCCGAACGCCAGCAGCTGCGACATGATCGCGTTGTTGTCGTTCTCCTTCGACAAGTGGCAGTCGCTGCAGGTCTTCGTCTCCGTCTTGCGCTCGGTGTGCGGGTAGTGCGGGTTGAAAGCCTGCGAGCTGTAGCCGCTCGCCGCGATCGGCGGCTGCTGCACGTAGATGCGCTCGCGGCTCGAGTTCGTCGACGACAGCACCAGCGCCGAAGTCGAGCGCACCGGCGCGATCTTGCCGCCGGCCGCCGGCTCGCGCCGGCCGAGCAGGAACATCTCGTCGCGCGCCACCTGCGGGTTGTACGTCGCGTAGTTGCGGGTCTCCCCGCCTTCGTAGTGGTGTCGCTCGGTTTTCGCATTCGCTTCGATCGGCAAGTGGCAGCCGGCGCAGCTCGTCGTCCACGACGTGTGGCAGGTGTAGCACTCGAGGTTCGAGTCGGTGTGGGCGAGGTTGTCGGCCTTGATGTCCTTGCCCCATTCGAGCGTCGAGGTGTTGCGGCTCATCAATTTGGCGCGCGCTGCCTTCTCGTTGTAGTCGGGACTCGTCGGATCGACGGCGTTCCTGACGACGCTCATCCTCCATTCGAGATTCGGATCCATCATCGAGCGCTGGTAGAGCGCATCGCCCACCCACTCGAAGCGGCGACGCCCGTCGGGCGTGCGCAGCGTCGTCATGTCGACGCCGCCGCCGAGTGCGGCCGGGCCGGAGGTGTAGAGATTCGGCACCTGCTGCGCAGTGCCGTGACAGTCCTTGCACGCGATCTCGACGGCCGCCGCCACTTCACCGTAGATGTATCCGTTGCCGTGATTGTCCTGCGAGAAGTGACAGTCGACGCACTGCATGCCGACGTCGACGTGGATCGACGACAGGTGCACGCTCTTCTTGAACTTCTGCGGATCGTCGTCGCTGACCTTGTTGCCGGCGGCATCGAGCAGGTTGCCTTTGCGGTCGCGCTTGTACACGGCGCGGAAGTTCCAGCCGTGGCCGTGGTAATCGGCGAACTGCGTGTCCTTCATCTGCGGATTCAGCTCGGACACCTGCTTGAGGAAATTCACGTCCGCCCACTTACCGCGCGTCGCTGCGCCTTCCGGGTTGCGGTCGAGCACGTCGCGGACCTTCGCCGAGTCCGGGTACTGCTGCTTTTCCGGCCACATGCGCGGCGCCTCGGACTCGTAGTCCCACATGGTGTAGCCGAGGAACGTGTTCAGGAACATGTTCGGCTGGTGCATGTGGCAGATCATGCATTGGCTGGTCGGCACCGAGCGGGTCAGCGTGTGCGTCAACGGATGGCCCGACTCCGTCCTGCTGATCGTCGGATCGACCGTCTGCGTGCGGCCTTCGTGGCCGAACTTCGCATACACGCCGGAGTGCCGCGGATCGCGGTCGTTCGCATACACGACGTGGCAGGAGGCGCAGCCCGAGTGTCGATAATCACCGGGCTGATCGTTGGTGCCGGCGAACCACGCGTTCGGATCGTTGAGGCGCGTCTTGGTGATGTTGATCACCGGCACCGAGATGCGCGCGCCGGTGCCAGGGCCGCGATTCGACTGGCGGAAGTCGGGACGGCCGGGCTCTTCGATCCGCTGCAGCTGCCCGTTCGCGTTCGGCAGACCGGTTTCCGGGAACAGGTTCGCGATGTTGCGCCCGCCGCGCTCGAACACGCGGAAGATGTCGCCCGGCTCGAGCGACTCCCATGCCGGCAGCGGATGGAGCTGCGGCAGGATGCTGGCGACCGCCGCAGCATCCACGAGGTGGTCCGGGATCTTCGGCCCTTTCAGGATGATCGCCGCGCCGTTGCGGCCATACGCCTCGCCCAGGATGTACTGTTTGAAATCGAGGATGCCGTTGTTGTACGCCGCACCGCCCCAGAACATCGCCGAGGTCGAGTGGAGGCTCCGCACCGAGGCTTCGATGATCTCCATGTGGCAGGCGCCGCACGCCTCCTTCGCGACGCGATAGTCGGACGGATTGATGAAACGCACGAACTCGGGGCTCTCGCGATTGAGCAGCGTGTACGTACGCTCGGGATTTGCGCTCGACGGGTAGTGCCACGACTCCGGGAACCGCGGCAGCACGTGCGCTGACTCGAACGCCTTCTTGTATTCGTCGCTGCCACGCTGCGCGCCGCTCGCGACGCGCACGGAGCTGTTGCCGCCGTGACAGTCGGTGCAGCCGAGCTTGACCGCGGGGTTCAAGTGCATGGTGCTGGCGTCGGTCTGCGTGTGGCAGGTCAGGCAGCCGGAGCTCTTGGACTGGACCTGGTCGTCGGTCTGGCTCGCAGGGGAAGACGGAGCGGTGACGTAGGTTCGTTCGACAGCGTGCTCGGCCTCTGAGGCCAGCAAGGCTGAAGCCTTGCCCACACCAAGTACCGCCAGCAGCCCGGCGAGAGTCCTGATCTTCTGCTTCTTCATCGCCGGCCTCAGTAGCTGAAGATCGCGTTGAGCAGGAAATAGCCCGGGTCTTCGTCCGGGAACAGTGCGTCGAAGCCGTCGCCCGCGAGCAGCGTGGCGTACGAGGCGCGCAGCACGATGTTCTGCGACATCAGCGGGCGCCACGTCAGCGCCGCCGAGACGTCGTAGCCGATGTGCTTGTCGATCGGCGCCTGGTTGCGCGCCACTTCGAGCACCGCTGTCTCGTCGAAGTACAGCGTGTTCGCATTGAACGAGACGCGCAGCGTCGGCAGCAGATCCATGTCGACGCCCACCCCTGCCAGCAAAATACCCGGGTTGGTGAAGTTCGACTGACCCTCCTCCTTCGAGGAGCGCAGGCTCGCGAGCACGCCGTTGCGGCTCGACAGCGCGACGCGGCCGCCGCCGATCAGCGGCACGGCCTGGCGAATCCAGTAGCTGGTGTCGGCGCCGGCGAACTGCGGATTCTCGAAGATCGCATCGAAGCCGGTCGCGCGGTCGTCGAACGGATCGTCGTCGCCGCTGCCGTACAGGAGCGACACGCGCGGGCGGATCCAGTCGAAGTCCATCGACAGCTCCACCGCCGCGAACAAGGCGCCGATGTCGACCTTCTCCGGAACGAACACGCCCGGGGTTTCTTCACCGATTGCGTAGTAGATCGAGGTCGTGACGTTCAGCCGGCCGAAGTGACCGTCACCGCTGTAGCCGAGATAGCCGACGTCGTACTCGCGCGGCACTTCGCGGCCGAGCGAAGCCGGCCGCTCGATGAAATCGTTCTGGTTGTAGTACGCGCCTTCGTTCTCGCGATTGCGGTTGTACGCAAGCGTCAGCTGCGAGGTGAAGCCGGGCACCGGGAAGTCCTGCCGGTACAGGTTGGCGATGAAGACATCGTCGTCGCGCAGGCTCTGCCCGAGATCGTTGAGCCCGCTGTTCGTGTCCTTCTCGAGCCGGCGGAAGTACGCGATGTTGTACTGCCAGCGGTTGCTGTCGCGCGTGCCGAACAGGCGCGCACCCAGCTGGTTGTCCTGGAACAGGAAGCCGCGGAAGTCCGACGAGAACGGCTGGATGCCGATGCGCACGCTGTCGAAGTCGAAGTTGTCGGAGACGTTGCGCAGGTGCTTGTCGACGAACGCCGCCTGGATGCCGAGATGATGATCGTCGCGCGTCGTGCCCTCGCGCGGATCGGCGTTCACGCCCTGCAGCGCGTCCAGCTCGACGTAGTTGTAGCTCAAGAGCGGCGTGAAGCGGAACTCGTAGTCCGGCGGCTTGAAGACCGTGTCGCCCTTGTAATAGACGAATTCCGCCGCGAGATTCTCGACCGCCGCCCACTGGTCCGCGCCGCCGAACACGTCGATGCCCGGGCGATCGGTCGAGATGCCGCCGACCGGAGTCGGCACATCGCGCAGCTCATAAACCGTGTCGGAGATGACGCCGAGGTTGAAGAACCAGTCGTCGTGCACCGGCCGGTCGGCCTTCAGCACGTTGCGGTTGTACGGATCCCACCAGCGTTCCTGGTAGCCGAGCGTGTCGACGATGCGCCAGCGATCGGGTATCGGCACCGAGTCGACGTAGTCGGCAAGCCCGGGCCGCGGAATCGGCGACACATACGCCGGCGGCGACCGCTCTATCACACGTCGCCGCGGTGCGCGGCCCGTATCTTCCTGCGGCTGTACGTTCGGTTCGACCGATGGCGTTTCGCCCGGCTGCTGCGCACCCTCCTGCGGGCACGGCACTTCGGTGTAACCCGGCCGGCGACGCTTGACGATGCGGCCCGTGTCGTCCTGGTAGCAGGTCTCGGCAGCAGCGGCGGTCGTCGCCAGCAGGACGCAAGCAAGTGCCATGAGTGCGCGCGTGTCTTTCATGTCACTTCCCTTCGCACACGTTGTCGTCGCTGCTGTTCAGGAACGGCGACTGCGGACATTGCACGTAGCGCAAGCGCACGCCCTGCGCGATCACCGTGTCGGCGCGACGATCCTTCGGCGCGTTGTTGATTGCACCGGCGAGGAACTCGCCCGCCAGGTGCAGGCCGAGGAACGCGATCATGTCGTCCTGGTCGACGCCGTCGCCCGAGACGCCGATTGCACCGATGAGCGTGCCGCCGCGATAGATCGGCACACTGCCGGGGAAGATCTGCAGACCGTTGCCGAGCCGCACGCCCGCAATCGTCTGCCCGACGCTGCTCAGGTCGTTCGCGAGAGCGACGCCGGCGCAGCCAGGTGCGACATCCGGCACACCGGGAACCCCCGCGACGAACAACACGTGCTGCAGGACGGCGTTGATCGTCACATCCAGCTGCAAGCCCGTCGAGAACGGACTCCACTCCCCAGCCGCCTTGCTGAGCGGCCCGGCGCCTTCGCTGTCGATGCCGTCGGGAAAGAACGGTCGCGACAGGTTACCCGCGGCGCGATCGGAATATGCGATGCGGCCGTCCGCCAGCGCGTTGCCGTCGTTCAGGAACGAGCGCAGCGCCGTGACATAGCCGCCGATGGCGATCTGCCGCGACACACCGACCGATGCATCCGTCGTACTCAGGTACTTCGCATCGGGAAGTGCCGCCAGGAATGCACCGGCCGTGCTCGATGACATGAACGCCGCCGTGCGCGCCTTCTGCAACGACACATCGATGCCGAACACCGGCGCATCGCGCGTGCGGGCGATGCCGAGAATCTCGCCTTGCGTGTCGACGACCGAAATCGTCACGCGTGCCTGGGATCCCGTCGGCCTGCGGATCTGCGCGCGGGCACGGTTTGCAACGTCCAGCGCCAACTGCAGAACCGTGCGCACTTCATTCTGCGTCAGCACGGCGCCGCCGAGCAGCGCGCCGTCGGTACCCGCACGCGGCGGATAGCGCGGCACGTTCGCAGCATCCACCAGGACGAAGGCATCGCGACCCGAATAGTCGAGGTCGTCAGCTCGAATGCCCGACGCCGGCTGGCCGAACGAAGTGCCTGCCCGCACGACGCCGTCGAAGTAGCCGGGCACGGAGATCAGTGCGCCGACACCGACCGCGAGCGTGCTGAACGCCGGAGCGGAAGCCGGACTCGCGCGCAGCTGGTTGAAGTCGACGTCGCTGAAACGCAGCGTCTTGCCGTCCGCCGTGATCCGGTCGCCGCGGCGATCGACTGGCGCGGCGAAGCCGAACGTCCCGGCATAGGCAATCGCTTCGTCGACGTCGGCGTCCGAGTCGGCGATGTCCTTGTCGATCGTGTAGACGCCGTCCGCCAGCACGCCGACTCCGCCGACGACGGTGCCACTCTTATATAGAGGGAATCCGCCGGGATCGGCCGACAAGCCGAGCGGCGAGCGCTGCGGACCGGCGCCCGGCCCGACGCCGTCGAACTCACGCATCAGGTCCGAGCACGCGAGCTGGCTGAACTGCACGCCGAACAGCGGCCCCGACGGCTGAAACTGCTCGCGCGGGTTGAAGTGCTCCTGCACGATCTGGCTGGCGGTACGTGTCGAGAATGCGTTGCCTTCGGACGAGAGATACGCACCCGTGATCGCTTTCGCGATCGCCGCAGCGTGATCGATATTGACCGGCGCAGCAGCGACCGGCAGACGAATGCCTTCGAGCCCGCCGCTGACGGTGGCGCCGGCCGGACTCGTCGTGATCGTCACCGAGCGCGCCGCGGCTGCGCCCGTGCGATACACCGCGAGCACGTTGCCGACCCGGTCGACGACTGCGACCGTCGCACTCACGCCGCGCGCTTGCGCTTCGGCTACTGCCTGCGCGATGACTTGCTGGACATCCGTCGTCGTCAGGTTCGTCGCGCTCGTGCTGCCGCAGTTGCCGCTGCAACCGGCCGTCGTATCTGTGCCGGTCGTCGTCGCGACGGGATCGCCACCCGAGCACGCGCCAAGCACGGCGACAGCCACAGTGAGGAGCACGCTCCGATTCTTCATCATGATCCCGGCGCCTCGACAGTGACCGCTGCCTGCGGATGGTAGGAGTGACAGCTCACGCACTGCACGGTCACCCGCTCCACGGCCGGCCGGTCGCCATGACACTCCTCGCACTTCGCCATGGCCGGCAGCATCAGGTCCTTGCTGTCCTGCGAATCCTTCGCCTTGTGACACGACAGGCAGGCCGCGTCGCCGGTGAGCTTGCCTTGAATCTGGTGACTGCGGTGATCGAAGCGGCCCGCCGGGAAATAATCGCGCGCGAAGCGGATCGGGTAGACCTGGAAGCGGTCGAAGTCGCTCTCGCTCTTCGTGTCCACCACGACGTGGCAACCGACGCAGCCGCGCCGCGTGAACTGGGTTTCGATCTCGGCGTGCGCGCTGCGCATCGCGCAATCGAATGGCGCGCCGTTGCAGGTCTGCTCCTCTTGTTCGTGCCCCGGCAGGCGCCGGCGCTCGCGCGTCGACTTGCCGGCATTCGGATCGGAGAACTTGCGTGTGAAATAGTCCTGCAGCGTCAGCACGACTTCACGCGGCTTGCCGTGCGGCAGCTGCCGGTCCGGCGCGCCGGGGTCGAACGTCAGCTCGTGACAGGCGGCGCAGCGGTTCTCCATCGTGATCGGCGCGAAGTGCTCGCCGTCCGGCTCCAGCCGATGGCAGTCCGCGCAATTGAGCGGCTGGCTGTCGCTCCGCCGCAGCACGCGATCGGGATCGAGGTGCTGGCTGTGCGAGAACTTGACGTTGGTCTCCTCGACGGCCTGGTCGAGCGCCGCGATCTCGGTCTTCCACTCGAGCTCGAATCCCGACCCTGCCGCGATCGCGGTGGGCTTGAGCAGCTGCGCCTTGAACTCGGGATGATGCTGCTTGCTGAACCCGCTGACGGGCTCGACGTGCAGCTGTGCGAACTTCTGCTGCGAGCCGGCATGACAATCGACGCACATCGAGTCGCTGCTGTTGACCAGGAAGCTCGCCGGCTCGTTGTGCTCGCGATGGCAGGTCGCGCAGCGCTGCGTCGCCCCGAGCTGCGTCAGCGCGAGGTGCTCGGGCGAGACGTGATCGTGAATCGTCTTGTGGCAGCTCAGGCAGGTCTCGTCCTGCACTCGCACGAACGGTTCCTTGTGGCACGTGTCGCAACGGGCGCCCGCGGCCTGCTGGTGTGCCGGGCTCAGCGGACCGCTGTTCCAGAATTCGTCGCCCATCAGCCACGCGGGCGCATCGCGCTCCGCCCGATGCATGACGATCACGATGGCCGGCAGCACGACGCCGACGAGCAGCACGATCGAGATCAACAGCCACGCGGCCGGTCGCTTCGACAACCACGTCTGATTCAGGTCGGTGCGGAACGCGCTCTCGAACTCGCTGGCGTCGATGCTCTCGTTCGGCCGCAGCTCGATCGCCACGTCGAAGCCGCCCGGCGGCTCGGCGATCGTCAACCGATGACCGGCCAGCTCGATGACGTCGCCGATCTCCAGCTTCGCGGACGAGCGCTCCTCGTCGTTGACGCGGATGCGCCGGCCGCTGCGACAGCTCACTTCGAGCTTCGCGCCCGACTTGCGGATGACCGCGTGCTCCGGCGCGACCGCGCGGCCCAGCAGCTGGATACGCTGATCGGCAGCGCTGCCGATCGTCAGCTCGGCGCCGGAGAGCTCGGTGTCCCGATACTCGGCGATGCCGTCCGGACCTTCATGGAGCTCGCGTAGCAGTGCTTCCATGCGTCACCAGTAGACGAACGTCGCAACGATGTGCAGCACGAGCGCGATCAGCAAGGCGAAGGTCACCGGCAGATGAAAGTACAGCCAGATCTTCAGCCAGCCGCGCAGCCGGATATCGCGCCGGATGCGCCGCAGGACGGCCTGGCGGCGACACAGCAGCACGACGAGCTGCTGCAGATTCGCAGCCTCTACGCCCTTCTGTGCACGCGGCAGGCGCTCGGCGACGAAATCGATCACGGCCTGCTGATCTGCATTGCGCACCGGCGAGCCGGCGCCGCGCACGAAAAAGGATTCATCGCCGCTGAACAACTGCGCGTACACCCCGCCGCCGAGCGTCGTGCGCTCGATGCTGCTGGCGACGGCGATTCCGACCTCCGGCGCGCACCTCTGCGACAGCGAGCGAGCCTGCTTGTCCAGCTCGAACAGCTCCGCGAACAGCTCCGCGCGTCCGCCGCCTTCGCGATTCTTCGAGATCAGCGCCGGATGATTCAGGTAGCTGAACAGCCCGAAGAAGCCGCTCGCGATCACCACGCACATCAGCACGTATGCGAGCGTGTGCAGATTCCAGCCGACCTGAAAGCCCGTGTGCAGCGTCGCGATGATCAGCAGCGCGGTCCCGAGATAGACGTGCGCCGACGTCCAGCCCTGCACGGTGCCGAGCGTCGATGCATAGCTGCGCTTGCGAACGCCGAGGAACGTGAGCCACAGGATCAGCAGCGCGCCGAGCGTGCCGAGCACGTAGCCTTGCCACGTGCCGCCGTTCGGCGGCTGTACGTTGCCCTGCGTCGCGTACAGCACGCCTGAGATCAGCAGCAGAACGAGCGACCACCAGAGGTAGCGTGCTCCACGGAAGAGCAGCAGGTTGCGGTGAATCACCGCTGGCGCTCCGCCACCAGGTCGACGAATTGGTCCGGCCCGATGCGGATCGCAGCGCCGGTCGGGCACGCGCGCACGCACGCTGCGCCGCCTTCGAGACCGACGCAGGCGTCGCACTTCACCGCCTTCTTGCCTTTCTCTTTGGCCGCTGCGCTCGGCTCGTAGCCCGCCTGCTCGCCCGGCCCGCTGCCGCCGAGCAGCAGCCACGACAGCAGGCCGCGCTTCTTCGGGGCGTCGTAGACCATGCGGATCACGTCGTACGGGCAATTCGCCTGGCAGTTGCCGCAGCCGATGCACGAATCGTTGATGTACACCTCGCCGCTCTCCGAGCGGCGGATGGCGTTCGGCGGACAATCCTTCATGCAATGCGGCTGCTCGCAGTGGCGGCAGGCCGTCGGGATGTGCACGTTTGCATACGTCGCGCCGGCCTCGCGATCGAGCCGCGATACGCCGCCGTGCGTTTCGGCGCAGGCCTTCTCGCAATTGTCGCAGCCGACGCAGAGCGACTCGTCGATGACGAGCACGTTGGTCGCTTCGCCGAGGCCTTCGCGCATCAGGAAGTTCATCAGCGAGCCCGCTTCCGGGCGCACCTGCATGCGCGCGTTGTCGATCACGCGACGGCTGACGTCCTTCTGCAGCGGATCGAGGCGCGCGTCCTCGCGACGCGCCAGCTCGAGGAATTCCTTGCGCTTGATCTCGATCGCATCGGCGGCGACGGTCGTCGTGGCGGTTTCGCGGCGCACCGGATCGCCCATCAGCGCCATCTCGCCGACCAGATGGCCGGAGCGGACCTCGGCGACGAGAATGTGCTCGGCACCTTTGCGCCGCGAGAGCGCAACGCCGCCCGAGCGCAGCACGAACAGGGAATCGCCGACCTCGCCTTCCTTGAACAGCACGTCGCCCGCCTTGAAGCGTCGCAGCGTCACTCGCGCAGCGACGTCCCGCAGATCCTTCAGGCTCGCGAACGGCGCAAAGTGCCGCTGCAGCTCGCGGACGACGAAGATCCAGTCGATGCCGCTGCGAACCTCCTCGTTCGAGTTCATCAGCTTGACCATGGTCCGGCGCGGCGTCTCGACCAGGATGCAGCCGGGGCCGGCGATCGCCTTGTCCGAGCGCGGCCGGCCCGACAGCAGGCTCATCTCGCCGAAGAACTCGCCGCGGCCGAGCCGCGTGCGGATGTGCGGCGGCGCCGCCGCTTCCAGCGTCACCTCGCCGTCGACGATCGTGAAGAACGAAGTGCCGAACTCGCCCGGCTCGTAGATCGCCTCGCCCTCGCGCACGATGCGCGTCGCGCGCGGCTGCGGCTGCTTCGCGGCCAATTGCCGGTTGAGCACGTTCATCTTGCGCTGCGCGTCCTCGTGCTCCGCGCCTTCCGGGTAGGTGACGATGACGTCGCTCTCGATGATCAGCTCGCGGAACTGCAAGGCGTTCATCTGCCGGAACATCGGGATCAGCGTCTGGAAGCGCTCGACCATCTCCTCCACCGGCCGCTCGAACGGCAGGCCGTGGAACTGGTATTCGAGCAGCGGGTGGTCGGCGGGCTTGAGATCGTTGCCGTTGATGAACTCGACCACGTCGTAGCCCTGGTTCATCGCCTGCTTGATCAGCGGATAGCCGGCGAGCGAGCCGATCACGTAGACGCCCGGCACGTTGCTCTCGTAGTGCCGCGACAGCTCGGGAATCGCGTCGGCGCGCTCGTTCGGAAAGCGGATGCCGACCGACTCGACGAACTTGCGCGGCGGGATCGCGCCGAGCCGCGCGATGACGCGGTCGCAGTCGACAGTCCTGTCGCCGGTCGCGGTTTGCAGGACGACTGTCAGACGGCGGGCGCCGCCGCTCTCGGTCACGCTCTTGATGCTGGCTTCGTAATGGCAGTTGAGGCGGCTGCGCTGGTCGGCGATGGCGGCGACGACGGCACTGAGGTTGGCATCCTTGGCGCGGCTGAACTCCTTGCCGCGGTTGATGATCCAGACGTCGTTCTGCTCGGCCAGCGCCAGCGCGTTCTCGATCGCGGAGTCCCCGGCGCCGACGACCAGGATGGTCTCGTCGCGGAACTCCTTCGGATCGTCCAGCTGGTACTGCACGCGCTCGTGGTCTTCGCCGGGCGCGCCGAGCTTGCGCGGATTGCCTTCCAGGCCGATGGCGAGCACCACGTGGGCCGCGGCGATCGTCTCGCCGTTGGTGAGCTGCACGTTGAAGGCGTGCTTCGCGCCGCTGATCCGCCGCACTTCCGCGCCGTAGCGGATGTTCACACCCGCCTTCTGCAGGCCCTCGCCCCAGCGCCCCAGCACCTTCTCGCGGCTGCCCGCGTCGAACTCGAGGTCGCTGCGCAGATCCAGGAAGCCCGGCTCCGCCATGACGTGCTTGCCCTTCTGGTAGCGCTGGATCGTCTTGGCGTGCGCGCTGAAACCTTCCAGCAGCACATAGCTGGGCGTGCCGCCCTTGGCACTTTTTTGCGCGCGACGATCGCGCTCCGCCGCGCGAGCGGCAGCGCTCAACCCGGCGGGACCCGCGCCGACGATAGCGATCTGGTACATGCAGGAACCCCAGCCCCGCCCGGAACCCATCCCTGAGTATTGTCAAATTAAATTATTGGGCGGCGATGCTACAGAGGGGAGCGCTGCAGCCGCAAGAGACCAAAGGTGCGCTGGATCACGGAAATGGGAGTGACACAGGTGACACGGGTGACACGGGTGACACAGGTGACACAAGCAAGAGCGCTCTGGCCCGTGTCACCTATGTCACCTTCGTCACTTCCCCCTGAACACCGCTTGCCGTTTCTCCACAAACGCCCGCACCGCCTCCGCGTGATCCTCGGTC
>DATEJG010000037.1:0-5076 GCA_035278165.1 Steroidobacteraceae bacterium
GATTTTTCAGTAACATTCGCGCCCTTTTACCGGGAGCGCCTCCGGGCCTGCCGGGTCAAACAAGTTCATTCCGAGGCTTTTGCAGCAATGGTCACGATCAGGCTCACCCGCCGCGGGGCGAAGAAGCAGCCCTTCTATCACGTCGTCGTCACGGACAGCCGCGTGCGCCAGGGCGGCACGACCCTGGAGCAGGTGGGCTACTTCAACCCGGTTCCGGCCGGCAAGCAGCGCCGCCTGGAGCTGAACCTGGAGCGCATCGATTACTGGGTCGGCAAGGGTGCGAAACCTTCCGACCGGGTCGCCGAGCTGGTGAAGAAGCATCGCAAGCAGGCCGTCGCGGCCTGAAGCGGCCCCACCGCTGACCTGACGTGGGCCGGCGCGTCGTACTGGGCCAGGTCGGCGGGCCGTTCGGAGTCCAGGGCTGGGTCAGGATCCAGTCGTACACGGACCCGCCCGGCAACATTCTCGATTACGGCCGCTGGCAGCTCGGACGAGCCGGCGAGTGGCGTGAGGTCGAAGTCGAAGACGGCAAGGTGACGGCGAAGGGCGTGCTCGCCAGGCTGGCGGGCGTCGCGACGCCGGAGGCAGCGCGCCTCGATACCGGATCGCAGATTGCTGTCGGGCGCGAGGAGCTGCCCGAACCGGCGCCGGGCGAGTACTACTGGAGCGATCTCGAGGGCCTGCAGGCAATCGGCCGCGCCGGCGAGTCGCTGGGACGCATCGAGGAATTCCGCACGACACCCGGCGGGCCGGTGGTGGTGATCCGCGGCGAGCGCCAGCACTGGGTGCCGTTCGTCAAGGAGCGAATCGTCACGGTTGATCTCGACGCCGGCCGCGTCGTGTTCGACTGGGCCGCGGACTGGTGAGCGCTCGGGCGGATGTGAGAGGGACATGCGCATCGAAGTGGTGACGCTGTTCCCGGAGTTCATCTCCGAGGCGGTGAAGGTCGGCGTGCTGGGCCGCGCGCTAGAAGCGGGCCGGGTCACGGTGCAGGCGACCACGCCGCGCGAATTTGCGACGGACGTGCACCGCACGGTCGACGATCGGCCGTACGGGGGCGGTCCGGGGATGGTGCTGAAGGTCGAGCCGGCGCGCGCGGCGATCCGCGCGGCGAAAGCCAGGCTCCCGGCGGGCAGCCGCAGCATCTATCTCGCAGCGGACGGCGAGCGTCTCACGCACGCGCTGGCGCGCGAGCTGACGCAGCTGCCCGGACTGCTGCTGCTCGCAGGGCGCTATGAAGGCGTCGACGAGCGGCTGATCGAGGCGGAGATCGACGCGAGTGTGTCGATCGGCGATTACGTGCTATCGGGCGGCGAGCTGCCCGCGCTGGTGCTGATCGACACGGTGGTGCGCTTGCTGCCGGGAGTGCTCGGCGACGACGAATCGGCGCAGCAGGATTCGTTCGCAGCGGGCCTGCTCGACTGGCCGCACTACACGCGGCCCGAAGTGTTCGAGGGTCGTGCCGTGCCGGCAGTGCTCGCGAGCGGCAACCATGCCGCGATCCGGCGCTGGCGCATGAAGCAGGCGCTGGGTCGCACCTGGCTGCGGCGGCCGGAGCTGATCGAGGAGCTGACGCTGAGCGATGAAGAGCGGCGTCTGCTGAATGAATTCAAGACCGAACAGTCGAAGACTGAATAGACAGGTTAGCAACATGAGCAACATCATTGCGACGCTCGAGAGCGAAGGCCTCGACAAGAAGATTCCCGACTTCTCGCCGGGCGACACCGTCGTCGTGGAAGTCAAGGTGAAGGAAGGCGATCGCGAGCGCGTGCAGGCCTACGAAGGCATCGTGATCGCGCGTCGCAACCGTGGCTTCAACTCGTCGTTCACGGTGCGCAAGATTTCCCACGGCGAAGGCGTGGAGCGCGTGTTCCAGACCTACAGCCCGTCGATCGGCGCGATCACGGTCAAGCGTCGCGGCAACGTGCGCCGCGCCAAGCTGTATTACCTGCGCGACCTGACCGGCAAGGCTGCGCGCATCGAAGAGAAGGTGTAAGTCGCTCGCAGGTCGGGCTTCGGCCCGACTAAGGGTACACTGCACGCGCGGAGGATCTTTTGCATGCGCGTGACTCGGTTCTCTTTCTGCCTCTTCATCACGCTGGCCGCCGCAGCGGCCAGCGCCAGCCCCAAGACCGACAAGGTTCTCGAGAACGTCCGTCTGCCGACGGGCTTCAAGATCGAGGTCTACACCGACGCAGTGCCCGGCGCGCGCTCGATGGCGCTGGCACCGCAAGGCACCCTGTTCGTCGGCACGCGCGAGCGCGGCGGCAAAGTTTACGCGGTGAGCGGTACGCCCGGCGCTGCGGCAAAACCGACCGTGCGCGTGATCGCGGACAACCTCAACGTTCCCAACGGCGTCGCTTTCAATGACGGTGCGCTGTACGTCGCCGAGATCAACCGGATCACGCGCTACGACAATATCGAGGCGTCGCTGAACAACGTGCCGCAGCCCAAGGTGGTGCGCGACGATCTGCCGAAGGACGGCCATCACGGCTGGCGCTACATCGCGTTCGGTCCGGACGGCAAGCTGTACTTCCCCATCGGCGCGCCCTGCAATGTCTGCGACGAGCCGAAATACGGGGTGATCACGCGCATGAACGCGGACGGCTCCGGCCAGGAAGTGTTCGCGCGCGGCGTGCGCAACACCGTCGGCTTCACCTGGCATCCGGTCACGAAGCAGCTGTGGTTCACCGACAACGGCCGCGACTGGCTCGGCGACGATGCACCGCCGTGCGAGCTGAACAACGCACCGCGCGGCGGGCTCGATTTCGGCTTTCCGTACTGCCATGGCAAGGACATCAAGGACCCCGAGTACGGCAAGCTCGGCGACTGCAGCAAGATCACGCCGCCGGTGCAGCAGCTCGGCGCGCACGTCGCGCCGCTCGGCGTGAAGTTCTATACCGGCCAGCGCTTTCCCGCCGCGTATCGCGGCGACGTGTTCATCGCCGAGCACGGCTCGTGGAATCGCACGCAGAAGAACGGCTACCGCATCACGCACGTGAAGCTCGACGGCAACAAGGCCGTGAAGTACGAGCCGTTCGCCACCGGGTTCAACCGCGGCAACGACGTGTTCGGCCGCCCGGTCGATCTGCTGATGCTGGAGGACGGCTCGATGCTGCTCTCCGACGATTTCTCCGACGCGATCTATCGCATCTCCTACGCGACGGCCGAGTGAGGCGTCGCAGCGACGGGCTCAGATGAAACTCATTGCCGCATTCTTCGGCTTCGTGTGGCGCGCGCTCGATGCGCTGCGCAAGGTGCTCCATCTCATCGTGCTGCTCGCGCTGTTCCTCGGCATCGCCGCGGCGCTGTCGCCGAGCATTCCGCTCGTGCCGCACAAGACCGCCCTGGTGATCGCGCCGCAGGGCACGCTGGTCGAGCAGCTCGCCGGCAACCCGTTCGATCGCGCGGTCGCGGAGCTGTACGGTCAGCAGCGCGCCGAGACTCTGGTGCGCGATCTCACGGATGCGATCGAGGCGGCGAAGACCGACAAGCGCGTCGCAGTGCTGGTGCTCGATCTCAGTCACATGGCCGGCGGCGGCGTCGCCAAGCTCGAAGAAGTCGCGGCCGCGATCCGCGACTTCCGCGCCAGCGGCAAGAAGGTGCTCGCGTTCGGCGATGGCTACGACCAGGCGCAGTACTACATTGCTGCGCAGGCCGACGAGATCTATCTCGACCCGCAGGGCCTGGTGCTGATCGACGGCTTCGGCTACTACCGCACCTTCCTGAAGGGCGTGATCGACAAGCTGGCGATCGACATCAACGTGTTCCGCGCCGGCAAGTTCAAGTCGTACACCGACCAGTTCAGCCGCAGCGACATGTCGGAGCAGGAGGAAGAAGAGAGCACGGCGTGGCTCAACGCGCTGTGGTCGCAGTACCAGGCCGGCGTCGTCAAGGCGCGGCACCTGGAGCCCGGCGCGATTGCCGCCTACGCGAACGAGTTCCCGGCGCTCGCCAAGGCGCAGCGCGGCGATCTCGCCGCGGTCGCCCTCGACAAGAAGCTGGTGACTGCGCTGAAGTCGCGACGCCAGTTCGAGGAGCAGGTGACGGGGCTGGTCGGCGAAGACGAGAAGGAGCACACGTTCCGCGCCGTCCCGCACTGGGACTATCTCGCGGCAGTGCGTCCGAGCCGCGCGCTGCATCTCGACGGCGATCGCATCGGCGTAGTGGTCGCGTCCGGCGAGATTCTCGACGGCGAGCAGCCGCCAGGCACGGTCGGGTCCGACTCGGTCGTGCGCCTGATGCGCCAGGCGCTGCACGACGACAAGATCAAGGCGGTCGTGCTGCGCATCGACAGCCCCGGCGGCAGCGTGTTCGCATCCGAGGTGATCCGGCGCGAGGTCGATGCGCTGCGCAAGGCTGGCAAGCCGGTCGTGGCCTCGATGAGCAGCGTCGCTGCGTCCGGCGGCTATTACATCGCGATGGATGCCGACCAGATCTGGGCGAGCCCGGCGACGCTGACCGGCTCGATCGGCGTGTTCGCGGTGTTTCCGACCGTGGAGCGCACGCTCGGCAAGCTCGGCATCACCATCGACGGCGTCGGCACGACGCCGCTCGCGGACTCGCTGCGGCTGGATCGCACGCTGCACGACGAGGCGAAAGAAGTGCTGCAGGCGTCGGTCGAGCACACCTACGCCGAGTTCGTCGAGCACGTCGCCGCTGCGCGCGGCAAGTCGTTCGATGACATCGACGCAGTCGCGCAAGGCCGGGTGTGGGCCGGCATCGACGCACATCAGCACGGCCTGGTCGATCATCTCGGCTCGTACAAGCAAGCGCTGGACTCGGCAGCGAAGCTCGCGAAGCTGGGCAAGGACTACAAGGTCGAGTACATCGAGCCGCCGCTCGGATGGCGCGAGGCGATCGCGCTGCAATCGCAGGCAGCGGCTGCGCGCTTCGCGCGTGCGGTGATGCCGGAGCGCCAGCTGTTCGAGCAGGCGCGCCGCTGGTTTGCGCCGGTCGAAGCGGAGCTCGCGCGGTTGTCGCGCTTCGCGGATCCGAAGCAGGTGTATTACTACTGCCCGTGCGCGGTGAATTGAGCCGAGAGTCAGGCTGAAGCCTGACCCACACCAGTCGGGA
>DATEJG010000038.1:0-19888 GCA_035278165.1 Steroidobacteraceae bacterium
CAACAGCGATCGTTCTTCTCGATGCGGCCATTGAGCTTGTCGTTGAGCAGCGTGTTCACCACCTGCAGCGGATCGTGGCCCTTGATCGGCGAGTGACACGGATCGTGGTACATGTAACGCACGCCGGTCACGTCCGCGAGCTGCACGCCGCGCTCCAGCAGATACTCGTGGATGTCGATGATGCGGCAGCCCGGAAAGATCTCGTCGAAGCGGTAGCCCTGCAGCTGGTCATAGCACGTGCCGCAGCTCACCACCACGGTGCGGATGTCCAGGTAGTTGAGCGTGTTCGCGACGCGATGGAACAGCACGCGGTTGTCGGTGATGATCTTCTCGGCCTTGTCGAACTGCCCGGCGCCGCGCTGCGGGTAGCCGCAGCACAGATAGCCGGGCGGCAGCACCGTCTGCACGCCGGCGTGCCACAGCATCGCCTGCGTCGCGAGCCCGACCTGCGAGAACAGCCGCTCCGAGCCGCAGCCTGGAAAATAGAACACCGCTTCCGAGTCGCTGCTGGTGCGCGCGGGATCGCGGATGATCGGCACGTAGTGGCGATCCTCGATGTCGAGCAGCGCGCGCGCCGTCTTCTTCGGCAGACCGCCCGGCATTTTCTTATTCACGAAATGCACGACCTGCTCGCGCAGCCGCGGCTTGCCGGTCGTCGCGGGCGGCCGCGCAGTCTGCGCGCCGGCAAAGGTCTTCAGCAGCGAATTGCCGAGCCGCTGCGCGCGGAAACCCCATTCGAGCATCGCCTTGCGCGCGAGCCGGATCGTCTCGGGATTGGTCGCGTTGAGGAACACCATTGCCGCGGCGGTGCCGGCGTTGAAGCGCTTCTTGCCCATGCGGCGCAGCAGGTCGCGCATCGCCATCGACACGTCGCCGAAGTCGATGTTGACCGGGCACGGCTTCTCGCACTTGTGGCACACGGTGCAGTGATCGGCGACATCGGAGAATTCGTCGAAGTGGCGGATCGACACGCCCCGGCGCGTCTGCTCCTCGTACAGGAAAGCTTCGATCAGGAGCGACGTCGCGAGGATCTTGTTGCGCGGCGAGTAGAGCAGGTTGGCGCGGGGCACGTGGGTCGCGCACACCGGCTTGCACTTGCCGCAGCGCAGGCAATCCTTGATCGCGCCGGAGATCGAGTTGATGTCCGAGTGCTGCATGATCAGCGACTCGTGCCCGAGCAGGTTGAAGCTCGGCGTGTACGCGTTGCGCAGGTCGCCGTCCGGCAGCAGCTTGCCGCGGTTGAAGCGCCCCTGCGGATCGACGCGCTGCTTGTAAGCGCGGAACTCGGCCGTCTCGTCGTCGCTCAGGAACTCCAGCTTGGTGATGCCGATGCCGTGCTCGCCGGAAATCACGCCGCCGAGGCCGCGGGCGATCTGCATGATGCGGACCACCGCGCGGTTCGCTTCCTGCAGCATCGCGTAGTCGTCGGAGTTGACCGGGATGTTCGTGTGCACGTTGCCGTCGCCGGCATGCATGTGCAACGCGATCCAGACACGGCCGCGCAGCACGCGCTTGTGAATCTCCTCGACGGCCTGCAGTACCGGCGCGAACGCACTGCCGGCGAACAGCCGGCGCAGATGTGCGCGCACTTCCGACTTCCACGACGTGCGCAGCGAGCGATCCTGCAGCAGATCGAAAATGCGCACGCCCGGCTGGTGCTCGGTGCGCCGCTGCAGATCGCTGCGCAACGGCTCGTAGCCGAGCGTCGCGAGCCGCGGCAGCGCGACCGCGAGCGGCACGTCGAGATGCTCGGCCAGATAGGCCCAGCGGGCGCGCGTGTCGGCGAGCAGCTGCCGAACCTGCGCCTGCCGGTCGCCGAGCAGCTCGTGGGGCGGCACGCGCTCGAGGTCCGGATCGTCGACCTTGCCGAGCTGCAGCTCGCCGGCGAAATAGTCCTGCAGCTCGTCGAGCAACTGCAGCTTGTTGCGCAACGACAGCTCGATGTTGATGCGCTCGATGGCATCCGTGTAGTCGCCCATGCGCTCGAGCGGGATCACGACATCTTCGTTGATCTTGAACGCGTTGGTGTGGCGCGCAATCGCCGCGGTGCGCGCGCGGTCCAGCCAGAACTTCTTGCGCGCATCGGCATTCACCGCGACGAAGCCTTCGCCGGAACGGCTGTTGGCGATGCGCACGACCTCCGAGGTGGCGCGCGCCACCGCGTCCTCGTCGTCGCCGACGATGTCGCCGAGCAGCACCATCTTCGGCAGTGCGCCGCGGCGCGACTTGGTGGCATAGCCGACCGCGCGCAGGTAGCGCTCGTCGAGGTGTTCGAGACCGGCGAGCTGCGTGCCGTCGGCACGCGCGCGGCTGTCGAGAAAGCTCTTGATCTCGACGATCGACGGAATGGCATGCCGCGCGTGACCGAAGAATTCCAGGCAGACCGTGCGAATGTGCCGCGGCATCCGGTGCAGCACCCAGCGCGCCGAAGTGATCACGCCGTCGCAGCCTTCCTTCTGCACGCCCGGCAGGCCGCCGAGGAACTTGTCGGTGACGTCCTTGCCGAGACCGGCTTTGCGGAACCTGCGGCCTTCGATCTCGATGCGGGCAGTGCGCAGCACGCGCGCCTGGTTCGGCGCCTCGCGGCCGTCCCTCCAGGTGAGATCGAACGTCGCGACCGCGGCTTCGTGAATCTTGCCGAGGTTGTGCCCGACGCGCGCGACGTCGAGCCAGTTGCCGTCCGGATCGACCATGCGCCACCAGGCGAGGTTGTCGACCGCGGTGCCCCACAGCACAGCTTTCTTGCCGCCGGCGTTCATCGCGACGTTGCCGCCGATGCAGGACGCATCCGCCGAAGTCGGGTCGACGGCGAACACCAGTCCCGCTCGCTCCGCCGCCTCGGCGACCCGGCGCGTGACTACGCCCGCCTCGGTGAAGATCGTCGGCACCGGCTCGCTCACTCCCGGGAGCGAGACCGGCTCGACGCGGCCGAGCGTCTCCAGCTTCTCGGTGTTGATCACGGCTGAGAGCGGCGTGAGCGGGATCGCGCCGCCGGTGTAGCCAGTGCCGCCGCCGCGCGGGATCACGGTGAGCCCCAGCTCTATGCAGGCGCGCACCAGCGCGGGAATCTCCCGCTCCGCATCCGGGGCGAGCACCACGAACGGATACTCGACACGCCAGTCGGTAGCGTCGGTCACGTGCGAGACGCGCGCGAAAGCATCGAAGCGGACGTTGTCCGCACGCGTGTGCCGCTCGAGCAGCCGGCGTGCACGCTTGCGCAGCTGCACGGTGCGCGTGAAATGGTCGGAGAACTGTTCCACGGATTTGCGAGCCGCCTGCAGCAGCTCGCCGACCCGGCGATCGCGCTCGGCGTCCGCGGCGTCGCGCCGCCGCTGTACGTCGTTCAGGCGGTGGTGCAGCGCCTCGATGAGCAGGCGGCGGCGCCGCGGATTCTCGATGAGATCGTCCTGCAGGTACGGATTGCGCTGTACGACCCAGATGTCGCCGAGTACTTCGTACAGCATGCGCGCCGAGCGGCCGGTGCGGCGCTCCTCGCGCAACTCGTCCAGCACGCGCCACGCCGGCGCGCCGAGCAGCCGCATCACGATCTCACGATCGGAGAACGACGTGTAGTTGTAGGGGATCTCGCGTAAACGCATCGGGGGCGGAATAGTGACACAGGTGACGTAGGTGACACAGGTGACATGGGCAAGAAAACGCTGACTCGCGTCACCTGCGTCACTTGTGTCACCTGTGTCACTATTCCGCTCCAATGAACCTCCACCTCTCCCCTCTCGAAGCCCGCGTCATCGGCAGCCTCATCGAAAAGGCGATCACGACGCCGGACCAGTACCCGCTGTCGCTCAATGCGCTGACGAACGCATGCAACCAGAAGAGCAACCGCGACCCGGTGCTGGAGCTCGACGAGCGCACCGTGCAGGAGACGCTCGATGCGCTGGCGAAGAAGCACCTGGTGATCGAGCGCTCGGGCTTCGGCAGCCGCGTGCCGAAGTACCAGCACCGCTTCTGCAATACCGGGTTCGGCTCGCTGGAATTCACCCCGGCGGAAACCGCGATCCTGTGCGAGCTGCTGCTGCGCGGGCCGCAGACGCCGGGCGAGCTGCGCGGCCGTGCCAGCCGCATGGCGCCGATCGCAGATGTCGGCGAAGTCGAAGCGGCGCTCAGCCGGCTGGCCGCGCGCGAGGATGGGCCGTTCGTCGTGCGGCTGGCTCGCGAGCCAGGCCGGCGCGAGTCGCGTTACGCGCACCTGTTCAGCGGTGCGGTCGAGGGCGCGGCCACAGGTAGTGAGAGCCAGTCGACCGAGCAGTACGCAGCGGACGCGCCGGCGGCCACCGCGGCGCCGCGCGCGGACCGTAAGTCCCTCGAGGAGCGCATCGCTGCACTGGAACAGCGCGTCGCAGCGCTGGAGCGCCGGAGCCCGGCCCCGGACGGGCCAGGGCAAGGTTAACTCTCTGTAATACGAAAACTTATAGCGCCTGCTACCGTCTCACTCCTCGTCCCCAGCAACTTTTCAACGGGAGTGTTTCCATGGTGGCGAATTCATTTCGGGTCAGTGTCGCCGTGCTCGCCGCTGCGGTGGCTTCGGCGGCCTGCTCCGGGAATATCGCGACGGCCGGCGCGGCAGTAGAAGCGCCTGCCGCCGCTGCGCAAAACATGGCCCCTGCACAGGGGCGCTATGCGGCTGCATTGCCGGACTTCGCGGCGCTCGCCGAGCATTACGGCCCGGCCGTGGTCAACGTCGCAGTCGTCGGCAAGGCCCAGCAGGTCGCCGACATGCCGGGCATGTCGCCGAACGATCCGTTCTTCGACTTCTTCCGGCGCTTCGGCCAGCCGGTGCCGCGCGGCAACCAGCCGCCGGTGCGCGGCGAAGGCTCGGGCTTCATCGTCAGCCCGGACGGCTACATCCTGACGAACGCACACGTCGTCGAGAACGCCGATGAGGTCACGGTGAAGACGACCGATCGGCGCGAGTACACGGCGAAGGTCGTCGGCGTCGACAAGCAGACGGACGTCGCAGTGCTGAAGATCGACGCGAAGAACCTGCCGACCGTGCGCCTCGGCGATCCGTCGAAGCTGCGGCCCGGCGAATGGGTCGTCGCGATCGGCTCGCCGTTCGGCTTCGAGAACAGCGTGACGGCCGGCATCGTCAGCGCGACCTCGCGCGCCATGCCCGGCGGTAACTACACGCCGTTCATCCAGACCGACGTCGCGGTCAACCCAGGCAATTCCGGCGGCCCGCTGTTCAACATGAACGGTGAGGTCGTCGGCATCAACTCGCAGATCTACAGCCGCACCGGCGGCTACATGGGCGTGTCGTTCGCGATTCCTATCGACGTCGCGAGCGGCGTCAAGGATCAGCTCATCAAGACCGGCCACGTCGTGCGCAGCCGCATCGGCGTCTCGATCCAGGACGTCACCGCGCAGCTCGCGGAGTCGTTCGGCCTCGACCGTCCGCGCGGCGCGCTGGTTGGCATGGTCGAAGACGACGGTCCCGGGCAGAAGGCAGGCATCAAGGCCGGCGACGTGATCCTCAAGGTCGACGGCGACACCATCGAGACCTCGCCGCAGGTGCCTGTGATGATCGCCGGCAAGAAGCCGGGTGAGCCCGTGCAGATCGAGGTGTGGCGCAACGGCGGCACCAAGCAACTGACGGTGCGCCCGGTGAAGATGGAAGACCAGGGCGAGCGCGTCGCCAGCAACGACACGCAGCAGGGCGATGAAACTGCCAAGCTCGGTCTCGCGGTGCGCCCGCTCACGCAACAGGAGAAGCGCCAGGCTGAGACCGACGGCGACCTCGTCGTCGAAGACGTGGACGGGCCGGCAGCCGGCGCGGGCGTGCAGCCTGGCGATATCATCCTGGGCGTCAACGGCGCGAAGGTGAAGTCGATGGACGAGCTGCGCGCGGCAGCCAAGAAGCGCAACGGCAAAGTGGTCGCACTGCTGATCGAGCGTGACAATGCACAGATCTTCGTCCCCGTGCGGGTCGGCTGAGCTGGAGTTGATGCGCCTCCTGCTGATCGAGGACGACCTGCAGGCCGCGGAGTACCTGGTCAAGGGACTGCGCGAGAGCGGCTACACCGTCGAGCACAGCCCGGACGGGCGCGACGGCCTGGAGAAATCGAGCCGCGGCAGCTACGACGTCATCATTGCCGATCGTCAGCTGCCGTATCTCGACGGGCTCGCCATCATCACCGCGCTGCGCGAGCGCAGCGATCGCACCCCGGTGCTGATCCTGTCGGCGCTCGGCACGGTCGATGACCGGGTGCACGGGCTGAAGGCCGGCGGCGACGACTATCTCACCAAGCCCTTTGCGTTCGCGGAGCTGCTGGCACGCATCGAGGCGCTGAACCGGCGCGGCGCGGCGGCGAGCGAGACGACGCGGCTCAAGATCGCCGACCTCGAGCTCGACCTGCTGGCGCGGCGCGTCTCGCGCGCCGGGCGCAACATCGAGCTCACGACCAAGGAGTTCCAGCTGCTCGAATACCTGGTGCGCCACGCCGGCCAGACGGTTACGCGCACCATGCTGCTGGAAGGCGTGTGGAACCTGCACTTCGATCCGCAGACCAACATCACGGACGTGCACATGAGCCGGCTGCGCAACGCGATCGACAAGGGGTTTCCGCGCCCGCTCATTCACACCGTGCGGGGCGCGGGGTATGTTCTGAAGGAATGACGCGCCCCCGACCCTTCCGCTCATGAACGACGCCGGCCCGCGCCGGCCCGCGGCCGGCGAGAGGATGCCTGCCGCGCCCCGCATGCGGCTCTCCTCGGCGCGCCTCGCCGCGCTGTTCGTCGTGATCTTCGCCGCGGCCATCACGCTGGTGCTGACGGCGGTGTACGTGCTCACCGCGCGCGTGCTCGATCGCGAGGTCGATTCGGTCATCCGCAGCGAAGTCACGCACCTGGTCGACGATTATTCGAGCGGCGGGCTGCTGCAACTCGTAGCGACTCTGCGGCGGCGCACGGACAGCTGGGACCGCACCGGCGCGGTGTATCTGCTGATCGAGCCGAGCGGCTACCCCATCGCCGGCAATCTCGCGCACTGGCCGTACGAGTTCGACACCTACGGCAACTGGATCGAGTTCGAGATCGACGCCAGCGAGGCCGGCGGCGTGGTCTCGCATCCCGTGCGCGCGCAGGTATTCATGCTGCCGGGCGGTCGCAGGCTGCTCGTCGGCACCGATATTCTCGAGCGCCGCAAGCTCGCGACGCGGCTGCGCACGGCGATGTTCTGGGGAGCCGGATCGAGCGTGCTGCTCGCGACCGTTTTCGGACTCACCTACAGCCGGCGCATCCGGCGGCGCGTGCGCGCCTTCGCCAGCACGTGCGAGTCGATCATGGCCGGCGACCTGTCGCGGCGCCTGCCGGTGGAGAAAGCGCACGACGAGTTCGACGAGCTCGGCACCGCCGTCAATCGCATGCTGGAGACGATCGAGCTGCAAACCGACATGCTGCGCACGACGTTCGACAGCGCTGCACACGATTTGCGCGGTCCGCTCTATCGCGCGCGCGTGCGCATCGAAGAGTCGTTGCAACATGAAGGCCTGAGCGAAGACGCACGCGGGACGATGGAGGCGACGCTCGCGGAGCTGGAGCGCGTGCAGCGAACGCTCGGCACGCTGTTGCAGATCGCGCAGGCGGAGGGTCGCGGCCGCGACGTTCCGACCGAAGCCGTGGACCTCGCGGCGCTCGCGCGCGAACTGGTCGAGCTGTACCGGCCCGAGGCCGCGACGCGCGAGATCGCGCTCGAATACGGCGGCGAAGATTCCGCCACGACCTACGGCAACAGCCAGCTGCTCGCGCAGGCGCTCGTGAACCTGATCGAGAACGCCATCAAATATGTATCGCCCGACGGCAGGATCGAGGTGCGCGTCGCGATCGAGCCCGACGCGGTCGTGCTGCAGGTCGCGGACAACGGGCCCGGCATCCCCGCCGAGGACCGCCAGCGCATCCTCCAGCCCTTCGTGCGGCTCGAGCGCGACCGCGAGCAGACCGGCAGCGGCCTCGGCCTGAGCCTCGTCGCCGCCGTCATGCGGCTGCACCGCGGCAGCATCGAGCTGCTCGACAACAACCCGGGCCTGGTCGCGCGCTGCAAGTTACCGTTGGTACCGTTGGTGCCGGGAGAGAAATAAGGGGGAAACTGAGCGGTGCAGCATCGGCGTGTTGCGCTGCTCAGTTTCCCCTTCATTTCTCTCCCGGCACCATTCCCACTTTCACCCAGAGCTGTCGCTCGTCGCTGTGGGTCGAGTACTGGCGGGTGAGGATGCCGCGCTGCTCGACCGATGCGGACTCGCTGACGCCGCCGAGCTGGATCCATTGGTCGAGTGCGCCGCTCACCTGCGTCGTGAGGTGCTGCGTCTGGACGCTGCCGTTCACGACGCGCTCGTCCTGCTGTTCGATGTCGATGACGACTTGCGTACCATTGACGCGTGGCGTGACGACGAACCCGCTGCTGACGGTGCGATAACCGGTCGTCGCGGCCGCCCAGGGTCGACGCCCGCCGCCAGCGGCGACTGAGGTGACGATCGGAATGTCGCTGCCGCTGCTGATGAACGCCGAGTTGCCCTCGATGACCTGGACGCTCGCGACGCCATCGCTGCGATCGCGAGCATTCGCGTCCGTTGCGTGCACCGACACGTCGGCACCGCGGTTACCCAACGTGCCGCTCACTTGAGCGCGCTCGCGCGCGATCTCCTGCTGCGTACTCCGTCGGACCGAGACGACCAGCTGCTCCGGCCTGCGGTCGAGCTGTTCGACGGCCGAGCGCAGCTGTCGCAGATTGGCGGCACTCGTCCGCACGAACAGCTTGTAGTCCTGCCCGGTGAGCGCTCCGCCCTGCTCCAGCAGCGGCTGCAGGACCGGAATGACCTCCGCCGCGGTCCGGTACTTCAGGTCGATGACTTCGAGGGATTGCCCCAAAACAGGGCTGGCATTCAGCAAAAAGCTGAGCAGGACCCAGGCCAGGACGTGCCAGGAACGGCTCGGCAGGAGCTTGAAATGACGCATGAGCAGCAATTCTGCCTCAACTTCCGCCCGCCGCTGCCGAAGCAGGTCCCAAGAAGCAGCATTCAAGACTATGAATCTCATCATTGGCATCCTGGTCGTATTCGGTTGCGTGCTGGGCGGCTTCGCCGTGCACGGTGGACACCTCGGCGCTTTGTGGCAGCCGTCCGAGCTGCTGATCATCGGCGGCGCCGCGATCGGCGCGCTGATCATCGCCAACCCCATGCGCGTCACCAAGAAAGTGGCCGGCGGCTTCGTCACGCTGCTGAAGGGCCCGCGCTACAAGAAGGAGCACTACCTCAGCCTGTTCGCGGTGATGTACGAGCTGCTGTCGCTGGCGCGCAAGGAAGGCATGATGGGCCTGGAGCGCGTCATCGAGGAGCCGGCCAAGGCCGACGTGTTCAAGAAGCGGCCGCTGATCCTCAACGATCACCATGTCATCGAGTTCATCCAGGACTACCTGCGGCTCATCATCAGCGGCGACATGGACGAGCATCAGCTCGAAGCGCTGATGGACCAGGAGATCGAGACGCATCATCACGACGGCGAAGAGCCGGCGCAGGCGATGAGCAAGGTGTCGGACGCGATGCCCGGCTTCGGCATCGTCGCCGCGGTGCTCGGCATCGTGAACACCATGGGCGCGCTCGGCGGCCCGCCGTCGGAGATCGGCCACAAGGTCGCCGCCGCGCTGGTCGGCACGTTCCTCGGCATTCTGCTCGCCTACGGCCTGCTCGGCCCGATGAGCAACGCGCTCGAGCGCATGGCGCGCGACGAGACGCATTTCTACACGACGATCAAGACCTGCATCATGGGCTTCCTGCGCGGCCAGCCGCCGCAGGTGGCGATCGAATTCGGCCGCAAGTCGACGCCGGGCCCGCTGCGCCCGAGCTTCAAGGACCTGGAAGCACAGCTGCGCAAGAAGGCGGCCTGACATGGGCCGCGCCCAGCCGAAGATGGACGAGGCGCAAGCGCCCCGGCCGATCATCATCAAGAAGATCAAGAAGGGCGGCCACGGTCATCATGGCGGCTCGTGGAAAGTCGCGTTCGCCGATTTCGCGACCGCGATGATGGCGTTCTTCCTGCTCATGTGGCTGCTGGAAGCCACCACCGAAGAGCAGAAGGGCGCGATCTCCGAATACTTCAACAATCCCTCCGACATCCAGGGCGCGAGCCCGGTGCCGGCGCCCACGCCGGTGCAGGGCCCGGGCGGAGCGAGCACCAGCATGATCAAGCTGGGCGGCGGCATGGAGCTGCATCACGACGCCGCACCGCCCGCGCCGCTCGCACCGCCGACGCCGGGCGTGCAGACCGCGACGCGTCCCGACGACGACGCCGGCCGCAAGGACGAAGACGCGAACGAGAAGCTCGACAACGAGCGCCTCGCCGGGCTGATGGAAGCGCTGAAGCAAGGCATCGACGAGCGCGAGTCGCTCGCGAAGTACAAGGACCAGATCCTGCTCGACGTGACGCCCGAAGGCGTGCGCATCCAGATCGTCGATCACGAGCGCCGCTCGATGTTCCCGCTCGGCAGCGCGCGGCTCGAGGGCTTCAGCACCGACATCATCCACGAGCTGGCGAGCATCGTCAGCAGCGTGCCGAATCGCATCAGCATCAGCGGCCACACGGACGTGAAGCCGTACGTCGCGGTGAACTACACGAACTGGGAGCTCTCGGCCGATCGCGCCAACGCGGCGCGCCGCGCGCTCATCGCGGGCGGACTGCGGCCGGAGAAGATCGGCCGTGTGGTCGGCCTGGCGTCGAGCGTGCTGCTCGATGCACAGGCGCCCGAGAGTCCGATCAACCGCCGCATCAGCATCGTGGTGATGAACAGACGCACGGAAGACGCAATCACCCAGGAGAACGGCAATCTGCTGATGGTGCAGGACGCTGTCCCGGCACCGGCGCCCGGCGGCGAGCCGGTCGCAGTCAGATAGCTGTCAGGCTGAAGCCCGACTCTGCCGTGGATCAGGCTTCAGCCTGACTCTCAGGGAATTTGTATCTTCCCGCCGCCGCGGCCGCCCGGACCGCCGGGGCCGAGGTTGGGCATGCCGCCCTGGGGCACGACCAGTTGCGAAGCCGCCTGGCGCCGCATCTCCTGGATCTGCTGCACGGTGCGCTCGATCGCGACGGCCGCCGCCGCCGAAAATCCCGCGACCGCCTGCGCCAGCGTCTTGCCTTCGATCTCGAAGCTGAGCGGCACCGGGCCCATGTTGGTCATGATCTCGGCCTGGCCGATGAACAGCACGGGGCGCGTGGTATCCGGCGCGCCGTCGGCGCCCACCGGCGTCAGCTGGCGAATCGCGCCGACCTTGCGGTCGGTGAACATCTCTTCGCGGTAGAGCCCTGCCGCATCCATCTGCGGATCCTGATTACGCTCGTCGGCCATCGTCGCACCCGGACATAAGTAGAGAAAAAATCTGCGGGACAGTAGACCAGCGCCTGCCCGGATCTTCAAGGCGCGACCGCGGCGCACGGTTCCGGGGCGGCTGCGACGCCAGCGGGCTGCTCCGGTACAATGCCGGCAACTCGTTTTCAGGCGCTTTCACGGGTGCCACGCCATGCAGGAAACCGACAATCCATTCAGCGAAGCATTCGGCAAGGCCGTCGATCTCGGCAACCGGATCGCGGACACCGACGACAAGGCCGATATCTGGGACATCGCCGACGGCCTGCTCGCCGGCGCCGTGCAGTACTGGCTGTACTCGCGCCAGCCGTGCGCCGATCCGGAATGCGAAGAGTGCGTGCCGATCAGCACCGCCGAAGGGCGCATCGAGGAGCTGCGCCGCCTGATGCGCCAGTTCGCCGAAGAAAGCGAATACTTCCACTCGCCGACCGATCGCAACGTCGGCCGCGCCTGAGGCAGCCGCGACCGGCGTTGTCAACCGCTGCGCCCGAAATTTTTCTCACCGCCTAGCCGCTTGATCCGTAAAGCAGCGTAAATGCAACGCTCGCGAGCGGGCGCGTTTTGCGATCCAGCGCACACCGCCTTGCGTGCGACGCGCTCCACACTTTCCGCACGCGGCGCCGCACTCGCACCACGAGACGCCGCTCGGGGAGGCAATCGCACGTGGGCATGTTGAAGAATCTCAAGCTGCGTCATCGCGCGTACGAGTGCGCGTACAACTCGTTTCGCTTCGCGGCGCGACTGCGCGGCGACCTGAGCGAGTTCGCGCCGTCGATCGCCGAAACGTTGCAGAGCGTCGGCGACGAGCTCGCGGCGCTGGCGCGCGACAGCTGCCCGAACGAGAGCGAGCGTCGCCAGCTGATCGACGGACTCGAAGGCGCGCTGCGTGCGCTCGGGCTCTCCGATGCCGCTCAGGTCCACATCGTTTCGCAGCTCGCACCGCGCATCATGGCCGGCGAGCCGGCGAGCGCGAGCAAAGAAGCATGGACGCGGATGGCCGTCTGAGAAGGACGCCCTGAGAAGGCACTCCCGCGCGTAAGACATAACCTCAAATTGCCTACAGACTGCGACTCGTCGCCAAATCAAGTGTCGGCTGAAAGCGACCGAAACGCTTGACTTATCCCCGCCACGCAGCGGATTATCAAAGCGTTCCAAGGGCAAACTCGCCGAAAGGCGAGGACGCAAAGCTTCCGGTCTAACGGATTCATTTCCTAAGACAGCGGGGTTGCCACGGGTGCCGCGATCGATCGCGGCAGGTTTCGCCATCGGCCCGCGCCGATAGTCCAAAGACAAACGCGAAACCGACCGTGACGAGCGCGAAACGCATCGAGCGCGCTCCTTCCCCCACCGAAATGAGCAGCGTTGGACCGAGGTTTCTCTCGGGGTGTCGGTCTGCATTCGGCATGGGGAAGAACACGTGGACAAGAGCACCAGCAACGCGCAGCTCGCCGTAACGGCGGAACCTGCGCCGCTCACGCCAGGTGGCAACGGCTCGGCGCTGTTCGTCATCAACCTGTGCGCCTCGATCGCGCCGACGCGCATCGACGGCAACAACATCCCGGGCCTGGAAAACTACCGCTTGTATCAGGTCGCGCGCGTCGAGGACGGGCGCACGCGTCATCGCCTGCGGCTCGGCTTCTTCACGAGCGAGTCGCACGCAGAGAGCGTGCTCACCGTGGTGCGCCAGCAGTACCCCACTGCATTCACTGCGTGCCTGTGCGAAGAAGATCGCCGCTTTGCGCGCGGCTACTTGCCGCAGACGCCTGCAGCGCCGCCGCGCCCGGTTGCGAAGCCGACTCCTGCTGCAGCCAAGACTCTCGCCGCGGCAGAGCCCGAAGTCATCGAGCTCACGTGGGAACCGCAGGCACCGGTCGCGGCGCCCGTAGCGAAACCCGAAGCGAAGGCTGCAGCCGCTGCGCCGACAGCGGCGTTGGCAGCAGCGAAGCAGAGCGATGCTCTCGATGACTTCACCTGGGAACCGCCGTCGCTGACGCCGGCGGCTGCTTCCGCGATCGCCAGGACCACAGCCGTGCCGACTACTTCGGACACAGCGCGCCATCCCACGCTGAAGATCGCGGCGAAACAGCCCGAGAAACCTGCGGCGCCGGCGGCCAAGCCGACTGCGCCGACTCCGGCTGCGCCGGTCGCTGCCGCAGCAGCGAGCCGCCCGGATCCAGGAAGCAGCATGCGCGTGCGCGCACTCGAGCTGACGATGTCGGATCCGCCGCCCCCGACCGTGGCAGCGCAGCGCCAGGCGCCGGCCGAGCCGTTCCACGTCGGCAAGGGTGTGGAGTTCAAGGACGTCGGCATCAGCCTCGAGAAGGAAACGGTCGAGAAGACGCTTGCCAAGCCGGTCGCGACGCCCGCGCCGAAGGTCCCGGAAAAGCTTGCCAAGGCGCCCGCGCCGGTGGCCGCTCCAGTGAAACCTGCCGCTGTCGCGAAGCCCGCCTCCGCACCTGCGGTGCCGCCGCCGATCCGGGTCATGACGTCGCCGAATGCGCCGCTGCCCGAGCTCGACAGCACGCAAACCATTCGCGCGCTGACCAGCGCGGAAATGGAAGACGAAGCGCAGGAGAAGTGGTTCGCGGTGCAGCTCGCCGTCTCCGAGCAGGCGATGAACATCGACGCCATGCCGCGCCTGGACATCTTCGAGGCTTACCGCCTGTACTCCATTGCGACTGCCGGCAGCGGCAAGATCGTGCACTCGCTGCGCCTCGGCTTCTTCAAAGAGGCCGTGTCCGCGGAAGCGGTCAGCGGCTACCTCAAGACGTTCTTCGGCACGCCCACCGTCATGCGAGTGAGCGTCGCCGAGCACGCACGCTTCAAGGACGCGCCGACGGCGAAGAAGCCGGCCGCTGCTGCCCACGAAGCCAAAGTGGTCGAGCTGAACAACGCACGCGCTGCCCGCCCGGTCGTGCCTACGGTGACCATGGAAGTCGCGCCGCGCGTCGACACGGCTGCTACCGGATCGTTCCGGCCGCTCGATACGGGCTCGTTCAAGAAGAGCGCGAGCGGCACGCACAAGGCGCTGTCGACGGGCACCCACAAGGCGCTCGCGACCGGTACTCACAAAGCGCTGTCGACGGGCTCGCACAAGGCGCTGAAGAACGCCGCAAAGTCGGCCGGGCCCAGCACCAAGCGCGCCCGCGTCAAGACCGGGAACACCGGCAAGCACAAGGCGCTGCCGGTCGAGCGCAAGAGCCTCGCGCAACAACTGCTCGACGAGGCGCGTGAGGTCGAGTTGTCCGAGAGCGGCATTCGCAAGCTGCCGAAGAACGACTCGCTCCTGTCGCGCATGTTCGGCAAGCTGACCAAGTAGCGCATCCGACGATCGGCAGCGGCGGACCTGCACCGCCGCGTTCGGATGCATTCGCGACGCATTCGCAATTGCAAAGTTGCCACGCGTTCCGGCCTGGAGCGCCGCAGCCATTTACGGCGTTTTCAGTGGCCGTTTATCATGCGCGCCGTATCTTCCCTTCCCTTCAGCACGACTGCGAGCACGAGGACCGATCATGACCGACCGCCGCTACGATCGTCGTACAGTTCTGCAGAACGCACTTGCAGGTCTCGCCGCGCTTCCTGCCGCCGGACTGATGCAGCGTGCGGCCGCGCAAGCCTCGCCGCCGCATCTCGATGAGAAGGATTCGCTCGCAGTCGCGATGGGCTACGTGCACGACGCGACGAAGGTCGATGCAACCAAGGTGCCGCAATACAAGAAGGGCGCGCATTGCGCGAACTGCCTGCAGCTGCAGGGCAAGGAAGGCGACGAATGGCGGCCCTGCAACATCTTCCCCGGCAAGCTCGTCAACGCGAACGGCTGGTGCAAGGTGTGGGTCGTGAAGCCCGGCGCCAAGGTCGGCTGAGCACTCAGTCCTTCGCCGGATCGCCCTCCGGCAGCACGTCTTTCGCCCACTCGTAGCGTTTCCACGCCGGCACCGGCGTGGCAACGCCGGCGCGCGGCACGAACTTCGAGCGCTCCACCAGCTGGTATTTGTGGATGTAACGCGGACAGTTCGGAAACACCTCGCGCACGTGCACTTTCACCACGAACTGCGCTTGCGGATACGCAGGCGTGACCGCATCGGGCGGCTCGAGCGTCGCGCTGCCGTTGACGCGAATGCGCTTGCCCGCTTCGAAATCGATGAACAGCAGCCCGACGTGCGGATTCATGCGCGTGTTGCCGAACGACAGGTACATGCCGTTGCCGTCGTAGTTGGGAAATACCAGCGTGCTCTGGTCCAGCACGCGCACGAATCCCGGATCGCCGCCCTTGTACGAGCAGTTCGGCCGGCCCTCTGCGTCGGCGGTGGCGAGAAAGAACATGTCGCGCAGCTCGATGAACTCGCGGTCTTCGGCCGTGATCAGCGTGTGATACGTGACCTGCTCCAGCCGATCCGCCAGCCGCTCGGTATCGAAGCGGCGCTGCAGCTCGCGGTGCTCTTCACGGTAGAGGCGTGACATTGCGTGCACTCCGTGATCGGTGATGCTCAGAGCCTGAGGCGCTCGCCATAACCCGTCAGCTCGAGGTAGCCGCGGCCGATCGCACGACCGCGCTCGTCGAACGCGCGCACCGCGCCCTCCCAATAAAGCGTCCCGGTGCTCGCGCGCGCATCGTTCTCCTGATCGTCCAGCAACGGGCGCAGCGCTATCGTGCGCCCGCCGACTGTGATTTGCCATTCGACCGGGTAGGTCACGCCGGTGCGCGGCGAGCGCCAGTGTCGCCGCGCCGTCCACGCAATTTCGTCCCGCGCATAGGCATGGTCCGGTCGGCCGGGCTCGCGCAGCGTGGCGCTGGCCCAGTGCTGACGCCCTGCCTCGTCGCGGATGCGCTGAACCATCAGCGCGCCGCCATCGTCGAGGTTCAGCCCGATCCAGTCCCAGCCGCTGGCGCCTGCCTCGAGCATGCTGCTCGACCATTCGTGATCGAACCAGGCGACGCCATGAACGCGCTGCTCGCGGCCGCCGATCGTGATGCGACCCGTCGTCCGCAATTGCGGCAAGCTGTAGTAGTACGAAGCGAACTGGGGCTGCGGACCCTTCTGACTGAAGCCGTTCGTGCCATTCAGCAGCGGCGGCTGCGTCGCGACACATTCGATCTGCAACGACAGCTCGCTGGTGCTCGCCACCGCCAGATAGCGCTCGCCTTCCTTGCGCAACGACCAGTCGTCGATCTTCACCGCAAGCGAGCCTTCCTGCGCCTCGGCGAGACCGAATCCGGCGCGCGCCGACTTCTCCCCGCGCGACAACGCGCCGCGTCGCGGATCGCTGACAGCCACGTGCGCGAACAACACCTGCCGCGCGACGAAGCGCGACGGATTGTCCTCGTCCACGCCGGGACGGTTGCGGAAGAACGTGATCTGGAAGCCGAGCGGGTCACCGCGCTCGGTCTCGACCCAGCCGGTGAGATACCACCATTCGGTGCGGAACTGCGAGTGACTGCCTTCGTCGCGCGGCAGCTCGATGGAGTACTCCGGAACGACCGGCGGATACTCGGCAGCCGAGGTCCCGAGTGCCGCGCTCATGCCGAGCAGCATCATCGACACGGCGCGCAGGCAGCTCCTCACCAATCCTCCTTCACGGCCTTGACCACGTCGGCGCTCATCGCCTGACGTCCGCTGACGACGGCGATCCCCGCTGCGGCAGCAATCAGCAGGCCGCTCAGCGACGCGAGCAACCAGCCCGGCGCCGCGAGATCCATGCTCCAGTGGAACGACTGGCGGTTGACGACATAGATCAGGATCAAGCTCACGACTGCGCCGGTAAAGAGCCCGACCAGCACGCCCGTCGCGCCGAGCACGACGCCTTCGATCGCCAGCATCGTCGCGATCTGCGCACGCGTGAAGCCCAGGTGGCGCAGTACGCCGAACTCGCCGCGTCGTGCCAGCACCTGCGCGCTGACTCCCGCGGCGATGCCGAACAGTCCGATGAGCACGGCGACCAGCTCGAGCAGATAAGTGATCGCGAACGTGCGATCGAACGCGGCGAGCGACAAGCGTCGCAGCTCCGGCGGAGTGCGCAGGTCGTATTGCGTGGCCGGCAACACGTCGCGGATCGCATTCTCGATCGAGCTCGCGGCTCCAGGCTGCAGCCACAGGCTCACGGTGTTCACGCCGGTATCGCCCGTCGCGCGCACGTAATCCGCACTGCCGATGACGACGGCGCCGTTCTGATGCTCGTAGTCCCGCCAGATGCCGGCGGCGAATGCGCGCATCCGATGCCCGGCGACGGACAGCTCGAACGTGTCGCCGCTGCGAATGCCATACAGATCTGCTGCAGCTTCGCTGACCCACGCCGTGGTGGCGCCCTCGTGCGAGTCCGATCGGGCGGTGTCTCTCAACCACAGCGAATCGGCGACGGGCACGTGATCCGAGCTGCGAGCGACCAACGTCAGCGGCGGCTTGTCCGGCGCCAGCTGCGCCCGCGCGAAGCGACCGGTCTCGATGTACGCGACGCCCGGCAGCTGACCGAGGCGCTGCACCGTCTGCCCATCCAGATGCGCAGACTGGCCGACATAACCAAGTCGCACGTAGACGTCCGCGGGCAGCACGCGCTGTGTCCATTGATCGAGCGACGTGCGGAACGAAGTGACCATGATCGCCATCGACACCATCAGGCTGAAGCTCACCAGAATCGCCGACACGCTGAGCGTCGCATAGCGCGCCGTGCCGGCGATCTGCGCGATCGCGACCTGATACGGAACGGCCTGCGCAAGCGGCGCGTGGCGCAAGGTGAAGCGCACGATCGACGGCATCGCAATCACGATGCCGATCATGAGCAATGCGATGGCGACGAAGCCGGGCAACGGCAGGCCGGCGATCGGCGGCAACAGCAACACGACACCTGCCAGCAGCAGCACGATCGCGACGATACGACCGTGAGTGCGCAACTCCCGACTGGTGACGTCGCCTGCTTTGAGCGCGCTTGCAGTCGGCACGCGGGCCGCTTCCACAGCCGGCCGCAGCGCACCGACGATCGCCACCGTGATCCCGAGGATGCAGAACGCGGCGATCTCCGAGCCGCGCACTTCCAGCTGCGCCGCGAGCCCGCGGAAGTAGCCGGCGCCGAGGTCGCCGCCGATGGCACCGAGCCCGATCCGGGCGGCGCTGAGCCCGAGAGCGATTCCGAGCACCGCGCCGCAGGTGCCGATGATCGCACTGCCGGCCAGCACGAGCGCGAGTTGCTGACCACGCGTGACGCCGAGCGCGTGCAACACGGCGAACTCGCGCCGTCGCCGCAACGTCGCCAGCGACTGCGTCGAGTAGACGAAGAAGCCGCCGGTGAACAACGCGACCAGCGCGAGCGCAGTCAGGTTCGATCGATAAGCGCGCGACAAGCGCAATGCCTCGTTGCTCGCCTCGCCCGGCGTGGTCACACGTGCGTCCGATGGCAACAGAGCCGTGATCGCCGCACGCACCCTTGCGACGCTTGCGCCGCTCGACAGCCTCACGTTGATGCGCGAGAGCTTTCCCAGCCGACCGAACTTCCACTGCGCGGCAGCGATGTCCATGACACCGGCGCGGTCTTCGAGTCCTGCTTGCGGCAGCACTCCTGCAACGCGCAGCCGCTCCGTTCTTTCCCCGATCTGCACGTCGAGCGTGTCGCCGGTGTCCCGCTGCAGCTCGCGCGCCGCGCTGGCGCTGAGAAATACTGCCTGCGGATCGAACGCGGAGCCCGACATCGTCAGCGAGCCTGCGAGCGCGGCGAGCGACGCTTGCAGCTGCCGCGAGCGGAATGCGTCGACTCCGAGCAGCGTGAGCGAAGAGCGGCGCTCGGCAAGCTTCGCTTCGACCTCCACGACCGGGCTCGCGACGGCCACGCCGGGAACCGCAGCGATGCGCGGATACAAGGTCTCGTCGAGATCCGCGCCGCTCTCGATCGACAGATCCGCCAGTCCGTACAGGCTGCGCGCGGCCAGCGAGACTTCATCGGCGGCGGAGCGGTTGATCAGGTAGATCGCGAACCCGAGCGCCACCCCGAGCGCGATCGCGAGCACCAGCAGGGCATTGCGGCCGGGCGAGCGCCGCAGCGGCCTGACCAGTGCTGCATCGATCAGCGGCCACGCCTGCATGATCAGCCTGCCGCGAGCGGCGCGCGCTCGTGCAATCCCTGCTGCGTGAGGCAATACACGCGCTGCGCCGTGGCGGCGGCAAGCTCCGAGTGCGTGACGAGAATTCCTGCCGCGTTATCTCGCTCGAGTTGCGAGCGCAGCAGCCCCAGCACCTCTGCGGCCGACTCGGCATCGAGGTTGCCGGTAGGCTCGTCCGCCAGGACCAGGCTGGGGCGATGCGCGAGGGCGCGCGCGATCGCGACGCGTTGCATCTCGCCGCCTGACAACTGGTTCGGCAGATCGTGCTGACGATCGAGCATGCCGACGGCGTCGAGCATCTCCGCGACACGCGCCGCGCTTGCAGCGCCGGCGATCCCGTTCAGCGCCAGCGGCAGGCCGACATTGCGCGCCACCGACAGATGCGGCAGCAGATGGAACGCCTGGAAGATGAAGCCCATGCGGGCGCGTCGCAG
>DATEJG010000039.1:0-48965 GCA_035278165.1 Steroidobacteraceae bacterium
CCCGCGCGGTCAGCTCTCGCACGGGTACGCCCGACGCGGCGGCTCCGGGCGTCGCGGCCTGCGTCGCCGCCGCGGTCTGCAGCTGCCGGCCCATCGCCGGAGATACACCGAGTCCGACCAGCTCATCGAGCAATGGCTTGACGCGCGTCGCTTCGCGCGTGTCGAGCTTTGCAATCACTTGCTCGCGCACTGCCGACGGCAAGCCGTGCAGCAGCAGCGCTGCCTGACGCGCCTGCACGGTTTCAGACGCCATTGCCCGCTCCTTCGTTGAGCCACTGCCGCACTTTCACGGTCACGGCATCGACATCGATGTCGGACTGAGCATCGGTCCGGCGAGCGCGCGAGCGCGCTGCCATCCAGAGCAGGAGAAATGCGGCGATGGTGCCCGCGATCCAGAACAGGGGCGTCTTCGGGCGCGGGGGCGACTCGACACTCTCGTCCGTCGCATCGAGCGGCAGCGAAGGCAGCTCCACCTGGGGCTCGTTCGTCGTCGATGAGGCTTGTGATGCGAGCAGCAGGACTGCGACCGAGTCGCCGCGCGAGCGATCGATGCCGACTGCATGCGCAACCAGCTCCTCGATGGCGCCGGCCGACAGCTCCTCAGGCGCACCCTGCAATGCCACCGCGACACTGACCCGCTTGATCGAGCCCGGCGTGGACAGCGTCTGCTCCATGCGATGCCCGACCTTGTATTCGTACTCCGAGTCGCTGTCCGCGTCCGCAGGCTCGCTGCCGTAGTCCGCTTCCACTACGCCTGCGGAATGCCCGCGCTGCGAATGGCGCTGCTTGATCAGCACACCCGCAGGCTGCCCGTTGTCGATGGAGCCCGGCGTGGCGATCGGCTCCTCGGTCGTCACGCGCAGCTGGTTGTAGTCGAGCGTCGTATCCACCGACAACGACGCCGTGCCGTTCGGCACGAGGTCCTTCAGCAGGCGCGACAGCTTCTCCTGCAGGTACTGATCGGCCTGGCGCTTCAGATCCAGTTGCGCCGACGACAGATCGCTCTCGCCTTCCGCCGCCGTCGTGCGCGTCAGGCTGGTGCCCCATTCGTCGAGCACGACCACGTCTTCGACCTTGATCTGCGGCACCGACGCGGCCACCAGACGCTGCACGCCGCGGACTTGCGACAAGGCAAGCTCCGCGCCCGGCTGCATGGCGACAGTGACCGCCGCACTGGCTTTCGCCGGGTTGCGCTTCAGAACGCCGCCGTCCGCCAGGATCACGTGCACGCGGGCGCTGCGCACACCGTGGATCGTCTCGATCGTGCGCGTCAGCTCGCCCTGCAATGCGCGCTGGTAGTTGATCCGCTGCGCGAAGTCGGTCGTCGAGAAGTCCGTCTCCTTGAACAACTCCAGACCTACGCTCGGCGGCACGCCCAGGCGGCCGCCGGCCGCGGCAGCGCGGGCTTTGCCCAGCTGCGACTGCGGCACCGAGACGCTGCCGCTCTCGTCGATGTCATAGCGAAGCTTCGCCGCGTCGAGCTCCTGAGCGAGCTCCTGCAAGCGCTCGCCGTTCAGCTGCGTCGCGAGCGACACGTACGGATCGCGCAGCGCCCAGGCCGCAAAGCCGATCGTGCCCGCGACGACCACGAGTGCGCCGACGCCGAGACCGATCTTCTGGCGCGAGCCGAGCGCGTTCCAATAGTCAGACCACATCATGGGCGGCTCACAGCTGGATGCGCATCAAGTCCTGGTAGGACTCGACCAGCTTGTTGCGGATCTGCACGAAGGTCTGCACGCCGATGCGCGCACGCTCCAGGCTGATCATCACTTCGTGCAGCTCGACGGGCTTGCCGGCGGCGAGATCGCTCATCGCCTTCTCGGCCGTGCCGAGCGTGGCGTTGAGATCGCCCAGCTCCTGCTGCAGGACGTTGGCAAACGTGCCCGGTGCGGTAGCGCCCTGGGTGACGTCGGCGGCGGCCCCGAGGGGTGCAGCCGCCGGTTGAGCCGCGGCGATCGCCGCGACGGATTCGATTCCGAATTGCATGATCAACTCCCGATTTCCAATGCCTTGGCGGCGAGGGTCCTGGTGACCTGCAACGCCGCGAGATTCGCCTCGTACGAGCGCAGCGCAGTCATCACCGTCAGCATTTCCTGCGTGTGATCGACGGCCGGATACGCGACCATGCCGTTGGCGTCGGCATGCGGATGCCCGGGCTCGTACGCGGTGCGTGTCGCGACGCCGCTCTGCACGACCAGCTCGGCGGCTGGCACCGTCACGCTGTTCGTCGCGCTCGAAAGCTCGCGTGCAAACGCGAGGTGCGCGGGATGAATCACTGCTTTCACCGGCCGATAGCCGGCGGCGCCGGGCGCCACGCTCGTGTTCATGTTCGCGATGTTCAGCGTCGCGGCTTCGACGCGCGCCTGCTGCGCGGCCATGCCGGCGGCGCTGATCGCTGCTGCCTTGAAAGGATCCATGGTCAACCTCTGCCCTGGCCGGTGATGGTGGCGATGATCGAGAAATAGCGGCTCAGCACGCGCGCCAGTGCCTGGTACTGCGCCGAGTTGGAGGACATCGCGACCATGTCCTGCTCCAGCGATACCGGCGCGCGCGTGGTGTCGGCACTGACGTGCGCGCTGCTCATCTGCTCGAGCGCGCCGTCGAACGTCAGGCGCAGGCGCTGATAGCCTTGCGTGTCGCGATTCGCGATGTTGCTCGCGATCACCTGGTGCTGCAGGCTGCGCAGCGACATCGACGCAGACACCTGGTCGACGATGGATACGGCGGGGACGGACATCGGCACTACTCCTGGATGAATGAGATCGAGGTCACTGCACGACCAGCTCGGCGTGCAAAGCGCCGGAAGCTTTCAGTGCCTTGAGCACCGACACGACGTCGCGGCCGCTGAGACGCAGGCGCCCGAGCGCCTCCACCAGGTCGGCGATCGTGCCGCCCGGCTGCGTCACCAGCGTGCCGCCGCTCTGCTCCTGCAGGTCGATGCGCGAGTTCGCGACGACCTCGGTGCGAATCGACTCGCCCGGCCGGCTCAGCAAAGTGGGCTGCGACACCGAGTTGTCGGTGACGATCGAGATGCGCAGGTCGCCGTAGGAGATCGCAGCCTGCGCGATACGCACGTCCGCGCCCGACACGACCGTTCCGGTACGCTCGTTGACCACGACCCGCGCGCGGAAGTCCGGCGCAATCTCCAGCGACTCGATCTCGCGCATCAGGTCGACGAAGCGGTTGCGGTACGCCGCGGGAATGCGCACCTCGACGGCGTCGGGGTCACGTGCGAGCGCCGTACCTGCGCCGAGCGCCATGTTGATCGCATCGGCGATACGGGCGGCGTTCGTATAGTCGGGCTCCAGCAGCGAGACCGAGAATGCATCGGTCCGCGACATGTCGGGCGCGGGCGGCGCTACTTCCACGAGACCGCCGCCCGGGATCGTGCCGACCGTCGGGTGATTCTTCTGGCCGACCGTGCCGTTCGCCTCGTAGCGATAGCCGCCGACGGTGAGCGGGCCCTGCGCCAGCACGTACGTGCGGTTGTCCGGCCCCTTCATCGGCGTGATCAGCAGACTGCCGCCGACCAGGCTGCGGGCGTCTCCCATCGATGTCACCGTCACGTCGATCGCATCGCCCGGCCGCACGAAGTTGGGCAGCGAGGCGCTGACGAGCACCACGGCAGCGTTGCGGCTGCTGATCGCTTCCGGCGGCAAAGTCAGGTCGAACCGGGTCAGCAGGTTCGACAGCGTCTGCCGGGTCGCACGATTGCTCGGAGCATCGCCCGTGCCGGCCAATCCGGTCACGACGCCATAGCCCACGAGCGCATGCGCACGATTGCCCTGCACGCGCGCGATGTCCTTGATGCGCGCACCGCCCGCGACGGTGGCCGCATGCGCATGCGACTGGGTCGCACCGATCGCAGCGATGACGAATACGACAGCAGCAGTGAATGCGAGCCGCTTCATGATCACAGCCCCAGGAAGTTGAAGATGCGCGCGAGCAGGCCGGGCTTGCTCTGGTCGGTCACGAAACCCTCGCCGGCGAAGCGGATGCGCGCATCCGCGATGCGGCTCGACAACACGGTGTTGTCCGCGGTGACGTCGCGCGGACGCACGATGCCGCTCAGCGTGATGAGCTGTTCCTCGCCATTGATCTCCAGGCTCTGCTCGCCCGCGATCTGCAGGTCGCCCCGCTCGTTCACGCCGATCACGCGCACCGAGATTTGCGCGAGCAACCGGCCGCTGCGCTGGGTGCGGCCGGCGCCGTCGTTGTCGGTGCGCGTGGCAGCCGACGCCGAATAGGGACCGGCGCCGTTCGTGCCCGCCTCGCCGGTGAATCCAAGGCGTCGCTGCGTGCGCAGGTCCGCGCTGGAGCTGGCCGAGGCTGCTTCCTGCACGATGACGGTGAGCACGTCGCCGATCTGCCGCGCCTTGGTGTCGCCGACCAGCGCGCGATACGACAGCTCGTCGAACATCGACTGCGCATCGCCGGCGCACGCGGGATGTGCTGCGATGAGCGCCGCCAGCGCGAGCACTAGAGTCTTATTCACGGTGATTCTCCACGAGTTGCACGAGGCCCGGGCCTGCGACGCGGGTGCGCAGCGTGCGCGCCGGCCGCTGCAGGCGGACGTCGATCTGATCGCCGACGCTCGCATCGGCGAGCGCCACGGCACTGGTCGTCACGTTGATTGCACCGGCCTCGACGCTCACGCGTACCGGCATTCCGGCCATGACGTCGGGCGCTTTGCCCACGTCGGAGCTGCGCACCACTGCGCCGTCTGCGATGTCGCGCAACGACACGGCATCGCTCGCGAAGTCGCATGCACCAGTGAGCGCCAGCTTCGGAAGGTCCTGAACCCGACGCTGCTCCAAGGTGAGATCCGCGCAGCTCACGAGCGAACCCTTGCGCAGACGCCGCGTGGTCACCCAGACCTCGCGCAGCAGCGCGACGCCCAACGTCACGCTCACAACAGACGAGCCATCCGCGGGCGCTACCGGCCGCAGCTCGAACGTGAGCGGCAGGACCGGCGCTTCAGCAGACCAGTTCGGGCGCACGTCGAACTGCGTGGCACCGGTCACAGGAGCGGCAGCACTCATCCACACGTGCTGCGAATCGACCGCCAGCCCCGTGCCGTGCAGCCGCTCCTGCGCGAACGCGAGCAGCTGCTCCTGCAGGGCCTGCGTGCTGTCGACTTCGATGCGACGCACGTCGGTCGCGGCTTGCGCAACACTCGCAGCCGCGGCGACCAGCACGATGGTGAGCAACGCTGCACGCATCAGCCGCGCCTCAGGTTGTTGCTCATGCCCATCATCTCGTCGGCGACCTGGGCGACGCGCGAGTTGAGCTCGTACACCCGCTGCATCATTAGCAGCGACACCATCTCGTCGACCATGTCGACGTTGGAGGCTTCCAGGCTCTGCGTTTCGAGCTCGCCGACGCCGTCCTCGCCCGGACGCGCTCGGCGCGGCTCGATCTCGCCGGCTGCCGTGAAGATTCCTTCGCCGCGATACACCAGCGACTCGGGGTTGTCGAACGCGGCCAGCTCGATCTGCCCCAGCACAGTCGGTTGCTCGTCGCCGGCGAGCAGCGCGCTCACGCTGCCGTCGCCGAGGATGCGCACATTCGTCGCATCGCTCGGGACCTGGATATCGGCCTTGAGGACGTGACCGCTCGCCAGGCTCAGCATGCCCTCGGGGTTGATCTGCAGCGATCCGGCACGCGAGTAGCCGACCTTGTCGCCAGGCAGCGCTACCTCGATGAAACCCGGGCCGGCGATTGCTACATCGAGCGCGCGACCGGTGGCGTTGATCTTCCCCGCCGACGAGTCGAAACGCAGCACGCGCGCGGGCCGCGCCTCGCCGCCATCGGTGGCCTCGATCGCATTGCCCGCGGGCGCACGATCCAGGATCGCGGCAAAGTCGACCGACTGGCGCTTGAACGCAGTCGTGTTGATGTTGGCGAGATTGTTGGCAGCTGCATCCAGCTGCTCCTTCTGCGCCTGCAGCCCGATGGCCGCGATGTACATGGAATCCAGCATGACGCTCAACCCTCTCCAAGCTTCTCGATGGCACGACCCAGCATCTGGTCATAGCCCTGCAGCACGTGACTCAGCGCTTCGAACTGCCGCGACAGGGCGACGAGGCCGAGCATCTCGCTCGCGGAATCCGTGTTCGATGCCTCCAGCGCGCCGCTGCGCACCCGACCCGCTCCGGCTTCGGCCGGCTGCACGCCTTCCGGAGCGAGCAGCAGCGCGCCTTGCGCGGCCTGCAGCGACGATGGATCGTTCGCGCGGAACAACTGCACGGCGCCGACGATCACGCCCTGCTGCGTGATGTGGCCGTCGGGTCCGACCTCGACGTCGCTGCCCGGCAGGCGGACCTCGCCGCCCTGCCCGACCACGCGCAGCCCGCCCTCGCCGAGCAGCTCGCCGGCTTCATTCACGTGAAACGAGCCGCCGCGCGTCAGCCACGTCTGCACTCCGTCCGTCAAGGCGAAGAACAGGTCGTCGCCCTCGATGGCCAGGTCGAGCGCGCGACCGGTCGCGATCGTCGCGCCCGGCTTCAGGTCGACGAGGTGCGGGACTGCGGTCGGCGTGCTCGCGGCCGTGGCGGTGCTCGTCGCAGCGAGCATGGTGTCGAACGTTCCGCCGGCCACGACGTGGCGGCGATAGCCCGGCAACGAAGCACTCGCGGCGTTGAGGCTGATTGCCTCCAGGCGCTGCTTGCCTTCCTGCATGCCGACGCCGGCGATCTGGAAAATGTCGCTCATGCTCTGGCTCGAACCGAGCCCTCCTGCTTGGGTACGGTGATGGCTTGAAACGATCGCAGCTCGAAGCCGCTGGCGACTTCGGCTAGAGAGATGACGCGCAGATGCGGCGCGACGCGCTCGCACAGCAGCCGCAGCTGGCGCCGCAGATCGGGCGCGCACAGGATCACGGGCACGAGGTTGCTCTTGATCATCTTCTCGGCGGCGCTCGCGATGCGCAGCAGGACGGTATCCAGCAGGCGCGGATCGACGCGCTTCGCCGGATCCGCGGCCGCAGCGTTAGCGCCGCCGATCGCGATCAGCTGTTCCTCGACCGTCGGATCGAGAGTCAGAACGTGCAGCGTGCGGCGATCGGCGCTCAGGCTGTTGCAGATGCTCATCGCGAGCCGCTGGCGCACGATCTCGGTCAACATGCCGGGATCCTTGCCGTTGCGCACGCCGTCGAGCAGCGATTCGACGATCGCCTGCAGATGACGCACCGGCACTTTCTCGCGCACCAGGTTCTGCAGCACCTTCTGCACGTCGCTCAGCGCGAGCTGCGTGGGCACCAGCTCCTCGACCAGGCCCGGGACCTTCTCGCGCACTCGCGCCAGCATGCGTTCGGTTTCCGTGCGCGTCAGCAGCTCGGCGGAGCGCTGGCCGATCAGCTCGCACAGATGCGTGAACAGCACCGTCGTGGGATCGATGAGCGTGTACTTCGCCTTGCGCGCGGCCTCGCGCGTGTCGTCCTCGATCCACAGCGCCGGCAGTCCGTAGGTGGGCTCGCGCGTCTCGATGCCTGGAACGAGTGAGAGGTCGCCGCTCGGATGAATCGCCAGCGTGCGCTGCACGCGGACGGTCGCCGCGGCGACGGTCTCGCCGAACACGCGGACGCGATACTCTTCCTCGGGCAGCGCCGGGCTCTCGCGGAACGAGACCTGCGGGATGATCAAGCCGCTGTCCTGCGAGTGCTGCGCGCGGAACGCAGCCATGCGCTCCATCAGGACACCTTGCGCGCCGCCGACATGCCTCGCCAGCGCACTGCCGAGCTCGACCTCGAGCGCCTCGACGTCGTAGACCGAGTAGGGATCGCTCTGCTTGTCGGCCTGCTTCTCCTGCTGTTCGCCGGTCTCCTTGGCGCGCCCTTGCTCGGCACGCCGGCCGAAGTAGTACGCAAGCGCCGTCAGCAGCGCCAGCATCAGCGGCGGAATCACCGGCATGCCGGGCAGCAGCGCGATGCCGGCGAGCACGGCGGTGAGGATCAGCAACGTGCGCGGGAACGCGAACAACTGTCGCAACACCTCGGCGCCGAGCTGACTGTCGGACGACGATCGGGTGACGATCAGGCCGGTGCCGACCGAGATCACCAGCGCCGGGATCTGCGTGACGATGCCGTCGCCGATGGTCAGCAGCGTGTAGTGGCGCAGCGCGTCGCCCCACGGCATGCCCTGCTGCAGCACGCCGATGATCAGCCCGCCGATGATGTTGATGAGCATGATCACGATGCCCGCGACGGCGTCGCCCTTGACGAACTTGCTGGCACCGTCCATCGCGCCGTAGAAGGCAGCCTCGCGCTCCAGGATCTTGCGGCGGCGCTTCGCCTCGTCCTGGTCGATGAAGCCCATGTTCAGGTCGGCATCGATGCTCATCTGCTGACCCGGCATGCTGTCGAGGGTGAAGCGCGCCGCGACTTCCGAGACACGCTGCGCGCCGTTGGTCACCACCACGTACTGCACGACGACCAGGATCAGGAACACGATCAGGCCGATGACGTAGTTGCCGCCGACCACGTAGGCGCCGACGGCCGCGATCACCTGGCCGGCGTCGCCCTGCGACAGGATCAGCCGCGTCGCCGAAACGTTCAGCGCCAGCCGGAACAGCGTGGCGATCAGCAGGATCGCGGGGAACGTCGAGAAATCGACCGGCCGCGGTGCGTAGAACGTCATCAGCAGCACCATCATCGCCAGCGAGATGTTCATCAGGATCAGCACGTCCAGCAGGCCCGCCGGAACGGGTGCGAACAGCACCAGCAGGATGCCGAGAACGAGGCCGATCACCGCCAGGTCGCTGTTGCGGCCGAAAGTGCGTGCGAGAGCGCTCATGTGCCGCTCCGCGCTGCGCGCTTCGTGGCGCGAGCCGTATAGATCCAGCGCAGGATGCGCGCGACCTGGGTGAAGTGCTCTTCGGGGACGAGCACCTGGGCTTCGTCGAGCGCGAACAGCGCTCGCGCCAGAGGGACGTGCTCGACTACGGGCACGTCGTGGCGCCGCGCCTCTTCGCGCATGCGCCGCGCCAGCTCGCCGGCGCCTCGCGCGGTGATCAGCGGCGCCGGCATCTCGCCGTGGCGGTACTCCAGGGCGACGGCGTAATGCGTCGGATTCGTCAGCAGCACGTCTGCGCTGCGCACCTTGGATAGCTGGCGGGCACGCTTCAGCCACTGCAGGCGCAGCTCGCGCAGCCGCGACTTGATGCGCGGATCGCCCTCGCGCTCCTTGTGCTCGTCCTTGATCTCGCGCTTGGACATGCGCATGTTGCGCATGAACTCCCAGCGGTTGATGCTCCAGTCGAGCACCGCGAACACCAGCACGAGCCCGGCCAGCAGCGCCAGCACGGAGCCGAGCAGGTCGAGCCCGGTTCGCAGCATCACGCGCGGCGGCTGCGCCGGCAGTCGCAGCATATCCAGGAGATGGTGCTGCCCCCACAGGGCCATCGCGACGGTGATCACGCCGAGCTTGGCGGCGCTGCGCCACAGCTCGTGCAGCGACTTCACCGAGAACATGCGCTTGAAGCCGACGGCCGGATTCAGGCGCGTGAAGTCCGGTTTCAGCGGCTGCGCACTGAACACGCCCCGCGCCTGCATCGCCGAGATCATGAACGCCGCCATCCAGACGACGAACGCGACCGGCGCAACGACACGCACCGCGTGCGTCGCGAGCGCGCCGACGAATGCCAGCACAGCTTCGGCTGTCAACGTCTCGCGCCCGACGAACGACAGGCCGTGCAGAGTCAGCGTGGCGATGCCGTCGACGACCTGGCTCCCCAATCCGTAGACGCAGGCGACACACGCCAGCATGACGCCGGCAAAGGTGAGCTCGGTGCTGCGAACTACGGAGCCGCGGCGATGGGCCTTGTCCAGCTTGTAAGGCGTCGCGGGCTCGCTGCGGTCGAGGTCTCCCTGCTGCGCGGCCATCAGCGTGCTCCGAGCACGTCAGCCATCTGGCTGAACCCGTGCTGCACCAGCGGCGCCCAGCCGGTCACGGCGAGCGACAGCACCAGGTAGCCGACGACGACCTTGAGCGGAATCGCCAGCACCAGCACGTTGACCTGCGGCATGTTGCGCGACGCGACCCCGACCGCAAGGTCGGTCAGCAGCAGCGCGATCGCCACCGGCGCAGCCAGCGCCAGGCCGAATGTGAACATCGAGCCGGTCGCCACGATCGGCTGCATCGGATCGTCGAGCGCCGGGAACCGGCCGAGGGGGAAGACTTCGAGCGATTGCGCGATCAGGCCCGCCAGCGCGAGATGGGCGTCGGTGACGAAGAACAGCGTCACGCCGAGCAGGCTGAACAGCGAGCCGAGCACGTTCGCGCTGGCGCGGGTCACGGGATCGAACACCGAGCCGATGCCGAAGCCGATCTGCACGTCCAGCAGCCGCCCCGCCAGAGCGAAAGCCGCCAGCGCCGCGTGCACGCCCAGCCCGAGCAGCGCTCCGACCAGGATCTCGGCCGCGATCGGCTTCAGGAGCAGCGCCGGCTGCCCGACCCATTCCGCCGCGGCAGGCACCGGCGCCTGGTACGCGAAAGTCGCGACCGCCAGCGCCAGCGTGAGGACCACCCGTACGATGCCCGGGACGCCATAGGCGGCGAATGCCGGCGAGAGCGCCAGGGCGACGGTGAGCCGCACCGTCAGCAGCCCGACCGAGAGGATCCACGGCAGAAAGGCTTCGACGCTCATGCCGCTACTGCGCCAGCCGCACGAACATCGAGACGCCGTATGCGGTGAGCTTGTCGAGCATCCACGGCGCGAGCAGCGCCAGCGTGATCCCGAACACCACCAGCTTCGGCACGAAGGCGATCGAAGGGTCCTGCACCTGGGTGACGACCTGCAGCACGCTGACCAGCAGCCCGACCAGCAGAATCACGGCCAGCAGCGGCAGTGCGACCACGAGCGCGAGCTTCAGCAGCTCGGACACCAGGCCGAGCACGTGGTCGCTGTTCATGAACTGCCGCTCCGCGTCGCTACCGGGCGAAATGCCCTCGGCTGTAGAAATCACCTTCGGGCGGCGTTTCCCGACACGTAGTACTTCCGGGCAAGCGGTTGCCCTGGGGAGCGAAAGCCTTGACGTGCACCCGCACAGTGGTAATCCTGCGGGCGATTCCAGGCGTGCTTCGCACAGTGACTCAAGACGGGGAGGTCGAGTCGTGTCCGACGAGGAAGCCGATCCGCTGCCGTTCGCAATGGCGGGCGACGCTGACGATGCCGAAGGCAGGCAGCAGCTGTTCGCTACGCTGTACCGGGAGCTTCACAGCATTGCGCGGCGCGAGCTGCGCCGCAGTGGACCTGCCCTGACGCTAGGGGCCACGACCCTGTTGCACGAGGCGTATCTGAACCTGGGCGAGCGCCAGGGAGTGGTGTTTCCGGATCGCGCACGCTTTCTGGCATACGCGTCGCGCGCGATGCGCGGCCTGGTCATCAACTACGCGCGCAGCCGGCGCGCATTGAAGCGCGGGGCAGGATTCGAGATCACCGCGCTGCCGACCGAGGTTCCCGAGCACGCTGCCGACTCGCATGAGCTCGAGCGTCTCAGCGACGCTATCGAGCGGCTCGCCGCAGTGGAGCCGCGGCTCGCTCAGGTCGTCGATCTGAAATACTTCGGCGGCTTCTCGTTCGGCGACATCGCAGCGATGTGGCAGATATCCGAGCGCACCGTGCAGCGCGACTGGGAGAAGGCGCGCATGCTGCTGCACGGCATGATGTCGGAATCGGGGACCGTCAACGCCGGAGTGCCCTGAACGCCGCGCTACTTCCCGTACGTATCGCGCAGACCGATGGTGCGATTGAACACCAGCTTGCCCGGCTGCGACTCGACGCTGTCGGCGCAGAAGTACCCCTCGCGCTCGAACTGGTAGCGAATGTCGGACGTCGCTCCCGCCAGCGACGGCTCGGCCTTGCAGCCGCTGAGAATCGTCAGCGACTGCGGATTGATGAAGTCGAGAAACGTCTTCGACTTGTCCTCTTCGGGAAACTCGACGCTGAACAGCCGGTCGTACAGGCGCACCTCGACGTCGACGCAGTGCGCCGCCGAAACCCAGTGGATGACGCCTTTCACCTTGCGCCCGTCGCTCGGATTCTTGCCGCGCGTGTCCGGGTCGTAGGTGCACTTGAGCTCGACGATCTGCCCGGCGGCGTCGCGCACGATCTCGTTGGCGCGAATCACGTACGCATTGCGCAGCCGCACTTCCTGACCGAGGACCAGCCGCTTGAAGTCTTTCTCGGCGGTCTCGCGGAAGTCGTTGCGATCGATGTACAGCTCCCGCGTGAAGGGCAGCTCGCGCGTGCCCATCTCCGGCTTCTGCGGATGCAGCTGCGCCGTGAAGTGCTCGAGCGCGCCCGCATCGAAATTCGTGATCGTCACTTTCAGCGGCGCCAGCACGCACATTGCACGCGGCGCCTGCTTGTCGAGGTCGTCGCGGATCGCGAACTCCAGCAAGCCCACGTCGACGACGCCTTCGCTGCGGGTCACGCCGACGAGATCGCAGAACGCGCGGATCGCCGCCGGCGTATAGCCGCGGCGCCGCAGGCCCGAGAGCGTCGGCATGCGCGGATCGTCCCAGCCCGCAACGTGCTTCTCTTCGACCAGCTGCTTGAGCTTGCGCTTGCTCACCACCGTGTAGTTGAGGTTGAGCCGCGCGAACTCGTACTGTCGCGGGATCATCGGCACCGGCAGATTGCTCAGGTACCACTCGTACAACGGCCGGTGATCCTCGAACTCGAGCGTGCACAGCGAATGCGTGATGCCTTCGATGGCGTCGGACTGCCCGTGCGCGAAGTCGTAGGTCGGGTAGATCTTCCACTTGTCGCCGGTCTGGTGGTGATGCGCATGCCGGATGCGATACATCGTCGGGTCGCGCATGTTCATGTTCGGCGCGGCCATGTCGATCTTCGCGCGCAACACGCACGTGCCTTCCGGCAGCTCGCCGCGGCGCATCTGCTCGAACAGCGCCAGGTTCTCTTCGACGGTGCGATTGCGATACGGGCTGTCCTTGCCCGGCTCCGTCAACGTGCCGCGATACGCGCGCGTCTCCTCGGGCGACAGATGGCAGACGTACGCCTTGCCATGCTTGATGAGGTGCACAGCCCATTCATGGAGCTGATCGAAATAGCCGGAGGCGAAGCGCGGCGCGCCGTCCCACTCGAAGCCGAGCCAGCGCACGTCCCGCTGGATCGCCTCGATGAACTCGTCCTCCTCCTTCTCGGGGTTGGTGTCGTCGAAGCGCAGGTTGCAGGTGCCGCCGAACTCCTGCGCCATGGAAAAATTCAGGCAGATCGACTTGGCGTGGCCGATGTGCAGATAGCCGTTCGGCTCGGGCGGAAAGCGCGTGCGGACCGCGGTGTGCCCGGCCGCGACGTCGTCGGCGATGATCTTGCGGATGAAATGGACGGGTTTTCCCGCCGGCTCGGCTGCAGGTGGCTTCATGTCAGGTCGTTTCGCGGTGATGCCGGAAGCGTAGCACGTCACTCGACCGGCCGGGCGCGCGCCGGGCGCCCCGGAAACACGCCGTCGACGAGCTTCCCATCGCTGACCACCGCCACGCCGTTCACCAGCACGAAGCGGATGCCGTCGGAGTACTGCAGCGGCTTTTCGAACGTGGCGGCGTCGCTGACGCGATTCGCGTCGAAGATCGTGATATCCGCGTCCGCACCCGGCTCGATGCGACCCTTCGTGCTGAACGCCGCCGCGCGCTGCTCCAGGCGCTGCGCGGGCATGAGAGTCATCTTGCGCAGCGCCGTCATCAGGTCCAATGCCTTCTCCTCCCTGACGTACTTGCCGAGCACGCGGGAAAACGTGCCCTGCCCGCGCGGGTGCACGCTGGCGCCGGCGGAAGGCATGCCGTCGCTCGCGATCATCACCATGGGATCCGCGACCGCCAGCCGCACGATGTTCTCCGGAATCATGAAGATCACGACCTGCCCGCCCTCCTTGCGGTAGCGCTCGAACGTTGCCGCGGTCAAGCGCTCGCCGGTTTTCACCCATTGCAGGTCGCCGTAGCCGATGCGCATCCGCTCCTGCCACCCGGGATCGAACAACGCGCTCTCGAGACCCGTGCTGCCCGCCACGTACGGGTAGCACTCGGTCGTCACATCGGTGCCGCGCGCTTTCGCGGCGCGAATCATCGCGAGCAGTTGCGGCGTATCACGCAGTCCCATGCTGGTGACGTGAACGACGTGCAAGGGAGCCTTCGTCTCGCCGGCAGCCGTGAGCACCTCCTCCAGTGCTGCCCGACCCGTCTCGGGAGCCTTGTCGCCGGCGTAACGCAAGTGGACGTGCACTGGCGCGCCATGCCGTGCGGCAACTCGAAACACATCGAGCACTTCTTCGCGCGCGGCGCCTGCGGTGTAGTTGATGCCCATGCCGACAGCCAGCGCGCCTTGCTTCAGCCCGGCCTCGATGCGCTGGTCGATCTGCTCCAGCTCCGCGGCCGTGGCCGCACGATGAGCCGCATCGCCAGTGGGCAGCCAGGTACCGGGGTCCTTCATGACTTTCATGCGCGAGGGAATGTGGCCGACGCTCACGCCGAAGTTGACGAGCGATTTGCCTTCGCGCTCCGCATACCAGCCCGCGACATCGGCGGTGCCCGCTTCGAGCTCGAGCGAAGTGGTCACGCCATCGTGCGCCTGGAACCGGTAGTTCTCGGGCTTCTGGCCGTGCTCGTGCAGGTCGATGAAGCCGGGCGCGACGACCAGCCCCTTGGCGTCGATCGTGCGGCGCCCCTGCATCGCCTCGGTTGAGATCGCCGCGATCCTGCCGGCGCGCACGCCGACGTTCCGCGCGGCGTCCAGGCCGGACTGCGGGTCCATCACGCGCCCGTTCAAGATCACCACGTCGTAAGCGTCGTCCGCGGCGGCCGCCGGCAGCGCGATGAGGAGAAGAGCGATGACGGTTGCGGCGAGTGACTTGTAGAAGATCATGCTGCCCTCGGATGACGTCAGGTCCCAGGAGCGCCCGCCCTCACGCTCCAGTACGTCTACGAGGTATGCAGTGGGCACGCCGTGCTGGGTGATGAGGATCGGCTGGCGATCCCGTTCGAGCTCCGAGAGCAGTTCAGTCGCCTGACGTTTGAGAGTCGTGACGAGTTCAGTTCGCACGAAGTGATACTAAGGTGTCATTTCATGGTTCTCAACCAGTGACCGGGTGCAGCCTTCCGGCTGCACCCGATGGCGGCGACATCTCGCGAGGAGCTACTGGTTCGTCACGCTGTCCACCATCACGTCGTCGAAGCGCACCTGGTTCCAGGCGGCGAGCAATCCGACGGTGAAGGGAGCGGCCATCGGCGCTTGCCGCACCTGGATGTTGCTGAAGGCACTGTCGTCGTGGACGATCGTCCGGTTGCCTTCACGCCTGACCGTCAGGACGACTTCGCGACTGTCCGTCGACTGGAAGCGCTGAGTACGCAACACCTCGCGTCGCGCGCCGTTGACGGTTTCCGCAAGCACGAATTCGCCGACCCGGCCGGGAACCGTGCGGCTCACGCGCACCTCGCGGTAGTTCTGCGCGTCGACATAGTCGTAGAGCAAGCCACCCCAGTTGCCCGCGCCGGACCATTCCAGGTGGATGAGCGCGCTGATCCCGTAGAATGCGCCGGGGCGATCGACGCCCGGGCCCGATTCGCCCACCGCGATCGACGCCGCCTGATTCGCCGAGCTGCGCAGGTAACCGTCGGCGAGCGTCCAGACGCCCGTCTCCGGCCGCCAGAACGTCGGAGTCGAGCCCGGCTCATCGAAGTGGTTCTTGCCGCCGAACACGCCGGTGACCGGCGCGCCGATCAGCACGTTGTCGAAGCGCGCCAGGTTCCAGCTCGCAAACACTCCCGCCGAGCCGCCGCGGAGCACGCCGGGCGCAGCGGGATCCGGGTCGAATTCCGTATCGAACATCTGTTGACCGTTGACGTCGATCAGGAGATGGGTGCCGGCATCGCCGAGTCGACGCACATAGATCGTGTGCCAGCGCCTGACCCCGGCATCGGGATAAGTGCTGGTTGCGACGAGCGTGCGGACGCCGCCGACGACTGCGCTCAGCCGCACAGTCCCCTGCGCATTCAAGCGCACCTCGTAGAAGTTGTTCGCGTTCTGGTAGTTGAACAGCACGCCGGCCGTGTTGCCGTTCGCGCCCCAGGAGAGATACACGTCGGTCAGCGTCACGAACTCAGTGGGCAGCGCGAGACCCTGGATCGTGTTGCTGGTGAATGCCGTATTGGCGGCGTTGCGCAGATCGCCCGTCGCCGCAGACCAGCTGCCGGTTTGCGGCGTCCAGCCCTGCGCGGCGCCGTCGTTGAAATCCTCGTCGACGTTCGGACCGCCGCTGCCGCGGCGCTTCAATGGCACGACGTTGGCCGACAGCGTCGCATAGACGACAGCGCCCTTGCGCAGCGTCAGATTCATGCGCCAGCTCGTGCGCGGTGTAAGCTTTGCCAGATCCACGTTCTGCGCGCTGGGCGGATATTGACGCGCCGCGCCCGGCTCACCGTGCCAGCGCAGCGACATGCTGACGCTGCGCCCGTCCTGGGCCGCAAGCGCCCCGGTGTTGGCCGTGATCGTCACGATTTCCCAGGCAGGCAGCGGCGCCCCGATGCCCAGATCCGACGTTCGCTGCGAGACGATCTTGTTGTCGGGATGTCCCGGGGCTGCTTCCAGCAGGGCCACCTCCTCGCCATCTGCCGCGCTGAGGTGCAACAACCGCTGCTCCGCGGGCAACGCAAGGTCGACGACCAGCGATCCCGCGAAAGACGGACCCCTGCGGCCGCCCACGCAGCCGTTGCACTCGATGAACAGTTGCGGCAGTGGAACCGAAGGATCCAGAACCTGGATCTTGGTGATCCAGCCGACGTAGTCGTAGCTTTCGGGCGCTGCACGCGCCGTTTGCGCAACAACACCCACTGCGAAAACCAGCGCTACCCCCATCACGATTCCGCGGCGCATAGGTCTCTCCCTTGCCAGGCCATCCTGGAGATCGTTTTGTTCGCATGCATTCGATAGCTGTTGCCAAAGTCGTTGGCAACACGAACAGTTCCCTAGGAGTTTCAGCGACGCGCAATAGCGTGGCTCGCGCCATTGATCCTACAACGGCCTTGTAGTCCACGCGCCGAGGTATAACGGTGCTGCCATGAACGAGTGGATCCTCTACGTGATGACGTGGGCCTCGCAGCTGTCCGGCTATCCGCTGCCCGACGAGCTGCCCGAGGTGCGCTGGGAATCGGAGAGCTGGTTCAGCCATCGCGTGTGTCACGACCACATTCCCTGCCCGATCTTCGGGCTCTACGAAGACGCCGACACCGTCTACCTGCGCGAGGACTTGACCGATTCCGCCAAGGACCACGTCGCGGTCCACGAGTTCGTTCACTACCTGCAGCACCGCAGCGGGCGCTTCGACCTGCACAGCTGCATCGATTCCGACAAGCGCGAGCGCGAAGCCTTCCGCGTGCAGAGCCGCTTCGTCGCGGAAGTGCAGAACGGCTTCACCAAGTTTCCGTTCAACCCGCTGCGCTGCACGCCTGAGTCGTAGCCGCAGCGTCCTTCAGGACAATGGGCATTGGATGCCCACGCGGCTAGTGTGTCCGCAAACGCCGCGAGGTCACTCACCATGAACCGAAAGTGGCTGATCCTGTTCGCCTTGTGCAGCACCGGTACCGCGCTCGCAGCAGAAGAGCCGGGCGTCGTCATATCCGTGGGCGCGCGCGCCTGGTACACGCAGTGGACCACGTTCAGCTACTTCGTCGATGAGGCCACGCAGCAGAACCTCGCCCTGACCCAGGTGTCGGCGGACGACAAGCTCGCGGTCATGCCCCTGGTCAGCGTTCGGTACGACAAGTGGCTCGCCTCGGCCAGCGCGCTGCCGAGCACGGACTTCACCTTCCCGAACGGCAAGGGCACGCGCGAAGAGCTCGACGTGAACGTCGGCTACTTCGTGGTGCCGAGCCTCGCCGTCACGCTCGGCTACAAGCATGTGTCGCAGAGCGACGGGCCCAACCGCTATCGACCTGCCGGACCGGTGCTGGGTCTCAGCGCGAATGCGCCGCTCGCAGGCCTGTGGTCGATGTACGGCTCGCTCGGCGCGGGTTGGCTGAAGACGCCGGGCGGCGATGCGATCGACTTCGAGGCGGACTATCGGCTTGCGGAGCTGGGGCTCGCGTACGCGCTCGACGGCAACAGCATGCCGCGGCGCTGGACCTTCACGGGCGGCTATCGCATCCAGGTCGTGTCGTCGCACGATGCATTCGACTCGCAAGACGGGCGCGACACCACGCAAGGCTTCACGCTCGGCGTCATGGCCTCCTTCTGAGCCGGTCGGCCGGGCCGATCAGAACACCGGCGGGACGGCGCTCTCCCCCGGGCAGCCTGCGAAACAGAAGCTGCCGGTGAACGAGCCGTAGATGAAAGGCGTCTGGCGCTTGTCGTAGTCACGCGCCGTTTCGTTCTCGACGTCCGATGTCACGCGCTTGATGAACTCCTCCAGCGGCAGACCGCGCGCACCGATGTGCCTGAGGATGTACTTGGTCAGCGGCCCGTTACGACCCTCACCGTCGAACGCCGCATCCTTGGAAGCAGTGGCATACAGCACCATCGTGGCCGGTGGCGCGTCCGTGATTCGAGCGAGACCGTTGCTCGCCTGAGCCAGCGTCGCGAGAGCGCGAACGAGGCTCGGCTCAGTGGATGCGCCGGCGGCGCCCCGCCCGGTCGCCTGAGTCGCAGCGAACAGATCTGTCCGGCAAGCGTCGAGGATGACGAGCTGCAACTGCGCCGGCTTCTGCCGCAGTCGGGCGAACACCGTGTCCAGGCCATACAACACCTGCAACGGATCCTGTGTGGCGCTCGCGAGCTGCACTTCCGTCGGGATCATGAAGTTGGCGCCGTGCGCCTGTACGCCGTGACCGGAGTAGTAGAAGACGCCTACCGAGCGCGGTCCAAGCTGCTCTACGTACTCCGTCACGTGCGCGTCGAACTCGGCGCGATCGGGCACGTTGGTGTAGCACAGCGTTTTGAAGCCGACGCGGCGGAGTGCGGCGCACATGTCGGCGGCGTCGTGCAACGGATTGGTCAAGGACGGCACGTTGGCGTATGCGCCATTGCCTATCACGAGCGCCACGCGGGCGGGCTCGCCTGCGCGCTGTTGCGTGCTCGCGCATGCGAGCAACATGAAACTGCAGAGGATCGAAGCTACGCCGCGGCGTGTGCGCACGGTCATTCGATCACCGTCGCTGCGTTCGCGGTGTCGCCGACCAACGGTTTCAGCCAGTCAGCCGAGGTCAGCACCACGCTGAGAATTCGCAGCCGGAACGTGTCGATCCGGCGGCGATCGCTGAACTGCGGCTGTCGGACCTGCTCCTTGTACGCCGCGACGAACTCACCGAACGCACGCTCATGCACGTTGCTCAGGTCGAGCAGCAGGAACGGCGCGGGCATCTTCTCCAGTCCGGTGACCGGCTGCAGAAACGTGAAGATATACGGGCCCAACGACAGGTCGCCGCCGCACACGGCCTGCGTCTTCTCGGTGACTGCCGCGCAGATCCGCGTCAGCAGCGCGCGTGCGAGCACATAGTCGTAGAACTTGCGCGAGAAGTCGGCGGCCGACGGGGCCGTTCCCGTGCTCACGATCGGCAGCAGGCGGCGGATTTCCGCGGCACGCGTCGGCAGGTAGACGATGTTCAGCTGGTCGGGACGAACGCCGTCGAGCCCGACGAAGCTCGTGGTGCTGAAGATCTCTCGCAGCAGACGCTCGCCCCGTGCGCCTTCGCCCGGCAGCAGCAGGTAAGAATAGAGTGCGTACCCCGGCCGCTCGATCGCGGGGCGATACAGGTAGTCGTAGATGCTCGCGAGCACTTCGCGCGGGCCGGGTGCAGGCAAACCCAGGTCGCGCACCTTGTGCGGCGCGAGGCAATCGACGAGATCGTCCGCTTTGAGCCCGGGCGCAGCCAGGTACTCCCCGCCGCGGAGTGCGCAGTCTTCCAGCGTCGTTTTCCTGAAGCTCGTGCCCGTGGCGAAGTGCAGCGGCGCGGGCGTCTCCGGCGCCGCGGCAGCCGCAGCGCAAGCGAACAGCAGACCGAGGCCGAGCCACCGCCAGGCGCTCATGACGATCGCACCCGATTCCAGATGCCACGCACGATCAGCACTCCGCACAGTCCGGCGATCAGGAACAGCAGCGCCATCGAGGGATCCATCGTGACCCTTCGATAGACGAAGGAGAAAGCAGTGGCGAGTCCTGCGGCGAGCAGAGCGCTGCAAAGCAGGATCCCCAGCATCGATTTCAGCGAAGGCAGCAGGCCTTCCTTGACGACCGCGCTGGTGTGCTGCCGCGTGCGCGCGCGAATCGCCTGGGCCACTTCAGCGGCGACGCTGCCCTTCGGATTCAGGATCGTGACTGCCTGGAGGTACGCCGGTATGTCTGCTGCCGGCACCGGCGCGATGATGACGGGCAGGACGTGATCCTTGGGATGCGGCCAGCGCTCGCGCGCATAGCCGAGCTCCGTCAGCGCATAGCATCCCTGGCGGACCGACGCGGGGCTGATCAGGAAGATCAGCATGTCCGCGCGACTCAGCGCCTCGCGGAAGCGACCGTCGTAGTGATCGCCCGGCAACAGCTCGGTGCGGTCGCGAAAAACCTCGTGGTTGTCCGCGAGCAGCGCGAGCTGCACGCGCTCCGCGACCTTCGTGTCCTGGCTGGAATAGGCAATGTAGAGCCGCATCAGCTGCCTGCCGGTCCGCCTGCGACTGACCTGCGCCAGTGTACCCCTCCGGTGCCGTGTGTCGAATCGGACGATCGGTCAGCCCCGCTACGAGGGAATCATCCACGGGAACACGTATTGCTGCAGCAACACGAGCAGCCCGAGCAGGAACGTCAGGATGATGCTGTGCTTGAAGGTGCGCGCGAACACGATGCCCTCGCGCCCCTTCAGCTCGGTGGTCGACGTGCCCGTGCTGATGTTCTGCGGCGAGATCATCTTGCCGAAGACTCCGCCGGAAGAGTTGGTGGCGGCCATCAACACCGGGTTCAGATCCAGCTGGCGCGCGGCGACGACCTGCAGATTGCCGAACAACGCGTTTCCTGACGTGTCGCTGCCGGACAGCGATACCGCGAGCCAACCGAGGAATGCGGACAGCAAGGGGAACAGCACGCCTGCGGACGCTGCGCCGACACCGAGCGTGTAGGTCATGCCGGAGTAGTTCATCAGGTAGGCGAGTCCGATGATCAGCGTCGTCGTCAGCGCGGGCAGCGCGACCTGCGCGCAGGACCTGGCCAGGACGATCGGGACCTCGCGAGCCTTCAGTCCGACCGCGAACGCGCTCAGGACCGTGGCGAACAGGATGGCCGTGCCGGTCCCGAGCGGCTGGAACGTCCAGACGGCTGCATACGGCTTGTCGTAGATCGTGATGAAGACTTCCTCGTGCAGCCGCGGCCACTGCACGGCGACCTGCCCGACGCGATTGATCTCCAGGTGAATCCACACCACGACCGTCACCGCGAGAATGATCCACGGAATCCAGCCTTTCGCCGTCGCGGCCGGCGAGGTCGGCGCCGCGACGGATGTTGCAGCCAGCGAGAACTGCGGATCGTGCTTGCTCCGCCAGAGCTTCAGGAACGCGATCGTGACGATCAACGAGAATGCCGAGGAGATGACGTCGGTGAGGGCGAACCCCAGGTAGTTGGACGCGACGAACTGGCCGGTCGCGAACGATGCTCCGGCGATGAGCAACACCGGCCAGACGCCCTTGATGGCGCGAGCACCGCCATAGAGCCCGACCGCATAGAAAGGCAACAGCAACGCGATGAAGGGCAGCTGCCGGCCGATCATCGCAGCCAGCGTCGTATCGGAGAGCTGCGTGACCGCGCCGAGCGTCGTCACCGGCGCGCCGAGCGCTCCGAACGCGACGGGGGCGGTGTTGAAGATCAACGTAAAAGTCAGCGCTTCCAGCGCCGGAAAGCCCAGCGAGATCAGCAACGCACTGGTGATCGCCACCGGCGTGCCGAATCCCGCGACGCCTTCCAGCAGACAGCCGAAGCAGAAACCGACCACGACGAGCACGACGCGCCGGTCGTTCGGCAGATGATCGAGCAGCCAGTCGCGAAAGCTCTGAAAGCGCCCGGACACGACGGTGACGTTGTACAGCACCAGCGCGTTGAACACGATCCACATCACCGGGATGAGCGCGAACGTCGCACCGGCGAGCACGCTGCTGAAGGCATTGGGCGCCGGCAGGTCCCAGGCGAAGATCGCCAGCACCAGCCCGGCAGCAAGGCCGGCCGACGAAGCCTGCCATGCCGGGCGCCGCAGGACTCCCAGCAGCACCAGCACCGTCGCGATCGGCATCGCTGCGACCAGGCACGACCACAGGAGACTCCCGCCGATCGGCGTCACCAGTTGATGAAACACTCGCGCTTCTCCCCGTTTGTTGTTGGTGTCTGCGATGCTACTGCGAGACTGCGCTCGCCGGCAGCCGCGCTGCGATCCATTCGATCCAGTGGCGGACCGGAATGTCGCAGGCAGCGCCGAGATGCACGATGCAGCCGACGTTGGCCGAAAGAATCACATCCGGTCGCGGCGCCTGCAACGCTTCGAGCTTGCGATCGCGCAGCTGCCCGGCCAGCGCCGGCTGCAGGATCGAGTACGTTCCCGCCGACCCGCAACACAGGTGGCTTTCGGCGCACGGCAGCACCTGCGCGCCGAGCGATTCGAGAAGCGTCTCGACCGCGCCGCGAACCCGTTGCGCATGCTGCAGAGTACAGGGCGGATGAAATACGACTCGCTCTCCCTGCGGCCTGACTTGTCGGGCCAGTCGCTCGACGTGCTCCGGCAACAGTTCCGCGAGATCGCGCGTCAGCTCGACGACGCGGGCCGCCTTGGACGCATACTTCGCATCGTGGCGCAGAAGGTGTGCGTACTCCTTCACCATCGCTGCGCAGCCCGAAGCGTTCATCACGATCGCCTCGACTCCGCTCTCGACGAACGGCCACCACGAATCGATGGTGCGACGGATGTCGTCGAGCGCATCGTCGCCCAGGTGATGGCGCAGCGCTCCGCAGCACGACGCTTGCGGCGTCACTGCTTCGATCTGCAATGCATCCAGAACCTGCGCGGTCGCTGCATCGATCTGCGGCGCAAGCGAAGGCTGCACGCAACCCATCGGCAGCAACACCTGACGCGCGTGCCGGCGCCTGCCGGCCCGTCGCGCGTTGCCGCCACGGGCGGGAATCTTGCGACGTAAACCGGACGGCAGCAGCGGTCGAACCCATCGCCCCAAGCCGAGCGCCGGAGCGAACAGCGGTCCAATCAATCCACGCTTCAGCGCTGCGCGCTTGAGCCGGGAGGTCCATGATCGATCGACTTTCTCCTCGACGATCCGGCGGCCGATATCGATCAGGCGGCCGTACTGTACGCCGGAGGGGCACGCGGTCTCGCAGGCCCGGCACGTGAGACAGCGATCGAGATGCAGCTGCGTTCGTTCGCCCGGCTGCGCGCCCTCCAGCACTTCCTTGATGAGATAGATCCGCCCGCGCGGGCCATCCAGCTCGTCGCCGAGCAACTGGTAGGTCGGACAGGTTGCCGTGCAAAACCCGCAATGCACGCAGCTGCGCACGATGTCGGCGGCGACACGGCCGTCCGGACTCTGCTGCATGTCTGGCGCAAGCTGTACTTTCACGGTTCTCTCGCTAGAGCTCTCGATACAGACGGCCCGGATTGAAAATGCCGGCCGGATCGAAGTGACACTTCAAGCGCCTGTGCACTGCCATGAGCGGCGCGGGTAGCGGCGTAAAAGCTTCTGCCGTCGGCTCGCCTCGAAACAGTGTCGCGTGCCCTCCTCCCTGCTGCGCGGCTGCGCGAACTTCCTGTGCCGTATGCGACGTTCGCAGCCAGCGCAGTGCTCCGCCCCATTCGATCAACTGCTCGCCGCGCAACTCCAGAGCCGGCAGCGTCGCAGGCACGCACACGCGCCAGAGCGCCTGCGCACCAGCGAAGAACGGATGCGCTTGCTCGCGAACCTGAGTCCAGAATGCGTCGGTGCGCGACGGTTCCATCATCTCGCCGCCCAGGCGTGTGCGCGCATCCATAACGGCTGCGCGACTGCCCGACAAGCGCACGCTCAACATGCCTTCGTGCCACATCGACGCCGATAACGGCAGAGGTTGCCCCGCCCACGCATTGAGCCGATCCAGGGATTCCTGTTGCTCCAGCTCGAAGCTCAGCGTGAGCTGCATGGCCGGCTGCGGCAGAACCTTGACCGAGACTTCGAGGATGACACCCAGGATGCCGAGCGAGCCGACGAGCAGACGCGCGACGTCATAGCCGGCCACGTTCTTCATCACTCTGCCGCCGAAAGTCAGAATCTCACCGCGCCCATCCAGCATGCGAGCCCCGAGCACGAAATCGCGCACGCCGCCGTAACAAGGACCGTACGCAGTGCGGCGCGGACCGGCGAGCCCGCTGGCGATACATCCGCCGAGAGTCGCAGCTTCACCGAAGTGCGGTGGCTCGAATGCGAGCATCTGGCCCTGCTCGGCCAGTGTGTGCTCGACCTCAGCCAGCGGCGTTCCTGCGCGCGCCGTGACGACCAGCTCGCTCGGTTCGTAAGCGACGACGCCGCTGTAGCGGCGAGGATCCAGAACGGAGCCCGTCGTGGCGTTGCCGTAGAAGTCCTTCGTGCCGCCGCCGCGAATCCGCAATGGCATGCGAGTCGCGGTGGCCTCGCACACGGCCGCGCGCAATGCTGTCATCGCTTCCTGGCTGCTGGCGGTCGTGATCATCAGTATCGCGGCAGCTCCGCGAACGGCAGGTTTCCCGAGCTCACGCGCATGCGACCGTACTCCGCGCAGCGATGCAGCGTCGGCACCACCTTGCCCGGATTCAGCAGCTGTGCCGGATCGAATGCGAGCTTGACCGCGACGAATGCGTCCCGCGTGGGGCGGTCGAATTGCGAGCACATCTGGTCGAGCTTCTCCACGCCGACTCCGTGCTCGCCCGTGATGGTGCCTCCCATCTCGATGCACCGCTCGAGGATCTCCGCGCCGAACGCCTCGGCGCGCGCGACCGACCCGGCGTCGCCATCGTCGAACAGGATCAGCGGATGAAGGTTGCCGTCGCCGGCGTGGAAGACGTTGGGGCAACGCAGCCCATACTTGCCTTCCAGCGCCTGGATGGCGTGGAGCATCTCACCCAGCCGCTTGCGCGGAATGGTGCCGTCCATGCAGTAGTACGCGGGCGAAGCGCGGCCCGCCGCCGGAAAGGCGTTCTTGCGACCGGCCCAGAAGCACAGGCGTTCGGCCTCGTCGCTGGAGACCTGGATGCGAGTGGCGCGCGCTGCACGCAGCACCGCGCACATGTCCTCGATCTCCGCCGCTACTTCCTCGGGCGTCCCATCGGACTCGCACAACAGAACCGCCGCCGCTTCGAGGTCGTAGCCGGCATTCGCGAACGGCTCGACCAGGCGGCTTGCGGCCTGGTCCAGCATTTCGAGGCCGGCGGGAATGATGCCCGCTGCGATCAGTGCAGCCACCGCGTCGCCCGCGTCCCCGACGTCCGCGAAGCTCGCCATGATGCATTTCGCGAGGCGCGGGCGTGGCACGAGCCGCACGGTTACTTCCGTCGCAACTGCCAGCATGCCTTCGGAGCCGATCATCGTTGCGAGCAGATCCAGTCCCGGTGCGTCGGGCGCCCGGCTGCCGAGCTCCAGCGCTTCACCTTCCATCGTCACGCCACGCACGCGTAGTACGTTGTGAACGGTGAGCCCGTACTTCAGGCAATGCACGCCGCCGGAATTCTCCGCGACGTTGCCGCCGATCGTGCACGCAACCTGGCTCGATGGATCGGGTGCGTAGTAGAGCCCGTGCGGCGCGGCCGCATCGCTGATGGCGAGGTTGCGAACGCCCGGCTGGACGGTCGCGGTGCGGGCGCGCGGGTCGACTTGCAGGATTCGATTCAACTTCGCCAGCGACAGCAACACGCCGGCGCCGTGCGGCAACGCGCCTCCGGAAAGCCCGGTGCCGGCGCCGCGCGGTATCACCGGCACGCCGCGCGCATGACAGAGCTGCAGCACCCGGGCGACTTCGACTTCCGTCTCAGGGAGAACGACGATCATCGGCAGCTGACGATGCAGCATGAGCCCGTCGCACTCGTACGGCGTCGTGTCCTCGGCGCGCCACAGGATGGAATGGCGTGGCAGCACCTCGCTCAGTGCCGACACCATTGCGCGCTGCCGCTGCAGATCGACGCCGTGTGCGGGATCGCCTGATTCAGGAGAGCGGGTCATGGCGCATAACCTAGCACGCTGACGGGAGGGTCAGAAAACCTGCCTCTCGACTGCCCGCGAAGTTCTCTACGATCGGTCGATCGTCCCTGCGCGATCCGACCATGCAACCCACCTTCGGGGTCCTGAGCCTCCTGCCCTGCCTGCTCGCGATCATCCTGGCGCTCGTCACTCGCCGCATCCTGCCGTCGCTCCTTGCAGGCGTCGCCTGCGCGGTGACGATCGCCGGCTGGGAGCATCCAGCGAGCGTGCCGGCGCGGACGATCGATCGACTCCTCGACACGGCGGGCGAGGCGGACACGCTGCGACTCGTCCTGTTCAGCGTGCTGATGGGCTCGCTGCTGAAGTTGATGAAGGACAGCCGCAGCTTCGAGGTCATTCCACGATGGCTGGAACAACGCGCGCGCGGCTACGGCGGGCGCACCGTGTTCGGACTGACGTGGGCGCTCGGGACGGTGCTGATTCTCGAAACCTGGAGCAACGTGCTGATCAGCGGCACGACCCTGGGCTCGCTCTATGACCGGCTCGGCATCTCGCGCGAGCGCCTCGCCTATTTCATTCATACCATCGGCATCAACGTCGTCGCGCTGGTGCTGATCAACTCGTGGGGCGCGTTCTACATGGCGCTCGCGTCGTCGCAAGGGATCGCCGATCCCTTGGCGTTCCTGGCGCGCTCCGTCCCCTGCTTCCTGTACAGCTGGGCGAGCTTGCTGCTGGTCGCGTTCGTGATGTGGACCGGGCTGACGATCGGTCCGATGCGACGGACCGAACGGCACGGGCGGCCGGGCTGGAACCTGCGCGTCGAACGCGAGCCGTCGGCAGTCGTCGGCGGCATTACCGACGAGCCGCGCGTGCGCTACATGGTGATGCCGCTCGTCGTGCTCATCGGCGGCGTGCTGCTCAGTCTGTGGATCACCGGCAACGGCACCCTCGCCGCCGGCGACGGCGCGGCCTCGGTCCTTTACGCAGTCCTCGCGGCGATCCTCGTAATGGCAGTGATGCTGAGGGTCGATGGCGTCTTCGACTTCGCTACGCTCGAGCAGAAGATCATTGCCGGCATGGCGGAGTTCATCGACGTCGCGATCCTCATCGTACTGGCGCTGGCGCTCGGCGCGCTGAGCCGCGAGCTCGGCACGGGCGCATACGTCGCACAGATACTGACGAGCACTGTTTCGCTCGCGGCGGTGCCGGCGCTCATCTTCCTGACCGGTGCAGCGATGTCGTTCGCCACCGGCACCTCGTACGGCACGTTCTCGATCATGGTGCCGATCGCGCTGCCGATCAGCGCGGCGACTCACCTGCCTCCCGAGCTATTGTTCGGCGCGTGCATCGCCGGCGGCGTGTTCGGCGACAACTGCTCGCCGATCTCGGATACGACCATCGTCAGCGGCATGAGCGCGAACGTTCCGGCGGTCGAGCACGCCCGCACGCAGCTGCCGTACGCGCTCATTGCAGCGGCGGTCGCGACAGCGGGATATCTGCTGATCGGCTTCCTGGTGGCGCGCTGAGGACCCGCCCCCGACTCACTCGAACAGCTGGGCTGCTCCGCCGGTGTGCAGGAACAGCACGTGCTCGTCGCGAGCGAAGCGCCTGTCGCGCGCGTACTCGATCAGGCCCGCCGCCGCTTTGCCGGTATAGACCTCGTCGAGAAAGATCCCTTCGCGCAGCGCGAACGTCTCGATCGCCGCCAGGCACGCCTGCGTGTTCTGCCGGTAGCCGGCGCCGACGAACGCGTCCTCGACCAGGATTCGACGCGTCTCGATCAGGTGCTCGGCCATGACCTGCCGCAACACGCCGTGCACTTTCTGGCGCTGCTCGGCAGAGCTGCGCGAAACCGCCATGCCGATGATGTCGCCGCGCCAGTCGTTGAGCATCGCACCGGCGATGAGCCCGGCTTGCGTGCCGGCTGACCCGCTCGCATGGATGACCTTGGAGAAGGTCACTCCCGCCGTCCGCTCGAACTGCACGATCTCGCTGAACGCTTCGGCGTAGCCGAGCGCGCCGAGACCTGTGGATCCGCCCATGATCATCCGATAGGGCCGCTTGCCCTGCGCCTGCAGCTCTTGCGTCAGCGCTTGGCTTGCACGCTCGAGCTCGTCGCCGTCGCTCGTGTCGACGTGACTCATCCGCGCGCCGACGATTCGCGCGAGGCGGATGTTGCCGGTATCCCGCAGCGGTTGCGCGCCGCCGAGCACGAGTCGGACCTCCATGCCCAGTACGGCGCCGGCTACCGCAGCCATGCAGCACCAGTTCGATTGGTTGCTGCCGCACGTGACCAGCGTGTCGCTGCGCAGCTTGCGGGCCTCGTACAGCAGGTACTCGAGCTTGCGGATCTTGTTGCCGCCGAAACCGAAGCCGGTCTGGTCATCGCGCATGCAGTAGATGGAGGCGCCCAGCAATTCGCTGAGCCGGGGCAATGGCTGGAGCGGCGTCGGCTTGCGTGCGAGGTTGAGTCGCAGCGCGGGATCGAGCCGCCCGCGCAGCTCACATAGGGATTCGACGGGTAGCATTCGGCACTCCCTCCGGCACACCGTGCTTGAGCATCCGGCCCGGCAGCGTGCCGCTCGCCTTGCCCGACTCCGCGGCCACCTTGCCGCTCACGAGGATCAGCTCGATCCCGGTCGGCGACAGCTGCTGCTCGCTCCACGTTGCCCTGCTGTGAAGGTTGCCGGGCGACAGCACCAGCACGTCGGCCTTCGCGCCCGGCGTGAGAGTGCCGCGATCGAGACCGAGCGAAGCGGCGGGCAAGCCCGACATCTTGTAGATCGCGCGCTCGAGACTCATCTTCGGCGGCGGCCCCGCGTACTCCGTGAGCACCTTCACGAAGGAATCGTAGGAGCGCGGATGCCCGGGCCCGGGCGCGCCGTCGGTGCAGATGTTGACGTAGTCCGCGGCGATGAAGGCCGCGTGCACCGCCGGCGCCATCAGAAAATGCGCCTGCTGCGGGCCGCCGTAGCCGATGTCATCGATCATCGCTTTCTCGAACGGCTTGCCGAGCTCCTGCGCAACCTGCGCCAGGCGCTTGCCGGAGTACGGGCCGGACGTGAACAGAATCGCCTGCGGACCGTTGCGCTCGGCAACGCGCTTGCGGATGTGCGCCTCCAGCTCGGCGCGCCGCTCGCGCACGGCGCGCTCATAGTCTTCGCGTCCCCTGGCCCACTCGGGATACAGGAACACGAAGTTGCTCGCGCTGGCCGTCCACGGATAGATATCCGCGGTCACCTGCTTGCCGCGGGCCCGCGCACCCGCCAGCTGATCGAGCACCGCCTGCGCCTCCTCGATCCGCTGGCCGGCGACGATCTTCAGGTGCGACACGTGCACGTGCGCGTCGATCTGCAACAGCTCATCGATCGCCTTGCCGATCTTGTCGAAGTCCTCCGAGCGCATGTGGCTCATGACGATGCCGCCGCGCTTTCCGACGAGATCGCCGAGCGCCTTCTGCTCTGCCACTTCCGAATAGCGCCCGGGCGCGTACTCGAGACCGAAGCTGAGCCCGTAAGCGCCCGCCGCGAGGTCCTGCAGCAACATCGCCTGCATCGCAGCGAGCTGCTCCGGCGTGGGCAGCCGCGCGTTGCCGACACCGGCCCTCATCCGCAAGGTTCCGTGGCCCGAGAGCGTCGCGATGTTCACCTCGCTGCCGTGCTGCTCCACCTTGCTCATCCACTGCGCGAGCGACGGCGGCTCGTCATCGCCCAGGTCCGCAGTCGCGCCATCCTGACCAAGCACGACGGTCGTGATGCCTTGATACAGAAAGTTCGTGAACGATTCCGTCAGCGGGTCGCCGTGGGCGTGCGTGTCGATGAAGCCCGGCACGACGAGCTTGCCGGCCGCGTCGATCACGCGCCGCGCCTTCACCGGCGTGCCATCGAGGTTTGCGACCACGGCGATGGTGTCGCGGAGAATGAGCACGTCCTTGCGCGCCCGCTCATGCCCGGTCCCGTCGATGACCGTGCCGTTGCGAATCCAGACGTCGTAGGGCACCGCATCATCCGCGCTGTGGGCGGCCGATGACACGGCTGCCGCCGCGCCGATCAGCAGCATCGCCCAGAATGTCCGCTCACGTAGCTGCATGTGAAGAGTGCGATGACTGTGACTGGCTGTTGCGCCGGATCGCGCGGCTCGCGTGTGCGATCTGCCCGATCGCAGGGCTCACGGCCTGCGCGTACTCCCGGCCGATCTGCGTCAGGCACACGCCGCAGACGCCGCGCCAGAACAGCTCGACGCCCATGAACAGCTCGAGCTGCCTGATCGTGCGGCTCACCGCGCCACGGCTGATCGAAAGCTCACCCGCTGCCGCCACGAAGCTGCCGTGGCGCGCGGCGGCCTCGAAGACGCGCACCCACGTGAGCGGCGGAATGCGTGGCGCGTTCAGCGCAGCACCTCAACGCCTGCCTTGTGCAGGATCGAGAACGAATCCCCTTCGCCGGCAGTGTTGTATGCGCCGATGATCCCGCGGCCGGTCTGCCGGTTGATATAGAAGAACGACGAGAAGCCGCCCTGCCCGCCGGTGTGACCGACGATGCCGGGCGCGACGTCGTCGAGCAGGAAGAACGCGTAGCCGATGTGGCCATGACCGTTCTCCAGCGGCAGTTGCGGCTGCCACATCTCTTCCAGGCTGGAGCGACGCAGCACCGCGGCGAACCGCGCCTGCTTGTCACGATCCCCGCCCGTTGCATCCGTCAGGAACGCGATGTATGCGGCGACGTCGTCGAGCGGCGAGTTCCAGCCGCCGTTCGGAATGGTGATGCCGGGATTGAACTCCGGGCCGTAGTCGACCGCCTGCTGCTTGCCGTCCTTGCCAGTCTCGACGATGTAGCGGTTCGAGCGATGCGGCTTGAGGTACTCCGGCGTGTAGCTCACGTAGCTGCGCGACATGCCGAGCGGCATGAAGATGTTCTTGTGGACGTAGTACTGCCACTGGTCGCCGGTCAGGCTCTCCAGAATGCGCGCCGCGTAGATCCACGCGGGATTCGAGTAGCTGAACTTCGTGCCCGGCGCGAAATCGACCTTCTGGTACGGCATCATCGCCACCAGCTGCTCCCACCGGGTCGGCTCGAACGGCTCCCACGGCGCGCCTTCCTTGTAGGGCCACGTCGGCGCCTGGAAGCCTGCCGAATGGTTCAGCAGCATGCGGATCGTGATCGCATCCATCGAGCCGTACTCGTTGTGCATCAGGCGCAGCTCGGGCACCCAGCGCGTCACCGGATCGTCGAGCGTGAGCAGGCCGCGATCGCGCAGCTGCATCATCGCGATACCGTTCAGCGTCTTGGTGATCGATGCCCAGTGAAAGATCGTGTCGTTGTCGACCTTGCGCTGCTGCTCGCGGTCGGCGTAGCCGTAGTGATGCCGCGCCACGATGCGGCCATTCTCGACGAGCGCGACGCTGCCGCCGACGATGCCGTTCTTCGCGAGCGTCTTGTCGAACATGCCGACCAGCTGCTGCCACTTCGGCGGCAGCGGCTGTGAGTCTGCCCTGGCGGAGACCGCGGACAGCGTGAGGAGCAAGCTCGCCGCATACATCACGCAGCGCTGTGCAAAGAGACGATCAGCGAGTGCCATCGGTGGGGCTCCGTTCAAAATATCGATCACGCAATTGTGTCTGGCGCGACTGCATCGCGACCTCGCGCCCGGCTATCCACACTTGATCGGCCCCCGAGGTGACTTCGAGCGGATCGCCGTCCCACAACACCAGGTCGGCCACCTGACCGGCGGCGATCTGCCCGCGCCGCGCGCCGAGGCCGAAAATTTCCGCCGGCGATGCCGTGACAGCTGCGAGCGCTGCTTCCCAGGGCAAGCCGTGCGCCACCGCGTTGCCGGCGAGCTGACGGATCTTGCGTGCGTTGTGGATATCGCCTGAAGAGAAAGCGATGCGCACGCCGGCCCGCTGCAGGCGCACTGCGTTGTCGAGCCGCGCGCCGATCTGGTCGAAGCTCGACGGCAGGTTGTCGAGCGGATTGAGAATGACCGGAATTCTGGCGCGGGCCAGCTCATCGGCCACGACCCACGCTTCCGCGCCGCCGACGATCACCGGTCGCAGGCCGTTGCGGGAGGCAAAGGCGATCAACTGACGGATATCCGCGGCGCGCTCGACCTGAAAGACGGTACGCCCGCCGGCGAGATACGGCAGCAGCGCCTCGCGCCCGGCCTCGTGCAACAGCGCGCCTTCGGGCGGCGGCTTGAACGCACGGGCCTCGCGGATCGCCTGCTCGAACAGCATGTACAACGTCGCGCGACTGCCCGCAGCGCCGCTCGCATTGGCGTCCCAGCTCACGAATAGCGAGCGACTGCCAGTGAGCATCGCATCGTAGCGACCATCGAGCGTCACTGCGCCGCCCTGGCCACCGATGATCGCGTCGCCGTACGGCGTCAACATCGCCCATGTGAGGCCTTCGATGCGCGTGACCGGCACGAGGGTCGAGCGTGGGTTGAACGCCAGCGTTACGTCGAGCTCGGGTCGCCACTGCTGCTGCCAGGCCGGCGCCCCGAAACTGATACTGGCATCGTCCGTGACCGGCTCAGCGGGCACCTCCATGAGGCCGATGGCGGTCACACCGGCGAAAAACCCCGGCGTGAGCGGCCGATTGCGCGCCTCGATGACGCGCGCGCCTGCGGCGCTGAGCTGCTGACCGACTGCAACGATCCGCTGATCGCGCACCAGCACATCGGCGTGCTCGATCGTGCCGCGCGCGCCTGCCGTATGCACCTTCGCGTCGCGGATGAGAAGGTCCTGCGCTTCGACCGGCAGCGACATTGTCGCGGCCGCGATCAGGATCCACAGCGATTTCATGGCGCCTCCCCGGTGCCCGGCTGACCGAGCAGAAAATCCGAGCGCGGCTCGCGCGGCGGCTGCGAGCGGTCGAACACCGGGACGCCGTCGATGAACACCTGCTCCGTCAGCGCGTAGACGCTCAGCGGATTGCGATTCCAGACGACGACGTCCGCGATCATCCCGGGCGCGAGCGTGCCGATGCGATCCTCCAGGCCGAGCGCCCGCGCCGGATTGGCCGTGACCCAGCGGATCGCGCGCTCCGGCGGAATGTCGAGGCCGAGGCGCACACCGCGCGCCATGGCCTTTGCCGCTTCCTGGTTGAGACGTTGAATGCCTTCGGCCGAGTCGGAGTGCACGATCGCGCAGCCGTCGCGTGGACGATCGACGAGCGCCAGGTTTTCCTGGATGCCGTCGTAAGCCTCCATCTTGAAGCCCCACCAGTCGGCCCACAGCGCGCCGCAGACGCCTTTGCGTGCCAGCAGATCGGCGATCTTGTACGCCTCGACGCCGTGATGAAACGCCGCGATCCTGAAGCCGAACTCGTCGGCGACGTCGAGCATCGTCGCCATGTCGTCCGCGCGGTAGCAGTGCACCTGGACGCGAATCGTTCCATCGAGAACGCCGACGAGCGTCTCCATCTCGAGATCGCGCTTCGGCGGCGACGGCGGCTCGCTGTCCTCGTCCTTCGCATCGCGCTTCTTGCCGCGCGCACCGCTCCCGGTCTTCTGCTTGTGCTCGTACGCGGCAAGCTCGCGCTGGTACTTCGCCCAACTGCGCTGATAGTCCTGCGCATCGAGAAATGCCTGGCGCACCAGCGCGACGTTCGCCATGCGCGTGCCGGGCGACTGGCCGCGCTCGCCGTAGCTGCGCTTCGGATTCTCGCCGCACGCCATCTTCAGGCCCTGCGGCGCATCCGGAAACTTCATCTCCTGATACGTCTTCGCCCGCACGTTTCTCACGACGATCGACCGGCCGCCGGCGAGGTTCCCCGAGCCCGGCAGGACCTGCAGCGTCGTGACGCCGCCCTCCAGCGCCGTCTCGAACCCCGGGTCCTGCGGCCACAGCGAGTGCTCGACCCACACTTCGGACGTCAGTGGATTGCTCATCTCGTTACCGTCGTTGTGCGCCTCGACGTAAGGTGCTGAGGCGACGCCGAGGTGCGAGTGCACGTCGATGAGCCCCGGCGTGACCCATTTGCCTCGCGCATCGACGACGCGAGCGTTCTGCGGCGCCGGCACGTCGCGACCGACAGCCGCGATCTTGCCGTCGGCGATGAGCACGTCAGCTTCATCGAGCCGCGCACCGGAGCCGGTCAGCACTGTCGCGCCGCGAATCAGCGTCGGCGTGCCGGCTGGCCGCTTGTACGTCGAGGGATACGGCTGATTCGCCTGCGCGTTGCCGATTGCCGGCGCACAAGCGAGTGCCAGGAGAGCGGCGCACGCACTCGCCGCTCCCGATGCGCGTCGGGGCATCTGACTCATCCTCATGCGGCTACCACTGCTTGGTGTAGCGCAGTGTTACGAAGCGTCCCAACGCGTCGGCGTTGAAGACATCGAAGCCGATGTCGAAGAAGAACGGCGTGGGCGCCTTCGGCGGATCCTGGTCGAAGAGATTGCTGACGCTGAGCGACACCTTCGAGCCATCGAGGAAGGATGCCTGGCCGCGGCGCCCGAAGTCGTAGCCTAGATTGAAGTCGACGGTCGTCCACGCCTCGACCGGCCGGTCGTCGCCGAAGCTGTTGTTGATATAGCTGTCCGAGTAGTTCACGGCGAGCGAGGTATTCATGCCGCCGCGCTGCCAGCTGCCCAGGATGCGGCCGCGCCAGTCGAGCGGCTGGTTGTAGGTATCGATCTGCTCGAAGCTCTTGCTGGTGCGGCTGAGCGAAGTCAGCAGCTCGCGCAGGTGGGTCGCGTTGAGATCGAAGCGGAACGAATCCGCGCCTGCCGTGAAGCCATAGGCCAAGCTGACGTCGAAGCCGCTTATCTGCGAGCGGGCCGCGTTCTTCTGGCGGCCGTCGACCACGTAGCGCACGCTCTCGGCACCGCTGCCGACGAAGTCGATATAGAGCCAGTCCTGGGCTATCAGCGCGTCGAGATACGCCTGCGCTGCGGCATCGCTGGCGATGTCGGTGATCAACGTACCGAACTCGTCGCGACGCGACAGCACGTCGAGATCGAAGGGCGGAGTGCCGATGCGGTTGGTGTAGTCGATGTCGAAGTAGTTGATCGACAGCTCCAGGCCCGGTGTCGACTGCGGCCGGAAGGTGAAGCCGACTGCCTTGCTGTCGGCTTCCTCGGCGGTGAGCTCACCGCTCCCGAGCAGGGTGAAGATGGGCACGAAGCTCACCCCGTCCGGCGCGAAGACCTCTTCGGTCGAGATCTGCTGGCCGCGGCTCGACAGCGCCTTTTCCGCGACCGTTGGTGCGCGGAACGAGCTGCTGATGCTCGCCCGCAGATCCAGGCTCGCGATGGGACTCCACACCAGCCCGAACCTCGGGTTGGTGGTGTCGCCGAAGTCCGAGTAGTCGTCGTAGCGCCCCGCAAGCGACAGCTCGATGCGCTTCGCCCAGGGCAGATCCTGGCGCTCGCCGACGATGGGCACGTACAGCTCGCCGAAGAACGACGTGACCTCGCGCGAGTCGATCGCGCGGACCTCGAATCGCGTCACGGGAATGACGCGCGTGCGCGTGGAATTCACGTCGTCCGCACGATAGGACGCACCGAGCGCCAGGCGCACCGCGCCTCCCGGCAGCTCGAACAGCGGACCGTCTCCCTTCAGGTCCAGCGTCCAGGTGTGATAGCGGTCGTGGTAGTCCCTGATGATGGCGAGCTGCTCGCCGGTCGCGACCTCCTCGACCTCGAACGCCGTCTTGGTCTCGACGCGCGCGAGCGTCCCGTCCAGCGAGATGCGCCAATCCCGTGTCGGCATGTAGCCGAGGCCCAGCGATGCGCTCCACTTGTTGGTGGTCGGACTCTGGAAACTCAGGAACTCGCCGTCGTCGGTGTCCATGCTGAGCACTTCCTCGTAGGAGTACAGCACGTTGCTCGAGACGTCGAAGCCGGCGGGCAGCTGCTGGTCCAGGTTGAAGACCAGGCTCCCCATCTTGCGCTTCGGCAGCAGGTAGGTCGGGCTGATCGCGCCGGCGTCCACCAGGAAATCGCGATCTCCCGCATCGAGCGGATCGCGCTTGTAGAGCTCCGCGACGAGCAGCGCGTTGCCCGACGACCACGACTGCCCGACCAGCTGGGAAACACGTTGTTCCTCGGTGCCGCCTTGCGTAGCGGCACCGTACTGCAAACCGGTTTCCGCGCCGTCGAAGTCCTTGCGCAGCAGGATGTTGACCACACCTGCAACCGCGTCGGCGCCGTAGATGGCGGAGGCGCCGTCCGTCAGGATCTCGATGCGCTCCACTGCGGCGAGCGGGATCGTGCTCACGTCGACGAACTGACCTTGTCCCGACGGCGCCACGCGCCGCCCATTGATGAGCGTCAGCGTCGACACCGAACCCAGGCCGTGCAGGTTGAAGCCCGTGCCGCGGCTCAGGTTCTGGCCCATGTTGGCGGCGCCGCCGAACGGCGCGCTTTCGGTCGCACCCGCCGGACCGCCCTTGAACTGCAACGGGAGCGATTCGATGAACTGCATCATGTTGCTGTAGCCCGAGCGCTCGATGTACTGGCGATCGAACGACAGGATCGGCACGGTGTCGTTCTCGACGCCGCGGATGTGCGTGCCGGTCACGACGACTTCGCTGATGACGTCACGCTCCGCGATCGAGGCAGGCTGGTCGCTGCGCGTCGAGCCTTCAGCTTGCGTGTCGAGCTGGGCGAGGCGCAGGCGATGGCCGGCGGCGCCGCTGCTGGATGCGACCTGATCCCATTGCCCGCCTGAGACTGCCGACGTCGTACGCTCGGCACGACGGATCGCAAGTGTCTGCGCGTCGATGCGCTCGAAGGTCAGGCCGCTGGCATTCAGCAATGTGCGCAGCGCTTGTTCCGCGGTGTACGTACCCGACACGGGCGTCGCCGTACGCCCTGCGGCCACTTGCGTGAAGTATGCGACCTGCAGGCCGCTCTGTGCCGCGAACTCTTTCAGCGCGGCATCGAGCGAGGCGCTGCGAATGTCGAAGTGATAGGTCGGATCTGCGCAGGCGATACCAGTCACCAGCAACAGCGAGCAGAGCGGAGCGCAACGCTTCATTGATCATCCCCGGTGGCGAACGAGGGAGTCGCCTTCGCAGGAGATGACGGGTCAGGACACAATTTCGGCTACCGTCGCCTCACCGATGCGGCACGAGCGCGATCGTGGTCTCGCCCTGCTGAATCGGCTCGACCACGCCGGTGCGCTCGAGAAATCGCGCCAGCGCGAGCGGCTGATCGGCATCGAAAACTCCGCTGATGCGCTCGTCCGACAGCTGCGAGTGCTGCAGCACCAGCTGCACGTCGTTGTAGCGATTGAACTCGGCGATGACCTCGACCAGCGGATCGCCGTCGAAAATCAACCGACCGCTGCGCCACGAAGTCACCGCCGCGGGATTGGCCACGCGTGCTGTATGAATCCTTTTGTTCTCTGCGACGTCCGCACGCGTGCCGGCGGTGACGTGCACGGCGAGATCCGGAACGACGGTTGGCGCAGCAACGTTGACCTGCGCATAGTCGACGACGGCGACCTCGCCTTCGATCACGGTTACGACGGTCTCGCTCGGCTTTCTGCGCACCACGAACGAGGTGCCGACTGCTTGGGCAACGACCGTATCGCTGCGCACCCAGAACGGGCGCTGGCGATTCTTCGCCACGTTGAACAAGGCTTCGCCGTGGAGCAGCTTCACCTCGCGCACCGTGTCGCTGAAGCTCACGCGCACGGCCGTGTCCGTATTGAGCACGATCGTCGAGCCATCGCTCAACTTGAGCGTGCGCTGCTCGCCGACGCCGGTCGTGAAGCGATTGGCGAACTGCACCTGGTACGCGATGAGGCCCACGCACGCGAGCACGACGCTCGCTGCGACGGCCGTAATCAGGCTGCGACGCTTGACTCGCAACTTGCGCCCAGGCGGCGCCGGCGCGAGATGCACGACAGTCGCCTCCGGCTCCGCCAGCAGTGCAGCGACATCGATACGGTGGGCAGCATCGATCCCCGCGAGATTCGCCCAGGTCCGCTCGTTTTCGAGATAAGCGCTCAAGTGCACGGGCGAGCGCTTGAGCCACGCGATGAACTCGCGCTGCTCTTCGCTGGAAGCGTCGCTCGAGCTCAGCCGTATCACCCAGTCGGCTGCTTCGTCGGCGATCGCGTCGGTGCTCTTGTCACGCACGGTATGCATCGCGCTACCCGGCATCCTCGCTCTCGCCCATCTGCTTGTGGCACGCGGCCAGGCCGCGCGCCAGGTACTTCTTCACCATGCCGACCGACAGGTGCATGTGGGTCGCGATCTCCTGATAAGTCATGCCGTCGCGACGATGCATGAGCAGCACCGCCTGCTGCTTCGGACTGAGCGTGCTCAGAACGCGCTCGAGCTCGTTGATCCGGCTGTCCAGCTCCACGTCGTCGGCCGGGTCACCGCCTTCGGCGATGAGTTGCTGCAACTCCTCCTCCGAGTGCTGCAGCCGATTGCGCGCCAGCATGCGCCATTCGTGCGCAGCATGAGCGGCGAGATGGATGACGAACGCGCGCGGATTGCGGATCAGCCGCAGGTCCTCGACCCGCAGCAGCCGGAGATAGACCTCCTGCGCCAGGTCCTGCGCCTGGTCGCCATGACTCAGGCGCGAGCGCAGGAAGCGCAGCAAATCGCCACCGACACTGGCGACCAGCTGCTGGAACCATTGCTCGCGGTGATCTCTGAGGGGTGCTGTCGACATGGTCTGGGCCCGATCATATAGACGGGTCGACAGGCAAAAAAGGCTACCTCACCCCCAAACTTCGCTCATGACCCGGGCGAAATTGCCGCCGAGGACCTTGGCGATCCGGGCATCCGGGTGGCCGCGGGCCGACAGCATGGCCGCCAGCATCTCGAAGCGCCGCACGTGGTTCAGGTCCGGGATGAAGGTGTACAGGTCGAGCGGCCGGCCCGCTTCGAAGATCCCGTCCTTGATCATGCCCTCGACCATCTCCCGGTTCATCTTCTCGAACTCCGGGGTCCGCTCGATGGCGGACAGGGTCGAATCCGTGCCGAGCCCCACATGGTCCTCGCCGCAGACGTTGATGGCGTGCTCGATGTGCCGGATCACGTCGATGGCCATGGGTTGCGTGTCCTTGCGCAGGTACGGCCAGAAGATGATGCCGGCGGCGCCGCCCTTGTCCGCCATGGCGCGCAACGACTCGTCCGTTACGCAACGCGGCAGATCCGACAGCGCGGCACACCCCGTATGACCGATGAGCAGCGGCCGCTTGCTCGCCGCGATCGCCTCGCTCGTGGTGCGGCGGCCGGCATGCGACAGATCGACGACGATCTTGTGCTGCTCCAGCGCGTCGATGACCTTGTGGCCGAATACGCTCAGGCCGGCATTGCCAGGCTCCATGCAACCGTCCCCGACGAGGTTGCGGCGATTGTGGGTGAGCTGGATGACCCGCACGCCGCGCTTGTGGAACAGCTCGATACGCTCGAGATCCTCGCCGATCGGCGAAGTCTCCTGGAAGCCGTAGATGATGCCGAGCTTGCGCTCGCGCTGCGCCCGCTGCAGGTCGGCACCCTTGAGAATCAGCGAGAACACGTCCGGACGCGCGATGATCTGCTGGTCCCAGGCGGAAATCTCGTCGAGCGTGCGCCGGAATGCCGCATCGTCGAACCAGAATGCGCCTTGCGGGGCGAGACTGAAACGCAGCGCCGTCATCCCGCTCTCGCGCGCATCGCCCAGTTCCGCTTCGGAAAGCGGCGGCCCTCCCGTTCCTCCCATGCGGCCGAGGCCGGCGAGGCCGTCGATCGAGATTGTTTTCTCGTAAGGCGCCCAGCGCAGCGCGCGGTCGAGCGGCGGATTGAAAGTTGTCTTGGGCGGTGCGGCGGCAACCGTCCCGGGCTCCAGTGCAGTTGCGAGCACGGCGGCAGTTCCAGCGGCAGCAAATTCACGTCGATTCATGGTCACTCACTCTCGGCCGGGCTCGGCGTGCCCTGCAGGAAGAGACTGGCTGACCGGCGCGAAACGGCTACCTCTTGGATTCCAGAACCTCGTCGAAGACGTTGGTTCCGGACCCTTCCCGGGTGCGCCACGTAAAGTGCTCGACGATTCGAGCGCGGCCGTCCGCCTTGTACAGCATCTCGCACACGGAGCTGCCGCCGTGGATCTGGCTGGAACCTTCGACCTGGGCATAGCGGAACGAGAGACGGTGCCCCTCTATCCTGCCCACGAGACAGCCGCGGCTGATCGAGCCGCCACTGTAGCGCCCGAAGACCCTGTCGCCCTGCTGGCGCAGGCGAAGGACCGTGTTCGAGTCGACGACGCCCACGGCGGCCGTCGTGCTCACCGACAGCACCAGTCCATCCAGATTCATGTCAATACACTCTCAGCTGCGTTGCGCGAGTTCCGCCGCAACCGTCAGTTCGATGACGCACTCGGCGCTTGCGGCTCGAACGTCGAGACGTTTGCCACGCGAACCCAGCGTCCGTCTTTCTTCTCATATGCCATGATCCCCGCGTACACGAACTTCCGCTCCGTTGCGTTGCCGCTGCTCTGCGCCTCCGCCCGGCGCACTCGCGTCCGCACGATCATCCACGCCATGCTCGCGTCATTCGACACGCGCACGATCGGCGGCTCTACGTCGTCCCACTCATAGTACTTCGCGCCCTGGAAATACTGCTCGAAGAATTTCAGATCCTCCGCAGGCGTGGTCCGCCGGACCTTGCCATTGCTGACCGAGATGAACTCATCGCCCGCGTGCTCCATGAGCTGCTTCGCATTGGTCTCGAAGTGCGCGCGCCGATCCGATTGGTGGATCCTGAGAAGCTGCTGGACCTCGTCTGCAAGGTCCACCTTGCTCTGGGCGCCGGCGTTGAGGGGCGCGAGGACAATCGAAAGAAGCAGGATTGCGAACCGGCTCATGGGTCGACCTCACTGTGCCAGCCAAGTAACGAGCTTGGCAGGTGCATCTTGTCACGTGCCGGCCTTCTTGCGGACCTTCCGCTCATACAACTCGCGCACCTCCGTTTCCAGCAGCTGCCAGAAATCACCGTCGAATGGCTCGAGCTCATCCGTCTCGTGCTGGAACCGGACGATGCTCCCGCTCGACGTTGCGCAGAAGACATCTGCATCGCCGACGATTCGCAGAATGGGCCCGACGTGCAATGAATGCTCCATTTCCTTGAATGACTGAGCTGCCGTTTCGCTCGAGTATGGCCTCGGTCAGGCGACGCCGTCGGGGAATCCGCGGAACACGCCATCTGGATCAGCGGCATCAGCGAACTCGGAAAAGCTCATGTTCGCAATGCTGAGATTGTTCTCGACTCCCCACGCCTCGTGCGGAACGACTCGAAACGAACGGCCGGGCTCTTCGTACAGGTCGACAACGAGAACCGCGCGCTCCGGTGACGACAGCGCGACGCCGTCAACGAGGAACAAGAACGAGTGGCCCCAGCCCTTCGGTACGCGTGACACCACGTCGGAGGCTGTAATGCCAGCGAATGCGGGATCGCTTACACACTCAACGTACGCCATGAAGTCGCCCACTGGCGCCTGGATCGCAGCACAGATCGAGCGCCACGACGACTCATCGGAGAAATCGGTCCGCAGCACCAAGCTTTGTTGAGTCAATGGGAGTTGCTTCGTTGAATCCATGTGGTCGCTTCCCAGCGTTGTCTACAAGGTATTGCCACGCGCGTGGCCGTGTCGGGCAACCGCGCCATCATTTTGCTTTTGGCCCCATCGCTTGCCACACCTCCGGCGGAACCCCGTATTCCTTGGCGATGTAATCAGGGTCGAGTAACCCCAGAAGCTCGCGCTGAACTACGTATCCCCAGAACGCCTCACCCGCCGCGGCCACCAAACCCGACCGCGTCTGCGGATCGGCGCGCCGGGAGCCGTCGCTGACATCGGAATCGTATTTCCGCAACGCATCCAGTGCCTTTCTCAACTGGCGTCCCGCATGCCCCAGCGCCGCCGCTGCTTCAGCTGCAAACTGGTACTCGATCGGCTTGTCGAATCTAGGCATTGCTCGAGGTCCCAGGCCTCGATTGCCGGCGCGTGTCAGACGGCACGTCGCACCATCGCTAAACCGGGACGCGACGGATCGCCTGCCCGGGCAGCGCATACTCATGGAAATGGTCATCCAGGAAGCGCTCCAATTCTGACTCTTGCAGGTCCTGCGGGAAAACCAGATCTCCATACGGCGTGCGCAACCCATTGCTGTTCCGATAAGCGACCCAGCCAGTGCTCGTCCTGAGCACCTCGATCTGGAATCGGCCATAGATGTCGAAGCGCACTGCCACTCTCCGTCAGGCGGCGCTCTCAGCGCCTTCTCAGGATTTGCCTACCTCACACACGCTTCGTCTCCGCTGGAAACAAGCAGAAGTCAGCTCGTTGCTCGGCGGATGAGAAGCAGAGCCAGACAAAGCCGAAGCGATCGAAGCGCACAACGCGGCGGCGCTGTCCGAGCAATGCGAACAAGCGCGCCTGATCTTCTTCCGGCAGTTCTTTCGTGCATGAGGCCACCGACCGAATCTCGACCTCGTCCCCGACTGCGATGCGCGCGCCGGTGCAATCCAGTGGCTTGATCGGTGAACCTGCCGCCATCACGCGCGTGCATCACTCGGGCAGCGCTCAACCGAGCTTGACCAGAAGTACGGCTCCTCTTCCCCATCCCTCGTCCATTGATAGTGAATGACGCAGATGGGCGCAGGGATCTCCGGACGGAACTGACCTGCGTCGAGAATTCTGAGACCTGACAGAGGGCGAAATCCATCCAACCTCAAGTCGAAGACGCCGGTGAACCTCAAGCGGACAGCTTCAGCGCGCATCGGCTTCGACATCAGTACCTCGAGGCAAAGTCCATCGTTGCCGCCCGCCCAGGAACAGTTCAGTTCCAGCACATCCCATTCCCATGGTCGTGCGATAACCGCGTGATCGGGAGATTCGAACAGCCGTGCTCTATCGAGAACTCTCATTCCGTAGCCCGACGCCGCCGCTGTGCCACGGGCAACGGCGCTTCGCCGTTGGGAGTCGGTACCAGCGGCATGTCGGGCAATAAGTTCAGCACGTACATGATCGCATCCTACTCTCGCAGTGAACAAAGACCATCACTGCGCGTTGAACGTAGCAGCCTGGCTGCCCGGCATTGCGCCAGCTGCGCAGCGCCGCACTTTCGATGGATTCGGAGAAAGGACTGATCATATAAGGACTGACCATATGAAGCTGAACGCACTCTTGGTCCGCTACATCGTGAACGACGTCGACGCTGCGATCGCGTTTTACTCCGGTCACCTGGCGTTTCGCGTCACCGCTCAATCGGGACCCCATTTCGCGATCCTCGAACGCGAAAATCTGCAACTTGTCCTAAGCCCGCCCAAAGGCCCGGGCGGCGGCTCGCAACCGATGCCCGACGGGCGAAAACCTGAACCGGGCGGCTGGAACCGGATAATCGTCCAAAGCAACGACCTTGCAGGCGATGTGGATGTTCTCAGGAAAGCTGGCATCAGGTTTCGCAACGACATCGTGTCTGGACCTGGCGGACGGCAGATTTTGCTCGAAGATCCGTCCGGCAATCTTGTGGAATTATTCGAGCCGGGGCCTGACCCGCAGAAGTGAGTGCGCCGCCGCCCGGCGCTCCAGCGAGAAGTCAGGCGGCGACCTCGACATATTCCACTGTGCTCGAGGCGGGCGGAATGGGCGCGCCATCCTGACGTAAGCCGTCCAAGTGAAATTCGATTGCCTCGCGAATCGCAGCCTCCGTATCCGCCAGCGTCGTACCGCCGGCGACGCAGCCCGGCAGATCCGGCACGTAGGCGGAGAAGTTTGAACCTGCATTCTCAATGACGACCGCGTAGCGCATTGCTGTCACCTTGGTTCGCCTCAGGCCGGCCTGCTTCAGGATACTGTCGAGTGTGCCCGTTGCCAAAATCATCGCGAGGCTTGCCACGAACAGTCACCCGGCCGGGCTTGCTGGAATGTCTGAACTGACGATGGCTGCCGCGCGTCGCGACAAGAACCAGCCGTCTTCGTGCAGCACGCGGAGCAAGGCACTCACTTTCATTCGCCAACGCTATCGCTGGTGCCCGCCCATCAACGTTCGAAAGCCTATGCGGGTGGCTGGATTTGCCGGCGAACGCCAGTGCTCAGTGGCGCGAGTCTGCGAGCGTCTGCCGCAACACCATGTTAGAGGTCACTCCAATTTCATACTCAACTTGCGGTCAGACTGGACGCAGTCCCGCAAATACAGGTTGATCAGGTTCTGATATGGGATGCCATTCTTTGCCTCCTCGCCTTGCGCCAATGCTGCGATGACATTTCTTGAGCCGTGAGCAACGGCGCTTCGCAGTTGCGAGTCGGAACCAGCGGGTTGTTCGCCCTACTCCACAAGTTCCGAGGGTGCGGCAACGACGATGCGCTGCCAACCCGTCTCCGTCCTGATGACAAAGTATCCCTTCTTCGGCGGCTGAAGATTGGCAGAAACCCGATCCGGATCGGCGAGCAACACTTGGCGCGATCCGCCAACGATGGGTGGCCAGTTCTTCTCCGGAACCACGACAAATCCCAGGCGATCTGAGATGGGAAGCCAATTTTTTGCATCCACTCCAGCGGGGCGGTCCGTATCGTCCGCCGCGAAGGTGACAGGAGATGCCAGTGCAATGCAGATGAAGACCAAAAGGATCGACGCTTTCATATAGTCATCTCTCCTATCGAATTACGTCGTTTGAGGCCGAACGCTCCGGTTGAGTGGCTGCAGCCTCGGATCGACAGACGCCAATCAATCTCACGTCTTGATCGCCAGATGCATCGACGCCCAAGTGAAGCAGGATGAAAACGTCTGCCATGGCCTAACGCCGCCCTTCACGCGCGTGCGTTTCGCACGTCGCGTGCAAGGGCTTGTTATGTGCGACTTTGCCAGCGACGAGGATGACGGCTTCCATGGACCACTGCCACGACAACGATTTGGGATTGCTCGACTCGGAAGTAGATCCCGAAGGGAAAGCGCGCCATGAGCGCACGGCGCGTATTGGATGAACTAGCGGATATGTCAGCGGTTGTTCGCCAACGAGTCGGAAAGCCGAAAGCGCCTCGTCCAAGAATTCGTGCCCGAGACCCTCGCGTTGCTGCTCGTACCATGAGGCAGCCGTGGCTAGATCTCGGTCCGCCTCTTCCCTGAGCCGGACGATCCGCTTCATAGTCTCTTTCTTATATCCGCGATCACGTCTTCGGCGGGGCGACCCGCATTTCCATCAGACTCGTACGCATCCAGGCGGCGATCCAACTCAGCTCGCTGCTCGGGTGTGAGCGGGAGCAGGCTTTGATCCGCGGCAATACTGTCCCACAGGTCCTCGACCAAGCGAATACGCTCATCCAGCGGTAACTTGCGAAGATTGGCGTTCATGAACTAAGCATATGCCTCGGTGGCGTTTTCTCCAAGAGCACATAAGGCTAGCGCTCAGCGGCGCGAGTCTTCGAGCGTCCGCTGGAGCGCTTTGTTAGTCGTGCAGGCGCGGGCAACTCCTCCCGAATGACTCGGCGGAGCACCGACTCGGTAAGCGGGCGATCATCCGTGTCCGTGAGGTAAGCCTTCAGTGCATCATTCATCATGGTCTGATATCCGCCGCCGGCCTTCTCAGCCCGTGATCGAAACTCATCCAGCACGACGTCGTCGATATAGATGGTGATGCGAGTCTTGCCCTTCGTTGGCAGAAGCGCTCTTCGCTTCGCCTTCGAGAAGTCGTATTCAGATCTCATATGCGCGGTTTTTCGGCGGGAGTAGCGCGACGAACCGAAATCAGCCGGATCGACTCGCCCCGCAAGGTGTAAACAACAACGAGTACGTGGCCGGCGCTTCCTCTGCCAGTGGCCACGAATCGCTCCTCGCCCTCAGCGTCAGGATCAATGCGATGCATCGCAAGAGGGTCCATAAACACGCCTTCCGCGTCCGCAAAGGACACACCGTGCTTACGCAATTTACCCGCCGCCTTGGCAGGATCAAACTCAAAGTCCATTTGATGATGACAGTATGCATGTTGTGCATACGTGTCAAGAACCAGCCTCTAGACGGCTAACGCCGGTGTTCAGTGGCGCGAGTCTTCGAGCGTCCGCTGCACACCATGTTAGAAGTCACTCCCATTTCATACTCAGCTTGCGGTCAGACTGAGCGCAGTCCCTCAAATATAGGTTGATCAGGTTCTGATATGGGATGCCATTCTTCTCCGCCAAAGCCCGGAAGTACTCGATGGTGTCCTCGTCGAGTCGGATCGTAAGTTGCTTCTTCGGCTTGCGAAGATAGGGATTCTTCACAGATTTGGAAAAGTCGTAGCGTTTCTTCATCGGAGCCACCAGCGATACTGACGTTGCTCCTCTCGGTCTGCCTTCCGAGCGGAAATGATGCGAATGAGCGACTCCTCTTCCCGATAGCAGTGGCACACGAGCAGAACTCGAAGAGAAGTACTTAGACCGAGGAGAACGAAGCGATCCTCTTCGTCAGAATGCTCCGAATCCGGAACAACTCGCGCATTCTCGTCAAGGAACGCACTCCGCGCTTCCTCAAATGAGACACCGTGCTTCTTTCGGTTCGCACGGTTCTTCCTTTCGTCCCACTCAAATACCAGATCGATGGTGGGTGGCCGCTATCGTAACTACAGTGTAGCTACGCGTCCAGTCCGTGACTTCTACGCCGCCGCTGTGCCGCGAGCAACGGCGCTTCGCCGTTGCGCGTCGGAACCAGTGATGGGATGGACTCCCCCCGATCTTTCGGCATCATCGTGCCAGCTGGCGTCATGTGGTGTGAGTGTCAGCGCAACCAGGAGGAGTCCGAGATGAATGCTACAACCGTCGCTGTGGATCTCGCAAAGAACCTCTTCCAGCTGGCCTACGCCGATGCAAGCTGGAAGCTGATCGGGACCGCTCGCCTCACACGCTCGCAGTTCCGGCGCTGCTTCCAGAACAGCCCGGTGTCGCTCGTGATCATGGAGGCCTGTGGCAGCGCGCACTTCTGGGCCAGGGAAATTCGTGCGCTCGGCATCGAGGTGCGCTTGCTGCCGGCGCGCTACGTCCGCGCCTATGTCAAACGCAACAAGACCGACGCGGCCGATGCCGCTGCGCTACTGGAGGCCGCACGCTGCGCTGATATTCAGCCCGTGCGGATCAAGTCTGTCGAGCAGCAGGCCCTGCAAAGCCTGCATCGCGCCCGATCCTTGTGGATGACCACCCGCACCTCCAGGATCAACGCACTGCGCGGCTTCTGCCGCGAATTCGGCATCGATATCGCCCAAGGTGCGCGGCTCGGCCTGGAGCAGATCGCTCGTGCCCTCGCGGACCCGAACTCATTGGTCCCGGCACTGCTGCGCCCCGCAATGCGTTCGATCATCGAGGAAGTCCGCGTGCTCGAGGTGCGTGTCAGCGATCTGGAGAAGCAGCTCGGTGAGCTTGCGCGACAATCAGCTGCCTGCACGACACTGCTCTCGGTACCCGGCGTCGGTCTGCTCACCGCCACTGCGATGGTCGCAGCCACCAGCGGCGAGGTCAGTCACTTCAAGGATGCACGTCACTTCGCCGCCTGGTTCGGACTGACTCCCAAGGAGCACTCCTCCGGTCAAACCCGCCGCATCGGCCGCATCTCCAAGCGCGGTGACCGATACCTGCGCATGCTGCTCACTCACGGCGCACGCGCGGTGCTCAACGCCGCCAATCTCGCCACCAAAATGCAGCGCCCCATCGATCCGCTGCGGCTCTGGGCGCTACAGATCCAGCAACGCAGCCATCACAACAAGGCTGTCTGCGCGCTCGCCAACAAGCTCGCGCGCATCTGCTATGCCGTGCTGCGCGACCATGAACCCTATGGCGTCGCGCGCCTCAACCACAAACTGCAGCAGGCAACCTTCGCGATGCCGGCCTGATCGAATCGAACTCACCTACGCTTGCCCAGAGACTCATCGCCCATCATGGCTCACAGGACCGCGTCCGCATCGCTCGATGCCGGTAACAAGTTCGGCAGCTCGCCTGCCGCTCACAGCGATTGGCACAGCGGTCTTGCAGCTTTCCATCTCGGCACGGGACACACAGCTCCCACTCAAGATGCCGGATATACGACTGCAGGCGAACTTCCTGTCCGCCACACTTCGATCAGTCTCTACTTGCGGGGGGAGTCCATATACGGCTTGTTATACGAGCGCCTCATTGCTTACCGACGTTATCGCGAGAAGGATTGTAAGGCTTAGCTCGAATCATGAGCAGACTGAGAACAAGCAGCGGAACGAACAAGAGGAGCAATCCGACTGGATAGTCCCAACGTGTAACGCGGAAGAACGCCAGAACGATCAGAACAATGAAGACAGTTGATGTGAACGCCATTCCGTAGGCAAACACGCGCGACAAGAAATTGAACGCTGCCCAATGGAATCGTTCGTATCGGGAGAAGCGATTCATGGATTCTCACGTATAACGCCAACGATGAGCCGCGCGGTGGGATGAGGCAGAGATAAACCGCCAGAGCTTCACCGCGTCGGCTCCATTGTTTTGTTAGTTTGCACCGCGCGGAAGTGAAACCTAATGGCGGGCAGAAAGTAAACCACGAGCAGTGCCACACTGCTGACCAGTACCCCCACCTCGACGAACCTCATAGCCCGAGCATACGTGCCGAAGTACTGAGATGCTTTCCGATAAAGAGCGCCATGACCAAGCCAGTACCGACGGCATAGTGCGCCGAATACCGATACGCCCAGGGACTCTTTCGCAAGTAGAAGACGAAAAAAAGGACTCCTAACGCACATAGAAAAGGGCTCGTTAGCGCCGTGACTCCCTCCTCGTACAACGGAGAAAGAACCATCCAGACGAAATCCGTGAGTAGCGCAACGAGCCCGGCCAGCCAATATGCCTTCCATTGT
>DATEJG010000040.1:0-66816 GCA_035278165.1 Steroidobacteraceae bacterium
CGCCGCCGACGATGCGAAGTTCGATCGGCTGATCTACGAGCGCGTGCGCCTGGGAATCATGAGCGCTCTGGCAGTACGCGAGGAGCTGACCTTCGCCGAGCTCAAGGCGCTGTTCGACGTCAGCGACGGCAACCTGAGCGCGCACGCGCGCAAGCTCGAGGAGGCCAGCTACCTGACCTGCACCAAGTCGTTCGAGGATCGCCGGCCGAAGTCGGTGTATCGCATCACGCCGCTCGGCCGCAACGCGCTGCATCGCTACCTCGATCACGTCGAGGCGGTGATCAAGGCGACACGGCGCGCCTGAATTTTTTTGCCGCAAAGCTCTGTAGTGCAGAGTACTCTCCAGTGCATATCGCAATCATCATGGATGGCAATGGCCGCTGGGCGGCACGCCGCCGCTTGCCGCGCACCGCCGGGCATCGCGCCGGCGCAGGCGCGGTCAACACAGTCGTCGAGGCAGCGGCGCGGCGCGGCGTCGGTACCCTCACCCTGTACGCGTTCTCCGCCGCGAACTGGCAGCGGCCCGAGCGCGAGGTGAGCGCATTGTTCGCCTTGTTCAAGCGCCACCTGCTCACGCAGACGCGTCGCTGCCTCGAACAATCCATCCGTCTCAACGTCATCGGCCGGCGCGATCGCCTCGGCCCGGGTCTGCGTCAGCTCATCGAGCGCAGCGAGCGTATCACTGCGCACTGCACCGGCATGCAACTGCGGATCGCGATCGACTACTCGGCGCAGCAAAGCCTGGTCGAGGCGTGCCGGCGGCTGCGAGATGCAGATGCCGTGGATCGCTCGCGCTTCGTCGAGCAACTCGCCGCCGTCGATCACGTCATGCTGCCGGCGCCCGAAGTGGACCTGCTGATCCGGACGGGAGGCGAGAAGCGCCTGAGCGACTTCCTGTTGTGGGAGTCGGCGTATGCAGAGCTGCACTTCGTCGATTGTCTGTGGCCGGACTTCGACGAGCATGCGTTCGACGAGGCGCTGCAGGAATACGCGCGGCGCGACCGGCGCTTCGGCGCGATCGACGAGGCGCGCCTCGCGGGATCGAGCCATGGATGAGCTGCATCGGGAGCCGACGCTGCCGGCGGACATGGCGATCGCTCCGGCGCTGGGTCCGATCCGTCCGGGCCGCTGCGTCGCACGACATAGCGCGCTGCTCGTGAATCCGTTCTATCGCAAGGATCCGCGCGCCAGCTTCGGCAAGCACGTGCTCACCCCGACGCTCGCCTTGACGAGCATCGCCGGTGCTACGCCGCCGCACTGGCAAGTGAGGTACTGGGACGAGAACCTGTTGCAGGGCCCGCCACCCGTGGATCCGTTGCCGCAGGTGGTCGGCATCAGCGTGCATCTCACCTTTGCCCGCCGCGCGTACCAGCTTGCGGCGTGGTATCGCGCGCAGGGCTGCGTCGTCGTGCTCGGCGGTCTGCACGTCCTGTCTTGTCCGGACGAGGCGTTGAGTCACGCCGACGCAGTCGCCATCGGCGATGGCGTGCAGCTGTGGCCGGAGATTCTCGCGGACATCGAGCAAGGCAGGCTGCAGCGCCGCTACTGCGCCGATTACTCGCGGCCGTATGCGCTGGATCCGCCGGCGCGTCGCGCGATTCTGCCGCGCGAATCGTTTCTGACGACGACCAGCATCATCGCGACGCGCGGCTGTCACAATCGTTGCGGCTTCTGCTACCTGTCCACCGACGGGCTGCACATGCCGTACCGGATGCGCGAGGTCGAGCAGGTCGTCGACGAGATCGTGGCCGACGCCCAACCGTACGTCGTGTTCGTCGACAACAACCTCGGCTCGCGGCCGGCGTATCTGCGCAGGCTGTGCGAGGCGCTGCGGCCGCTGCAGATCATCTGGAGCGCGGCCGTAACGATCGACGTCACCGACGATCCGGCACTGGTGCGCGCCATGGCGTTGTCGGGTTGCACGGGCGTGTTCGTCGGCTTCGAGTCGCTCAACGAAGGCAATCTCGCCGATGCGCGCAAGCGAACGCCGGCGCCGCAGGACTACGCCCGGCGCGTGGCCCTGCTGCATCGCTACGGCATCCAGGTGAACGGCAGTTTCGTGCTCGGGTTCGATCACGACGGCCCGGACGTTTTCGAGCGCACCGTGCAGTGGATCGAAGAGAACCGGCTCGAATGCGCGACGTTTCACATCCTCACGCCGTATCCCGGCACGCCGCTGTTCCGGCAGCTCGAAGCGCAAGGTCGCATCCTGCACCGCGACTGGGACAAGTACGACACGGCGCACGTCGTGTTCCAGCCGCAGCACATGAGCTGCGACGAGCTCGATCGGGGCTATGCGTGGTGCTACGACAGGCTGTTCTCGCACAGGTCCATCTGGAGTCGTCGGCCAAGCGACAGCAGGGCAGTGCTCGCGTATCTGGCGATGAGCTATCTCTACAAGCGCTCGAACCGCTTCTGGCACCTGCTGATCCGGCACCGGCTCACGGCGGCGATCTGGCAGCCGTTGATCGAGCACTCGCGACGGCGACATCTGAGGTTGCGGCCGCGCCTGGCAGCGCTGAGCGTCACGGACGACGCGGCCACGCGCGCCAGTCATTGCGTCAGTGCAGGCGTGTAGCGGCCCGGGCGGGCGTGAGGCCATATATATGTATGCAGCAAATAACACTGACACGCGCTGGCAGGTTCTGGCGCGATCATGCCCCGGTATCATGGGATCGGGCGTGTTCGCGCGAGCGGGAGCCATCCGATGAAGGCCGTCGGCCTGCGCATCAAATCGGGCTTCGCCATTGCGGCTGTCGTGAACAGGAGCGCGGGCGGGTGCACCATCGAGGCCGTGCGCAAGGTTGCGCTTGCCACGGAAGAGCTGCCGGAGTCGCGATTTCCCTATCACCCGACGATCGAGCTGTCGCAGCAGCAGGGCGCCGAGCTCTCGGCGCGGGCGGTGAAGATCGTGCGTCAGACCGCCGCGAAGGAGCTGCGCAAGCTGCTGCAGGAGTGCAGCGATATCGAACGCGCCGCGGTCGTCGTCGGCAGCGTCGTCGATCCGGACTCTCTCGGCAATCCGCACGTGCGCGTGCACGCGCTCGAAGGCAAGTTGTTCCGCGAAGTCGTTGCCGAGGCGTTGCAGCGGCAAGGTATCGAGTGCCGCGTGCTCGTCGAGCGCGATGCATACGCCAAGGTTGCCGCTGACGTCGCCGGCGCAGAACAGCGGCTGCGCACGCAGATCGCCGCGCTCGGTCAAGGCCGGATCAAGCCGTGGCGCTCGGAGGAGAAGCTGGCAACGCTCGCGGCATGGTGGCGATTGCAGACGTGATGCGCTAGGGTGCGCCCCAGTGTGATCGAGCGCGCCCTGACACCCGCCGAACAATCGCTGCGCAGCGCGGTGAAATTCGTCTGTGCCGCGAACCTCGGCTACTTCTTCGTCGAGTTTTCGATCGCGCTGGCGATTTCTTCCGTCTCGCTGTTCGCCGACAGCATCGATTTCCTGGAGGATGCGTCGGTCAACTTCCTGATCCTCGTCGCGCTCGGCTGGTCGCTGGCTGCGCGCGCCCGCGTCGGCATGGTGCTCGCGGCGCTGCTGCTCGCGCCGGCGATCGCCACGCTGTGGATGGCGTGGGCGAAGTTCCAGTCGCCGGTGCCGCCTGCGGCAGTCTCTCTGTCGTTGACGGCGCTCGGCGCACTCGTGGTGAATCTCTGCTGCGCACTGGTTCTTGCGCGACACCGTCATCATGCCGGCAGCCTCGCGAAGGCGGCGTTTCTGTCGGCGCGCAATGATGTTGCAGCAAACGGCGCGATCATCGTTGCGGGCGTGCTGACTGCCTACCTTCACTCTGCGTGGCCCGATCTGATCATCGGCATCGGCATCGCCGCGCTGAACGCGGGTGCGGCGCGCGAGGTGTGGGAAGCCGCAAGGGACGAGCACCGCGCTGCGAACGCATGAAGGACTGACAGGGGCAGCGATGGCGAGCAGCACACCAGCGACCATTGATGAGTACATCGCGATGTTCCCGCCGGAGGTGCAGGCCATCCTGCGCAAGATCCGCGCGACGATCGCCAAGGCCGTGCCGCAGGCGCAGGAGCGGATCAGCTATCGAATCCCGGCGTTCGCGCTCAACGGCGACGTGGTTTACTTCGCGGCGTTCAAGAAGCACATCGGTCTGTACCCGCCGGTCCGCGACGCGCAGCTGAGAAAAGCGGCGGCTCGCTACGCGGGTCCGAAGGGCAATCTGCAGTTCCCGCTGACGGAGAAAATTCCTTACGGCTTGATCAGCCGCATCGCCAAAGCCCGCGCCAAGGAGAATCTCGCGCGGGTGAGCGCGCGGCGCAAGAAGAAGCAAAGCCGCTAGGTGGCGGGCTCTCGCATGGGATGTGCAGTCGTCCTCGGCGGCTACGGCAATTTCGGCAGGCGCGTAGTCGCGGCGCTCGCCGACGATCGCAATCATCGTGTCTGCGTCGCGGGGCGTGATCTGCAGAAGGCGAGGGCCGTTGCGGATGAGCTCGGCTCGCGGGCAGAGCCGGTGTCGCTCGATTGTCGCTCGCCGGATCTGGCCGCCGAGCTGCGCAGGCTCGGCGCCGATGTCGTCGCGCACACAGCCGGTCCGTTTCAAGGACAGGAGTATGCAGTGCCGCGCGCGTGCATCGAAGCTCGCGCGCACTACGTCGATCTCGCAGATGCTCGCGCGAATGTGTGCGGGATTCAATCGCTCCACGAAGCCGCGCTCGGCAACGACGTGCTCGTAGTCAGCGGCGCGAGCTCGGTGCCGGCGTTATCGTCAGCAGTCGTCGACATGCTGCGACCCCGGTTCTCGACGCTGGAGAGCATCGACCACGGCATCACGTCCGGTGCGAAGCCGCCGGGCATCGCGGCGATGGAAGGCGTGCTCGGCTATGTCGGCAAGTCGTTCGCGCAGTGGCGCGAAGGCAAGTGGAGCGATGTGTACGGCTGGCAGGATCTCGCCCGGCGACGGTATCCGGAGCCGGTCGACGCGCGCTGGCTCGGCAACTGCGACGTCCCCGATCTCGAGCTGTTTCCGCGGCGTTACGCACCGGTAGAGACAGTCGTGTTCCGCGCCGGCGTGGGAGTTGCCGCGAGCATGCTCGCGATCTGGGCGGCATCGTGGCTGGTGCGCGCCGGCTTGCTGAAATCCCTGGCCGCTTACGTTCCGACGCTGCACCGGGCCGCGCTCGCGATCGAGCGTTTCGGGCCGACGTCCAGCGCGATGCACGTCACGGTACGCGGCCGTGATCTGCAATCGCGACCGCTGGAGCGAACCTGGTGGCTCGTCGCGGAGAACGATCACGGACCGCACGTGCCGTGCTTCCCGGCGATCGCGCTGGCACGCAAGCTGTTGCGGGGTGAAGTGCGGGAGCGTGGCGCGCTGCCGTGCATGGGGCTGTTGACCGTCGAAGAGATTCTCGAAGTCGGCGGTGGGCTCGACCTGCACACCGTGTTGTCAGGCTGAAGCCTGCTCTCGCACTGCGCTCATTCGCGTCTGCGTCAATGACAACACGGACAGTCCGCAGGCGCTATCGCGAACGTTCCTTCGACGTTGCTGACGAACGTGCGCTCCTCGCGCAGCACGAAGCGCTTCTCCTGCGCGAACTTGAAGTTCTGCACGCTCTCGGCGTCGGCGAGCAGTCGCGCGCGATAGCGCTCGTAGTCCGCCAGGCTGGCAAAGGAGATCAGGCCCCAGGCGACGCTGTTGGTGCCCTCGTGCGGCAGGAAGTAGCCGACCAGGTGGCCGCCGGCGCGCGGGATCAGCTTGCCCCAGCGCTGCGCGTACTCGCGGAAAGCGTCGAGCTGGAACGGATCGATCTCGTAACGGATGAAGCAGGTGATTGCCATGGTTGCTCCTGCGGTCCCGAGCGCGAACAATAGCGTCTGCAGGCAATCGATTGGTTCGAGGAGCATCGAACGATGAGCGACGGATCCACCATGGTCGCGGCGGCGACGCTGATCGGCGATTACGCGCGTGCGAAGATGCTGACGGCGCTGATGGGCGGCCGCGCATTGACCGCGACGGAGCTGGCCGACGCCGCGGGCATCACCGGTGCGCGGCACTGCCTGCGAGCGCTCGAGCGGTCCGAGGGATCCGGCGCTGCGCAAGGCGCGCGTTTGCTACGACCATCTTGCGGGCGAGCTTGGCGTGCTCGTGTACGAAAGCCTGCTGCAGCGGCAGGCATTCAGCTTCGCGGGTGACGTCGTCGGACTCAGTGCCGAAGGCGAGCGGCTGATCGGCGACTTCGGCGTCGCTGCGCACGCCGTGCGTAATCAGAAGCGCGCGCTCTGCAGGGTGTGCATGGACTGGAGCGAGCGCAGACATCATCTCGCCGGCGCCGTCGGTGCAGCGTTGCTCGCGCGGGTCATCGAGCGCGGCTGGGCCGTTCGCGATGAGTCGTCGCGGGCCGTCTGCTTCCGGCCGCACGGCGAGCGCGCGTTTCGCGAATATTTCCGCCGGCAAGGCGACAACTAGAGCGCGCGCTTACAGGTCGGGCAGACCCGCTTCGCTCGCTCTGCGTTGAGCGATGCGCCGCGCGCCCTGCAGCGGCGACAGCGCATGCGCGGCTCGAGCTGCTCGAAATGCATGCGATGGCCGAAGTGGCCGATCAGCTTGCTGAGGTTCATTACCGCTTCGTGGCCGCAACGCCGGCACCTCGCGACTACGTCGAGCCCTTTGTCGTCGGCGTAGCCAAGGGTGTCGAATCTGGGCGCAAGGGGCGGCATGCCCTATACTGTACTTCCGTCCAGTATAGAAGGCACCCCTGCTACACGGGAGCCGGATTGCGCTCGGCAAACTGCCCGTTCCAGTAGGGATAGTAGGGATACGGCGGCATCACTGCGCTCGCTGTATCGAGTTTGCTGACCTGCGCCGCGCTGAGCGTCCAGCCGACCGCGCCGAGGTTGTCGCGCAGCTGGTCCTCGGTCCGAGCGCCGATGAGCACTGTCGAAACAGTGGGTCGTTGCAGCAGCCAGTTCAGTGCGACCTGCGGAATGCTCTTGTCCGTTTCCTTCGCGATTTCGTCCAGTGCATCCACCACACGATGCAGCCGCGCATCGTCGACGGGCGGCGCGAACTGTGCTGTCTCCTTCAGGCGTCGCGAAGGTGCCAGCTGCTCGCGGCGCACTTTGCCGGTGAGGCGGCCCCAGCCCAGCGGGCTCCACACGACGGCGCCGATGCCTTGATCGAGGCCGAGCGGCATCAGCTCCCACTCGTAGTCGCGTCCGATCAGCGAGTAGTACACCTGGTGCGCGACGTACTTCGCGTAGCCGTAGCGATCCGCGACCGCCTGCGACTTCATCAGCTGCCAGCCGGAGAAGTTCGAGGCGCCGATATAGCGAACCTTGCCGGCTCGCACGATATCGTCGAGCGTCGACATGACCGACTCGACCGGTGTGTGTGCGTCGAAGTGATGCAGCTGCAGCACGTCGATGTAGTCGGTGCCGAGGCGTTGCAGCGCGCGATCGACCCCACGAAGCAGGTGATGGCGCGATGCGCCGACCTCGTTCGGACCGTCGCCGGCGCGCAGCGTGAGCTTCGTCGAGAGCACCACGCGATCGCGGCGGCCCTCGATCGCTGTGCCGAGAATCGTTTCCGAGGCGCCCTGCGAGTACACGTCAGCCGTGTCGAAAAAGCTCACGCCGGCGTCGAGGCACAAGTCCAGCATGCGCCGCGCCTGCGCCACATCCGTGTCGCCCCACGCGTTGAACAATGCGCCCTTGCCGCCGAACGTGCCGGCGCCGAAGCCGAGCGCCGAAACCTTGAAGCCCGACGCGCCGAGAAATCGATAGTCCATCTGTGCTCCTGTGTGGGTGTCTTGCAGGTCAGGCTTCGGCCTGACTGCGCAGCCCGCAGACTAGTAGCGCTGCCCCGCGCGAAACATCCCGATGCCGTCAACTCAGACATGCCGCGCACGCAGGTAATCCGCCGCCTGCAAGTCTGCAATTTCAGAGACAGCTACGCCTTGACGCTGGTGCGCATCGGCGGAAAGCTGCTGCGACGAGATCAACGGGGAGTCACGGCCATGTCACAGTCCTGCCTGTCTACGCTTGTTGCGCTCGCCGCGCTGTCGCCCGTGCTCGCCGCCGCTGAAAGTCCGCCGTCCGTGCCGCCGCCGGGGTGTCCCGCGGAAGTGCGCCGGCAATTCGATTTCTGGATCGGCAACTGGGACGTCGCCGTCGGCGGCAAGACCGCGGGCGTGAATCGCATCGACAGGATCCTCGACGGCTGTGCGCTGCTCGAGAACTGGACGGGCGCCGGCGGCATGTCCGGCAAGAGCCTGAATTTCTACGATCCGTCGCGCCAGCAGTGGCATCAGACCTGGATCGACGATCGCGGCGGCTCGCTCGCGCTCGACGGTACGTTCAGCGGCGGCAAGATGGTGCTGAGCGGCGCGAAGAAGTGAGCGCGCTCATCGTCGACTAGAGCTCATTCCGGCGTCCCTTCCTCGCGCAGGATGTTGCGGATGGCCAGTATCGCCGCTGCAGTGTTCTGCACGCTGTGTCCCGAAGTCACGACCTGCTCCGAGGCCGCGCCGTCCAGGTGCGCGCTCGCGTACGGCACGACGCCGTCGCTCGATCTCGTGAGCTCGACGTTCGGGTCGACGCGGCCGATGATCGAGTGATACGTCACGGCAGGCGCGATCGGCAGCATCGAGGTCGCACGCAGATAGCGATCCTGATCGCTGAGATAGGCGACGCTGCTCAATTGACGGCGTCGCAACTCGTTGGCTGCCCGCGGCAGCTCGGTCGCGACCACATCGGCAACCGCGCCGAGAGTGTGCAGGATCGATGCCGGCAGGCGCACGAAGCGCATCGCCGTGCGGCCGATCCAGGCATGCGCCAGCGGCGAGCCGCGATGCGGGCTGGCGAGAAAGATCGCTCGGTCCACCTGCGGAAGCGGCGAGAGCGTGAGATAGGGCTCCAGTACCGCGAGCCGCCGACGCTGTTCGCCTGCGACGGGATGGTCGAAGAGCGTCTGCCACATCGCATCGGCCGAATCGACGACGAGCAGTCGCGCGATCACGCCGCCCATGCTGTGCCCGACCAGCGTCATGTGCCGGCTCGCGGGAGCGGTGCCGTCAGGATCGAGCGTCTGCAGCGCGTCCAGCAACGCCGCGCGGATGTTGCGAACGTTCTCCGGGATCGGCAGGTTGGTCGGATAGAACACCTCCCACACCTGGTAGCGACTGCGCAGCGTCGCGTCGCCCATGATCTCGTTCACCAGGTTGACCCAGCCTTCGGGACTGCTCGCCAGCCCATGAATCATCACGATCGTGCGGCGCGCGGGATCGTACGGCTGCATCGGATAGATTCGCGGCTGCGACAGCGCGGCGGAGCGGCCGAACAGCGCCCGGCCAGCCTCGCGGCGAAACTCGGAGCGCGAGAGCCACAACGCATAGGCTGCAGTGAAGTTGGCGCTCAGCGGCACGGTGCTGCGACCCAGCTGCACGGTCTCGTCGCGATACGGGTCGTAGACGTCCAGCATGGCGTCGGGCGCATTCAGGACTTCGTCGAGTGTCGTCCCGGGAAAACGCAGCACGACGGTGGCGGACAGGAATAGCGGCTCGAACAGAGTGGCGGACGTGCTCGCCGTATCCGGCGGCGCTGCGACTGCGACGAACGGTGCACCGAACCCATCCCGGCGATACGTATTGCGAATGCCTTCGACCTGCAACCGCGAGGCGGGCAGGAGCTCCTGAGGCGCTGCGCCACGCGGCAGGCGCAAGCGAACCTCGCCGATGTGGATCGCAGCGTCATCGAGCTGCACCTGGGGCGATGCAGTCGTGTGCTCGCGTCCGACGCTCGCGAACAGCACGCTGGTGAGTCGTTCGGTTGCGAAGCTGTAGAAGTCTCGAACCTGCGTCTGGCGATCTTCGAACGCCCGGCTTCCAGGGTCGCGTGCGGTGAAGAAGAGATACGCATAACTGAAGCGCGCCGCTTGCACGTAGTCGTCGAGGGCCGCGGGCGGCAGCGTCTGGGCGACGCGCTGACGATCGGCCGCGAGTGCGTCCGACAGGTGCAGCTCCGCCAGCGCGGCAAGTCGATGCTCGTCATCCAGGCCGCTCGATGCCCCCAGCCGCGACAGGCACGGTCGCGAATCCTTGATGCAGGCGCGCGCGTCGAGCCCGAGGGTCAGCAGCGACTCGCGCGAGCTGGCGCTCAGGTGGCCGTCCGTCAGCACATCGCTGTGGCGAGTTGCGAAGTAGCTCTCGACCGGCGCGTCGCGAACGTGAACGGCGCTGCATCCGGTGACGAGCAGCGCCAGCAGCAGCAGCGGAATGACTTTCATGGTCGTCGTCGCCCGCTAACGCTTCGGGTACAGGAACGTCACGGTGAGGCGTGCACCCCATTCCGGCGCGCCGCGCGGCGCTTCCATGTAGTAGGCGCCGCCAGCCTGCACGCTCACGAGCTGCTTGCCGATCGGCAGGATCTGGCTGATCCCGACGTTGAGCGGCGCAGTCCACGCGTCGCGCTTCCAGTCGTAGGTCGACTCGACGTTCATCGACACGGTGCGTCCGGGCCCGATGCGCTTGGCTACGAACGGCTGCACGAACGTCGCGTTGATGTCGGCGCGCCGGTCGTCGCCCGCGAACGATGCGATGTGATTGGCGAGCGCGCCGTATGTCCAGCCGCTCGCCGTCTGGCGCAGGGCGACCACAGTCGGGCCCGCGCCCCAGCGATCGGTGCCGAGCAGGTCGTCGCTCGCGGTGGGCAACAGGAACACCGGTCCGACGCCCCAGGTCCAGCCGCCGGCAGTGAGCGCTTTCGGCGAGAAGAACAGGCTCTGTGTCGTATCGCCGATGCCCGATTGCTCGCCCGCGCCCGGGAACATGTCCTCCTGGCGGATGACCGGCACGATCGTGCGCGAGATCAGGTTCCAGCGCTCGCCGATCGACAACGGAACCACCGGCTGCACGTTGATGCGCAGCCGGTGGCCGTCGCCGTTCGCGCCGGCAGCGTACTCGTCGTTGAATTGCACGGGCACGCTGGTGAGGCTGGCGATTGGATTCGCGACCTGCCTGGCCATCTCGTCGGCGTTCTGGGCACGAGCTGTCGCCGGGATGAGCGACAGCAGCAAGGTGAGGTAGCGCGGTTTCATGGAGTCTCCGTTCAATCACGCTGCCTTTACCGCCTTGCGCGCGAACCGCGGGAACAACGCCAGCGCGTTGTCGCGGTCGATCGCACGGCGCGAGGCGTCGTCGAGCACCTTGCTGCTCTCGAGACCGGTCGTCTCGATCTTCACGACGCGCTCGTTCACCATCGGCCAGTCGCTGCCGAACAGCACCTGCCGCGCCGGCACGAACTCCTTCAGAGCCGCGAACACCTGCTCCGACGTCGACAATGCGGTGTCGTAGTAGAGGTTCTGCAGGTAGTGCATCGCGCCCTTCGGCGCGTTCGTGCCGAAGTCCGGCAGCTCCAGCGTGCCGAACGCCAGGCGCTGCGCGATGTACGGCACGGTGCCGCCGGCGTGCGAGATGATGTAGCGGATCGACGGATAGCGCTCGAGCGTGCCGGTCGCGATCAGGTTCGCCACGGCGCGCGTCGTGTCGAGCACGAACTCGACCAGGCCCCAGGGAATCGACAGCTTCGGCACGATCGCGCCCGGCACGACGGTGCTGGGATGCATGTGCACGATCGCCTTGCGGCGGTCGAGCTCCTGGAACAGCTCTTCGAACTGCGGATCTCCCGGGTACTGGTTGCCGTAGCTGGAGTACAACTGCACGCCGTCGAGCTCGAGCACGTCGAGCGCGTATTCGACTTCGCGCAAGGCTGCGCCCGTGTCCGGCAGCGGCAGCGCCGCGAAGTAGCCGAAGTGCTCTGGATCGTCGTGCACGATGCGCGCAGCAAGCTCGTTTGCATGCCGGGCCAGGCGGGCGGCCACTGCAGTGTCGCCCCAGTAGACGCTCGGTACGGTGGAGGCGACCGCGGCGGCGATGCCGTGGCGCTCCATCATTTCGCGCGCGATCGCCGGATTCCATTCGGGGATCGGCGGCCCGCCGGTCCACTTGACGCCGGTGCGCTTCAGCTCCGTCATCAGGTCGGGCGGCAGGAAGTGGTGATGAACATCGATGCGTTGCGGATTCATGGCTCTCTCCAGTTGCTTGGTCGTGAAATCAGGTGTGGGTCGGGCTTCAGCCCGACTCTTCACCAGCGATACGCGAGGCCGAGTGCCGGCCCGTCGAATTCGAGGTTGCCGATCGCGCCGGCGTTGCCGAAGTCGTAGTCGAGGTGCCGATAGGCCGCGAACACCTCGCCGTGCTTCAGCGAGTAGCCGATGCCGAGCGCTGCCTGCCAGGTCAGGTCGGAGTCGCCTGCGCCGGCATCGAGGTAGTACGGAATGAACCAGCGGCCGTCGGCGCCGAGCTGGTAGCGGCCTTTCACGCCGGCGATCGCGTCGACCTTGTTGTCGGCCATTTCGGCCGAGCCGCGCTGCGGCGGACCGCCGAGCGGGCTGAGGTCGACGTTGAACGACCAGCCGAGATCGCTCTGTGCGTCGAGCAGGCGCAGGCCGGCGAACACGTCGAAGCTCGACTGCGAAGTCTCGAGCGCGCGGAAGTTCGCGGCTGTCGTCAGCACCCACGCGGTGATGTCGAGCGAGGCGTCGGCGGTGATGCCCGGCGGCAGCGCAACCTGGCCGGCGCCGAGCGTGCTCGAGCCGGACACGGAATCGCCGATGTCCATGTAGATGAGGTCGACGAACGCGCCCCAGCGCCCGCGCTGGGCTTCGAACGCAGCCATGCCGACCAGCTTGGAGTTCTCGATCAGGTCGTCGGCCGCGATGTCGATCTCGCCGCCGCCGGCGGGAAAGTTGCTCTCACCGCCGATGCTGGGAAAGTAGCCATAGACACTGGCGCGGAACTGCCAGTCCTGGTCGGCGGCCTGCGCCGCCGCGACGCCGAGCAGCAGCGAGACCGCTGCGGCGAGTTGCGTTGCACGTTTCATCTGAATCTCCTCTGGTCGATGCGAGTGCGGGTTGAAGGGTCGACGTCCTCCTATCGCAAGCGCTGTGCCAGACGTGCCAACGACGCGCCGCGGCCCGGCAAACGCCTGAATGCTCAGATGAAATAGCGGGCAAGGGCGTAGCGGCGCGCGACGACGGTCAGGCGCGCCGCCAACGAGTGGTGGCTGTAGATCGCCACTTCTGGCGATGCAGAGCCGGCGGAGAGCTCAGCCGTCGACGTCGGTGACGACGAGGCCGTGCTTTTCGATGCGCGAGCGCAGTTGTGCGCGCGTGAGTCCGAGCAACCGCGCGGCTTTGGATTTGTTGTTGCCGCTGCGTGCGAGTGCGTTGACGATCAATTCGCGCTCGGCGGCATCCACTGTCATGCCGCTGAGCGTGGGTGCGGCGGAGCCGCTGCTCGCGGCCGCAGGCTCGCTTGCGGTGGTGACGCTGAGCGGCAGGTGTTCCTTCCTGATCAGCCCACCCTCGCACAGGATGACCGCGCGCTCGATCACGTTGCGCAGCTCGCGGACGTTGCCCGGCCAGCGATATTCGAGAAGCCTGGCGCGCGCCTCGTCGGCGATGCCGGCTGCAGGGTGTCCGACCGAGCGCGCCGCGTTGTCGAGAAACGCATCGACGAGCAGCGGGATATCTTCGGTACGCTCGCGCAGCGGCGGCAGTGCAATGTCGAACACGGCGAGGCGGTAGTAGAGATCTTCGCGGAAAGTGCCGCGCGCGATCGCCGACTTCAGGTCGCGATTCGTGGCGGCGAGCACGCGCACGTCTGCCTTGAGAGTGCGCGTGCTGCCGAGCCGCTGGTACTCGCGTTCCTGCAGCACGCGCAGGAACTTCGCCTGCACGCTCGGGCTCATCTCGGCGACTTCGTCGAGAAACAGCACGCCGCCGGAAGCCTGCTCGATCTTGCCCGAATGTACGGTCTGCGCTCCGGTGAACGCACCGCGCTCGTGGCCGAACAGCTCGGATTCGAGCAGCTGCTCGGGCAGCGCGGCGCAGTTCAGCGCGACGAACGGGCCCGCGCGCCGCGGCGAGCCGCGATGAATGAAGCGCGCCACGACTTCCTTTCCTGTACCCGACTCGCCGGTGAGCAGCACTGTCGTCTCGGTCGCGGCGACCTTGGTTGCCTGCGTGAGCACTTCGTGCCAGCGACGCGAGCTGCCGAGCGCTCGATGCGGGCTCAGCACTTCGAGCTCCCGCACGAGCGTGTGCACGCGTTCCTCCAGCACTGCGGCGCGCTCATGCGCGGCGGCCGTGCGACGCGCCTCTTCGGCGAGATTTGCAGCGAGCTCCTGGTGTGCGAGCGCCGCCGTGACCAGCTCGGCGACGACCAGCAACGTCTGTGCGTGTTGCTCGGTGTAGATGTCCGGCTCGCGCGACATCAGCAGCACGGAGCCGAGACGTTTGCTGCCGGTGGTGAGCGGTACGCGCAGCACCGAGCGGTAGCCGGCCTCGACGAGACGGCGATCGTTGTCGTGCGCAGGATCGAGCTCTGTCGACGCATCGCCTATCAGCACGACGAAGCGATCTGCCTGCGGCCACAGCCTCTGCGAGAAGCCGCTGCGGGGATAGGAGCGATGACGCAGCACGCGGAACTGCTCGTCGCCGGCCGCGCCCAGCGCGCGGACCTGGTCGCCCTCCAGCCCCACGATGCCCATCGCGTCGAACGGCGCGATCGTGCGGCACGCGGTCGCTACGCGCTCCCACACCTCGCCGATCTCCAGCGACTCGGCGATCGCCCGCGCCACCGCTGCGAGCGCAACGTGGAGGTCAGCAGCACTACCGGCCAGCTCGCGCATGAAAGGATTCTACGCCGGGAATCCCGTGCAAAGCCGTCGTTTCGCCGTTATCGTCGCACGCCAAGGAGAAGAACATGAGCCAATACTCAGCCGCGAAGGCGATCCTGGTCGGGGGCCTCATCGCCGCTACGCTCGACATCACATATGCGATCAGCTACTCCGCCTGGCGCGGCATGGCCCCGCAGAGCCTGCTGCAGTTCGTCGCGAGCGGCCTGCTCGGCCCGGCCTCGTTCGAGGGCGGGCAGGCGACTGCGGCGCTCGGCATGCTGCTGCATTACGTGATGATGCTGATCATCGCTGCGATCTTCTTCTGGATCAGCCGCCGGCTGACGTTCCTCGTGGAGAAGCCGCTCATCTGGGGCCCGATCTTCGGCTTCGTCGTTTACTGGGTGATGAACCTGGTCGTGATGCAGCTGTCGGCCACGCCGAACAAGTGGCGCTTCATCCCGCTGTCGTTCGCCACCGGCATCGTGGTGCACATGTTCTGCATCGGCCTGCCGATCGCCTGGGCCGCCAGCAAGGCTTCGCGCCCCGTGGGTCAGGCTTCAGCCTGACTCCGGTATCGCCCGGCTGGACATTCGGCCGGCGCGCGCGGATTCTTGGGGGCATGAGCGCCGCAATCCAGCCGGCTCAGCCGGCCACCTACGACGAAGACGACTTCGGCCTGCCGGGCTGGATCTACCACGACCCGCAATTCTTCGAGCTGGAGCGCCGCTCGATCTTCCGCACCAGCTGGCAGCTGGTCTGTCACAGCAACGACATCCCGCAGGTCGGCGACTATCACCGCTTCGACCTGCTCGGCGAATCGGTCGTCACGGTGCGCGGCAAGGACGGCCAGCTGCGCAGCTTCCACAACGTCTGCCGGCACCGCGCCTCGCGCCTCCTCGACGCCCAGAAGGGCAACTGCGGGCAGATGATCGCGTGTCCGTACCACCGCTGGACCTACTCGCTCGAAGGCAAGCTGATCGGCGTGCCGCAGCGGGACTCGTTCCGCAGCCTCGACATGAGCCGGCTCGGGCTGGCCGAGCTCGAGCAGGAAGTCTACATGGGCTTCGTGTTCATCCGCTTCGAGCCCGGCCTGCCGAGCGTGCGCGAGATGGCGGCGCCGTACGCCAACGAGCTCGCAGCCTACCGGATGGAAGAGCTCGTGCCGCAAGGCCGCGTCACGCTGCGGGCGCGCGATGTGAACTGGAAGAACGTCGCCGACAACTATTCCGACGGCATGCACATCCCGGTGGCGCATCCCGGGCTCACGCGCTTGTTCGCCCGCAGCTACGCGATCGAGGCGCAGGAGTGGATCGACAAGATGTCCGGCCTGCTGCAGGAAAAGGCCAGCAGCAATTTTTCCGAGCGCCTGTACCAGAGCGTGCTGCCGCAGGTCGACTACCTGCCGCCCGAGCGCCAGCGGCTGTGGACGTATTTCAAGCTCTGGCCGAACGTCGCCTTCGACATCTACCCGGACCAGGTCGACTTCATGCAGTTCATCCCGGTCTCGCCGACGCAGACGATGATCCGCGAGATCGCCTACGTGCACCCGGACAGCCGGCGCGAGATGCGCGCCGCGCGCTATCTCAACTGGCGCATCAATCGCCAGGTCAACATCGAGGACAAGGCACTGATCGAGCGCGTGCAGGCCGGCATGGCTTCCAGCAGCTACTCGGTCGGGCCGCTGAGCGAGAACGAAGTCTGCCTGCGCAGCTTCGCGCGCCGGATGCGGCGGATGATCCCGGAGTGCCGCGCGCCGCGGAAGTCGGACCTGTAGTCCGAGGCTCCGCTGTGGGTCAGGCTTCAGCCTGACTCTTCAGGTGTGGCAGCAGGCCTCGATGTTGTTGCCGTCCGGATCCAGCACGAACGCGCCGTAGTACTTCTCGTGATAGTGCGGACGCGGCCCGGGCCCGCCGTTGTCGCGGCCGCCGGCCGCCAGCGCTGCCTTGTAGAACTCGTCCACCAGCGCGCGCGAGTCTGCGCGAAATGCGATGTGCAGCGGCGGATTGTTTGCCGCTGCGTGCTCCGCGAGCCAGAAGTCCGGCTTCGGCGGCACACCGAATCCTGCGACGCCGCGGCCGCCGGTGACTTCCTTCGGCAGCTCCATCATCAGCTGATAGCCGAGCGGCGCGAGCGCACGCGTGTAGAACTGCTTGCTCTTCTCGTAGCTCGTGGCGGCGACGCCAGTGTGATCGATCATTGCGGTGTCTCTCCCATCTGTACGGCCAGCATCGATACGGATCCGCCATCCATGCCTTCCACGGGGAACGTTATCGCGTCGTCCGCGTGCGAGGCACCGAGCACGTACAGCAAAGGCAGGTAGTGCTCGGGAGTCGGGACGGAGAGCAGCGCATCCTTGCCGAGCGACCCGTAGTCGATCAGCGGCGCGTGCTCGCGCGCCTCGATGAGATCGCGCACTCGCGATTCGAAGCGCAGCGCCCAGTCATACGGCTCGACCGGGTGCCGGCCCCAGGCATAGGCGTGCAAGTTGTGCACGATATCGCCGCTGCCCGCGATCAGCACGCCGGCGTCCCGCAGCGGTCGCAGCCGCTGGCCGATCTCGTAGTGAAAATGCGGCGCACGCGTCTCGTCGATGCTCAGCTGGATGACCGGCACGTCCGCGCTCGGAAACACGTGGCACAGCACCGACCATGTGCCGTGATCGAGACCCCAGCGGTCGTCGAGATCCACATCGAGCGGCCCGAGCAGCTGCTGCACTTCGCGCGCGAGCGCGGGATCGCCGGGCGCCGGATACTGGACCTCGAACAGCTCGCGCGGAAAACCGCCGAAATCGTGAATCGTGCGCGGCCGTGCCATCGCAGTCACTGCGAGCTGAGGCACGTACCAGTGCGCGGAAATGCACAGCACTGCGCGCGGTCGGGGCAGGCGCGCTCCGAGCGCCGCCCACGCCTGCGCGTAGTCGTTGCTGCCGAGGGCGTTCAGCGGATTGCCATGACCGAAGAAGAGGGCCGGCAAGCGCGGGGTTACAGTTGCCATGTGGCATCATAACGCCGCCCGCGCGGGGGTCGCCCGATGGACATGAAAAGAAGCCTGACTCTTCTCATCCTCCTTGTGTGGACGAGCGTCGCGGGCGCCGAGACGGTCGCCACCGTCAGCTCGCCGGGCAACGTCCTGTCGGTCGGCGTGACGATCGATGAGGAGGGCCGCCCCGGCTACACGGTGGCGCGCGGCGGACGTCCGATCCTCGACGAGTCGCGGCTCGGCTTCCTGCTGACCGACGCGCCGAAGCTGGAGCGCAAGATGCGCGCGGACGGCGTCGAGACGCGCACCTTCGACGAGACGTGGGAGCAGCCATGGGGCGAGCGGCGCTACGTGCGCAATCATTACAACGAGCTGCGCGTGCGCCTGGTGGAGAAGAGCCCGCCGCAGCGCGCGTTCACGGTCGTGTTCCGCGCGTTCGACAACGGCATCGGCTTTCGCTACGAGTTCCCCGATCAGCCGCAGCTGCACGACGTGAACATCGGCGAGGAGCTCACCGAGTTCGCGATTGCCGACAACGGCACGGCGTGGTGGATCCCGGGCGGTGAGTGGAATCGCTACGAGTATCTCTACAACCGCACGCGGCTGAGCGAGGTTGCACAGGCGCACACGCCGCTGACGATCCGTACCGACGCGGGGTTGCACATCGCGATTCATGAGGCTGCGCTGGTCGACTATTCGTCGATGTGGGTGCGCCGGGTCGATGGCACGCGCCTCAGAGCAGCGCTGTCGCCGTCGTCGCAAGGTCCGAAAGTGCAGCGCACGGCGCCTTTCACTACACCCTGGCGCACGCTGCTGATCGCCGACGCTGCGGGCGATCTGTACCTGGCCTCCGACCTCATTCTGAATCTCAACGAGCCGAACGCGCTCGGCGATGTCTCGTGGTTCAAGCCGGCGAAGTACGTCGGCATCTGGTGGGCGATGCACCTGGGCGACTGGACCTGGGCGTCGGGTGCGCAGCACGGCGCGACGACGGCGAACACGCGCCGCTACATCGACTTCGCTGCGCAGAACGGCTTTCGCGGCGTGCTGGTCGAAGGCTGGAACGTCGGGTGGGACGGCGACTGGTTCGCGAACGGCGAGACCTTCAGCTTCACGCAGCCGTACCCGGACTTCGACCTGGAAGGCCTGGCCGGGTACGCCAAAAAGAAGGGCGTGCACCTGATCGGGCATCACGAGACCTCCGCCAACATCGCGCACTACGAGCCGCAGCTCGCAGCCGGGCTCGATCTCTACCAGCGGCTCGGCATCGACAGCGTAAAGACCGGCTACGTTGCCGACGCCGGCGGCGTGAAGGCGCTCGGGCCCGATGGCAGGATCCACTTCGAGTGGCATGACGGTCAGGTCATGTCGCGCCATCATCTGAAGGTCGTCCTGGAAGCGGCGAAACGGCACATCGCTGTGGTTGCGCACGAGCCGATCAAGGACACGGGCCTGCGACGCACCTATCCGAACTGGATCGCGCGCGAAGGAGCGCGCGGCATGGAGTACAACGCCTGGGGCGTGCCGCCGAATCCGCCGGAGCACGAGGCGAACCTGGTGTTCACGCGCATGCTCAGCGGACCGTTCGACTTCACGCCGGGCGTGTTGAGCCTGAAAGGCAAGGGCGGCCGGCCGATCCAGTCCACGCTCGCGAAACAGCTGGCGAACTACATCGTGCTGTACAGCCCGCTGCAGATGGCCGCCGACCTGCCGGAGAACTACCGCAAATTCCCGGCGCCGTTCCAGTTCATCAAGGACGTCGCGACCGACTGGTCGCAGACCCTGGTGCCGAACGGCGAGGTCGGCGACTACGTGACGATCGTGCGCAAAGACCGCAACAGCGACGACTGGTATCTCGGCAGCGTCACCACGAGAACGCGCGCACGCTCGAAGTGACGCTCGATTTCCTCGACGCCGGCCGCGTCTACCGCGCCCACATCTACCGCGACGGCGCCAACGCGGATTGGCACACGCATCCGTTCGCGATCGCGATTGAGCGCCGCGACGTGCGGCGCGGGGACACGCTGCAGCTGAAGCTCGCCTCGGGCGGCGGCCAGGCCATTCGCTTTCAGGCGAGGTGAGGGTGCCGGGAGAGAAAAACGGGGGAAACTGAGCAATGCAGCAACGATTGCTGCGGTGCTGAGTTTCCCCCGTTTTTCTCTCCCGGCACCCCATGCTGCAACCCAATGTGGTGGTGCGGCGTCCGAACAGCACAGTTACTCACACGGACATGCAGCACCATGACAGTTTCGTTTCGTTTGCTCGGTACAGTCGCGTTCGTCGGCGCAGCGATTGGTGGGACTGCGCTTGCGGAGTCTCCCAAGGAGCCGGCGCATGCGTGCTACTCCGGCGCCTACCGGCTCGCGAGCGGCGCTCATGTCGTGATTTCGCCGAGCGACGAGGGCGCGCTGCGCTATCGCTTGATCGACGGTCGCAGCGGGCGTCTGTATCCGGACGACGATCGCCACTTTCACGGCGGACCGGACTGGGCGTCGCGCGAGCCGCGCATCGTCGAAGCGGTATTCGATGGCTGCCCGGGCAAGCGGCTGGAGTTCCGGCTGAAGGGCGGACCTTCGGGCGTCGCGCAGCGCGTAGCGATGACGCGCACGCCGACGACGTTCGCGAGTCTCGGCAACGATCTGTACGGCGAGTTGTACGCACCCGCCGACCCCAAGGCGCTCGTCGTGCTGGTCTACGGCTCCGGCAACGACAGCGCCGTCACCTTCAACTTCCTGCAGCACATGCTGCCGACGCAGGGTATCGCGGTGTTCGTCTATGACAAGCGCGGCACCGGCCGCTCGACCGGCCGCTTCACCGTCGACTTCAGCGAGCTGGCGGACGACGCAATCATGGCCGTCGCCGAAGCACGCAGGCTCCTCGGCAAGCCGAATGTGCCGGTCGGCCTGATGGGCGAGAGCCAGGGCGGCTGGATCGCGCCGCTCGCGGCAGTACGCTCGCCGGTCGACTTCGTCGTCGTGTCCTACGGGCTCGCGATCAGCCCGCTGGAGGAGGATCGCGAAGAAGTGCTCGGCGAGCTGCGCGCGAAGCACTACGACGAGAGCATCATCGCCAGGGGTCGCGAGCTGACCGCGATCACCGGCCGCGTCATGCTGTCCCGCTTCACCGACGGCCTGGAGGATCTGCGCAAGTTCAAGGCCGCGCACGACAGCGAGAAGTGGCTGCACGAAGTCGAGGGCGACTTCACCGGGCCCCTGCTGCGCTCGCCGGACGACCAGTTCAAGGAGCTGCGCGCAGCGCTCGGCTTCGACGCGATTCTCGACTACGACGCGCAGGCAGCGCTGCGACGCGTGCGCATGCCGATGCTCTGGGTCGTCGCAGGCAAGGACACCGAAGCGCCGCCGGTGCCGACGCTCGAATTCCTGCGTGGGCTGCAGCCGGCGCCCCCGCAGCTCGATATCGCAGTCTTCCCGAACGCCGATCACGGCATCATCGAGATGCAGCAGCGCGGCGCTGAGCTGGTTGCGACCGGGCAGTCGCCCGGCTACTTCGACCTGCTGGTCTCATGGATCCGCACCCGCAAGCTGGAAGGGAAGTTCGGCGACGCGATCCTGCAGCCGGACGTGGGCCGCTAGCCGGCGGCTCCCCTTTGGTCAATCGACGCGAGTATGCTCGGCCCCCTACCGTGATCGGGTGCCGTGCATGCGCGCAATCAGCCGAATTCGGACGTCGCTCGGGTTCTGTGTCCTGGCCGCCGGAGCAGCCGCAGCCGCGGACATGCCGCGCATGGCGGACGGCACGCCCGATATCCAGGGTATCTGGACCAGCGGCACGCTGACGCCGTTCGAGCGGCCCGCGGATCTTGCGACGCAGCTGCCGGAAGCGCAGCGCGCGGAGCACCAGCGCGTCGCGGCCGAGAAGTTCTGGGCGTCCGGCCACAAGGCCGGCGAAGTCGGCCGCGACAACGACGCCTTCATCGATCAGCACCTGGCGATCCTGCCGAACGGCCAGACATCGCTGGTCGTCGAGCCGGCCGATGGCAAGGTGCCGGTGCGACCCGAAGCTCTGCGCCGGCGCGACTTCAACCTCAGTAACTTCGATTCGTACGAAACCATGAGCCAGTGGGATCGCTGCATCACGCGCGAGCCGACTGCCATGTTTCCCGTCGTGTACAACAACGCGTACCAGTTCGTGCAGACGCCCGGCTACGTGTTGATCGTCGCCGAGATGGTGCACGACGCGCGCGTCATCCGCATGGACTCTGCCGCGCAGCCGGCGCACGCAGATCGGCGCGTGCGCTCGTGGGGCGGCGATTCACGGGGTCACTGGGAAGGCGCGACGCTGGTCGTGGACACCACAAACTTCAACGACCGCGGCTGGATCGCCACCGGCCAGAACTCCTCGCTGCGCGGCGTGCCGTTCAGCGAGCAGCTGCACCTCATCGAGCGCTTCACGCGCATCGACCGCGACACCATGCAGTACGAGATCACGATCGACGATCCCGTGAACTACACGGCGCCGTGGAAGATTTCATATCCGCTGGCGCGCGACGAGCAGTACCAGATGTTCGAGTACGCGTGCCACGAAGGCAACTCCGCAGTCGAGCTGATACTGCGCGGCGCACGCGTGCAGGAGAAGATGACGACGCGCTGAGCGCGAGTCTCTAGCGGCTCATGATGCTGAAGATGTTGCCGTCCGGGTCCTTGAACCAGGCAACCTTGAAGTCTTCGCCTTCCGCGACGTGCAGGTCGCCCTGCAGCTTCATTCCCGGCATCGTGTAGTGCTCGAAGGCAACGCCTTTCGATTTCAAAGAGCGCACCTCGCCCTCGAGATCGTCCACCGCCCAGGTCACGGCCGTCGCCTTGTTGGTGCCCGCGAACTGCGAGCGATACACGTTGAGGCGCGAGTTGCCGCTCTGGTACACGACGACTTCATCGCCCTCCGCATCGACCGGCTTCAACCCGAGCGCGCCCTCATAGAATTGCTTCGCCGTTGCCAGATTTTTGACCGCAACGGTCGCCACAGCATCTTGGTTGCCGAGCATGGGGATCTCCTTTCGTCAGGGGGTGCCTCCACTCAACACACCTGCGGCGGAATTGTTCAAACTGAAAAAGTCACGAAGTCACGACATCGCGTGACTCCGTGACTGCGTGCCCCCTCCGCTCAGAAATCCGCCGTCAGCCCCAGGAAGACATACCGCCCGAGCGTGTCGTACACCTGCGGGAACGTGTTGCCGTTGCAGAACACGGCCGGGCAGGTGTCCTGGCCGACCAGCGGCGGATCCTTGTCCAGGATGTTGTTGATGCCGAGCCGTCCCGTCACGTTGCTGAACACACCCGCTTCGCTGAAGGTGTACGAGCCCGTCAGGTCGAAGTAGCTGCGCGAGCCGAGACGTTTGTCCGTCTGGATGACGGGCGCAGACAGATTCGGATCGGAGCTGGTGCGGTCGTCGTCCACCGCCGCGATGTAGCGCCAGGTCAAGGCGACGTCCATGTTCCACGGCGTCGTCCAGTTGGCGCGCAGCTTGTGGCGCCAGTCCGGAATCGGCGTGAGGCACACCGCGCCGAACAATCCGGCGCAGTCGTACTTGCTCGCGCCCGGCAGCGGCTCGGTCAGGTACTCATCGACATAGGTGCCGATGAACTGCAGGCTCAGGCTCCCGGCACTGCCGACGTCGAAGCGATAGTTCGCCTCGGCATCGATGCCGCTGATCTGCAGCGAGCCGGTGTTGAGGATCGGGTCGTCGACGAAGCCGGAGTCGCCGAGCCAGATCGAGCCGTTGCCGGAGCGATGCACGCGCTCGCAATACGTCGGGTCGCCCGCCGTCAGGCACTGGCCGAGGATGAAGTCGGCGCCGAGATTGTTGATGAGCTTCTCGACCTTGATGTCGTAGTAGTCGAGCGTGAAGCTGAACCCCGGCAGGAAGCCCGGCGTCACGACGAAGCCGTACGAGTACGTGTCCGACGACTCCGGATCGAGATCGGGATTGCCGCCGACCAGTCCGTTGTACTGCGAAGCCGGGTTCTGCAGGATGTTGCCGTATTGCGCGGCCGTCACGCCGCTGCGCGCGCACTCCTCGAAGCTCGCAGCCGGAGTGCCGCCGAGCTCGTTCGAGCACGGATCGGTCACGCCGTCGAGCTGCACGCGCGGCTGCAGGAACAGCTCCTGGATGTTGGGCGAGCGTACTGCGCGTTGATAGCTGCCGCGAAACATCAAATCGCTCACCGGTGACCACTGCAGGCCGAGCTTGTAGCTGTCGGTGGTGAAGCCGAGGTTGTAGTCCGAGTAGCGATAGCCCGCTTCGAACGACAACGTGTCGGCGAACGGCTTGTCCTGCATCAGCGGCAGGCGCGCCTCGGCGAATATCTCCCTGACGTCGAACTGGCCGAACGTGTCGAGCGTCGGCGCGCCCTGGCCCGCGAGGTCGTTGGCCTGGTAGTTCGCGTCGGTGCGCAGCTCCGAGCGCTCGGAGCGATACTCCGCGCCGAATGCGACACCGAGACCGTCGTTGGCGCTCGGCAGCTTGATGCCGTACTGGCCGAGATCGCCGGAGACCGAGGCGCTCAGCACCTGCTCGACCGTCTCGCCCTCCGACAGGGCAGGGATCTGCAAGTACGCGACTTGCTCCGGCGTGACGCTGCCGACGCCGAAGATCGCGTACGGCACGCAGTTCGGATCGTCATTGGTCAGGTCCGCGTCTGCATTGACGCGGCAGACCGGCTGGCCGTTCGGGCCGGCCACGGCGGTCAGCGCCTTGCGAATACGCGAGCGCGAGACGTCGTTCTGGTAGTTCTCGGACAGGAGCGAGGTGCCGTACAGGCCGTACGCGTCGTAGGTCCAGCCTGCGCCGATGTCGCCGCGCAGGCCGACGACGCCGCGGAACGAGGTGTGCCGCAGGTCGTCGTTGCGGCCGCCGCCTTCGACGTTGCGCCGGCCGATGTCGATGAGGATGTCGCCCGCGCCGCTGTCGCCGCCGCAGAACGCATCCACGGTCTGCGCGCTCAGCAGCGGGTTGTCGCAGTTCACCGCGTAGCGGCCGAAGAACGGCGGCGCGCCGGGACCGGCGCCGAGGAATGCGCCGCTCGGCGCGATCTGCGCCTGCGTGCGATCGTCCATGAACATGAACTCGGTGTAGACGCTCGCCTTGTCGCTGAAATCGTAGTGCGCGAACAGGCCCGCCGTCTTGCGCTCGTCCGAGCGCTGATAGAAGTTGTACGGCGCGAAGTTGAACTGGTCGGACGCCTGGAAGTCGCGCACCGTGCCGTCCGGGTCGATCGTGAAGGCGCCGGTCGGATTGAGATCGTTCACGTCGGTCGGGTTGTAGGTCTGGAACAGGCCGCGCGCGGCGTTCGGCGAGCCGCCGCAGGCGAACGTGTTCGAGGCCGGATCGCCCGCATCGGACGAGCCGAGCGCGCACGAGCTGAAGTCGCGGTGGTTCTGCGTGATCGGGTCGAGCGTGCGATAGCCGACGTAAACCGTCGCGTTGCCGCGGCCGTCCGGCGTATTGATGCCGGCGATGAACGTGATGTCCTTGGTGTAGCCGTCACGGATGTTGCTCTTCGGCAGCGCGTAGTCGCTCTCGCGCACCAGGCTCTGGATCTTGTCGTCGTCGTTGTCGTGCTGGTACATGCTGTACTGCGCATCGACCCGCACGCCTTCGAACTTGTCGTTCATGATGAAGTTGACGACGCCGGCCACGGCATCGGCGCCGTACACGGCCGAGGCGCCGCCGGTGAGCACTTCGACGCGCTCGATCAGCGCCGCCGGAATCTGGTTCAGGTCGGGCGAGGCGGCGGCGTTCTGCGTCGGGTCGCCGGGCATCAGGCGGCGGCTGTTCACCAGCACCAGCGTGCGTTGCGAGCCGAGATTGCGCAGATTGACGCTGGCCGTGCCGGTCGAGCCGTTCGACAGGTTGCCGCCGAAATCGGCGAACGCCTGCGGCAGGTTGTTGATCAGGTCCTCGACGCGCGTCACGCCCTCGATCTTGACCTGGTCGGAGCCCACGGCCGTCACCGGGCTGACGCTCGTGAGATTGGGTTGCGGAATGCGCGAGCCGGTCACGATGACTTCCTGGATCGTCGAGGCCTCCTGCGCCTGCGCCGGCACTACGCCGACGAGAGCAGCGGCCGCGCTCGTGAGCAGCGCGCCGCGAACCGCGCGCCGGACGGAATTGTTCTGCGACATTGGGCACCTCCTGCGAAGGTCTGATGTACGCAGGAGATGCTAGTTGCTGCGTCAACGGTCTATACGACAGTCGTTGGCATTCTGCTCGACGCACATTGCTGTGATTGACCGGTCTCCTGCATCAGCGAGCGCAGGGCGCGTGCGCCGAGACCACGGCTGCGGCGCAGCCGGCGCACCAGCGTGCGCGCATGAAAGCCGGTGCGCTCGGCGATCGCCGCGACCGACAGATCCGTAGAGCACAGCAGGCGAGCGGCTGTTTGTGTCCGGCGGCGTTGCAGGTACTCGTACGGGCTGATCGAGTGCACCGCCTTGAACTCGCGCATCATGTGGAAGTGCGACCAGTGAGCAGCTTCGGCCAGCTCGACGATCGTCAGCGGCTGTTCGTACGACGAATGAATCAGGTCGGTGACGCGCGCCAGACGCGTGAACGTCTCGCGGCGCTTCCACGACTTCATGTGCGTCATGCTGTTGACGGTGCGCGCCAGCGCGACTTCGTGGGCGAGCAGCCGGCGCAGCAGGAACGTCACCTGCTCCTCGTACCACTGCGGATCGTCGATGCCGGCGTCGACGTGGTGCGCGATGTAGCGCATCACCGACGCCAGCGAGCGATCGCTGTCTCGCACATGCTCGAACAGCCGGAACTGCGAATCGTGCGAGCAGCCGAGCAGCAGATCGCGGTCGGCTGCCGCAAGCTCTGCAAACGCCTGGGCAAGCAGCTCCGGCGCGAAGTAGATGCTCAGCAGCGAGGCAGCAGGATCAGGCCGGCCGCGCGCCGCGAGCACGTGGCCGGCATTCAGCGCGACGAACACCTCGTCTTCGAGCTTGAGCGTGCCCTGGCCGTCGAGGCACAGCGAGGCGCTGCCATTCCATGCAGCATGAACGGACGGTACTCCGGCGATCGTGTCCGGGACGGCGCGCCCGGCGGGCATCCAGTGAATCTCGGTCCCCTGCGCGGTATGCGCGCCGCTCGGGCGAACGATCGATCGCATCGACGAAGCTCCCCGGTTCGCAGCGCGACGTTCTGCGCGTTGCTGCGATCACACGGGCGCTACGCTAAACGGACGATGGATGGCTCGCAGGTTTTTGCGGTGAACAGTCGTGCAGTGGCGGTGAATGACACGGGGGAGCAATCGATGCGTCGGTGGGTGCGCGGAAAGTAGTGACACAGGTGACATAGGTGACACGGGTGACACAGGCCAGAACGCTTCTGACCTGTGTCACCTGTGTCACCCTGTCACCTGTGTCAGGCGCCTCCTAGAAATCCGCCGTCAGACCCAAAAAGACAAACCGTCCCAACGTGTCGTACACCTGCGGGAACGTATTGCCGTTACAGAACACGGCCGGGCAGGTGTCCTGGCCGACGAGCGGCGGATCCTTGTCCAGCACGTTGTTGATGCCGAGCCGGGCAGTCACGCTCTTGAACGCGCCGATGTCGCTGAACACGTACGAGCCGGTCAGGTCCACGTAGTTGCGCGAGCCGAGCCGCTTGTCCGTCGGGATGACGTCGCCCGCGAGATTCGGATCCGTGCTGGTGCGATCGTCATCCACCGCTGCGATGTAACGCCACGTCACCGCCAGGTCGAGGTTCCACGGCGTCGTCCAGCTGGCGCGCAGCTTGTGACGCCAATCAGGAATCGGCGTGCCGCACACCGTGCCGTACAGTCCGACGCAGTCGTACTTGCTCGCGCCGGGCAGCGGCTCGGTCAGGAACTCGTCGACATACGTGCCGATGAGCTGCAGCCCGAGGCTGCCGACCCTGCCCATCTCGAGGCGGTAGTTCACTTCGGCATCGAACCCCTTGGTCTGCAGCGAGCCCGTGTTGAGCACCGGATCGTCGATGAAGCCGGTGTTGCCGAGCCAGATGGAGCCGTTGGCCGCGCGGTGCACGCGGTCGCAGAAGGTCGGATCGGCAGTCGACAGGCACTGGTTGAGGATGAAGTCCGCGCCCAGCGAGTTGATCAGCTTCTCGACCTTGATGTCGTAGTAGTCGACCGTCACGTTGAGCCCCGGCGCGAAGTCCGGCGTGAACACGAAGCCGAACGAGTACGTGTCCGACTCTTCCGGCTTGAGCTCGGTGTTGCCGCCGACCAGGCCGTTGTACTGCGAGGACGGGTTCTGCAGGATGTTGCCGTACTGCGCGGCCGTCACGCCGCTGCGCGCGCACTCCTCGAAGCTCGCGTCGGGCGTGCCGCCCAGCTCGTTCGAGCACGGATCCGTGTTGCCGTCGAGCTGCACGCGCGGTTGCAGGAACAGCTCCTGGATGTTCGGCGAGCGCACGGCGCGCTGATAACTGCCGCGCAACATCAGCGCGCTCACCGGCGCCCACTGCAGGCCGAGCTTGTAGGTGTCGGTGTTGAACCCGAGATCGTAGTCGGAGTAGCGGTAGCCGGTTTCGAACGAGAGCGTGTCGGCGAACGGCTTGCCCTGCAGGATCGGCAGGCGCGCTTCGGCGAACACTTCCTTGACGTTGAACTGGCCGGTGGTGTCGAGCGTCGGTGCGCCCTGGCCGGCGAGATCGCCGGTGCGGAACGCCTGGTCGGCGCGCAGCTCCGACTCCTCCGAGCGATACTCGGCGCCGAACGCGACGCCGAGACCGTCGTTCGCCGTCGGCAGCTTGATGCCGTACCGGCCGAGGTCGCCGGAGATCGAGCCGCTCAGCACCTGCTCGACCGTCTCGCCTTCGGTCAGGCCGGGCACCTGCAGGTACGCGAGCTGATCGGGCGTAACGCTGCCGACGCCGAAGATCGCATACGGCACGCAGGTCGGATCGTCGTTCGACAGGTCCGCATCGGCGTTGATGCGGCAGACCGGCTGGCCGTTCGGGCCGGCCACTGCGAGCAGCGCGTTGTTGAGCCGGGTGCGCGAGATGTCGTTCTGGAAGCGCTCCGACAGCAACGAAGTGCCGTACTGACCGTAGACGTCGTAACTCCAGCCGTCGGCGATGTCGCCGCGCAAGCCGACGACGCCGCGGAACGAGGTGTGCCGCAGGTCGTCGATGCGGCCGCCGCCTTCGACATTGCGCCGGCCGATGTCGAGCAGGATGTCGCGCGCGTCCGCAACGCCGCCGCAGAAGGTGTCGACGGCGGACGGCGAGAGCAGCGGGTTGTTGCAGTTCACCGCATAGCGACCGAAGAACGGCGGCTGGCCGGGACCGGTGCCGAGAAATGCGCCGCTCGGCGCGATCTGCGCCTGCGTGCGATCGTCCATGAACATGAACTCGGTGTAGACGCTCGCCTTGTCGCTGAAGTCATAGTGCGCGAACAGGCCTGCCGTCTTGCGCTCGTCCGGACGCTGGTAGTAGTTCTGGGGCGCAAAGTTGAACAGGTCGGAGTCGGTGAACTCGCGGAGCACGCCGCCGGGGCCGACGGTGAATGCGCCGGTCGGCGAGAGGTCGTTCACGTCGTTCGGGTTGTAGGTCTGGAACAGCGCCGGCGCCGTGGTGCCGGAGCCGCCGCAGGTGAACGAGTCGCCCGACGCGAGCGCGCACGCGCTGAAATCGCGCTTGTCCTGCGTGACCGCGCTCAACGTGCGATAGCCGACGTACACGGTGGCGTTGCCGCGGCCGTCCTCCGTATTGATGCCGGCGAGGAACGTGAAGTCCTTGTTGTAGCCGTCGCGGGTGTTGCCGCCCGGCGAGTTGAAGCCGGCTTCGCGCACGATGTTGCCGATGTCGCTGTTGTTGTCGTGCTGGTAGAAGCCGTATTGGGCATCGAGCCGTACGCCCTCGAACTTGTCGTTCATGATGAAGTTGACGACGCCTGCCACGGCATCTGCGCCGTACACCGCGGACGCGCCGCCGGTGAGCACTTCGACGCGCTCGATCAGCGCCGCCGGAATCTGGTTGAGATCGGGCGAGGCCGCGCCGTTCTGCGTCGGATCGCCCGGCATCAGGCGCCGGTTGTTCACCAGCACCAGCGTGCGCTGCGAGCCGAGGTTGCGAAGGTTGACGGTCGCTGCGCCGGTTGCGCCGTTGGACACGTTGCCGCCGAAATCGGCGAACGCCTGCGGCAGGTTGTTGATCAGATCTTCGGTGCGCGTCACGCCCTGGATCTTGACGTCTTCGGAGCTCACGGCGGTCACCGGGCTGACGCTCGTGAGGCCCGGTTGCGCGATGCGCGAGCCGGTCACGACCACTTCCTGGATAGTGGTCTCCTGCGCCGCCTGCTGTGCCTGTGCGGGCGCGATGCCGGCAAAAGCCGTGACCGCGCCACTGAGCAGCGCGCAGCGAACCGCGCGCCGGACGGAAACATTCGTCGACATGGAAAAGCCCTCCTGCGTAAAACAGAAAGGGGACAGACGCCACTTCATCCGGTGGCGAATGTCCCCATCAGCGTACGCTGGAGATGCTAGTGGTGAAATTCACACCGGATGCGGCGGAGGTTGTCATTCTGTGTGGCAGCGCTTGCCATGATGGCATCGACGCTGTCTGCGCATTTTCATGCGCCAGCGTCCGCAAAGCACGTGCGCCGAGACCGCTGGTGCGTCGCAAGCGGCGCACGAGAGTGCTGCGCTCGTGAAAGCCGGTGCGCTCGGCGATCTCGGCGACGGACAACTCAGTCGAGCACAGCAGGCGCGCGGCTGCCTGCGTGCGCCGGCGCTGCAAGTATTCATACGGACTGATGCCATGCACCGCTTTGAACTCGCGCATCATGTGGAAGCGCGACCAGTGAGCAGCTTCGGCCAGCTCGTCGATCGTCAGCGCGCGGTCGTAGCACGAATGGATGAGGTCGGCGACGCGCGCCAGGCGTGTGAACGTTTCGCGACGCTTCCATGACTTCATGTGCGTCATGGTGCTCACCGTACGGGCAAGCGCGATCTCGTGCGTCATCAAGCGCCGTAGGAGAAAGCTGACCTGCTCTTCGTACCACGCCGGGTCCTCGACGCCGGTGCAGATGTGGTGCGCTACGTAATGCATGACGGAGGTAAACGACCGATCGTGCTCGCGCAGATGCTCGAACAGACGCAACGCTCCGTCCTGCGTGTGGCCGAGCAGCAACTCGCGATCGGCGGGGGCGAGCGCTTCGATCGCACGCGCCAGCAACTCGGGCGCGAAATAGATGCTCAGCATGCAGGCGCCGGGATCGCGCCGGCCGCGCGCGGTCAGCACATGACCGGCGTTCAGCACCAGGAACACTTCTTCCTCGAGTCGCAGTGCGTGGCCGTCGACGCACAGCGGGTAGCTGCCATTCCATGCAGCGTGCACTGAAGGCACCGCCGCAATCACCTCGGGTGCCGCACGCCCCGCTGGCATCCAGTGAATCTCCGTGACTTGTGCGGTGTGCGCGCTGCCGCTCGCGCCGTTGGCGGAAACGAATCTGCGGATCATCGAACTCATCGGCCTGAACTCTGCATTGACACAGGAGAAGAGATAGGCCGGCGGCAATTGGTTCCGCACATATTTGCGGCGAAGCGCCGTGCGTCGACGACGAACGGCGGCCGCGAGCAATGGATGCATCGGCGTGCACGACGACACGCGCGGCAATTCTTGCGATGGAGCTAGGGCTGGCCCGCGCCGCGCTGATGTTTGTCGAAGCGCAGAGCATGCGAGACGCGTGCAACATAGCGGCGACTGACGGGCACCTCCCGACCGCCGGACAGCACTGCAAACGTGCGGCCGGAGTCGTGCCGGCGGATCGCCGCGATCAGATCGTGCCGCACGATTTCCGAGCGATGCACGCGCACGAACTTCGACGGGTCGAGGCGGTCGGCGAGATCGCCGAGGCGCGCTCGCAGCAGGCGCACGCGTTGTCCGACGTGCAGCCGCACGTAGTCGCCATCGGCTTCGAGGCGCTCGATCATCTCGACCGGAACGCGCACGCGCGCGTCGCCTTCGCGGATCCACAGCTCGGTGTCGTACTTCTTCTGCCCGCCGCGGCGCTCGGCTCGCAGCGTATCCACGATGTCGCGCAGCTCCTGCACGCGCGCATTCGCATCGCGCAGCTCGCGACGCACACGGGCGCGCTCCAATGCTTCGGCGAGCCGGCTGCGCTCGACCGGCTTGAGCAGGTAGTCGACGGCGCTGACCGCGAAGGCTTTCACCGCGAAATGATCGAAGGCGGTCACGAAGACGATCTCGGGCAACGGGCCGCTGCCGGTTTCGCTGAGCGCGCCGAGCAGCTCGAAGCCGGTCAGCTCCGGCATCTCGACATCCAGCAGCACCACGTCGGGTGCGAGGGTGCGGATCAACTCGAGCCCTTGCTGCGGGTCGCCGGTCGTGCCGACGACCGCGACGCCCGGCAGGTCCTGCAGGCACCACTCCAGGCGGCGCAACGCCAACGGCTCGTCGTCGATGGCGAACACGCGCAAAGTCATAACGTCAGTTCGATCGGCAGCCGCAGCTCGACGGTGAAGTTTCCCTCCTGCTGCCGCGTCGCCAGCGTCGCGGCCGATCCGTAGAACGTCTGCAGGCGTCGCGCGACGTTGGCGAGCCCCACGCCTTCGCCCTCCTGCTCCTGCACCTCACCCCGGAAGCTGCTGCCGTTTCCCTGTGGGTCAGGCTTCAGCCTGACTGGCTTCGCCGCATTCTCCAACGTCACGATCAATTGCCCGTCCCGCCGCAGAGCGCCGAGCTTCACCTCCACCGGCGCGCGCGTGCGCGCGACGCCATGCTTGATCGCATTCTCGAACAGCGGCTGCAGGATGAGATGCGGCACCAGTGCGCTCTCCAGGCCGGGCTCGATCTGCGTCGACCAGCTGAGCCGGTCGGGAAAGCGCGTGAGCTCGATGTTGAGATACTCCAGCTGCACCCGCAGCTCTTCGGCCAGCGTCACTTTGGCCGTCGACTCGCGGCTCAGCGCGTTGCGGAAGAAGCGCGCCAGCTTGGTGATCATCGCATCCGCCGCCAGCGCCTGGCCGGTGACGATCAGCGCGGAGACCGCGTTGAGCGTGTTGAAGAGGAAGTGCGGATTGATCTGGTAGCGCAGCATCTTCAGCTCCGCTTCGCGCGCCAGCACCTGTGCCCGCAGCAGGCTGCGCTCGCGCTCCTGCGACTGCGCCGCGTACAGGATCGCCGAGCAGAACGCGGACCAGAGCAGGAACAGGATGAAGTTGTATTGCGATTGGATGATGAGCCCGGCGAGCCAGGAGTAGGGCATCGGCGGGTTGGCGAGCACGTACGTCCACACGTAGTAGCCGACCAGCGCATAGGCGATGGCGATCGGCAGCGCCGCGCCGCCGATCGCGAGCACGCGCCTCGACAGGCGCCAGTCGAGCGTCGCGCGGATCACCCTGCCGATCGGCAGGCACAGGACGAACGCCAGCACGTTCATCCCCGCGCGCCAGCGGATCGAATGCCAATCTTCGCGATCGTTGGCCAGGAGCATTTGCGTCGTGTGCATCGTGAACAGCGCCGCCCAGAAGAGCGCGCTGAACACGTGGATCTGCGTCATCGTGCGGCGCGCGGCGGTTTCGATCGCCGGCGTTGCCGGATTCGATGCGTCGGACGCGGGAACGGTTGCGCCGAGAGCGTTGGCTGCCATGGCCGCGATTATGCGCTGGGGCTCACGCTGCGCGCCGGAGGGCCGGTCCATTGGCGATGAACGAACAGGAAATCGCGCTGGATGAACAGAAATTGGGTAAATTCGCCCGGCCTACGGAACCGGCTGCGCTTGCGGACGTTGTGGTGCCCAAACAAACGAACAACTACATGATCGGACCGCGTTTGCAGGGCGAGCCCGGGTGGCTGCGCTACAGCCTGGCGATCGGCCTGCTGGTCTGCACGGCGTATGCCCGCGCGGAGCTGACGCCGATCATCGGCCGGCACACCCCCCTCCTGCCGTTCGTCCTGCCGGTGCTGGCGGCGTGCTACCTGAGCGGCCGGGGCCCCGCCTGGCTGATCGCGCTGGCGAGTCCGGTCCTGTGTACGCTGCTGTTTCAGCACGACTTCAACTGGAGCGATCCGTACGGCTGGCTCGCGCACGTGACGTTCTTCGTGCTGATCTGCGCAGCGCTGATCGAGCTCCTGCACCGCTTGCAGGTGACGCACCGCCGGCTGCTCGACAGCGAGGTGCGGCTGCGCGAGGCGGATCGGCGCAAGAACGAATTCCTCGCCATGCTCGCGCACGAGCTGCGCAATCCGCTCGCGCCGATCCTCAACATCGCGTCCGTCCTGCGCAGCAAGGCCTATGAGCCCTCGACCGTCCAGCGGATGAGCGGTGTGCTGCAGCGTCAGGCCTCGCACCTGGGGCGGCTCGTCGACGACTTGCTCGACGTGGCGCGCATCACGCGGGACAAGATCGAGCTGCGGCTGCAGAGCCTGGTCGTGCAGGAAATGATCGAGGCGGCGCTGGAGAGTACGCGGCCGCTGATGCTCGCGCGCCGCCAGGTCGTGACGATCGACTCGCCGCCTCAGCCGCTGCACGTCGATGGCGATCCGGTGCGTCTCACGCAGGTGATCGGCAACCTGCTGAGCAATGCCGCGAAGTTTTCGCCGGAAGGCGCGCGCATTCGGATCGCCGCGGCCCAGGTCGACGGCGAGGTGCAGATTCGCGTGCGCGACGAAGGTGCCGGCATCGATGCCCAGATCCTGCCGCACGTGTTCGACTTGTTCGTGCAGGGCGACCAGTCGCTCGATCGCTCGCAGGGCGGCCTCGGCATCGGGCTCACCGTCGCGAAGCGCCTCATCGAGTTGCACGGCGGGCGCATCGAGGCCCGCAGTGACGGGCCCGGTCGCGGCAGCGAGTTCACGATCACGTTGCCGCCCGGCACGCTGCGCGGAAGCGTCGCGAACGAGCCGGCCGCAACGCGGCCGCGGGCGCGCCGCATTCTCGTCGTGGATGACAACGCCGACTCTGCGATGTCGCTGTCGGTGCTGCTGGAGATGGAAGGCCACGCCGTGCGCACTGCTCACAGCGGCGACGAGGCATTGCGTCAGCTGGAGGATTTCGAAGCGCAGCTGGTGCTGCTCGACATCGGCTTGCCGGGACTCGATGGCTACGCGGTCGCGGAGTTGATCCGTCTGCGTTTTGGTGCAGGCACGCCGCAGCTGGTCGCTCTTTCAGGATATGCGCCCGAGCCCCGCGAGGCGCAGGGCAGGGCGATATTCGATGCGTACCTCACCAAGCCGCTGCAGCTGGCGCAGCTCGGCGAGCTGCTCGCAAAACTGCCGGTCGGTCAGCCGGGAGTGGTGTCGCGCTGAACGGCGCCTGCGTCTTCGAGCGGCTGCGGCTGCGCGCCGTCGTGCATCCGGCCGCGCACGGCATCTTCCAGCACAGAGCGGGCTACCGATAATTCGTCGCATCCCGCATAGACGGTCTTGCACATGAACCCTGCGCCGAGCACCTCCAGCTCGCGCGGCGCGAGCTGCCGATACCAGGCGCCGTAGGTCTGTCCATTGACCTGATGCGTGAAGAAGGTCATCTCTTCGTAGGGCACTTGAACTCTCGACTCGTCTTCGACTCCCATCCCCGAGCGCGCAGACGCGCGAGCCGCTACGCGTGTTCCGCGGCTGCAGCGCGCAGCTGCGGACGGTCGGCAGGTTACCGACGCGCAAGGCAGCTTTTGCAAGCTTTTGCAGATTTTTCCAGGCGGCCGCCGTGCGAAGCCCGGCGACCCGCGGAATGACGGCGGCACAATCCTTGCTGTCAGGATTGCTATCCGGCCAGCCGCACGGCCACGGCAGCTCACAAACGCGAGGGTGAGGATGGCGCTCGACAACGCCTACGATGCGATCGTCGTCGGTACCGGCATCACGGGCGGCTGGGCCGCGAAGGAGCTGACCGAGAAGGGACTGAAGACGCTGGTGCTCGATCGCGGCCGGAACGTGAAGCACGGCGAGTACCCGACCGCCACCAAGGACATCTGGGAATTTCCCTATGGCGGGCGTCCCACGGTCGACGACCTCCAACGCCAGGAGGTCGCCGCGCGCACCGGCTATGCGATCACGCAGGCGTCCAAGCACTGGTTCGTCGACGACACCGAGCATCCGTACGTCGAGATCCAGCGCTTCGACTGGGTGCGCGGTTACCACGTCGGCGGCCGCTCCATCATGTGGGGCCGGCAGAGCTATCGCTGGGGCGACCTGGACTTCGAAGCGAACGCCCGGGACGGGATCGGCGTCGACTGGCCGGTCCGCTACGCCGACCTCGTGCCCTGGTACGACCACGTCGAAGAGTTCATCGGCGTGAGCGGCCGCGCCGAAGGGTTGCCGCAGCTGCCGGACGGCAAATTCCTTCCCGCCATGGAGCTGAACTGCGTCGAGACCCATCTGCAGCAGACGATGGCGGAGAAGTTCAACCGCAAGCTCACGATCGGTCGAGTCGCGCACCTCACCGCGCCGCTGGCGCACAGCCCGCAACGCGGCACCTGCCAGTACCGCAACCTCTGCATCCGCGGCTGCCCGTACGGTGCGTACTTCAGTAGCAACTCGAGCACGCTGCCGGCGGCGGAAGCCACCGGCAACATGACGTTGCGGCCGAACTCGATCGTGTACGAGCTGATCTACGACGACAGCACGCGCCGCGCGACCGGCGTGCGAGTGATCGATGCCGAAACGAACGAGCACCTGGAGTTCACCGCCAAGGTGATTTTTCTGTGCGCATCGACGTTCGGCTCGGCGTTCATCATGCTGAACTCGGTCTCGCAGCGCTTTCCGAACGGCTTCGGCAACGACAGCGGCGAGCTCGGCTGCAACATCATGGATCACCATCTCGAAGTCGGGGCGAATGCGGTGGTGGAAGGCTTCGAGGATCGCTACTACGTCGGCAATCGCCCCAACGGCCTCTACATTCCGCGTTACCGCAATCTCGGCGGCGAGAAGCGCGACTACATTCGCGGCTTCGGCTACCAGGGCGGCGCCGCGCGTTTCACCTGGACGCGCTTGATGAGCGATTCGACTCTCGGCGCTGCGGTGAAGAAGGAGGCTGCCGTGCCGGGCCCGTGGTTCGTCCGCCTGGGCGGGTTCGGCGAGATCCTGCCGAATCACGCCAACCGCGTGACGCTCGATCGCACGCGCAAGGACAAGTGGGGACTGCCGCTGCTCGCGTTCGACGCGCAGCTGCGCGAGAACGAGCTGAAGATGCGCAAGGACATGGCGAGCGACGCCGCTGAAATGCTCGAAGCTGCCGGCTTCAAGGACGTTCGCACCTACGATCGCGCGGTCGGCGTCGGCCTCGGCATCCACGAGATGGGCACGGCACGCATGGGGAAGGATCCGAAGACCTCCGTGCTCAACAAGTGGAACCAGGTCCACGCCTGCCCGAACGTCTACGTGACCGACGGCGCGTGCATGGCTTCGAGCGCGTGCCAGAACCCCTCGTTGACCTATATGGCGCTGACGGCGCGCGCGGTCGATCACGCCGTCGCCGGGCTGAAGGGAATGAGCGTCGAATGACGGAGGCTCGCCAGATGAATCGTCGCGAAGTTCTGCAGCGGGCCGCCTGGCTGATGAGTGGCGCAGTCGCCGTGCCGGTGCTCGGCGCACTGCACGGCTGTTCGCGCAAGCCGGACGCAATTGCACCGCTCACGTTGGACAGCGCGCAGCGCGCCATCATCGCCGAGGTCGCCGAGATCATCATTCCGCGCACCGACACGCCGGGCGCCGCGGACGTCGGCGTGCCGGCGTTCATCGAGGCGATGCTGAAGGACACCTTCGTGAGCGCGGATCAGCAGTCGTTCGTGAGCGGGCTCGAGGATTTCGACGCAACGGCGCGGCGCGCGCACGGCGCACCGTTCCTGAAGCTACCGCAAGCGCAGCGTGTGGCGCTGGTGCAGACCGTGCACGACAGCGCCATCGAGGCGGCCGAGACGCGGCGTCAGAAGCGACAGGAATGGAAGGCGCTCGAGCATGACGGCGCGCTGCCGGTGCGTCAGCTGCGCTCGCTCAAGAAGCAGCTCACGAGCATCCTGAAACGGGATGAATCGCCGTCGCAGCGCGTCCGGCCGTTCATTCTGACGATGAAGGAGCTGGCGCTGCTCGGATTCTTCTCCTCGCAACCCGGCGCTACGCAGATCCTGCAGTACCTGCCGGTTCCGGGCCGGCTCGAAGCCTGCATTGCGCTGAGCGAGGCGGGCAACGGCAAGACCTGGGCGCTCGAGACGCCCTACCGATTCTGAGTCTTGCTCAGTCGCCGCTGACGGACTGGACGATCGGCGTCAGGAGCGGCGCGAGGACCTTGTAATCGCCGTTGCGCTCGGTGCGCAGCTGCGGCAGCGAGGGATCGTCCGGATTGTTGCCGGTGCGCGCGATCACCAGGTCCAGGCTCGGAATCACGACGATCAGGCTGTCGCCGAGCCCCCACGCCCAGAACGTATCGCGCGGCACGTCCGGCAGTTCGCCCGTCGTATTGGTCCACCACATCATGCCGTAGTTCGCCGTGGCAGTCGGATACTCCGCCACCTGCGGGTTGTCCATCTTGGCCACCTCGGGCCGCGGCGTGTGCACGGCGTCGACGAACGATTCCGGCAACAGGCGCTGGCCGTCCCACATGCCGCGACGCAGGAACAGGTAGCCGATGCGCGCCATGGCGTCGACGCTCGCGCTGATGCCCGAGCCGAACTCGCGGCGCTTGACGCCGTTGAGCTTGTCGTCGCGGAACGCGTTCGAGCGCCACTGCAGGCTGCCGTTCGACGACGCAGCCGCGTCCGTGATGCCGATGGTCGACCACACGCGCGAGAACAGCAGCGAGTTCAGATCCTCGCCGTAGACTTGCGTGAGCACGTCCGCGAGCCAGTTCAGACCGCCGTCCGAGTAGAACCAGGTCGTGCCCGGCTGGAATTGCAGCGGAACGTAGCCGCCCGGTTTCTCGAAGCCCGCGGTATGCGTGGCCAGCTCGACGATGGTGATCTGGCTCAGCCAGCCGGTGTTCCGGTTGCTGGTCGGCGGCACGCCGAGCGTCGACAGATGCATCTGCGCGGAATCGCCGAGCCGCAGCAGCCCGTCGTCGAGAGCGAGGCCGAGCGCCATGCCGCCCACCGACTTGGTTGCGGATTTCAGATCGTAGAGCGCAGTGGTGTTGCCCCAACTGTAGACGCGTCGGCCCTTGCGCGTGATGAAGCCGGAGCCGCCGCCCGTCAGCGAGTAGTCGCGGGCCTGATTGAGCTTCGCGACGTCCATGTTCATGTCGGCCGGCGTCGCACTCACCCATTCGCTGGTCGGGAATACAGGATCGTCGCCCGTCGGCGGTGCCGGCGAAGGCGTAGTGGGCGGCGTCGGCTCCTGCGCAGCGGGTGTCGCCGGCTCGCTGTTACCGCCGCCGCCGCCGCACGCGGACAGCAGCAAGCTTCCCAGCAGGAACACGGCAGGCGTCCACCATCGTCTGTGCATGACCTGTCTCCGACACAAGATCAGCAAAAACGCATCGAGGACCAAAAGGGTCCGCCTGTCTCGCACGCGCGACACCTCGGCGCCTGCAACAGTTGGTTACAAGTCAGGCAGTGCACTATTGCCTGTCGGCCGCGGCCCGCGTGTACATTAGTCGCGCATGGCCGAATCGCCGCACATCCTCGTTGTCGATGACGATCGCGACATCCGCACGCTGCTGAGCGATTACCTGCAGAAGAACGGCTATCGCGTCACTGCCGTCGGCGAAGGGAAGGCGATGCGCCGCACGCTGGAGCAGACGCACGTCGACCTGATCGTGCTGGACCTGATGCTGCCGGGCGAGGACGGGCTCAAGCTCTGTCGCGACCTGCGCACGCAATCGCAGATCCCGGTGTTGATGCTCACCGCGCTCGGCGAGGAGATCGACCGGGTGCTCGGCCTGGAGGTCGGCGCCGACGACTATCTGCCGAAGCCGTTCAGTCCGCGCGAGCTGGTGGGGCGCATCAAGGCGATCCTGCGTCGCACGGCGCACATGCCGCGCGATCCGGATCTGCGCCAGGCCAACGGTTACAGGTTCGCCGACTGGCAGCTCGACACCACGACGCGCGCGCTTACTCACAGTGACGGCACGCAGACGGACCTCAGCGGGGCCGAGTTCCGGCTGCTGTCGGTGCTGCTTTCGCACGCGACGCGCGTTCTCTCCCGTGCGCAGCTGATGGAGCTGCTGCGCGGCCGCGAGCTGGATCCGTTCGATCGCAGCATCGACGTGAGAATCAGCCGTCTGCGCCAGACGTTGCGCGACGATGCGCGCTCGCCGCGCATCATCAAGACGATCTACGGCGAGGGCTACGTGATCGGCGTGCCGGTCGAGCAGTACTGATGCGCCTGCCATTGCCGGAAACGCTGTTTGGCCGGCTCTTCGCAGCGACCGTCGCCGTCGTCGCGGCAGCGCTGCTGCTGATTGTGTTCCTGGTGCTGCGCGAGCGCCGCGAGCTTGCATTCTCGGAGAGCGGCTCGGGCGCGGCCGCGGCCAGCATCGCCGAAATCAGCCAGGCGCTTGCGAGCATGCCGCCCGACCAGCGCGATGCGACGCTGGCGCAGCTGCGGGCAGATCGGATGTCGATGGAGCGGCGGCGTGCGCACGACCGCCCGCACCAGGACCTTGCCCTGGCGCAACGTGCGTTCGCCGGCGAGGTGCAGAAGCAGCTGGGCAGCCGCTTCGCGGTGGACGCGCGTCCATCGCGCATGGGACGTCGCCAGAAAGTCGTAGTGCTCGATCCTTCGCCCGGCGATTCGTTTCCCGGGAGCGGAGCGGGGACGGGCGGTCGCGAGGGTCCGCCGCCGCGCGACCGTATGTTCGATCTGCTGGTCACATTGCCCGACGGCGATCTCGTCACGTTCCGTACGTTCTCCCCGCGCGGCACGCCGCCGTTTCCCGGTCACTTCATCATCGAGCTCGGACTGCTCACGCTGATGCTGAGCATCGTGTTGTACGCGATGACGCGCACGATCACGCGACCGCTGGGAGATCTTGCGGCCGCGGCCGATGCGGTCGGGCGCGGTACGACCATAGCGCCGTTGAAGGAGCGGGGCGCGCGCGAGCTGAAGCGCGCGACGCGCGCCTTCAACGCGATGCAAGAGCGATTGAATCGATATCTCGACAGCCGCACGCGCGTGCTGGCCGCGATGTCGCACGACCTGCGCACGCCGATCACGCGCTTGCGCTTGCGCGTCGAGTCGATCGAAGACGAGGCGCTGCGCGCGCGCTGCATCGACGATCTGAACGAAATGACCAGCATGGTGCGCAACGCGCTCGGCATCTTCCGCGGCATGAACGACGAGGAGCCTGCGGTGCCCGTCGACATCAATGCGTTGCTGCAGGAGCTGCAGCAGCGCTATGCCGAGGTGAGCTCGAGCGTTGCGGTCGAAGGGCGAGCTGCCGCACCGATCAATGGCAAGCCGCTCGCGCTCAAGCGGTGCCTCGGCAATCTCGTGGACAACGCCTTGCAGTACGGCCAGCACGCGACGCTCGCGGTGACCGATGGCGCCGATGAGCTCACGATCCGCGTGCTCGACGACGGGCCGGGCATTCCGCCGCAGGAGATCGAGCGGGTCTTCGAGCCGTTCTATCGCCTGGAAAGCTCGCGCAATCGCGCCACCGGCGGCACGGGGCTGGGATTGAGCATCGCACGCGACGTCGCGCAGGCGCACGGCGGGTCGCTGGCGCTGGCGAATCGCAGCGAGGGCGGCCTGGAGGCCCGGCTGGTGCTGCCGCGCAGGAGAAATGGGGACATTCATCATTTCGCCGAGCCGAAATGATGAATGTCCCCATTGTTACACTTCGTAACGATTGCTTACGGCGCCGCCGCTGCACGCCTCCTACATTGAAGCTGCGTCGATATCGACGCGTTCACGGTTGACGGAGACTGCGATGAAATTACGAGTAGCACTGGTAGCGGCGGCGATGCTCGCCAGCGCGGTGGCGCTCGCGCACGACGCCCCCCGCGGCCCCGGCGGCGGCCCCGGCCCCGACATGGATCGCATGGCGGTCCTGCTGGATCTGAACGACAGCCAGAAAGCCGAAGTCCAGAAGATCTTCGACGAGCAGCACGACAAGATGAAGGCGACGTTCGAGCAGCAGCGCAGCTCGGGCACGCGCCCGACGCGCGAAGAGCGCGAGAAGGCGCATCAGGAAATGAAACAGGAGATGACGAGCAGGCTGCAGGCGGTGTTGACGCCGGAGCAGATGAAGAAGTTCGACGCGTTGATGGATCACCCGCGGCCGCAGCGCGGCTGGCGCGGTGGCAGCGGGCACGATCAAGCTCGCGGCAACGAGCCTTCGCAGAGTAACTAGCGTCCGAATCTCGTGGCCGCGCGGGCCTTGGCGCGCGCGGCCTCGACTTCGCGGTCCCGCGGCGGCGCCGTGGTGACCAGCGACTCCATCAATGTGCGAGCGACTGCCGCGACGTCGGCAGTGGCGCGCTCGAACGCGGCGCGATTCGCCTGCGACGGCGCATTGAAGCCGCTCAGCTTGCGCACGAATTGCAGCGAAGCCGCGCGGATCTCCTCTTCGGTCGCCGGCGGCGCGAAATTGAACAGCGTCTTGATGTTCCTACACATCTCGTCTCCTCATGGGGCATTGAACCACTGCGCGATCGAGACTCGCAACTGGCCGGCCTGAGCGCCGTGCCACAGCACGATGGGCGGCCTGGCGATCCTGGGCGGAGCGCGCAGCAGCGCCGGTACGCCCGCGAGCCTGGTCTCGAGGATCGTCGCGTCGTTGCGACTGCGGTCCGTCGGGATACACGACGCCTCGATCTTCGAGTCATGGCGCGCGGCGCCACAGACTGTACCGGCACGATGAAACACAGTGCGCGGGCCAGGCCGAGGCGCGGAACAAAGGCCGGATCGCGCAGGTTGTTGATGCGGGAATCTTTGCAGGAAATCGTCATGCGTCGCGGTTCATGGTTCGCTGCGCTGGTCTGCATAGTGTCGGGTCAGCCGGCGCTGGCGCAACAGCCGCAGACGCGCGAGCCCATCGATCCGACGCCGCCGCCGCGCGGCACTGCATCCTTCGAGCCGCCGCAGGCGCTGGCCGAGAATGCGCCGTTGACGGCGCAGACATTCGTGATTCGCGCGGCAATCGTCGACATTTCGCAGCGCGACCTGGCCGAGCTGGCGCTGCGCCGCTCGCAGGATCCTGCGATCAAGGGCTTCGCGCGCCGGATGCTCAACGATCATCGGCGGGAGTACGAGAAATTGCGCTCCGTCGCCGCGGACACGCGGCTTGCCCTGCCGGGGATGGCCGACAAGAAGCACGAGGATCTGAAGGAGTCGCTGAAGCGGGCTCCGGCACAGGAGTTCGACGCGGGCTACGTGAAAGCGATCGTAGCCGGCCACGATCAGGCAGTCGCGCTGTTCGACGCTGCCGCGCAGGCCAAGACGTTGCCGCAGGAGCTGCAGCGCTACGCCATCTCGATGCTGCCCACGATCAGAAATCATCGCAACGCCGCCTACGCCCTGCAGCGCCAGCGGGCCGGTTGAGCTGTAGAATACGCGCAGCACGCCGCGCCACCCGGGCCGGCGCCGGGATCCGTTGACCGATGAACCCTGTGTCAGTCGAGGCGGCCGCGTCCGCCGATGCCGCTGCGCATGCGGCACCGGGCCGGCTCGTGCGCCTGTGGCGGTCCGTCGCGCTCGGTCCGCTCGAGCAGCGGCTGTTCTGGATCGTCGTCGCGGGGCTGCTGCCGCTGATCCTGGTTTCCTTCGCCACGCTGCTGTACAGCGCGCAGGCGCAGAAGCGGCAGCAGATCCAGACCGCCGCGGACACGATGCGCTCCGTGATGGCGGCCGTCGACGCGGAGTTCCGCGCTTCGCTTGCCTCTCTCGACGCGTTGGCGGCCAGCCCTCGATTGCAGGCACGCGACTTCGCCGGCTTCGACGCCGAAGCGCGTGCCTTGCTGGAACGGCGCCCGTCGTGGGCGAACATCGTCCTGTCCGATCCGACGTCGCAGCACGTGATCAATGCGCGCCTGCCGCCCGAATCTCCGCTGCCGCGCGCGGTCGATCCCGGCGCTGTCGAAGCGACCGTGCGTGCGGGCGTGCCGGGCGTCGGCAACCTGATCTGGAGCCCGGTGCTCAAGATGTATGTGTTCGCGGTGCGGCTGCCGATCCGCGAAGGCGACAAGATTCCATACGTGCTGACTGCAGTGCTGCGTCCGGAAGCGGTGCTCGAGATCGTCAAGCGTCACGTGCTGCCGAAGGGGGCCACTGCCGTCGTGCTCGACAAGCGCCGGGTGGTCGTCGCGCGCACGCTCAATCACACGTCGTGGGTGGGGAAGCCGCCTTCGCAGACACTGCTGTCGCTGCTCGATTCCGACGATGAGCGCGCCTCCGCGATCACCACCACGCTCGAAGGCGTGCCGGTGTACACGGTCTATCATCGCTCGCCGGAGAGCGGCTGGTGGGCGGCCATCGGCATTCCGACCCACATCGTCGATGCGCCGGTGATTCGTTCCTATCTGCTGCTGGGTGGCTCGATCCTGGTCTCGGTGATGCTCGGTCTCAGCGCGGCGTTCTTCACCGGGCGCACGGTGACGGGTCCGATGCGCAAGCTCGAGCGCGCAGCGTCGGCTGTCGCTCGCGGCGAGGCGCCGGTGCCGCCGGAGACGGATCTGCCGGAAATCCGCCAGGCGGTGCTCGCGCTGCTGGCTGCGCACATCGAGCGCGAGAAGCTGTTGCACAGCGAGCGCCAGGCGCGGCTGCTCGAGCAGAACGCGCGGCTGGCGGCGGAGCTCGCCAACAAGACCAAGGACGAGTTCCTCGCGATGCTCGGGCACGAGCTGCGCAATCCCCTCGCGGCGATCGCCACCGCCGCCCAGGTGCTGGATCACTCGGAGCACACCCAGCGCAAGGATGCCGAGCAGCACGCCAAGGCGATCATTCGCCGTCAGGTGCGTCATCTCAGCAAGCTGACCGACGACCTGCTCGACGCCGCGCGCGTGATGATGGGCAAGATCGTGCTCGAGCGGCGGCCGATCGATCTCGCGCAGGTCGCGCGCAATACGGTCGACACGATGCGCAACACCGGGCAGCTGCTGCGCCATGAATGCACGACGCAGCTGGAGCCGGCGTGGATCAACGCCGATCCGACGCGCATCGACCAGGTGGTGGCGAATCTGCTGACCAACGCCGTGAAGTACACGCCACCGCCGGGCCGCATCGAAGTCAGTGTGCGACGCGAGCAGGGCGAGGCGCGCTTCAGCGTGCGCGACTCGGGCCTCGGGCTGGAGCCCGAGCTGCTGACGCGCATCTTCGATCTGTTCGTGCAGGGCGAGCGCGGGCTCGATCGCTCGCAAGGCGGCCTGGGCATCGGCCTGACGCTGGTGCGTCGTATCGCCGAGCTGCACGGCGGCCGCGTCGAGGCGCGCAGCGCAGGCGCAGGCAAGGGCAGCGAGTTCATCGTGCAACTGCCCGCCATCGATGCGCCGCCGGACATGACCGAGCCGGTCCCGACGACGCGCCGCTCTGCGCGCCGCAGGATCGTGCTGGTGGAAGACAACGACGACGTGCGTGCCGGCTTACGCGTGCTGCTGGAGATGGAAGGGCACGAGGTGCTGGAAGCGAACGACGGGCTGCAGGGCGTGGACACGATTCTGCGCGAGCAGGCAGATATCGCCGTGATCGACATCGGCCTGCCGCAACTCGACGGCTACGGCGTCGCTCGCGCCGTGCGCTCGCGTGCGCGACATCCGGTCATGCTGATCGCGATGACCGGCTACGGCAGTCGCGGCGACGCCGAGCGCGGCACGCAGGCAGGATTCGACGCGTACATGGTCAAGCCCGTCGACGCGGCGGTCATGAATGAGCTGATCGCACGCGTTACGATTACCGCGAGCCAGTGACTCGCGACTCATATATGTGAGGATCTCGTCATGAGCAGCCGCTGCAGCCATCTCGCGAGCGTGAAGACCGACAAGCCGAACACGCGCGGCTGCGAGGAATGCCTGAAGACCGGCGACAGCTGGGTGCACCTGCGCCTGTGTCGCGAGTGCGGCCACGTCGGTTGTTGCGACGATTCGAAGAACCGGCACGCCACCAAGCACTTCCACGCCACGCACCACCCGATCATCACGTCGTTCGAGCCGGGTGAGGACTGGAGCTGGTGCTTCGTGGACCGGGAAGTGCTGCAACTCTAATTGGTGGCATCGCCCGGGCACCACATCCGGGGCGGCACCGTCTGCACTGTCTCGGCAGCGATGCCGCGCAGCGCCTGCTGCAGAGATTCGCTGACCGGATACTGCCGCAGCGGCGGCAGATCGAGCGGCGACAGTCCGGTGATCGTTGCGTACAGAACCAGGGCCGCGAGGAATGCGCCGGCCGGCGCGGAGTGATTGCCGTCGGACGCGTACAACACCAGTGCCGGATCGCGGGCGAGCGCCAGATCCCATGCCTGGCCGATCGGCGCCACGCACGCCGGCTCCGCCTGCGCTATCGACACGTGCAGATCGTAGATCCGCTGGGTTTCGTCCACGCCGCGCAGCGGCCACTCCGGGAACATCACCGGCACCGCGTGCTGCTCGCGGCTCATGCGGATCAGCTGCTGCGCCTCTGCGGTGGAGTATTCGAACTGCCCGCTGGTGCTGTACTTCTGCGCCTGCAGGATCACATAGCTCCAGTTCTGGCTGCGCAGCAGGTTGATCGATGCCGTGTCGTGCACGCGCTCGTCGAGGAACATCCATTGGGGCGCCTCGACGGAAGCGACGCTGCGGCCGGGCCGGCCGGCGCGAACCATGTCCGCCACCATCCTGCTGAGATCGTTGCTCGAAGTGTGGCTGTTGCCCATGAACAGGAGCGTGATGTCGGCAGTGGCGGGCGGCGGGCCGGAAGTTGTTCCGCCGCCGCGCTCGGCGTCGCCTGATCCACCGCCGCCGCAAGCAGCGACGCAGCAGACGACGCAGGCCAGGAGCGCTCTGCTGCTCATGAGCTTCAGTCGCTCTGTTCGGGCAGCGGCGGATTGCGCGGCGGCACCGGCGAGGAAACGATCAGCGAGCTGGTCGTGTTTCCGTGCATCAGGAAGCGATCCAGCAGGCCTTCCAGCTCGCGCACGTCGGGCGCCAGCACTTTCATCAACAGGCAGTCCTCGCCGGTGACGCGATGGCACTCGACGACTTCGGGTGTGCTCTGCGCCAGCTTGATGACCTTCGCAAGGCCGCCTGGCGTCGGACGCACCCGGACGTACGCGGTGACGCCCAGGCCGAGCGCCTGCGGATCCACCTCGATCCATTCGCGCTTGATCACGCCGGCTTCGCGCAGCCGCAGTACGCGCTCGTTCACCGCGGGCGCGGACATGTCGACACGCCGCGCCAGCTCACGGATCGCCAGCCCCGGCTGCGCCGTGAGATGGCGCAGGATGGCGAGGTTGGTCGCGTCGAGCGCGGGACTTACATTTTGCGAGGCTGCACGCGCCGGTTTCTTGCGTTTGGCAGGAATTGGAATCTCCCCAACTGGCGTTCGCTATTCAGGAGCGGGTCGATTGCGAGCATCATGCTCGCCCACGCTTCCAGCAGCAACAGCAGGCAGCCATGCAGCCGAGCACTCCGCAGCGCAGTCTGTTCGCCATACCGGACGCCGTCACTTATCTGAACTGTGCGAGCCTTGGTCCGCGCCTGCAGGCGGTGCGCGAGGCAGGCCACGCGGCAGTCGAAAGGACGGCGGCGCCGTGGGAGATCCAGTCGTCCGACTGGTTCGAGGATGCTCGTGTATTGCGCGCGCGCTTCGCGTCGTTGATCGATGCACCGGCCGATTGTGCTGCGCTCGTGCCGTCCGTCAGCTATGGCATCGCGGTTGCGGCGCGCAACGTGCCGGTCGCCGCCGGCGACAACATCGTCGTCATCGACCAGGAATATCCGTCCAACTACTACAGCTGGCGCCGGCTGGCGCGCGCTCGCGGCGCCGAGATCCGCTCGGCTGCCGCGCGTGACGGCACGAACCTGACTGACGCTATCGTTGCGCTGATCGATCGAAGTACTGCGGTGGTCGCGGTCGCGAATTGCCACTGGACCAACGGCGCGCTGGTGGATCTCGTGCGCGTCAGCGCGGCAGCGCGTCGACACGACGCGGCGCTGGTCGTGGACGCGAGCCAGTCGCTCGGCGCCTTTGCCTTCGATGTCAATGAAGTCAGGCCGGACTTCCTGGTCGCGGTCGGCTACAAATGGCTGCTCGGACCGTATGGCCTCGGTTACCTGTACGTTGCCGAGCGCTGGCACGCCGACGGCGAGCCGATCGAGGAGTCGTGGCTCAACCGCGCGGGCGGCGACAATTTCGCCGGGCTGATCGACTACACGGATGCATACGGGCCGGGCGCACAGCGCTTCAATCAAGGCGAGTCCGCACAGTTCCAGCTGTTGCCGATGGCGCTCGCGGCGATGGCGCAGATCGCGCAATGGACGCCGGTGCGCATCCAGCGGCAGTTGAGCGAGTGGACGCGCGAGCTGTCTGCACGGGCAATGGCTCTGGGGCTCACATGCGTCGAGCCGCAGCAGCGCGTCGGGCATATGATTGGCTTGACTGCGCGCGGTGCGTTGCCGGCCGGCCTGGTCGATGCGCTCGCCGCGCGCGATATATATGTAGGCGCCCGCGGCAACAACATTCGGGTCTCTCCTCATCTGCACAGCACGGCGGCGGATCTGGAACGACTGGTCGCAGCTTTGCAGGAGCTTCTCGCATGAACGACACGCTTCGCGATCTCTACCCGCCGATCGAGCCGTACCAGGCCGGCACGCTCGAAGTGTCCGGCGGCCATCGCCTGGCCTACGAGCTGTGCGGCAATCCGTCGGGGCGCCCCGTCGTGTTCCTGCACGGCGGCCCGGGCGCGGGCTGCAATCCGACGCACCGGCGCTTTTTCGATCCGTCGGTGTATCGCATCGTGCTGTTCGATCAGCGCGGCGCCGGACGATCGACGCCGGCAGCGAGCGTGCACGAGAACACCACGCAGCATCTCGTCGGCGACATCGAGACGCTGCGCCGTCACTTGCAGATCGATCGCTGGGTGGTGTTCGGCGGCTCGTGGGGCTCGACGCTCGGCCTGGCGTATGCAGCCGCGCATCCGGAAGCGTGTCGCGCTCTCGTGCTGCGCGGCATCTGGCTGGCTCGCGACATCGACATGGACTGGTGGTTCGGGCCGATCCGGCTGATCTACCCGGAGTACTGGCAGGCTTTCGTCGACCCGATACCGCCTGCCGAGCGCGGCGACCTGCTCGGCGCCTACCTGCGCCGGCTGCTGGACCCCGATCCGGCCGTGCACATGCCGGCGGCGATCGCCTGGGACAGATACGAGACGAGTTGCGCGACGCTGTTGCCGCCGGTCGAAGAGCCGGGGCGGGGGAACATTCTCGCGATGCCGCGACTCGAAGCGCACTACATGCAGAACCGCTGCTTCATGCGCGAGAACGAGCTGATCGACTCGGTGCCGCGCTTCCGTCACGTGCCCGGGGCGATCGTGCACGGTCGCTACGACATGCTGTGTCCGGTCGAAGGTGCGCTGGCACTGGCCGCCGCGTGGCCCGAGGCGACGCTGCACATCGTGCCCGACGCGGGACACGCCGCGACCGAGCCCGGCATCCGTCGTCAGCTGGTGGCCGCGACCGATCGGTTCCGCGATCTCAAGGACTGAACCCGCGCTTCAGGACGCCGGCGGCAAGGAGTGCTTCGATCACCCTGCCGTCGTGGCCGGGGACGATGTGCACCGCCGGCTGCGTTTCGTGCAGCCTCTTCAGTGCTGCAAGCTGCCCGAACACTGCGCTGCGATCCTCCTCGAGGAACAGCATCGTCACCAATCGCGCGCGCTCGCGCTGCGTCTGGATATTGCGGAAGTGCCAGGCCACGTCGCCGATGAGCAGGATCTCGGTGCCGTCGGCGGTCTGCACATAGACCATCTGGCTGCCGGGTGTGTGGCCCGGCGCCTTGATCAGCACGACGCCCGGCGCGATTGCGTGGTAATGCTCGTATTCGAGCGGTTGATAATCGTCGAGCGCGTGTTCGGGAAACTTCGCCGGCAGGCTCTTCTGCGGATCCGCCAGCTGCTCGCGCGTCAGGCGCGCCCGTTGCAGCACGGTCTTGATGTCGGGATGCGAGGTCAGTCCGCCGATGTGATCCATGTGCTCGTGGGTGATCACGATCTGCGTGGCGGTGCGCATCGCGGCCTGCACGCGTCCGAGCGCCTCGATGTCGAAGCTCGTGAGATCGCTGCCGCCCATTGCTTGCTCGAGCGCGGTGTCGACGACAATCGCGCCATCCGGGTAGACGAGACGGTAGGAGTACACGGGAAGCGGCGTGCCCTGCCAGCTGTCGCCGGCGACGACGCCGATCGCAGGGAACGTGAACTCGGCGACCTGCTCGACTTCCACGACGCTCGGCTTGTCGCTGGACACTTTGGCCAGCTCGGCCCGGACGCGATCGAGATCCAGCGAGTAGGCAGCGTCGGCGGGTATGCGGCTATCGATGAGCAGCCAGTAGTACGCGCCGCCTGCCAGCACCAGCAGCACGACGAGAGCGACGAGAAGCGCGCGAGGCCATCTCATGACTGCCGGCGCACCATTTCGTTGATCCAGATCGGCGCGAACGGCGAGGTGCAGCCTTTGGACACCGGGTAATCGCGATAGACACCCAGGCTCTCGCCGATGGCGAGCGCGCGCTTGCGGTGCTTGGGGAAGTGAATGCCGATGTTCGCGAGACAGAAGTTCATCGTCCACTGCACTTCCGGGGCGGCCTGGCCCATTTCAGACTCGATGCGGCTCAGCAGCGCCGGCAGATCGAGCCCTGCTGCGCTCTTGCAGATCCGCTCGGAAGTCAGGCTCCAGCCGGCGCGCGCGGCCCAGCGGTGATCGTCGTCCATCCAGGACTGACGCAGCGACTCCTTCTCGGGATGGTTCTTGACGACATAGGCATTGAGCCAGTCGGCGACCTGCACGAAATCGACCGAGCGCACCATCCGGTCCATCTCGTCACGCGACAGCTTTTTGGGCTTGACCAGCAGTGTGGCCAGCAGTCGCGCATCGACGTTTCCCGTCTCCCACAGCGCGCTCGCCAACTGATCCCCATTCTTGGTTTTTTCGGCCACCTTGCGGATGTCGCCCAGCCGCACGCCGAACTGATTCGCGCCGGCGCCGTTCTTCGTGTTCTGCGCGCGCATTTTCTCGTTGCCGAGAGTCTTCAGCTGCGCCAGCGTGTCCTTGAGGCTCATCGGGCTCGTTTCCTCGGTTTGGGCTTGACGCTCTGCGCGGGATTGCCGAGCGACTCGTTGAGCGCGATGGCTTCCTTCGCCAGCCGCCGCGCGGTGGTGGAGCCGATCGTCATGCCTTGCTGCAGCTCCAGGGTCGCCATCTCGTACTTTCCGCCCGGCTTGAGTCGCGGCTCGACGCTGCGCAGGCGTTGTCCACGCCAGAAGCCGAACAGCACGCGCCGCTCCTCGGCGCGAATCAGCAGCACGGGGCCGTTCGACAGATAGACGAGATGGCCCCACTTCACGACTTCCTCGAGCGTGGAGGAGGCCGCATGCACTGCGCGGCGCAGCTGCTCTACCAGGTCACGCTGCCAGCCGGAGAGACCAGCAACGTATGCATCGGGACTCGCAGCCGGCGGCACCTTGCGCATGGTCCATCCTCGCTCCGCCTAGTACTTGCAGCCCTTCGGATCCGACTGCACGAAATACTGGCGATAGTTGCGCGCCTTCGGGTCGACGCAGCCGGTCAGGTCGAGCAGCTCGATCTTGCGCACGTCGAGCGGATGCGATTCGCTTTGCAGCGCGATGTAGCCGCCGCTCAGCGGCTCGCCGTCGCGCTTCACGGCCGGGTCGGCGTCCTTGGCCATGTCGCCGCCGATCCGCGGCCGCGAATACTCCAGCACCTTCTCGCCCTGCACGAAGTGCGTGATCTGCCCGTTGCCGAGCACCAGGATCTCCATGCGCACCCACTGGTCGCCGTCGTAGGTCCCGGACTGCGAGTCGAGGCAATGCTCCGGGTACTGCGCGCCCTGGTAATCGACCTCGGTGCCCGGCGAGCACATGTTGGCGGTCGGCCGCGCCTTGCCGTTGTCGAGACCGCCGAGCAGCTGCGCCTCGATCGAGATTGGAAATTCCTGGTCTTTGGTCATCGTTGCCGGCGGCTGCGCATGGAACATGATGCCGCTGTTGCGCTTCGCCCAGCCGCCAGGCGCCTGCGCGGCCTGCTCGCCGACGAAGCGGTACTCGATGGCGAGCCGGTAGTACGAGTACGGCTGCGCGTAGAACAGATGGCCGAACTGCCTGTTGAAGCCGTCGGAGTAGCGGTCGTAGCGGACCTTCAGCAGCCCGTCCTCGACGCGAAATGTCTCCCCGAAGTTGTCGCCGAGCTCGTGATGAGTGAGCTTCGGGGTCCAGCCGGTCAGGTCGCGGCCGTTGAACAGCTGGATCCACTGTTCGCCCGCCGCATGCTGCGGCTCGGCGCGGCTGCACCCGTACGCCGCACACAGCACGACAAGTGCGCAGAACGTCGTCCCCGTGCGCGCCACCATGCGTCCTCCTTTCACTCCACGGTCGTGACCAGCTCGCCGAGCCCGTCGATGCCGCCCTCGATGCGATCGCCGCGCTGGAGCGCACCGACGCCGGCGGGCGTGCCGGTGTAGATCAGGTCGCCGGGCTGGAGCTCGAACAGCGTGGACAGCTCCGCGATGATCTCCGGCACGCTCCAGATGAGCTCGGAGATGTCGGCCTGCTGGCGCATCCGGCCATTGACCTTCAGCCAGATCCGCCCGCCGCTCGGGTGGCCGCTCTGCGCCGCCGGCGTGATGGCGCCGATCGCGGCGGAGCGGTCGAAGCCCTTGCTCGTGTCCCACGGCCGGCCGTGGTCCTTGGCATCGGACTGCAGGTCGCGCCGGGTGAGGTCGTTGCCCACTGCATAGCCATAGACGTGATCCAGCGCCTGCGCCAGCGGAATGTCGCGGCCGGCCTTGCCGATGGCGACGACCAGCTCGATCTCGTGGTGGAAGTTGTTGGTGCGCGGCGGGTACGGAATGCGCGCGTCGTCCGGGACGATCGCGTCGGCCGGCTTGGTGAAGAAGAACGGCGCCTCGCGCTCCGGGTTCGCGCCCATCTCGCGCGCGTGCGCAGCGTAGTTGCGGCCGACGCAGTAGATACGGTGGACGGCGAACCGCTCGGCGCGGCCTTTGACCGGGACGGCGGGAGTCGCTGGCGGGGGCAGGACGTAGGACATGGGTGCTGGGCTCGGGCTGATACTCGGACGGTGCGGATGCGAAATGTACCGGAGTCGGGAGTCGGGCTGAAGCCCGGCCTGCAGCGATCCCGTAGGTCGGGCTTCAGCCCGACTCTCCCGGTGTTTAGTTGACATCTAAATTAAGCAGACCTAAAGTGACGCCCGTGAAACGCATCGTCTGCATGGGCGGCGGCCCCGCCGGACTCTACTCGGCGATCCTGCTGAAGCAGGCGCTGCCGCGCACGCGCATCGAGGTCTGCGAGCGCAACCGTCCGGACGACACGTTCGGCTGGGGCGTGGTGTTCTCCGACCAGACCATGGCCGGTTTCGCCGCGGCCGATCCGCCTTCGCACGCCGCCATCGTCGGCAGCTTCCACCACTGGGACGACATCGACGTGCACATTCACGGCACGTCGATCCGCACCGGCGGCCACGGCTTCGCCGGCATCGAGCGCAAGCGCCTGCTGAACATCCTGCAGGAGCGGGCCGCGAGCCTCGGCGTCGAGCAGAGCTTCCAGCACGAGGTGCGCGATGAAGCCGAGTTCGCCGATGCGGATCTGCTGATCGCATCCGACGGCGTCAACAGCCGCGTTCGCCAGACGTATGCGGCGGCCTTCGAGCCGAACGTCGACGTGCGCAAGTGCCGCTTCATCTGGCTGGGCACGACGCAGAAGTTCCCGGCGTTCACCTTCGCCTTCGAGCGCACCGAGCACGGCTGGTTCCAGATCCACGCCTACCAGTTCAGCAAGGACCTTTCGACCGTGATCGTGGAGACGCGCGAGGAAACCTGGCGCGCCCACGGCCTGGATCGCGCGAACACCGACGAGTCGATCGCCTTCGCCGAGCAGCTGTTCGGCAAGTACCTGGGCGGCGCCAGATTGATGAGCAACGCGCGTCACCTGCGCGGCTCGGCATGGCTGAACTTCAATCGCGTGCTGTGCCGCCGCTGGTACACGCGCAACATCGTCTTGATCGGCGATGCCGCGCACACCGCGCACTTCTCCATCGGCTCCGGCACCAAGCTGGCGATGGAGGACGCGATTGCGCTCAGTCGCGAAATCTCGCGCGGCGGCGACGTAGGCGCTGCGCTGCAGCGCTATCAGGAGGAGCGCGAGCTGGAAGCGCTCAAGCTGCAGAGCGCTGCGCGCAACCGCATGGAGTGGTTCGAGAACGTCGCGCGCTACACGCACCTCGAGCCGCTGCAGTTCACGTACAGCTTGCTCACGGGCAGTCAGCGCATCGGGCATTCCAACCTCAAGCTGCGCGACGCCGGCTTCGTCGCCGATATCGAGCGCGACCTCGCGCAGCGTGTCGGTGCCGAGGATCAGCCCTCCGCGCCGATGTTCCTGCCGTTCAAGCTGCGCGACCTGGAGCTCGCCAACCGGGTGGTCGTGTCGCCGATGGCGCAGTACTCCGCGACGGATGGCGTGCCGAACGATTGGCACGTGGTGCACTACGGCTCGCGCGCAACGGGCGGTGCAGGGCTGGTCGTTACCGAGATGACCTGCGTGTCGCCGCACGGGCGCATTTCTCCGGGATGCACTGGGCTGTGGAACGAAACGCAGCGCGACGCCTGGCGCCGCATCGTCGACTTCGTGCACAGCCATACGCAGGCGAAGTTCTGTCTGCAGCTCGGACATTCCGGCCGCAAGGGCTCGACCCAGCTGGGCTGGGAAGAGGCGGACTACCCGCTGGCCTCGGGCAACTGGCCGATCATCTCAGCTTCGCCGCTGCCGTACATCGAGGGCGTGAGCCAGGTGCCGAAGGAAGCGACCGAGGCAGACATCGCCGCGATCACCGAAGAGTTCGTCACGGCCGCGCGTCTCGGGTTGCAAGCGGGCTTCGACATGATCGAGCTGCACATGGCGCACGGCTACTTGCTGGCGAGCTTCCTTTCGCCGCTCACCAATCAGCGCAGCGATCAATATGGCGGCAGCGTCGAGAATCGCGTGCGGTTCCCGGCGGCAGTCGTGCGCGCGGTGCGCGCAGCGATGCCGGCCGGAATGCCGCTCTCGGTCCGAATCTCCGCGAGCGACTGGGCGCAGGGCGGCTTGTGCGACGACGACCTGATCGCCACGGCCCGTGCGCTGCACGAGGCAGGAGCGGACGTACTGGATGTGTCGACCGGCCAGACCGTGCCGTGGCAGAAGCCGGTCTACGGACGCATGTACCAGACTCCGTTCTCCGACTTCATCCGCAACACGCTCAAGATCCCGACGATCGCGGTCGGCAACATCTACGAGCCCGATCACGTGAACTCGATCATCGCCTCGGGTCGCGCCGACCTGTGCGCGGTGGCGCGACCGCACCTGGCGAATCCGAGCTGGACGTTGCAGGCCGCGGCGCAGCTTCAGCACGCCGAGCAGTGGTGGCCGCAGCAATATCTGTCAGCCAAGAGCCAGCTGGAGCGCAATCTGCAGCGTGCCGCGCTGCTGGCGGACGCCGTATGAGCTCGTTGAGCGCCGAGCACGTCGTCGTGACCGGTGCAGGCCGCGGGATCGGCGCCGCCATCGTGCACTCGCTCGCGGCCGAGGGAGCGAAGATCAGCCTGCTCGGTCGCAATCGCGAGTTGCTCGACAAAGTTGCGGCAGATGTCGGCGCGCGCACGCAGACGTGCGTCGTCGCAGCTGATGTCACCGACAGCACAGCCGTGCAAGCGGCCTTTGCGCAGGCGCGCAAGCAGCTCGGTCCGGTGACGATTCTCGTCAACAACGCGGGTCAGGCACGCAGCGCGCCGCTGCAGAACGCCAGCGATGAGTTGTGGGACGAGATGCTTGCGGTGAATCTGACCGGCGTATATCGCTGCATCCGCAGCGCGTTACCGGACATGCTCGCGGCAGGGCGCGGGCGGATCATCAACATCGCCAGCACGGCCGGCTTGATCGGCTATCCGTACGTCACAGCCTACTGTGCCGCGAAGCACGGCGTGATCGGTCTGACGCGCGCGCTCGCGCTGGAGCTTGCACGCAAGAACATCAGCGTGAACGCGGTGTGCCCGGGCTATACCGATACCGATCTCGCTCGCGATGCAATCGCGAACATTCAGCAGAAGACCGGCCGCGACGAGGCCGCGGTGCTGGCCATCTTCACCGCGCGCAACCCGCAAGGTCGGCTGGTCGCGCCGGAAGAAGTAGCACGCACGGTTCTGTGGCTGTGCACGAACGACGTCGCGAGCATCACCGGGCAGAGCATCGCAGTGGCCGGCGGAGAAGTGATGTGAGCGCCGATACACGCAGGATCGACGCCGAGACGCGTGCCACGAGCGACGATCATCACGCGCTGCGGTTGTGGTTGCGGCTGTACGCCTGCACCAGTCTCGTCGAGAGCCGCGTGCGGCGCAGGCTCCAGGCGCGGTTCGCCACGACCTTGCCGCGGTTCGACCTGATGGCGCAGCTGGACCGCTCGCCGCAGGGGTTGCGCATGAGCGAGCTGTCGAGCCGGTTGATGGTCACGGGCGGCAACGTCACCGGTCTCACAGACAGCCTCGAGGACGAAGGGCTGGTGGTGCGCGAGTCCGACGGCACCGATCGCCGCGCGCTGCGCGTGAAGCTCACGCGCGAGGGGCGGCGCCTGTTTCGCTCGATGGCCGCCGAGCACGAGCGCTGGGTCGCGGAGATGTTCGCCGGCCTGTCGGAGCGCGAGGCGCGCTCGCTGGCCGAGCGCCTGCACACGCTGAAGCAGCACATACTCGACAATGTTCCGCTCGACGAGCGCGGACCGGGGTGACGACGATGCAAGCTTCTGCTCCCGTGCGCGACTACGTCGCGCAGCATTTCCAGTGGTCGGTCGAAGGTGCGCTCGGCCGCATCGTGCTGAACCGCCCGGAGCGCAAGAACCCGCTGACGTTCGAGTCGTACGCGGAGCTGCGCGACCTGTTCCGCAACATGGTCTACGAGCCCAGCGTCAAGGCGGTCGTCGTCAGCGGCGCCGGCGACAATTTCTGCTCGGGCGGCGACGTTCACGAGATCATCGGCCCGCTGACCAAGCTGGGCACGACCGGACTGCTCGCCTTCACGCGCATGACCGGTGACCTGGTGAAAGCGATGCGCGGCTGTCCGCAGATCGTCGTCGCAGCGGTCGACGGCGTCTGCGCGGGCGCCGGCGCGATCATCGCGATGGTGAGCGACCTGCGAGTCGGCACGGCGCGCTCGCGAACTTCGTTCCTGTTCAATCGCGTCGGGCTCGCGGGCTGCGACATGGGCGCATGCGCGATCCTGCCGCGCATCATCGGCCAGGGTCGCGCGGCGGAGCTGCTGTATCGCGGCCGGAGCATGCACGGCGACGAGGCGCTGCAGTGGGGATTCTTCAACCAGCTCGTGGAGCCGGAGCAGCTGCTGCCGGCCGCGACGCAGCTGGCGCAGGAAATCGCCGCCGGGCCGGCGTTCGCGAACGGCATCACCAAGACGATGCTGAACCAGGAGTGGAGCATGAGCCTGGAGCAGGCGATCGAAGCGGAAGCGCAGGCGCAGGCGCTGTGCATGCAGACCGAGGACTTCCGCCGCGCCTACCAGGCGTTCGTCGCGAAGCAGAAGCCGGTCTTTCAGGGCAATTGAGGCGGGAGCGATCGATGGGCAGCGAATTTCTGCAGCCGCAGGGCTGGCCGGCGCCGAAGGGCTACGCGAACGGCGTCATCGCCAGCGGGCGCCAGATCTACCTGGGCGGCCAGATCGGCTGGAACGAAGCGCAGCAGCTGGTGAGCACGCGCATGTCCGGACAGCTGCGCCAGGCGCTGCAGAACATCGTGGTGCTGCTGGCGCAGGCGGGCGCGCGTCCCGAGCATCTGGTGCGTCTCACGTGGTTCGTCACCAGCGTCGAGGAGTATCGCGCGGAGCTGAAGGAGATCGGCGCTGCCTATCGCGACGTAATCGGCCGCTTCTACCCGCCGATGTCGGTCGTGCAGGTCTCCGGCCTGGTGGAGCCGGGCGCGAAGGTCGAGATCGAAGCCACCGCCGTTCTGCCCCAGTAACCGCGCCAGTAACTTCTTACCCCATCTGCCGCGTGCGCACGTGCAGCGAGCGCAATGAGCTCGTGAGCGTGTCGATGTCGTACGGCTTCGACATGAAGCGGATGTGCGGATCGTTGCGCAGCGTTGCATCGTCGGGCAGCTCGCCGTAGCCGCTCGCCACGATGACCGGCAATGACGGCAGCTGCGTGCGCAGCTCCGAGACGACGTCGATGCCGTCGCGATCCGGCAGCCCGCGGTCGACGATCACCACATCGAGCGGCTCGTGCATGCGCGCGGCACGCAGGCCTTGCGCCGCAGTGCCCGCCTGCACGACCTCGAATCCCAGGTCCTGCAGCTGGTCGACGATGAACATGCGCACCAGCTCTTCGTCCTCGATCACCAGCGCTACGGGCTGGCGCGCGTTGCTGATCGGCACATCCAGCACATCGCGAATGCGCGAGGCCAGCTGAACGCGCGTGAACGGCTTGGTGATCAGCTCCACTCCCGGGTCGAGGCGCCCCTGGTGCACGATCGCGTTGCGCGCGTAACCGGTGGTGAACAGGACTTTGAGGTCAGGACGCAGTACTCGCGCTTCCGCGACCAGTTGTGCGCCGTTGATGCCGGGCAAGCCGACGTCAGTGAACAGCAGCTGCACTTCGGGATGCACCTTCAGCTGCTTGAGCGCCGATGGACCGTCATGCGCTTCGAGTACCGTGAAGCCGAGATCGCGCAGACTCTCCGTGGTGAACAGCCGCACGTCGTCGTCGTCCTCGACCACCAGTATCACTTCGTGCAGCCCGCCGGTCGGCAGCACCGTGAACGGCATCTCCTGGTCCTCGCTCGCCGGCGTCAGCAGGCGCGACAGATAGATCTTCACCGTCGTGCCCTGGCCGGCCTCGCTGTACAGCTTGACGTGGCCGCCGCTCTGCTTCACGAAGCCGTACACCTGGCTCAGGCCGAGGCCCGTGCCCTGACCGATCGGCTTGGTGGTGTAGAACGGCTCGAATGCGCGGCTGATCACCTCGGGCGTCATGCCGGTGCCGGTATCGGTGACGCAGAGCACGACGTACTGGCCGGGCTTCAGCTCCGGATACTTGTCGGCGTAGCCCTCGTCGAGATGCGCGTTGGCGGTCTCGATCGTCAGCTTGCCGCCTTCCGGCATGGCGTCGCGTGCATTGACAGCGAGATTGAGCAGCGCGCTCTCCAGCTGGTGCGCATCGATCTCGACGCGCCACAGTCCGCCGGCCAGCACCGTCTCGACGGCAATGTTCTCGCCGATCGTGCGGCGGATCAGGTCCGACATGCCGGCCACCAGCCGGTTGACGTCGGTGGGCTTCGGGTTCAACGGCTGGCGTCGCGAGAACGCCAGCAGCTGCTGGGTGAGAGTGACAGCGCGCTGCGCGCCGCGCGTCACCTGGTCGATCGCGCGCCGCAGCTTGCCGTCTTCGGCGGGCGCGTGCCGCCAGATCGTTTCGAGATTGCCGACGATGACGGTGAGCAGGTTGTTGAAGTCGTGCGCGACGCCGCCGGTGAGCTGGCCGATCGCTTCCATCTTCTGCGACTGCCGCAGCTGCTCCTCGATCATGCGGCGCTCGGTCAGGTCGCGCGTGACCTTCGCGAAGCCGACGACGACGCCGGCGTCGTTGTAGATCGCATCGAGCACCACGCTCGCCCAGAAGCGATTGCCGTCCTTGCGCACGCGCCACGATTCGGCTTCGTACTTGCCGAGCGTCGCGGCGATCGTCAGCGCGCGCTGCGGCACACCTTTGTCGCGGTCCTCCGGCGTGTAGAACATCGAGAAGTGCTTGCCGATCACCTCGCTCTTGGCATAGCCCTTGATGCGCTCCGCGCCGGCATTCCAGCTGACGATGTAGCCTTCGACGTCGAGCATGTAGATCGCGTAGTCGACGACCCCGCTGACCAGCTCCTGGAACTGCACTTCCGAGCGGCGCAGCTCGCTGGTGCGCTCGATGACGCGGCGCTCCAGCTCTTCGTTGAGCTCGCGCAGCTCGCGCTGGGCGCGCTGGCTCTCGCCGAACAGCCGCGCGTTCTCCATCGCGATCGCGGCTTGCGCCGCGATGCCGCCGACCACCAGCTCGTCGCGATGCGTGAACAGGCCGGGCGTGGAATGGCCGAAGAACAGACCGCCGTAGACTTTGCCGTCGTGCCCCTTGACGGGCACTGCCAGATAGCTGCGCACCGGCAGGTGTCCCTCGGGCATGCCGTGATAGGGCCCCGACTTGCCGTAGTCGGGGTGTTCCAGCACGTCGTCGATGCGCACGATGCGCTCGCCGCGGAAAGTAGGGCCGAACAGCGCAGTGGCGCGCGGCATCGGGAACTTCGAGAACGCCTCGCGCGGCGCACCCGACAGCGTGTACAGCATGAACGCGCCGCCGTCGGGCTGCTCGACGTTGTAGAAGAATGCGCCGAACTGCGCGCCAGTCAGCTGGACGGCTGCGTCGGTGACGGTCTGCACGAGACGCTCGAGATCGAGCTGGCTCGACAGCGTCCCGCCGATCCGGTGCAGGATCTCCCACTTCTCCGCCTCGCCGCGCAGATGACCCTCGACCGACCATTGCGCGGTCACGTCGCGCATCGACGAGCGCGTGCCGAGGAACTTGCCGTCGATCAGCAGCGGGCTCGAGTTGAGCAGCACGTTCTTGGTCGAGCCGTCCTTGCAGCGCAGGCGCACGTGCTCGTCGCGCAGCGTCTCGCCGCGCCTGACGCGCGCCAGCAGCGCTTCTGCCTGGCCCGGCGGCACCAGGAACTCGGCGGCAGGGTGCCCGATGTACTCGCCGGGGGCATAGCCGAGCATGTCGAGCTCGGCGCGATTGGCCCAGCTGATGCGGCCCGCGGCGTCGACCCGGTGCAGGCCGACGACGGCGTTCTCCAGAAAATCGGTCAGCTCCAGCTCGCGCTCCGCGAGGTGTGCCTCGAGCACTTTGCGCCGATCGAGCTCGCGCTCCAGCAGCTGCACGCGACGCTCGAGCCGAGTGGCGGCATGCCCGTGCAAGGCGCTGATTTCGGCGAGCCGCGCGCGGTCGCCGGTACGGAGCTGATCGACGTGGTAACCGCACAGCAGTGCAAACGGCGCGGAGCGCGCCAGGTCGCTCCACATGCCCTCGAGCCGGAGCGCCGCGCCGGCCCCGCCGCCTTCCCACAGCAGGCCGACCATCTCGCCGAAGGCGCGCACCGAGCCCCAGCGTGCGCGTGCCTCGCGGACCAGGCTGCCGACCGTGCTCTCGAACCGCTCGGGCTGCGGCCAGCGGTTCGTCGAGATGCGCTCCAGGGTCTCGGCTGCGTCCAGGCCGATGTACTGGCGATTCTGCCTGGCCGCCGCGATATCGATGCCGCGGCCGGCTAGATCCTGTTCCAGAGCGTCGAGATGCGCGCGCGTCGCGATGACGATGCCTGCGCCGCCGGCGCGCAGGGCGCCGCCGATGAAACCACCGAGCGTTGCGACCAGCGCCGTGGAATCGTCGTAGAACTGGACGAGGTGGTCGCAGTCGCCAATCTCCGCCCACGGGTCGACGGGTGGCGCAGTCGATTGCATCGGAATGGTCTTGGCCCCGGCAGTCAGTTTGTTTTCGGTCGGCAGACGACCGGCCGAGTGCACAAACGCCTCGCGCGGCTCGAAAGTTCCACCGGGCCTGCCGCTCGGGCCTCAGGCGAACTGCTGGTCCAGGGCGCCGAGCACGGACCAGAGCTGGGGAGCGTCGAACGGCTTGCCGATGACCCGCACGTGCTCATCATCCTGGAACCGGCGGCCGAACTCGCTTTCCGAGAAGCCGGTGGCGATCAGGATCGGCAGCCGCGGCAGGGCCGCGCGGATCGGCCTGACCAGCTGGTCGCCCGGAGTGTCAGGTAAACCGACATCGATGATCGCGGCGGCGAGCTGCGGGCCCAGCTCGGTGATCAACGGCAGTGCCTCGGCAGCGCTGCCGGCGGCCGCGACCTGCAGCCCGCGCTCCTCGAGCAGAGTGCGAATGAAGAAGCTGACGACGACCTCGTCTTCGACCAGCAGGATGGACTGCTTCATACGGACTGATTGTTCTTGCGGCGAAGCGGGGTCATCAAACGCATTCGTGCCGCCGGTGTCAAGGCGCAATGTGCGTACAATGTCGGCTCTGCGACGTTATGCACCGTCGCTTGCGGAGAGCACTCATCCATGACGCTCGAGGTCGGCATCCTGCAAACCGGCGGTCCGCCGCCTCCGCTGCAGGAGCGCTTCGGCTCGTACAGCGAGATGGTGCAGGAGCTGCTCGGCCCGGCACACGAGTTCAGGACCTTCGACGCGCGCAGCGGCGAGCTGCCGGCGCGTGCGGACAGCTGCGATGCCTACGTCATCACGGGCTCGGCTTCGGGTGTGTACGACGGCGACGAGTGGATCGGCAAGCTGCAGGAGTTCGTGCGCGGCGCGAGCGGTCAAAGCGCGATGGTCGGCATCTGCTTCGGCCATCAGCTGATGGCGCAGGCTTTCGGCGGGCAGGTGATCAAGTCGCCGCGCGGCTGGGGTATCGGGCTGCATCGCTATCAGGTCAGCGAAACTGCCGCCTGGATGGATGATGCCCGCTCGATTGCCGTGCCGGCCTCGCATCAGGATCAGGTCGTGCAGTTGCCGGACGATGCGCGCGTGCTCGGCGGCAGCGAGTTCACTCCTTACGGCATCATCGAATATCCGCAGCGGCGCGCGATGTCGCTGCAGAGTCATCCGGAGTTCTCGCCAGAATATGCCGCGGCGCTGATCGAGCTGCGGCGCAGCTCCAAGTACACCGCCGAGCAGGCCGATCGAGCCCTCGCAAGCCTGCACGAGCCCAACGATCGCGCGCGCGTCGGTGGATGGCTCGCGCGCTTTCTGCGCTCGAACGCCCGGGGTTGACTGACCTGCTCTGGGCCGAGTGATGCAACATCCACTGCTCATCGCGCTCTTCGACGCGGCGGTGCGTGCGGCACGCGGCGACGAGCTGCCGCTGGCGAATTCGATACTCGATGTGCCATTGCCCCGGCCCGGCACAGGCCGCGTCCTGGTCACGGGCGCGGGCAAGGCAGCTGCGTCGCTCGCGCGCGGCCTCGAAGCAGTGCTCGGCGACCACATCGATTCCGGCGCAGTGCTGGTCAAGCACGGCCACGGTCAGCAGCTGCAACGCATTCGCGTGCTGGAAGGCGGACACCCGGTACCGGACGCGGCGGGTCTCGCCGGAACGCAGCAGCTGATGGCGCTCGTCGAAGGCGCGACCGGGAACGACACGATGTTCTTCGTGCTCACCGGCGGCGCGTCGGCGTTGCTGGTCGAGCCTGCGCCTGGACTGTCGTTGGCAGACCTGCAAGCTGCGAACCGGTTGCTCGTGAACGGCGGCGCCGAGATCGACGAAATCAACGCAGTGCGCAAGCACTTGTCTGCGGTGACGGGCGGGCGTCTGCGGCAGCGTGCGCGATGTGCGGCGTTCTGCACGCTCGCCATTTCCGATGTGATCGGCGATCCGCCGGCTGCGATCGGGTCCGGTCCGACCGTCGCTGATCCATCGACGTTCGAACAATGCGTCGCGATCGTCGATCGCTATCGGCTGCGCGGCGCATTGCCGCGCGCGGTGATCGATCACCTGCAGCGCGGGGCGGCGGGCGAGATCGAGGAGACGCCGAAGGACACATCGGCAATCTTCCGCGACTCGCCGTATCGCATCGTCGCGAGCAATCGGATTTCCCTCGATGCGGCCGCGCGTGTCGCGCGCGAGCAGGGCTGTCGAGTCGAGATTCTGACGACCGAGATGCAAGGACATACCCACGACGCCGCGCATCGGTTCGCGGCGACGCTGCGGAGGATCGCGAGCGCGGGCACAGGCGACGCTCCGGTCGTGCTGCTGGCGGGCGGCGAGACGACGCTGGCGGTGGAAGGCGATGGCCGGGGCGGGCGCAACCAGGAGTTCGCGCTCGTCGCAGCGCTCGACCTGCAGGGCATGCGCAACGTTGCGGTGCTCAGCGCAGGGTCCGACGGCACGGACGGACCGACCGACGCGGCGGGCGCGCTCGTCGACGGCGCGACCATCGCGCGCGGCCTGGCCCTCGGCCTCGACCCGCACGATGCTCTGCGACGTCACGACAGCTACCCGCTGCTGGACGCGGTGGGCGCCCTGCATCGCACCGGCCCGACCGGCACCAACGTCATGGACCTGGTAATCGGAGTGTGCTATCTATCGCCGCCATGACGTTACGTGCGCACCGCTACTGGTTCTGGTACGCCTATCGACCGGCACAGCCGCTGGCGGATACGTTGCGCTCGAACTGAAACCACCCTGCATCGAGACACACGAGAAACCGCCAGACCCCTGGCGGTTTTTTTTATCCATGAACATTCGTACCGACGACCTGCGTATCCGCGACATTCGCGAGCTGAGCACCCCCGAGGAGCTCATGCGCGAGTATCCCTGCGGCGAGCCGGCCTCGACCACGGTGAGCGCCGGACGCCGCGCCCTGCAGCGCATCCTGCACGGCGAGGACGATCGGCTGGCAGTCGTCATCGGACCGTGCTCGATCCACGATACCCGGGCGGCGCTGGAGTACGCCGAACGCCTGCGCGAGCAGCGCGAGCGCTTCAAGGGCGCGCTCGAGATCGTCATGCGGGTGTATTTCGAAAAGCCGCGCACCACGGTGGGCTGGAAAGGGCTGATCAACGATCCGGATCTCGACGGCAGCTTTCACATCGACAAGGGACTGCGCCTGGCGCGCGGCCTGCTGCGCGACATCAACCGGCTCGGGCTGCCGGCGGGGTGCGAGTTCCTCGACATGATCACGCCGCAATTCATCGGCGACCTGGTCGCGTGGGGCGCAATCGGCGCGCGCACCACCGAAAGCCAGGTGCATCGCGAGCTCGCGTCGGGCCTGTCGTGCCCGGTCGGCTTCAAGAACGGCACCGACGGCAACGTGAAGATCGCGATCGACGCGGTGCAGGCGGCCGCCCATGCCCACCACTTCCTGGCCGTGACGAAGCAGGGGCGCAGCGCGATCGCGACGACGGCGGGCAACGACGACTGCCACATCATTCTGCGCGGCGGCAAGGCGCCGAACTACGACGCCGCCAGCGTCGCGGGGGTGTGCTCCACCATCACGGCGGCCGGGCTGCGCCCGCAGGTCATGATCGACGTCAGTCACGGCAACAGCGCCAAGCGGCCGGAAAACCAGCCGCTGGTGGCGGAGGAGATCGCGCGGCAGATCGAGGCAGGGGAGCGGCGCATCGCCGGCGTCATGGTCGAGAGCCACCTCGTCGCCGGGCGCCAGGACCTGACGCCTGGGCGGCCGCTGACGTATGGGCAGAGCATCACCGACGGCTGCATCGACTGGACGACGTCGGTGGGGGTGTTGGAGCGGTTGGCGAAGGCGGTGGAGAAGAGAAGGAGTCAGGCTGAAGCCTGACCCGCGAGAGCACCCCCCTTTGTGAGTCAGGCTTCAGCCTGACACCAGATCGGCTACAGTGAGCCCGGAACGACGGGTGCCCGCGAGCTGACGCAAGCCGTGTCATGACTCATCCGCACACACCGGTGATCGTCGGTGTCGGCCAGTACACCGATCGCCTCGATTCACCGCAGTACCGCGGCCTGTCCAGCGTCGAGCTGGCGGTCGAGGCGGCGAGCCGCGCCTGTCGCGACGCGCTCGACGACGCACGCATCGTCACGCGCATCGACGCCATCGGCGCGCTGCGGACGTTCGAAGATTCGATCCCGCGCTACTCGACTCCATTCGGCAAGTCGGACAACTTTCCGCACTCGATCGCGCGGCGGCTCGGCGCGACACCGCGCATTGCCGTGTGGGCGAGCGTCGGCGGCGATACGCCGCAGACGCTGGTCAGCGAATTCTGCGAGCGCATCGCCGGCGGCGCGCTGCGGGTCGCGCTCATCGTCGGCTCGGAGGCGATCTCGACCTCGAAGCACCTGATCGCGCACGACCTGGCCGCGGACTGGTCGGAGTCGATCGATGCACCCGTCGACGATCGCGGCCTCGGCCTGGAGGAGCTGAGCACGCCGTACACACGGCAGCACGGTCTCGTGCAGGCATCCACGTCGTATGCGATCTTCGAGCACGCACGCCGCGCGCGGCTGGGATTGTCACGACGCGACTACGCAGAAGAGATGGGGCGCCTGTTCGCTCCGTTCAGCGCCGTCGCAGCGACCAATCCGTATTCGACTGCACCTGTCGAGCACACGCCGCAGTCGTTGATCGCCGTCGACGAGCGCAACCGGATGATTGCGGACCCGTACCCGCGCCTGCTCGTGGCGCGCGATCACGTGAACCAGGCGGCGGCTGTGCTGATCGCAGCAGCGGACGTGGTGCAGGAGCTCGGCATCGACGCGGGGAAGTGCGTGTATCTGCACGGGTACTCGCGCGTCAGGGAGCGCGAGATCATGAGCCGCGAGGACCTCGGCGCATCGCAAGGCGCGCGTCTCGCTTGTCGCGAGGCGCTCGGCGCGGCACGCGTGACGCTCGACGACATTGCATTGTTCGACCTGTACAGCTGCTTCCCGATTGCCGTGTTCAACATCTGCGACGGCCTGGGCTTGTCGGCGCAGGATCCGCGCGGCCTCACGGTGACGGGCGGCTTGCCGTATTTCGGCGGCCCCGGCAACAGCTACTCGATGCACGCAATCGCGTCGATGGTGGAAAAGCTGCGCGAGCGTGCGGGTGCGTTCGGGCTGATCGGCGCGAACGGCGGGCACATGTCGAAGTACGCAGTAGGCATCTACTCGACGCGGCCGAAGGAGTTCGTCCGCTGCGACAGCAACGCCGTGCAGTCGCAAGTCGACGGATTGCCTGCGCCGACGGTTGCCGGCGAAGCGGACGGCCCTGCGAGGATCGAGAGCTACACCGTCGTGTACGGCAAGAGCGGGCCCTCGCATGCGATCGTGGTCGGCCGGCTCGACGGCACCGACGAGCGCTTCCTCGCGAACACGCACGACGAGGACGATCGAACGCTGCAAGCGATGGTCGAGGACGATCCGTTAGGTGCGACGATCCACGTGCGGTCGTATGAGTATGGGAACAGGTTTGTGTT
>DATEJG010000041.1:0-45209 GCA_035278165.1 Steroidobacteraceae bacterium
AGGTCGTCGTGATGAACGAGCAGCCGGTCGACGCGAAGCGCGTGGTGAGGCTGCAGCGTGCCAAGCGGGTGGCGGCCGGCTGAGCTTCAGGCTGTCGACTTCGTCGCGGGCGCGCGCAGCGCCCGCGGCATCGCAGTCGTCATCGACGTCTTCCGTGCGTTCTCCCTGGCGCCGCATGCCTTCGCACGCGGCGCGCGCGCAATCGTGCCCGTTGCCGAGGTGGAGGAGGCGCGGGAGCTCAAGCGCCTTCATCCGGACTGGCTGCTGATCGGCGAGCGCCATGCGCGTCCGCTGCCCGGCTTCGACTCCGGCAACTCGCCGGCCGACCTGGAGCGGTTCGATCTGCGCGACCGCACCCTGATCCACACGACGCACTCGGGAACCCAGGGCCTCGCCGCCGCGACCGGCGCCGACGAGGTCATCACCGGCTCATTCGTCAACGCGGGTGCCATCGTGCGCTACATTCGCGAGCGCATGCCGGCAGTCGTGACGCTCGTTCGCATGGGGAAGCAGGCGCAGGAACGCTGCGCGGAAGATGACCTTTGTGCGCAACTGTTGCAGCAGCGGCTGTCAGGCGAGGCGCCGTCGGTCGCCGACGTGCCGCAGCGCCTGCGCAGCGCCGACAGCGCGGCCATGTTCTTCGACCCGGCGTGCGACTGGGCCCCGCTGCGCGATTTCGAGCTGTGCACGCAGGTCGATGCTTTCGATTTCGTGCTGAAGCTGGAGCGCGGCGCAACGCCCGCGCGGCTGCGGCGAATCGAGGTCCCGCAATGAATCCGCTCGTGCGTACCGTCGTCCTGCTCGCGCTGTCGAACGTGTTCATGACCTTCGCGTGGTACGCGCACCTCAAGAGCCTGAGCCAGAAGCCGTGGATGGTCGCGGCGCTGGTGAGCTGGGGCATCGCCCTGTTCGAGTACCTGCTGCAGGTGCCGGCGAACCGCATCGGCTACACCGTGATGACGCTGCCGCAGCTGAAGATCCTGCAGGAAGTGATCACGCTGTGCGTGTTCGTGCCGTTCGTGCTCCTGTACATGCGCCAGCCGCTCAAGCTGGACTATCTTTGGGCGGCGCTGTGCATTCTCGGCGCCGTGTATTTCGTGTTCCGGAAGTGACGAGCGAGCGTGACGGGGTGACTACGGCGATCCACAGGCTTGTCGAAGCATGCCGTGCGGGCAATGACCCGACCGTCGTCGCCCGGCTGCCATCGGGTTGGGCCGTCATGGGAAAGCGCCAGGTGCTGGCGGGCTATTGCCTGCTGCTGCCCGATCCGGTCGTGCCGCACCTGAATGCGCTCGCCGCAGCGGAGCGCGACCGGTTCATGGCCGACCTCGGCCGGCTGGGCGATGCAGTGCTGGCGGCGACCGGCGCGCTGCGCATCAACTACGCCATCTTCGGCAACCTGGAGCCGGCGCTGCACGCGCACGTCCACCCGCGTTACGCGCACGAACCTGAAGCAAGTCGAGTTGACAATCCCTGGTCTTATGACTGGTCGCAGGCGCCGCCCTTCGACCTGCAGCAGCACGCGGGCCTCCGCGATGCCATCCGCGCGCGACTGACGTAAACTCCCCGCCGCCGGACGACGGTGGTCGTCCCGAGAATCCCGGCCGCGCAACCCAATCCAGGAAGATAGTGAGTCGCTCGCCATGCGGGTCAAAGCGGAGCTCGCCAGTTACGTCGAAACGCAACTCGCGTTCCTCGGACGGATCGCCAGCAAGTCGATCTTCGGCGGCATCGGCATCTTCGTCGACGAGCGGCTGCTCGGCATCGTGATGGACGACAAGCTGTACCTGCACACCGACGCCAGCAACCTGCACGCGTACCGGGACCGCGGCATGCCGCAGTTCAAGCCGTACCCGAACGCGTTCGATCTCACCACCGACCATCACCAGGTGCCGCCCGAGGTCGTCGACGACCCGGTGCAGCTCAAACAGTGGGGCGAGCAGGCGCTGGTGGCGGCGATCGAAGCTGCCAGGGTCAAGCAGATGGCCGGCATCGAGCGCTCGCGCCACATGAAGCAGGCGCGCAAGAAGCAGAAGGAAGAAGGCAAGTAGGCGAGTCGGGCTTTAGCCCGACATCCTCAGCCGGTGAGCGTCAGCAGCGGCGCCAGCGCACGCACCGGTTCCGAGCAGGTCGTACCGCGGCACACGTAGGCGACCGTCGTATCGAGAGCGCGCTTGTCGGCGAGCGCTGCGGGCAGTCCTGCGGCATCCGCGTCGATTGCGAACACCAGCCGGGTCGGAGAGTACTTTTTCGCCAGCGCATCCCGCCAGCGCGCGGCTTCCTCGCGCGGACCGCGGATGATCACGATGTCCAGCAAGTCCAGGTGCTCAGCCAGCGCGACGAGCATCGCTGCGTGCGCGTGCGGGTAGTGCTGCAAGGGCGCCCATGCTGCGCGCAGCGTCCGTGCAGCCGCATCGAGGTAGCGTGTCTCACCGAGCAGCAAGCCGAGCCGGGTCAGCGCCTGGGCGGCGATCGCATTGCCGGCCGGCACCGCCTCGTCCGCAAACGACTTCGAGCGATGGATCAGCTGCTCGTGATCGTCCGCGGTGAAGTAGAAGCCGCCGCGCTCGGTATCGGTGAAGTGGGCGAGCAGGGCGTCGGCGAGGGCGGTTGCGAGCTGCAGGTCGGAGCTGCGCCACCGGGTCTGCAGCAGCTCGATCAACCCGTCCAGCAGGAAGGCGTAGTCGTCGAGATAGGCGGGAAAGCGCGATTGCCCGTCCTTGTGGACTGCGAGCAGGCGTCCTTCGCGCCACAGCTGCTCGCGGATGAAGTCGACCGCGCGCGTTGCCGACTCGGCCAGGTCGGGGCGGCCCAGCGCACGCGCTGCAACCGCCATCCCGGCGATCGCCAGTCCGTTCCACGAGGTCAGGATCTTCTCGTCGCGTCCCGGCCAGACGCGCGTGTTGCGCTTGGCCAGCAGCGTCTTGCGCGCAGCGGTCAGCCGCTGCTCGACCTCGGCTTGCTCGATGCCGAGCTCGGTCGCGATGTCCTCCTCCGAGCGATAGGCGTGCAGGTGCCAGCGGCCTTCGAAGTTGGCGGCCTGGTCGAGCCCGAACCGACGCGCGAAGACTTCGTAGACCGGCCCCGGCAGCAGCGCACGGACCTCGGCCGCGTCCCAGACGTAGAATTTTCCTTCGTGTCCCTCGGAGTCCGCATCGAGCGTCGACCAGTAGCCGCCGGCGGGATCCTGCATGTCGCGCACGATCCAGTCCGCCGTTTCGGCTGCAACGCGCCGGAACAGCTCGTCGCCGGTCGCGACCGCCGCGTTGGCGTAGCCGCGCAACAGCTGACCGTTGTCGTACAGCATTTTCTCGAAGTGCGGGATCATCCAGTACTGATCGACCGAGTAGCGGGCGAAGCCGCCGCCGAGATGGTCGTACAACCCGCCTTCCGCCATGCGCTTCAGCGTCAGCGTCGCCATGTACAGCGAATGCAGGTCGGGAGCGTCGCTGGCCGCCGTCGCGCGCCACTGCCGGAGCAGGAGCTCGATGTTGGTGGGGTGCGGGAATTTCGGCGCTGCGCCGAAGCCGCCGAACTGCGCGTCGAATTCCTCCGCGAGCCGCGCACGTGCCGCCGCCAGCGGCTCGAGCGTGAGCGGCGTATCTCCGCCCGCAGCCTGCGGCGACATCTGCTCGAAGGCCTGCTGCAAAGCCTCGCTCTGCCGCGCGATGTCCTCGCGATGCGTGCGATAGAACTCGCTCACCCGCTGCAGCAGGTCGGTGAACGCCGGCATCCCGAAGCGTGGCACCTTCGGAAAGTAGGTCCCGCCGAAGAACGGCTGCTGCGTGCCCGGCGCGAGGAACATCGTCAGCGGCCAGCCGCCCGAGCGCTGCGTCAGCATCTGCTGGGCGAGCTGGTAGATCCGGTCGAGGTCCGGCCGCTCCTCGCGGTCCACTTTGATATTGACGAACAGCTCGTTCATCACGGCTGCGCTCGCCGGATCCTCGAACGACTCGTGCGCCATGACGTGGCACCAGTGGCAGGCCGAGTAGCCGATGGACAGCAGGATGGGCTTGTCCTCGCGACGCGCGCGCTCCAGGGCCGGCTCGCCCCAGGGGTACCAGTCGACCGGATTGCCCGCGTGCTGCAGCAGGTACGGGCTGGTCTCGCCGGCGAGACGATTGCGAGGGGCTGATGGAGCGGAGTGCGTGGCCATGACGATGCTCGGCTAGAATGCGCCGCCCATTATGAGCGGATAGCGACGGCAGATGGCGGATAGTCCAGAACTCGCGGAATTGCGCCTGAAACGCGGTGAAGACCGCCGGCTGTCGGCGGGCCACCTGTGGGTGTTTTCCAACGAGGTTGATACCGCGCGCACGCCGCTGCAGAGCTTCGAGCCGGGCGCGTTGTGTCGCATCGTCTCGGACCGCGACAAGTTCCTCGGCTACGGCTACGTCAATCCGCATTCGCTGATCTGCGCGCGCATCCTCGGGCGCGACCCGGAATATCCGCCCGGCAAGTCGCTCATCGTGCATCGCCTGCAGATCGCGCACTCGTTGCGGCGCTCGCTGTACGACAAGCCGTTCTACCGGCTCGCCTACGGCGAGTCGGATGCGCTGCCGGGCCTGGTCCTCGATCGGTTCGGCGACGTGGTGGTCGGCCAGATCGCAACGGCAGGCATGGAAGCGCTGCGCGCCGAGATCGAGGCGGCCGTGGTCAAAGCGATCGCGCCGGCAGCGATGCTGTGGAAGAACGACGCCGGGGTGCGCGAGCTCGAAGGTCTGCCGGCATACGTCGCCGCGGCGTTCGGCGATGTGCCCGACTCCGTCGACGTGGAGGAGGGCGGCGTCGCGTTCCGCATTCCGCTCGGCGGCGGCCAGAAGACCGGCTGGTTCTTCGATCAAGCGGCGAACCGGCTGGCGCTGCGCAAGTACGTCGGCGGCGCCCGCGTGCTCGACGTCTTCAGCTATCTCGGTGCATGGGGGCTGGGCGCTCTGCGAGCCGGCGCCACCGAAGTCACTTGCGTCGACTCCTCGGCGCCGGCGCTGGAAGGATTGCAGGTGGCGGCTGCGGCGAACGGTCTGAAACCCGCGACGATTCGCGGCGACGCCTTCGACGTGATGGAGCAGCTGCATGCCGAGCGGCGCCGCTTCGACGTGGTGGTCATCGATCCGCCGGCCTTCATCAAGCGCAAGAAGGACATTCCCAAGGGCGAGGCGGCCTATCGCCGGCTCAACCAGCTGGCGATCCAGCTGCTGGAGCGCGATGGCATCCTGGTCTCGTGCTCGTGCTCCTATCACCTCGAGCCGCAGCAGTTGCTGGGCGCGATCCAGCGCGGCGCGCGTCATCTCAACCGCTTCGCGCAGGTCATCGAAGTGGGCGGGCAGGCGCCGGATCATCCGATCCATCCGGCGATCCCCGAGACGCGCTATCTCAAGGCGTTCTTCTGCCGCGTCGTGCACGACTGACGGCCGCTGCAGCGGCCGTTGCTATACTTCGCGCCACAATGGGCCGACAACAATGATCCCTTACCCTTCGATCGACCCGATCCTCGTTGCCATCGGTCCGTTCGGTCCCGTCGGCCCGCTCGCGATCCGCTGGTACGGACTGATGTACGTCGTCGGCTTCGCCGTGGCGTGGTGGCTCGGCCGGCGTCGCGCCTCGCAAGCGGGCTCGAGCTGGACGCCCGCCGACGTCGACGACCTGATCTTCTTCGCCGCGATCGGCGTGATCCTCGGCGGCCGGCTCGGCTGGATCCTGTTCTACGGCACCGCCGAAGTGATGCGCGATCCGCTGATGATCCTGCGCATCTGGGAAGGCGGCATGTCGTTCCACGGCGGCCTGATCGGCGTGCTCGCCGCGGTTGCAATTTTTGCCCACCGGCGGCGGCGGCACGTCGCGGACGTCTATGACTTTCTCGCGCCGCTCCCGGGCCCGGGCATCCTCGCGGGGCGCATCGGCAACTTCATCAACGGCGAGCTGTGGGGCAAGCCGACCGACGCGCCGTGGGGATTCACCGTCGACCCCGCGGTGCTGCATCCGATGCAGGCAGCGGAGGCGCGGCGCCTGTGCGATCACTTCCAGATCGACCCTTGCGTGCTGCACGTCCATGCGTCGCAGCTCTACGAAGGACTGCTCGAGGGCTTGCTGCTGTTCGTGATCGTGTGGGTGTTCACGCAGCAGCCGCGGCCGCGGCTTGCGCCGTCCGGCTTGTTTCTGGTTTTCTACGGGCTGTTCCGCTTCCTCGTGGAATTCGTGCGCGTGCCGGACGAGAATCGCGGCTACCTGTTGTTCGGCTGGGTGACGATGGGCCAGATCCTGTCGACGCCGATGATCCTCGGCGGCCTGCTGCTGCTCGCGATCGCGTACCAGCGCAACCAGCGCAGCGGCAACCTGCAACCGCAGACGACCTGACATGCAGCAGTACCTGGATCTGTTGCGGCACATCCGCGAGCGCGGCACGCTCAAGGCGGATCGCACCGGCACCGGCACGCGGTCGGTGTTCGGCTACCAGATGCGCTTCGACCTCGCCCAGGGCTTTCCGCTGCTGACCACCAAGAAGCTCCACATGAAGTCGATCGTGTACGAGCTGCTGTGGTTCCTGAAGGGCGACACCAACGTGCGCTACCTGCACGAGCACGGCGTGACGATCTGGGACGAGTGGGCCGACGAGCACGGCGAGCTCGGCCCGATCTACGGCAGGCAATGGCGTGCGTGGCCGGGGCCCGACGGCCGGCCGATCGACCAGATCAGCCGCACGATCGACCTGATCCGCCGCAACCCGGACTCGCGCCGCATCGTGGTCAACGCCTGGAACGTCGGCGAGCTCGAGGACATGTCGCTGACGCCGTGCCACGCGCTGTTCCAGTTCTGGGTCGGCGACGGCAAGCTCTCGTGCCAGCTGTACCAGCGCAGCGCCGACGTGTTCCTCGGCGTGCCGTTCAACATCGCTTCCTATGCACTGCTGACGCACATGTTCGCGCAGCAGTGCGACCTCGCCGCCGGCGACTTCATCTGGACCGGCGGCGACTGCCACTTGTACCTCAACCACCTCGAGCAGGCCGACGAGCAGCTGCAGCGCACCCCGCTGCCGCTGCCGCGGCTGGCGATCAAGCGCAAGCCGCCGTCGATCTTCGAGTACGAGTTCGAGGATTTCCAGCTCCTGAACTATCAGGCGCATCCCAGCATCAAGGCCCCGATCGCGGTCTAGTCGTCTCATGCCCACTACGCGAAGTCGCAAGCAGGCGCGCGGCGAGCCGCGCGCGTCCGCGCGGAACGCCAGCCGGCGTCCGCGTCCACGCAAGCCCAAGGTCATCGCTCCCGCGTCGCCGCTGCCCATCGAGACGCGCAACTCGGACATCCACGGTCGCGGCGTCTACGCGACGCGCACGATCCGCAAGGGCACGCGCATCATCGAGTATCTCGGCGAGCGCATCTCGCATGCCGAAGCCGACCGGCGCTACGAGCGCAAGGGCGAGGACGACGGCCACACGTTCCTGTTCATCGCCAGCCGCCGCACGGTCATCGATGCAGGGGTCGACGGCAACGAAGCGCGCTTCATCAATCACAGCTGCGACCCGAACTGCGAGACCGTGATCGAGAACGGGCGCGTGTTCATCGAGGCGATCCGCCACATCCGTGCCGGCCAGGAGCTGGGCTACGACTACCAGCTCACCTGGGAGAGCACCGACGACCCGGTCGAGCTGGCGCTGTACGCGTGCCGCTGCGGCGCGAAACGCTGCCGCGGCTCGATGCTCGACCCCGAGCCGACCGACCAGGCGGGCAGCAAGAAGTGATTTCGCTCATCGTCGCAGCGGCGCAGAACGGCGTGATCGGCAGCGACAACCGCCTGCCGTGGCACCTGCCGGACGACCTCAAGCGTTTCAAGGCGCTGAGCCTCGGCAAGCCCGTGGTGATGGGGCGCCGCACGTTCGAGTCGATCGGCAAGCCGTTGCCGGGGCGCACCAATATCGTGGTGTCGCGGCAGCCGGGCCTGGCGATCGCTGGCGCGATCGTCGCTCGCTCGCTCGATGCAGCCCTCGCGGCTGCGGGCGACGCGCCGGAGATCGTGGTCATCGGCGGCGCCGAGATCTTCCGTCAGGTCCTGCCGCGCGCCGACACGGTTCACCTGACCCGCGTGCACGCGAGCGTCGACGGCGATGCAGTGTTTCCGCAGCTCGATCCCGGCGCATGGCGCCAGAGCGCCGTGGAACACCATGCCGCCGACGAGCGTCATCAGTACGCATTCGACTTCGTCACTCTGCAGAGAATCCGGCCATGACGCGCTACAACTGTCTGCAATGTCCGGGGTATTGCTGCAGTCACGCTCGCATCGCAGTGAGCGACTTCGACATCCAGCGGCTCGCCAGGCATTTCGACCTGACCCCGGCCGAAGCCAGGGAGCGGTTCACCTACCGCTATCGCAGCGCGGACGCGGACGAGCAGGTGCTGCGCCACCACCAGGATCACATCTACAAGTCCGTGTGCCGCTTCTTCGACAGCGACGAGCGCCGCTGCACCGTGTACGAAGCGCGGCCGAACGTGTGCCGGCGCTATCCGTACGGCAAGCAGTGCGGCTACTACGACTTCCTGAAGTGGGAGCGGGAGCACCAGGGGGATGATGAGTTCATTCCCTCGGCGTGAGGGAAAGTGACATAGGTGTCACTTCCCTGCATGCGTCTCAACAAATACATCAGCGAAACCGGCCTGTGCTCGCGGCGCGAGGCGGATGCGCGCATCGAGGCCGGGCGCGTCACGATCAACGGCGCGGTAGCGACGCTCGGCATGCAGGTCGCCGCCGGCGACGTCGTGTGCGTCGACGGCCAGGCGGTCGGCGGCGAGCAGCGCCACGTCTACATCGCGCTCAACAAGCCGGTCGGCGTGATCTCGACGACCGAGCGCCACGTCGCCGGCAACATCCTCGACCTGGTCGACTATCCGCAGCGCATCTTTCCGATCGGCCGGCTCGACAAGGACTCCGAGGGGTTGATCCTGCTGACCAACAACGGCGACATCGTCAACGAGATCCTGCGCAGCGAGAACGAGCACGAGAAGGAGTACGTGGTCAGCGTCGACCGGCCGGTGACGGAGATCTTTCTCAGCGGCATGGCGAGCGGCGTGCGCATCCTCGGCACGCTCACCAAGCCGTGCAAGGTGCGGCGCGTCGGCGCGGCGACCTTCCGCATCGTGCTGACGCAGGGCCTCAATCGCCAGATCCGCCGCATGTGCTCGTTCTTCGGCTACAAGGTGCAGCGCCTGCAGCGGGTGCGCATCATCAACCTCACGCTCGGCGAGCTGAAGCCCGGCCAGTGGCGACAGCTGACGCCGCAGGAAGTGCGCGGCCTGCTGCCGGACAAGCCGGATTTCAAGTTCTGAAGAGTCGGGCTGAAGCCCGGCCTACGGTTCTATGGACCTCGGCGCGGCGCAGGCAGTAGGCTTGCGCGCGCCGTTGGGGCTTTCGCATTCGCAGGCACTGTGGACTCCGACTACGACGTCAAGACCCGGGTAACCGGGCTCGAGCAGATGAACGTGGCGCACTCCGGGCAAGGGTGCCTGGTCGTCATCCATGCGCCCGTGCAGGCGGACCTCGGCCGGCTGCACACGCTCGCCAAGGAAGTCACGACCATCGGCCGCGGCCGCGAGAACGACATCGTGCTGCCGAGCGATTGCGTGTCGCGCCGCCACAGCCGTCTCGAGCTGCGCGACCAGCGCCTGTACGTGATCGATCTCGCCTCGACCAACGGGACCTTCGTCAACGACGAAGCGCAGCCCGTGCGCGAGCGGCCGCTGCAGCGCGGCGACCGGCTGCGCATCGGCGACACGATCTTCAAGTACCTGTCGGGCTCGGACATCGAGGTGCAATACCACGAGATCCTGTTCCGCATGACCGTGACCGACGGGCTCACCAACCTGTGCAATCGCAAGCAGCTCGACGCCTCGCTCCAGGAGGAGATTGCGCGCGCCCGCCGCCACGGCCGCGAGCTCTCCGTGCTGATGCTCGACATCGATCACTTCAAGCACATCAACGACAGCTACGGCCACCTGGCCGGCGACTCGGTGCTGCGCGGTCTCGCCTCGATCCTGCAGAAGCGGCTGCGGCCGAACGACCGCCTCGGCCGCTACGGCGGGGAGGAGTTCTGCGCGATCCTGCCGGAGACGGCGCTGGCGAATGCCGCGAAGATCGGTGAAGAGCTGCGCGCGCTGGTGGAAGCGCATGCGTTCGTCGCCGATGACAAGCGCATCAGCGTGACGATCTCGATCGGCGCCGGCGCCCTGGCGGACGGCATGCAGATGGAGGATCTCTACCGATCCGCCGACGAGATGCTGTATCGCGCGAAGCGCACCGGCCGCAACAAAGTGTGCTTCGAGTCGGGCTGAAGCCCGACCTACTCGACGGTCACCGACTTCGCCAGGTTGCGCGGCTGATCGATGTTGCGATCCTTGGCGAGCGCGACGTGATACGCGAGCAGCTGCAGCGGAATGTTGAGCAGCAGCGCGTCGAGCTCCGGTGCGGACTTCGGCACTTCGATCATGCCGTGCACCGGCACCGGCAAGGTCTCGCCGGGTTGCGTGACGACGTATACCGGTCCGCTGCGCGCGCGAATCTCTTCGATCGTCGATACGTTCTTCGCGAACAGGTCGTCGCGCGGCATGACGACGATCGTCGGAGTCTGCGGACTGATCAGCGCGAGGGGTCCATGCTTCAGCTCCGATGCCGGATAAGATTCGGCATGCAAGTAGCTGATTTCTTTTAGCTTCAGAGCGCCCTCCATCGCGACCGGCAGGCCCGCCGCGCGGCCCACGAAATACGCGTCGTCGTACTTCGCGATCTCGCCCGCGAGCGCCGCGATGTGCTGCTCCTGAGCGAGGATGCTGTCGATCTGTCCCGGCAACGCTTCCAGCGCTTTCAGCAGACGCGCGCCGTGCGCCGTGGACATGTCGCGAATGCGGCCGAGGTGAATCGCGAGCAACGCAAACGCGACCACGGTGGATGTGAACGTCTTGGTCGCTACGACGGCGATCTCCGGCCCGGCGTGCAGATAGATGCCGCGACCGCACTCGCGCGCGACAGTGCTGCCGACGACGTTGACGATGCCGAGCACGCGTCCGCCTTTGCGCTTCACTTCCTGGACGGCGGCGAGCGTGTCGAAGGTCTCGCCCGACTGGCTCACGGCCACGTACAGCGTGTCCTGCTCGACGACCGGGTTGCGGTAACGGAACTCCGAGGCGGGCTCGGCGTGCGCGGGAATGCGTGCGAGCTGCTCGATCAGGTGCGCGCCTGAGCAGCCCGCGATGTAGGCGGAGCCGCAACCGAGAATCTTCACGCGACGGATCTCCAGCAGCTCGCGCGCCGCCATCTCGACCCCACCGAGGTGCGTCGTCTGGAAGCGCGCGTCGAGCCGTCCGCTCAAGGTGCGGCGGATCGCCTCGGGCTGCTCCGCGATTTCCTTGCGCATGTAGTGCGTGTAGCCGCTCTTGTCGAACGACTCGTCGGTCCAGGCGATCGTCGACGCGGTCTTCGCCGTCGCGCCGCCGTCGAGCGTCGAGGTCTCGAAGCCGTCAGCGCGCACGACAGCGAGCTCGCCATCGTCGAGATGCACGACGCTCTGCGTATGTCGGACCAGTGCGGCCGGATCGGACGCGACGAACATCTCGCGCTCGCCGATGCCGAGCACGACCGGGCTGCCGTTGCGTGCGACCACGATCGATTCCGGCCGCTGCGCGTCCAGCACGGCGAGGCCGTACGTGCCCGTCACCAGGCGCAGCGCGGCGCGCACGGAGTCCTCGAGCTTGTCGGCCGGCATGGCCGCGATCAGGTGCGCGAGCACCTCGGAGTCGGTCTCGGACTGGAACGCGACACCGCCGGCTTGCAGCTTCGCGCGCAGCTGCGCGGCGTTCTCGATGATCCCGTTGTGCACGATCGCGAAGCGTCCGGCGGCGTCGCAATGCGGATGCGCGTTACGGTCGCTCGGCTCGCCGTGCGTCGCCCAGCGCGTGTGTGCGATGCCAGGCGTGCCTTTCAGCTGTGAGGGGAGCTGTCGTTCGAGATCGCGGACCTTGCCCTTCGTCTTGTGCATGCTGAGCTTGCTGTTGCGGGCGCAGGCGATACCCGCCGAGTCGTAGCCGCGATACTCGAGCCGATGCAGTCCTTCCATGAGGATCGGACCTGCCTCGCGCTTGCCGATATAGCCGACGATTCCGCACATGTGTCCATCTCCGCTAGCCGTAGATCACCCGTCGGATCTGCCGCTCGGTGTAGGCGGGCGCACGAAAGCGGCGCTGGCCCAGCTCGCAGGCGATCTGCGCAAAGATCTCGCTGTTCGACCGGCCCTGTGCCTGCAGCGCCAGGTGGCGCCGGCGGATGAAGTCCTCGACCGTCTCGTCCAGAAACGCGATGACCTCGTTGACCACCCGCAGGGCTTCGGCAGGGCTCAGTCGACTCGAGCGGACGAGGTACGCAACCAGCTCGCCGAGTTCGGTCTGATCCGGCATGGACGCGGAGTCTGCCTCGTTGGGGCTCATGCCCCAACAATCCTGCCCGAATTCGGGCAGGAATTCAGGCTGATTGGCGAGCTCGCGTCGATTCACTAGCATGCGTGCACGGAAATCACCGGCTCGGGGGTCCCGCTCATGGTCGCGCTGAATCAGATCGGTCAGATCGCCATCACCGTCCAGGACCTGCCGCGTGCGGTCCGTTTCTATCGCGACGTGCTCGGGATGCGGCACCTGTTCGATGCGGGCCCGAAGCTCAGCTTCTTCGACTGCGGCGGCGTGCGCCTGATGCTCGACGTGCCCGAGCAGGCGGAATTTCAGCATCCGCCGTCGATCCTCTATTACAAGGTCGACGACCTCGGCGCCGTGCATCGCGAGCTGCTGGAGAAGGGCGTGCGCTTCGAGGACGCACCGCACGTGATCGCAAAGCTGCCGGCGCACGATCTGTGGATGACCTTCGCGCGCGACAGCGAAGGCAACGTCTTCGCGTTGATGTCGGAGGTAACGCAGCGCTAGCTGCGTCGTCACCGCGGCGGCACGGGTCCGCTCTCGAACAGAATCAGGTGCTGCAGCGGCAGCGTGCGCACCGTCTCGACGTGCTCGAACCCTGCGGCCTGCATCTCGCGGCGCACCTGCTGCTCCGACATCTTGTGCAGCGGCTTGATCAGCACCTCCGGGGCCTCGGCGCGATACTCGATCAAAGCGACGCGACCGCCGGGCTTCAGCGCAGCGCGCACGCGGGTCATCACCTCGTATGGATATTCGAGCTCGTGGTACACGTCGACCATGAACAGCAGGTCGACGCTGTGCGGCGCGAGCTTCGGGTCCTGCGCCGAGCTGCGGACCGTCGTGATGTTGCTGACGTGCTCGCGGCGCGCGCGCCCGGCGATTGCGTCGAGCATCGCCGGCTCGATGTCGATCGCGAGCACCTTCCCCGTCGGACCGACCAGCGGCGCGATGCGGAAGCTGTAGTACCCCGACCCCGCGCCCAGATCGGCGATCGTCTGCCCCGGCCTGATCTCCAGCGCCTCGATCATGCGCTGCGGTTGCTCTTCGCTCGCGCGCTCCGGCCGCTCAAGCCAGGGAATGCCGCCGGGTCCCATCACCCGGGCGATCTCGCGGCCGAGATAGAACTTGCCGATGCCGTCGGCGTCATGCGCGGCGCGAAACTCGTAGCGTGAATCGGGATCGGCCTGCACAGCCAGGCCGACGAACAGGAGCACGGCGACGAGCGCGGATCTCATCCCCACATTGTAGGTCGGCTTCAGGCCGACTCAGTGCTCGTGACGGCTGAGATAGACGTAGATGTAGCTGGTCAGGAACAGCATGCAGACGCAGCAGGCGAAGGCGATGCCGCCGCCCGCAGCGAGTACGGCGAAAATACCGACTGCGCTGTGCGCCATCGCAAGCGAGCCGAAGCAGCTCGCGAGCGCGAGCGTCAACGCGCCCACTCCCAGCAGGCGCAGCAGGTAACCCGGAAGATGAATACGCATGTCGCGGTTGTGGCGATATGCAGCTGCGCGCGCATAACGATCGCCGCGCGTTGCATCTCTGAACAGCCAGAACGGCCAGACGTATCGGTACAGGACCTGCGATAGCGGCATGTCTACGTAGCTGGAGCCGGCCATGCGAAGTAGATGTGCGGACGCCGCCGATAGTTCCGCTGCGCGGCTCTTCACAATCGCAGCGTGCCGCGGGCGAGCTCGACCACGTCGCCGCTCACGAAGATGCGGTCGTCGCCGTCCACGTCGAGCAGCAGCGTGGAAGGCCGGTCAGCGTACTCGCCCTGGGAGATCTCGAAGCGACAGGGGCGCGGGCGACCGGTTGCGATCATCCAGCCGCCGAGATTCGCCGTCGCCGAGCCGGTGGCGGGATCCTCGAGAATGGCACTGCCGGCCGGAAAGAAGAATCGCGCCAGCAAGCGCTGCGGGCGATCGATCTCGGCGAAGACGTACGCCATGCTCTGGCCGTCTTCGCTCAGCACGCCGGCGAATGTCGCAGCGTCCGGCCGCACGTTGCGAACCGCGCGCTCGCTCGTCAGCGGCACGACGAGCTGCTCCTTGCCGGCCTTGACCCAAAGCGGCTCGGCGCCGATGTCGCTCTCGCTCAGTCCGAGCATTTTCGCCAGCGTCGCGCGCGACGCTTCGCAGCTGCGCCAGGTGGGTGCGTTGGCCTGCAACGTCCAGCGATCGCCGTCGGCGCGCACCGGGATGATGCCGGCCTGCATCTCCAGCGTGAGATCGTTGCCGCCGCGCCCGAGTGCGCGACAGACGTGCGCGGTACCCAATGTCGGATGGCCCGCGAACGGCATCTCATAGCTGGGCGTGAAGATCCGCACGTGCGCCGTCGCGCGAGTGGAAGGCAGCACGAAGGTAGTTTCCGAGAGATTGAACTGGCGCGCGAGCGCCTGCATGGTCGTGGTATCGAGCGCCGCGGCGCTTTCGAATACGCAGAGCGGATTGCCGGTCAGCGGGCCGCGATCCTGCGTGAATACGTTGACGATACGGAACGCGAGCTCGTGCATGGCGGCTTCTCCGGAAGAGGTGGGGCTTCAGCCCGACTCTACCGACCTGGCACTGTCCGCCAAGGCACAGTCCGACGCGCTCCGAAACAGCACAGGGCAGCCTCAGCCGCCGATCGGCGTCAGCCGCTCCTCGATCATGCGCTGCGCGGCCTGGAAGTCGACCGCCGCGAGCGTGCCGACGCTGCGGGTGAGCTGCGCCAGGATCTTGTTCTGGATGCGGCCGCGCTCCAGCGCGACGCTGTACGCAATCTCGTCGTGGAACATCACCATCGAATAGCGCGGCACGAAGCGCCGCGGAAAGCGCCGTTCCAGCTCGAGCGACAGCGCCTTCTGCAGATGAAATTGCGGATCGCGCACCGTGTCGCGCATCTCCAGGTAGTTCTCGATCGCCATGTCGGCGATCGCGTCGGTGTTCGGCTTGCGCTCCTGCTCGAAGCGCCGGAATGCCTGGGTCCAGTCCGGCCCGGCGAGCAGCGGGATCAGCTCGCGGCAGTCCTCGAATGCGCAGTTCATTCCCTGGCCGTGAAACGGCGTGATCGCATGCGCGGCGTCGCCGACCAGCAGCAGCCGGTCTTCGACCGACCAGCGCTCGCAGCGCACCGTGCCCATGATGCCGGTGGGGTGCTGCAGGAATTCGTCGGTGAGTGTCGGCAACAGTGCGTGCACGTCGGGAAAGTAACGCCGGAAGAACGTCGCCACGCGTGCGGCATCCGTCAGCGATGCGAAGCTCTCTTCGCCGTGGTGTGGCAGGAACAGCGTGATCGTGAAGCTGCCGTCGAGATTGGGCAGCGCGATCAACATGAAGCCGCCGCGCGGCCAGACATGCAGCGCATGCTTCTCGATGCGGTGGCCGCCGTCGGCGCCGGGCGGCAAGCGCAGCTCCTTGTAGCCGTGCTTGAGCAGGTCCTCGGAGCAGGGCACTTCCAGCTCGCTGACCAGCGCACGTCGGACGACCGAGCCGGCGCCATCGGCTGCTATTACACGGTGCAGCGGACATTCCTCGAGCCGGCCCGATGCTTCGTCTCGCAGCACGAGGCTGCCGTGGCGAATGTCTGCACCGACCGCAGCGAAGCGAAAACGGATGTCCACGCCAGCGCTTTCGGCTGCGTCGATCAGGATGCGGTTGAGGCCGGGACGCGAGACAGAGTAGATCACCTCGTGCTCGCCTTGCCCGTAGGGCACGAACGTCAGCGAGCCGTCGATGGCGTGCAGCATGCGGCCGGGCATCGGAATCAGCAGAGGGCGCACACGCTCCATCACGCCGGCAAGTTCCAGTGCGCGAATGCCGCGTGCGGCGAGAGCGAGATTGATCGAGCGACCGGCAGGAATCGTCGAGCGGCGCATGTCCGGCAGCCGCTCGAAGATGCGCACTGCTTGACCGCTTCGTGCCAGCAGCGTCGCGAGCAAAGTGCCCGCTAGACCGGCGCCGACGATCGTCACGGGCTCACGGCCGCCGTGCAGCGTTACGCTCATCGCAGCAACCGCCCGAGAGCGGCCACGAACTCCCACACCTCGGTGAAAGTGTTGTACAGCGGTATCGGCGCGACGCGGATCACGTCCGGCTCGCGCCAGTCCCCGGTGAAGCCTTGCGCGGCCAGCGTGTCGAACACCTTGCGAGCTTCGGCGGACGTTCGCTGCAGTCGCAGCGACAGCTGACACCCGCGTGCTTGCGGATCTGCCGGCGTGAGGATCGTGACCGCATCCGCGAGCTGCGTACGCAGCAGCGCTTCCAGGTAACCAGTCAGCTGCACCGACTTGGCACGCAACGCGGGCATCCCGGCCGCATCGAACAGCGGCAGCGAAGCGAGCAGCGGCGCGGCAGCGAGGATCGGCAGATTGGAAACCTGCCAGCCCTCGGCGCCCGGCAGCGGTTGGAACTCGTGCGGCATCTGGAAGCGGCTCGGCTTGTCGTGGCCCCACCAGCCGGCGAGCCGGATCAGGCTGGTGTCGCGCGCGTGCCGCTCATGAACGAAGGCACCGCCGACTGCGCCCGGACCGGCGTTGACATACTTGTAATGACACCAGACGGCGAAGTCGGCGCCGCTGTCGTGCAGCTGCAGCGGAATGTTGCCGATGGCGTGCGCGAGGTCGAAACCGACGCGACAGCCATGGCGGCGCGCGTGCTGCGCAATCGCGTGCACGTCGAAACACTGGCCGTTGAGAAACTGAACCGCAGGCAGCATCACTGTCGCGAGCTGCGCGCCTTCACGCTCGATCAGCGCCAGCACGTCCTCGGTGCGCACGGCGTGCTCGCCTTCGCGCGGCGCGATCTCCAGCATCGCCGTTTGCGGATCGAAGCCGTGCATGCGCACCTGCGAGGCGACCGCGTAGCGATCCGACGAGAATGCGTGCTTCTCGATGAGGATCTTCGGTCGCTCGCGGGTCGGCCGGTAGAACGTCGCGAGCATCAGGTGCAGGTTCACCGTCAGCGTGTTCATCGCGACGACTTCCAGCGGCTGCGCGCCGACCAGCCGGGCGAGCGAAGCTGCAAATCTTTCGTGGTAGGTCAGCCACGGGCGGGCCGACTCGAAGTGACCGTCGACGGCGCGCTGCGCCCAGCTGTCCAGCTCTTCCTGCACGACCGCGCCGACCGCTTTCGGCTGCAGCCCGAGCGAATGGCCGCACAAGTACACGTGCTCCGTGCCGTCGGCACGCACCGGGATGCGAAAGGCATCGCGCATCTTCGCCAGGGCGTCGGCGCGATCCTGCTGTTCGGCGAAGGAGCGATCGAGAGGCGGATTCATGATGGCGTGAGCGGCAACAGGATCGGACGGCTCGGGGCTGCATCGGCAACGAACGGCGCGACCTGCAGGTTCAACAGATACGGTCCATCGGCGATCTCGTCGTCGATGTACGCCAGCTCCGTGACCGTTGCGGTGGGGCGGGTGGCTTGCGCCGCGCTCGTTCCTCCCGGCGGCAGGCCCCAGAAAATCCGATGGGCGGTCAGCTGCGCATCGTCGTGGCGATCCAGGGAGGGCAGGTCGACGACGAGCGTATTGATGCCATTGGCGACGATCCACTGCATGGCGTCTGCATCGAAGCAGGCAGCCGGCGTGCGGTCATAGTCGCGCGCCAGCTTCTCGCGACCGTTCGGCAAGGTGCGCAGGACGAGAGCGCGGTAATCGGATAGCTGATGCGGAGCGACCGCAGCCGCAAGCGCGGCACGCGTGATCACAGGCATGGGTCCGACGGAAACCAGCAGCGCGGGACTGAAGTGCTCGCCGCTGAGATCGCGAACGCTCAGGCGTTCCGCAGTGACGTGTCCGACGCACTCGGTGTGAGTGCCGTTGCAGTGAGGAGTCAGCGTGTGCGTCGAGCAATTGCAGCTGCCGCCGCGCTGCACGTCGCCGACGAACGATCCGGCAGCGACGACCGCGGCGGCGGCAGGCGCTGCGCCGAAGAACGTCGGTTGCGGAGCGTCGAATGCCAGCGGGATCGAGAGGTCGCGGCCTGCGGCGCCGACGCGCCAGCGCCGACCGGCGATCTCGACCGTGAATACGGGCGTCGGGCTCGCCACGAAAGGCTCGTCGTCAGCGCTTGTGCGCGACGGTGCCGCACGCCTGGCACGTGCGGTTCTGCAGCGAGGCGTAGAAGCGGTCGAAGATCGGAGGGAGCTGTTTCTCGATGTCGCTGACGTGCAGGTACTCGGCATACAGCGGGTACTGGCAATGGTCGCAGTACCAGAGGAAGCCATCCTGTTCGTCGGGGCGGCGCTGGCGCTCGATGACGAGGCCGACAGTGCCGGCATAGCGCTGCGGCGAGTGCGGGATGCGAGGCGGCAACAGCAGCACGTCGCCCTCGTGGATCGGAATGTCGACGCGGCCGCCTTCCTGCATGGTCCGCAACGTCATCGAGCCTTCGAGCTGATAGAAGAACTCCTCGCCGGGATCCTCGTGATAGTCGGTGCGCGAGTTCGGCCCGCCGACCACCATGATGATGAGCTCGGAATGCTGGAACACGCGGCGATTGTTCACCGGCGGTTTCAGGAACTCGCGATGCTGGTCGATCCATTGACGCAGATTGAATGCTTTGAGCGCGTTCATGCTGCGCAGTATATAGCCGTACGCGGCCGCAGCGGGCGGCTTGCGTTCGCGGCGACGCTCCGCAATGCTCCGCCCATGGGACGCAATGGCAATCTGCTGCGGCAGGCGATACTCGCCGGCTTGTGCGTGGCGCCGGCGCTGCTGGCAGGCGCGCGCGCAGCGGAGCCGGTTGCGCCGGAGCCGGTGCAGGCCATCTGGAAGAGCCAGGAATTCGCGTTCTACTACCAGAGCATGACGACGTTCTACTCGTGCTCGAGCCTGGAGGCGAAGGTGCGGCGCATCCTGCGCGCGCTCGGGACGCGTGCCACGGTCCGGGTGCGCGCCATCGATTGCCAGGCCGGGCCCGTGCGGATGCCACGCGTCCTGGTGAATGTCACTGCGCCGGTCGAAGCGACGCCGCAGGCGCTGGCGGAGCGCGAGAAGGGTAAGAGCACACGCGAGCTGGCGGCACGCGTGCGCGGTGAAAAAGAAGACGCCGACGCGCTCGCGGAATTTCCTGCGCACTGGCAGCGCATCTCGTTGAGCCGCGGCGAGCTGGACCTCGAGCCCGGCGACTGCGAGCTGGTCGAGCAGCTGCGTCGCAAGGTGTTGCCGCGGCTCTCGGTGCGCGTCGTCAAGGACAACACCGCCTGCGCGCCGCACCAGGTGTCGCCGGGGCAACCGCAGCTGGAAGTGGAAGCGCTGGTGGCGTTGCCGAAGCCGGATGCGCCCAAGGACGAGCGTTAGGCGCAGCGTTACTCGTCCCCGACCCGAAGGCCGGACGAGCTGCACGGGACGTACACGGGCGCAGCGCTGCGGTCGAGTCGCACCGCGCACAACTTGCCACCCCACACGCAACCCGTGTCGATGCTGAGCACTCCGTCGCCGTCGTAGTAACCCAGAGCCGACCAGTGACCGCAGACGATGCGCAGGTCGTGCGAGCGTCGCCCGGGCACGCGAAACCACGGCAGCACGCCGGGCGGTGCCGCTTCCATCTTCCCCTTGAACTTCAGCTGCAACGTACCGTCGGCGTGGCAGTAGCGCATGCGTGTCAGGCAGTTGGTGATGAAGCGCAGGCGATCGACGCCGCGCAGATCTTCCGACCAGCGATTCGGCCGATCGCCATACATGTGTGCAAAGAGCTCGACGCAGCGCGCCGGGTCACGCAGCGCCTGCTCCAGCTCGCTTGCGCATGCCTGTGCCGTTGCGAGGTCCCACTGCGGCGGCAGACCCGCATGGACCATCGTGTAACCGAGCGCAGCGTCGTGATGGAGCATCGGCAACGAGCGCAGCCAGGTCAGCAGCTCGTCCCGATCCGGTGCAGCGAGGATCTCATCGAGCGTGTCCTGCCGCTTGAGCTGCTCGCCCGGCGTGAGTGCCGCCGCCAGCAGATGCAGATCGTGATTGCCGAGCACGCTGATGGCGGCTGCGCCCAGCGCCTTGACCCGGCGCAGGACCTCGAGGGAGCGGGGCCCGCGGTTGACGAGATCGCCGGTGATCCACAGCCGGTCGCGTAGCGGGTCGAAGCGCAGCTGCGCGAGCAGCGCCGCGAATTCGTCATAGCAACCCTGGATGTCGCCGATGGCGTAGATGGCCATCAGTTACTTCTTCAATGCAGCAGCCCCGGCATGGCGAGCGTGAACGGCGCGATCGGCGCGTCGAAGTGAGCGCCGTCGTCCGCGACCATCTGGTAGCTGCCCTGCATCGCGCCGACCGGAGTCTCCAGCACGGCACCGCTGGAGTAGCGGAAGCCCTGGCCGGGCAGCAGGTAGGGCTGCTCGCCGACCACGCCTTCGCCGCGCACTTCCTTTACCTTGCCGTTGGCGTCGGTAATCACCCAGTGACGCGTCAGCAGGCGCGCCGGCACCTGGCCTTCGTTGCGAATCGTGATCGTGTAGGAAAAGGCGTAGTGGCCTTCCTCCGGCTTCGACTGCTCGCCGACGTAGTTGGCGCTGACGTCGACGCGGATCTTGTGCGGACGAGCGCTCTCGGCCTTGGCCGCTTCCGTTGCCGCGCTCGCCATGGCTGCGCCGCTGTTGTCGGGTGTTCTGTCGGTCATTGACGTCGCACTGCTTCGTTGGCTGTGAGCGTTGGCCCTGGCGACACGCCGCGCATTCTAGCAGCACGGCGCCTCAGCGCTTGCCTGAAACTGACGCTCGGTCTTCAGCCTGACATAAGCGCCGGAGGCCGGCGCATCAATGCAATCGCACTGCGAGCACGTCGCAGGGCGCCGCGTGCAGGATCGTGTCCTCGGTGAAATTCAGCAGGATCGCCAGGCCGTGGCGCTCGCGGCTGCCCAGCACGATGAGATCGACGCCGAGCCGCTGCGCCGCGCGGATGATCTCGGCCTTGATGCCGCCGGTCTCGACCAGTTGACGCGCTTCGCTCAGCGCCAGCTTCGCGGCCAGCTCCGCGAGCCGCTTGCGCGCCCGCTCGACCAGCTCGCCCTCGATCTGCACGGTCGGCAGCAGCGCCTCGCCCATCGGCTCGACGGGCACGTACTCGACGACGTGCATCAGCGTGATCTCGGAGCCGTAGCATGCGGCGATGGCTTTGGCGCGCTCGCCGACGACCTGGCTGTCGGCCGACAGGTCGACCACCAGCAGAATTTTCTTGTATTCGGGCATCGTGCGCTGCCTCGGGCCGGATGCGGCGGTCGGAATAGTGCGAACGCGCGCCAGTCGAAGTCAATACGCAGGTCAGGAGGAGCGTGCGCTCTTGCGGGCCAGCTGCTCCGCGAGCGCCGCAAAGCCGGTCGCGGCAATCGTTTCGGCGCGCACGCCCGGGTCGATGCCGGCGGCGCGGATCTCCTCCTGGCTGAGCAGCGCCCGCAGCGCATTGCGCAACGTCTTGCGCCGCTGCGAGAAGGCCGCCGCAACGACGTTGGCATAACAGCGCGGCTGCTCGATGCGCAGCGGCTGGGCGTGCGGTACGAGCCGGACGAAAGTCGAAGTGACGCGCGGCGGCGGCCGGAATGCGCCCGGTCCGATATCGAACAACGGCTCGACGCGCAGCCAGGGCGCCAGCATGACGGTGAGGCGTCCGTAGTGCTCCGAGTCGGGCGCCGCGGCCATGCGGTCGACCACTTCTTTCTGCAGCATGAAGTGCATGTCGCGGATGTGCGCGCGCTGCTCGATCAGGCGAAACAGCAGAGGTGTCGAAATGTTATACGGCAGGTTGCCGACGACGCGCAGCCCGGTGCCCTGGTCGAGGGTGGCGAGATCGAACTCCAGCGCGTCGGCTTCGTGAATGTGCAGGCCCGGGTCATGTGCGCTGGCGCTTTGCAGGTGACGGATCGCATCCCGATCGATCTCGACTGCGTGCAATTCAGGCAGCCGCGCCAGCAGCGGCAGCGTAATTGCGCCAAGCCCGGGGCCGATCTCGACCATGCGCTCGCCGGCGCGCGGGGCGATCGCCGCGACGATGCGCTCGATCACCGCGGGATCGTGCAGAAAGTGCTGGCCGAAGCGTTTGCGCGCAACGTGCATCAATGAGAAGCCAACTGCACCGCGAGGTCGATGGCTGCTGCGAGGCTGCCGGCGTCGGCCGTGCCGGTGCCGGCGAGGGCAAGGGCCGTGCCGTGGTCCACCGACGTGCGGATGATCGGCAGCCCCAGCGTTACGTTCACTGCATTCTCGAAGCCCGCGTGCTTGATCACGGGCAGGCCCTGGTCGTGATACATCGCCAGCACCGCGTCCGCCTGCTGCAGCATCTGCGGCGTGAACGCCGTGTCTGCCGGAGCGGGCCCGATGAGCTGCAGGCCGGCGCGACGCAACGCATCGAGCGCCGGCGCAATGATTTCGATCTCTTCGCGGCCGAGATGCCCCGACTCGCCGGCGTGCGGATTGAGCCCGCAGACGATGATGCGCGGCGCGGCGATCCCGAAGCGGCTGCGCAGGTCGCCGTCGAGGATGCGCAGGACCCTGTGCAGCAGCTCGCCGGTGATTGCGGCGCTCACGTCCTTCAGCGGCAGGTGCGTGGTCGCCAGCGCGACGCGCAACGTATCGTTTGCGAGCATCATCACCGGATGCGCGGCGCCGGTGCGCTCCGCCAGGTATTCGGTGTGGCCCGAGAACTTGATGCCGGCATCGTTGATGACGCTTTTCTGCACGGGCGCAGTGACCATCGCGGCGAACTCGCCGGCGCTGCAACCGTCGATGGCGCGATCGAGGAGTGCCAATACGTGGCGAGCGTTGGCGCGATCGAGCTGCCCTGCGCGGACAGGCGCTGCTACCGGCACGTGCAGAACGCGCAGCGTGCCGGGGCGATGCGCGGCTACCGCATCATCACGTGTGTAGGGAAGAAAGGTGACAGCCTGCTGCAAGTCACGGGCGCGCGATTGCAGCACGTGAGTGTCGCCTGCGACCACGAGGTCGCAGGGCCATTCGCGCCGGGCGATGTCGATGCAGAGGTCTGGCCCGATGCCTGCCGGCTCGCCGCAGGTGAGGATGAGCCGGAGCGGCGGCATTACATCCGGTATTCCACGAAGGCTTCGTCGCGCAGCCGGCGCAGCCACAGCTCGGTCTCTTCTTCCGACTTCGCTTCGCGCAGCTCGGCGAACGCGCGCTGGCGGCGGTTGTCCTCGGTAGCGTCGTGGTCGCGCTTACCGAGCAGCTGCACGATGTGCCAGCCGTACTGGGTCTTGAACGGCTTGGAGATCTCGTTCTCCTTGAGGGCGTCGAGCTGCTGCTCGAACTCCGGCACGAACGAGCCGGGGCCCGTCCAGCCGAGGTCGCCGCCGTCCGCGGCCGAGCCCGGATCCTGCGAGGTGACCGCGGCGATCGCGGCGAAATCCTCGCCGCCGTTCAGCACGCGCTCGCGGATGTTCGCCAGCTTGGTCTCCACCGTCTGGTCGTCCTCGAGCTCGTTGGTCTTCAGCAGGATGTGCCGGGCGTGCACCTGCGCGACCACGGCCTGCTGCTCGCCGCCGCGGATCTCGTTGACGCGAAACAGGTGGAAGCCGCTCGGCGTGCGGATCGGCTCGGAGACGTCGCCGGGCTTCATCTGCGGAATGCGCTCGGCGATGATCGACGGCAGCTGCGAGCCGCGGCGCCAGCCGAGCGCGCCGCCTTCGATGTTGGTGCTGCTCTCGGAGTAGGTGACCGCGAGCTGCGCGAAATCGTCGCCGCCCTTCGCCTTGTCGTACACCTCGCGCGCACGCTGCTCGCGCGCTTCGATCTGTTCCGGCGAAGCGGTGACCGGCACCGAGATCAGGATGTGCGAGATGTTGTATTCGGCGTTCTGGTCCGGCGCGTTCTGCTGGCGCGCCATGAACTGTTCCAGCTCGCGCGGCGAGATGTTGATGCGGCCGATCACGTCGCGCTGGCGCAGCAGCTGCACCGTCATCTGGCGCCGCACCTCGTCGCGGAAATCGCGATAGTCCATGCCCTGCTGCGCGAGCGCGCTCGGCAGATCCTGGAACGGAATGCCGTTGCGCTTCGCGACGTCGCCGAGCGCGCCGTTGAGCATTTCGTCGGAGACCTGCACGCCGAGCCGGTCGGCGCGCTGCATCTGGATCTCCTCGATGATCAACCGCTCGAGGATCTGCCGGCGCAGCACGTTGCGCGGCGGCAGCTCAGTCTTCTGCTGACGCAGGCGCCCGATGACCTCGTCGGTCTGCGCGTCGAGCTGGCTGACGAGCACGACGCCGTCGTTGACGACCGCAGCGATGCGGTCGAGCAGCTCGCCGCTGCTGGACAGCTCGCGCGTCTGCGCCAGTGCGCTGCCCGAGGCAAACGCGAGCAACAGGACCAGGAGAACGGAGCGGGCGCGTTGGAGATGCATCGCAGTGTCGATTAGCGGTCGGATGGGCGTTCGGGCGGGCTGGAGGAGTATCCCCGAATCGATCGTTCCAGAAAAGCGTCGGCGCCGACTCCGACACTGGACAGGCCGTTTAGTTCCAGCTGCAGCAGGAAGCTGGTGTCGGTGTCGCCGGTGCGGTCGCTGACGTAGCGGCGTGCGACCGCGCGGACCCGCCAGCAGCATGAGCGGTACTCCAGGCCGGCGAACTGGTCGAGCGATTTCTTGTCCTCGAGCGAGTACACCAGGCGCGCATAGCCGCTCCACTTGTTGCCGATCGGCCACGCAACCGAGCTGTCGACCTGCTCGATGCTGCCGCGGCGGAAGCGATAGCCGACGTTCACGACGCGGTCGTACTCGGGGTTGTACTGCAGCTGTACGTCGCCTTTTTCCGAGCGCGTCTCGCCCGGGTCCCACTGCACGCCCATGCTGATGTTCCAGTTGCCGAACGCGGTGACGTCGAGCTCGGCGATGATGTCGGAGAACTCCGGGTCGTCCAGCACCTCGCCGGGCAGCGCCACCCGCGGCTCGTGGAAATAGTAGGCCTGGCCGACCGTGCCGGAGATGAACTGCTTGCCGCTCTCGGCATCGAGCAGGCGCGAGGTGACGCCGATGCTGACCTGGTTCGCATCGCTCAAGCGGTCGGCGCCGACGTAGCGGTTGGTGCGAAACAGCTGCACCAGGTTGAGATCGGCCAGCGCGGTGTCGAAGACCGGCAGCGCGTCCTGGTTGCGATAGGGCACGTACAGGTACATGAAGCGCGGCTCGAGCGTGGTCAGCCGCTGCTGGCGCGAGCCCGACAGACGCTCGAACACCATGCCGCCGTCGACGCTGGCGATCGGCGTGGTGCGCGTCGGCGAGTCGTCCATGCCCGCCGCGAGGTTGTCGAGCCGGTACGCGGTGTAGCGCCAGGCGGCCGATGGCACGAGATAGACGCCGGCGCGACGCAACGGCAGGCTGATCTCGGGTTGCGCGTCGATGCGCCAGCCGGTCGCGACGCGATCTTCGTAGTTGTGAGCGAAGTCGCCGACCTCCAGGTCGAACCCGAGCTGCAGGCCACCGGCCTGGTCGGGGAAGCCGGCGTGCACGGCCAGCTGCGGCAGCAGCGTGTGCGGCCGCAGCTCGGGAGGAATGCCGATGTCGTCGATGGTCTGGAAGTTCTGCGCGCGCAGCACCGCCAGCCAGTGCTGCGTCAGATAGGTGAGGTTGGCCGAGCGATTCAGGTAGCTGATGCTGGTGCCTTCCGGGCCCAGCCCGAAATCCTCGAACCACGCGCTGTCGCTGACGTTCTCGGCGTCGACGTCGAGGCGCAGCGTGTCGGTGAAATCGGAGCGGTCGACGAAGTGCAGGTAGCTGCGCTCGGCGCCGAACTCGGCGTCGTCGGGCAGGTACTGCGCTTCGAACGTGCCGCGGCCGACGTCGGTCAGATAGCGCAACTCGCTGTCGAGCTTGGCGCCGCGCTTGGAGAAATACGTGGGCGCGAAAGTCGCGTCGTAGTTCGGCGCGATGTTCCAGTACCACGGCACGGACAGCGAGGAGCCGCTGCGGGTCGAGGTGCCGAGCGTCGGGAACAGGAAGCCGGACTTGCGCTGGTCGCCGACCGGAAACGAGATGAACGGCGTGTACAGGATCGGCACGCCCTTGAAATCCAGGCGCACGCCGCGGCCGAAGCCGAGCCCGGCGCGCTGGCGGATGTCGATGTCGTCGGCGCGCAGCACCCAGTCTTCCTCGCCGACCGGGCAGGTCGTGTAGCGCACGCTGTGCAGCTTGAGCTGGTTCTCGCGCGTCACCTGGATGTGGTCCGCGGCGCCGCGCGCATTGATGTCGTTGAGCTCGAACTGCGCACCCTCGAAGGTCGCGCCGCCGGCCTGGTCGACGCGCGCCGAGGTGCCGCTCACCTTGACGTCCGGGTCGGCGTACTCCACTTGCTCGTCGACGCTGAAGCTCTGCGCCTGGCTGTCGTAGCGGGCGTTGCGGGTCTTGAGCGTGCGCTCGCCCTGCTTGATGAGCACGTCGCCCTTGAGCAGCATCTGGCCGTCGCGCGTGGCGTCCATTCCCTCCGAAGCTTCGTATTCGATCGGCGTGTCGCCGAGCGAAGTCTCCGATTTCGGGATCGCCGGTCGCCCTTCGCCGGTCGCGCGTGTCGGTGCCGGGCAGTCCTCGGCCGCTGCGCCGAGCGCCAGGCACGAAGCGATCGCCGCGGCGAGCCGCGCACTGAGCTCGCGCCGCGCGGTATTGCGTCGTGCCGATGGGTGGAGCGATTTTTCCGGAGCCGGTGCGTGCATCGGCTGCGATTATAATGAGCGCTTGTGTCCGTGCCGCGGGATTTGCCGGCGCACGGGCGCAGCTTTCACACCGGGAGCAACGATCAACGTGTCATCTTCCTCTCACGCGGGCACGGCCGCGCGCGACCTGCGGCTCGAGCAGCTCGAACGATGGCTGGCGCAGCTGTTCGGCAGCAGCGACTTCCAGGTGACGACGGCTTCTGCCGATGCGAGCTTCCGCCGCTACTTTCGTGTCAGCCGCGGCGCCGAGACCTGGATCGCGATGGATGCGCCGCCCGCCAAGGAGGACATGGAGCCCTACATCCGCATCGCCGCGATGCTGGTCGACGTCGGTGTGAACGCCCCCCGCGTCATCGAGCGCAACACCGAGGAAGGGTTCCTGCTCAACTCCGACCTCGGCTCGCGAACCTATCTGACGGAGCTCACCGAGCGCGGCGATGCTCAGCGCCTCTACACCGATGCCATCGACGCGCTCGTGCGCATCCAGTCGCGCGGGGGAGCGCACGCAGCCCGCTTGCCGCCCTACGACGATGCGCTGCTGCGACGGGAGATGGCGCTGTTCCCGGAGTGGTTCTGCGGCCGGCACCTGGGCCTCGCGCTGTCGGGAGACGCTGCGGTCGCATTGGCAGGCGTGTTCGATACGTTGAGCGCGGCAGCGCTGCAGCAGCCGCGCGTGTTCGTTCATCGCGACTACCACTCGCGCAATCTCATGGTCGGCGATGGCGCGCGGCACGGAGCCAACCCCGGCATCCTGGACTTCCAGGACGCGGTGTGCGGACCAGTCACGTATGACCTGGTCTCGCTGTTGCGCGATTGCTATGTGGCGTGGCCAACGGAGCAAGTGCGCGAGTGGGCGCTGCAGTTTCGCGCCGGCGCGCAAGCTGCCGGCGTCGAGGTGGGGCCGAGCGACAGCGACTTCCTGCGCTGGTTCGACCTGATGGGCGTGCAGCGCCACCTCAAGGCGATCGGGATCTTCGCGCGCCTGTGGCACCGGGACGGCAAGCCCGGGTATCTCGACGACATTCCGCGCACGCTGAACTACGTCCGCAACGTCAGTCACCACTACCGGGAGCTGCAGTTCCTGGAGTCGTTCATCGAAGGGCAGGTGCTGCCCGCGCTCGAAGCCGTGCGCGCGCGAGGCTGAATGCGCGCCATGATCCTGGCGGCCGGTCGCGGCGAGCGGATGCGTCCGCTGACCGACACGCGGCCGAAGCCGCTGCTCGAAGTGGGTGACAAGCCGCTCATCCAGTATCACATCGAGGCGCTCGCGGCTGCCGGCGTGCGGGACATCGTCATCAATCTCGCCTGGCAGGGTGAGCTGCTCCGGCAGGCGCTGGGCTCCGGCGAGCGATTCGGCGTGCAGATCCATTACAGCGACGAGCCGCAGGGCGCGCTGGAGACGGGGGGCGGCATTCTTGCGGCGTTGCCGTTGCTCGGCAGCGAGCCGTTCCTGGTCGTCAGCGGCGACATCTGGAGCGACTTCCCGCTCGGCGCGTGCCTCGGCCGGCTCGCGCCGAGCGACGTAGCGCATTTCGTGCTCGTGCCCAACCCCGACTTCCATGAGCAGGGCGACTTCGGCCTGGAGAACGGCCGCGTGCTCGACCGTGCCCCGCGCTTCACGTACGCCAACATCGCGCTGCTGCGTGCGGAGTTCTTCGCGAGCCGGTCGGCAGGGCGCTTTCCGCTCGCCCCGCTGATGTTCGACTGGATCCGCCGGGGCCGCGTCAGCGGTGAGCTGTACCGCGGACGCTGGCGCAACCTCGGTACGCCTGCGCAACTCACTCAGCTGGACTCGGAGCTGCGAGCACTGAGGCTCGGCGGCGTCTGATCGTGTTCTGGATATGACGCTTTTTTACCGGGCTGCATTACCTGGCATGCAGACTTCGCTGCACGGCGCACTGCAAAGGGCAGGTGCGTTCTGTCGCGACGCTTGCCTTCCTCTGCGAAACTTTATACCTTGCGCGGCGTTTCTGCGGTCTACGATGACTGTAACGTCAATCCGGAAATTACGGACTCACCCTTTCGTGGCGTTACTCGTTCGGCCCGGGGAAACGGGGGTTGTATGCCGCTATGAGCATACTCAATCGAACGAACACAAGCGGTTGCGCACTAAGTCTGCGGGGTTGAGTCAATCCCCGCATTTACAGTTAGTCGAGCCATTGTCGAGTTGCACAGAATGCCTTACGCACCAGCACAAGATAGTTCGTTTTTGACGCGTCGCGGTCTCGTGTTCTTCCTGATCGTGGCGCTCCACCTCGGGATGTACTACGTGCTCAATTCGGGTCTGTCGCAGCACCTCGTCGACGTGGTGCTCGGCCCGATCGAGACGCGCATGATCGAAGAGGCGCCGAAGACGGACGAGCCGCCGCCGCCGCCGCCGCCCAAGATCGAAACGCCGCCGCCGTTCGTGCCGCCGCCCGAGGTGGCCATCGAGATTCCGCAGGAAGCGGCCACCACGGCGATTCAGACCGTGACGAACGTGCGGCCGACTGCGCCGCCCCCGCCGGTCCAGCAAGCCGCACCCGTGCAGCGCACTGCGCCGAAGTCCGATTCGCGCCGGCCGCTGTCGCAGCCCGAGTATCCCCCGTCGTCCCGCCGCGCCGGTGAAGCCGGCACCGTCATTCTCGAGGTGTACGTGCTCGAAAACGGTCGCGTCGGCGAGGCGCGCGTGAAACAGTCCAGCGGCTATCCGCGTCTGGACGAAGCCGCGGTGAGAGAAGTCAAGCGCTCGTGGCGCTTGGTGCCTGGAACCGAGAACGGCAAGCCGGTGCCGATGTGGGGGCAGTTCGCCGTCACATTCAAACTGACGGACTGACCCGACCTGACGTGAAGTCCGAACTCAACCCACAGACCCAGGTCATAGCTTTAACAGTAGAGGATTGCGCTCCATGGCCGACCAAAACCAAGTGATGGCAGAAAACCCCTTTGGCATCCAGCAGATGCTGGCCCAAGGCGGCGTCGTAGCGAAGTCCACCTTCGCGATCATGGTCATCATGTCATTCGCCTCCTGGTACATCCTGCTGACCAAGCTGTGGGACCAGCGGCGCATTCGCAAAGCCTATAAAGAGGTCGAGAAGAGCTTCTGGACCGCCGGCAACCTGCGCGATGGCATTGCCAAGCTGACCGGCAAGGACAATGCGTTCAAGATGATCGCCGAGGACGGCATCCGCGCCGCTCAGCATCACGAAGGCCGGCTCACGGACCAGATCCCGCTGCACGAGTGGATCACCGTGTCGCTGACCCGCTCGGTGGACAGCATTGCCAACCGTCTGCAGGGCGGCCTCGCCGTGCTCGCGACGACGGGCTCGACGGCGCCCTTCATCGGACTGTTCGGCACGGTCTGGGGCATCTACAACGCGCTCATCGCGATCAGCCTCGCCGGCCAGGCGAGCCTCGACAAGACCGCAGGCCCGATCGGCGAAGCGCTGATCATGACGGCCATCGGTCTGTTCGTGGCGGTGCCGGCCGTCATGTCCTACAACTGGCTGCTGCGTCGCAATAAGGACATCATCGAGAAGCTGCGTTATTTCGCGGCTGACCTGCACTCGTACCTGGTCAGCGGTGCTCGCCTCGAAGGCGGTGCGCCGGCCACGGCGGCGGCAGCGCGTCCTGCCACGGGCGCGGCGGTTCGCAAGTAAGGGCGCCGCCCACCGGAGCTGCCAATGAGTTCAGGTTACTCAGGCATGAATCCGCCTCCCGTCGATGACGAGGAGCGCGCGATGTCGGACATCAACACGACGCCGCTGGTCGACGTCATGTTGGTGTTGCTGATCGTGTTCATGATCACCATTCCCGTGATCACGCAGACGGTTCCGCTCGAGCTGCCGCACGTGAGCAACCTCGCGACGCAGACCAAGCCGGAGAACATCAACATCTCCGTGAACAAGGACGGCCAGATCTTCTGGAACCAGTCGCTGGTGGATACCAACCAGCTGCTGGATCGCCTGAAGGGTGCTGCGGTGATCAAGCCGCAGCCCGAGGTGCACGTGCGCGCCGATCAGTTGACGCGTTACGAGTTCGTCGGGCGCGTGATTCTCACGGCGCAGCGTGCCGGCATCCAGAAGGTCGGGTTCATCACCGAGCCGGGCCCGCAGGGCGCTCAGCGTTAGGTCGCAGTCAGTACTAGTCGAGGATCTTGCGTTATGGCGATGAGCGTTGGCGGAGGCGGCGAAGGCGAACCGATGATGGACATCAACACGACGCCGTTGATCGACGTCATGTTGGTGCTGCTGATCATGTTCATCATCACGCTGCCGGTGATGACGCATGCGGTGAAGCTGGACATGCCGCAGTCGAAGAATGCGAACCCGCCCCCGGTCGTGGTGGAGCCGATCCAGGTCGAGATCGACTGGGACGGCACGGTCATCTGGAACGGCACGCCGGTCCAGCTGGGGGCGCTGGAGGGATACTTCAGGGTCGAGGCGGCCAAGAACCCGCAGCCCGAAGTGCACGTGCGGCCCAACCGCCGCGCCAATTACGACACCGTGGCCAAGGTGCTGGCGCTCGCCCAGCGCAATGGCATGCAGCGCATCGGCTTCGTCGGCAACGAACAATTCATGGAATGAAGCCGGGCGCGTGATCCGCAGATCATTCAGGGCGTATGCTGACGGCATGTAGGACCGCGCCACTCGCTGGCGCGGCTGCTGTGCAGTACCGCATCTTCAGTTGAACAATGCGCGTGCGCGGCTAGTTTCAACGCTTGTGTTGGTTGTAGCAGGAATCATCATGACTCGAGCAAGAAGTATCGCCTTGGCGCTGACGCTTGCCATGGGCATCGTATCGACAGCAGCCCTGTTGCCCGCGAACACCGCGCAGGCTGCCGAGGCCGCCGGCAAGATCACCACCAAAGCGGTCGCCGAGCCGTTGAAGAAGGCGCAGGAAGCGATGAAGAACAAGCAGTGGGACACTGCGCTCACCGAGATCAAGAAAGCCCAGGCGGTCGAGAAGAAGACGCCGTTCGAGGCTTACCAGATCGACGAGTTCCTCGGCTACGTGCTGATCCAGCAGAAGAAGTTCGGCGAGGCGGCGCCGGTGTTCGAGCGCATGCTCAACTCCGGCAGCGTGCCGGCCGACCAGGTCGACGATCGCACCAAGACCGTGGCGCAGCTGTACTTCCAGGTGAAGGAGTACAAGAAGTCCGCCGAATGGGCCAAGAAGTGGCTCGACAAGCATCCGGGCGACGAAGCCATGTCGGTGCTGCTCGGCCAGTCGCAGTACGTGATGAACGACTACAAGAACGCCGGCCAGACGATGATGAACGTCAGCAACGCGGCCGAGAAAGCCGGGCGCACGCCGGCCGAGAACTGGCTGCAGATCGTGCTGAGCTCGTACTTCAAGCTCGACAGCGCCGAGTCCAAGCCCGAGTACAAGGACGGCATCGCCGGCGCGCTGAAGAAGCTGGTTCGCTACTACCCGAAGCCCGAGTACTGGGAGAACCTGCTCGACATCTATCGCCGCAAGGGCGCCAGCAACGACTCGATGAACCTCGGCTACTACCGGCTGATGAACGACGTCGGCACGCTGAAGCAGGCGGACGACTATATGGAGTATGCGCAGCTGGCGATCGACGCCGGCGTGCCGGGCGAAGCCCAGACGATCGTCGAAAAGGGCGTGCAGAACGGCACGCTGAAGAGCGACGACAAGACCACGCAGGGTCGTTACGACCGCCTGCTGGCCGGCGCGAAGAAGGCCGCGACGACCGACAAGGCGTCGCTCCCGCAGCTCGCGAAGGAAGCCGACAAGGCGTCGCAGGGCCAGGCGCTGGTGGCGCTCGGCCAGGCCTACCTGAGCTACGGCATGATCGACGAAGCGATCACGGCGCTGCAGAACGGCATCAAGAAGGGCGGCGTGACCGATGCCGACCAGGCGCAGATCAGCCTCGGCATCGCTTACCTGCGCAAGGGCCAGAAGGATCAGGCCCGCCAGGCGTTCCGGGCAGTGAAGGACGAGTCCAAGTGGCATGACGTGGCCGAGCTGTGGGAGATCCGCACTCAGCAGGCCTGACGCCGCGCGCCGCTCGCGGCGCAATCGCAGTCCGCACGCGAAGCCCGGCTCATGCCGGGCTTCGCTTTTTCGCCCGCGGTGCGCGTCGCGGTAGAATGCGGACCGTCAGTAGCAAGCATTGCGATTCAAGTGAGCGATTTCAAAGGCATTCCGATCGTGCCGGCAGCGGAGCCAAAGCCTCGCAGCGGCGACAAGTACCGAACCCCGCAAGGCTTCACCGCGATCAAGGACGGCATCAAGGCCGCCGCCGCAGCCAGCCCGCTCACCGTGGGCCGCAAACCGCATTGGTTGCGTGCGCCGATGCCTGCTGGCAAGGCTTTCGATGCCGTGCGCGAGACCGTGCACGAGCACCGTCTCGCCACAGTGTGTGAAGAGGCCAAGTGCCCGAACATCGGCGAGTGCTGGAACGCCGGTACCGCGACCCTCATGCTGATGGGCGCTGTCTGCACACGCGCCTGCCGCTTCTGCGCCGTCGACACCGGTAATCCGCGCGGCTGGCTCGACTCCGACGAGCCTGCCAACAGCGCCCGGACCGTGCAGTTGATGCGGCTCAAGTACGTGGTCCTGACCTCGGTCAATCGCGACGACCTGCCGGACGGCGGCGCCGCGCACTTCGCGGCCTGCGTGCGCGAGATCAAGAGATTGAACCCGGCAACCGCGGTCGAAGCGCTGACGCCCGATTTCCAGGGTGTGCTGGCCGATGTCGAAACCGTGGTCGCGAGCGGCCTGGACGTGTTCGCGCAGAACGTCGAAACGGTGCGACGCCTCACGCATCCTGTGCGCGACCCGCGCGCCGGCTACGAGCAGACCCTGCGGGTGCTCGCGCACGCCAAGCAGTTTCGAGCCGACGTGCTCACCAAGACGAGCCTGATGCTCGGCCTCGGCGAGACCGACGAGGAGATCGCCGCGGCGATGGACGACATGCGCGCCGCCGGCGTCGACCTGCTGACGCTCGGCCAGTATCTGCGCCCGACCGCGAATCACTTGCCGGTCGAGCGCTGGGTGACGCCGGAGGAGTTCGAGCGCTACCGCGAGTGGTCGCTCGCCAAGGGTTTCCTCGAATGCGTCGCCGGGCCGCTGGTGCGCTCCAGCTACCGCGCCGAGCGCGCGCTCGAGCGCAACAACGCGGGACTGAAGCGGCTGGCGGATGCAGGTTAGCTGCCAGCCGCTCCTGCGCTGGCTCGGTCGTGTCGACTACGAGCCGACGTGGCGCGCGATGCAGGCGCTGACCGAGCAGCGCGGCCCGCAGACGCGCGACGAGATCTGGTTCCTCGAGCATCCGCCGGTGTTCACGCTGGGCATGAACGCGGCACGCGAGCACGTGCTCGCTCCGGGCGACATTCCAGTGGTGCAGATCGATCGTGGCGGCCAGGTCACGTATCACGGTCCCGGTCAGCTCGTCGTTTACCCGCTGCTCGACGTGCGCCGTCATGCGCTGGGCGTGCGCCAGCTGGTGGTGGCGCTGGAGAACGGCATCATCGCCTTGCTCGCATCGTGGAACATCGAGGCGGTCGGACGCCGCGACGCGCCTGGCATCTACGTCGAAGGCCGCAAGCTCGCCAGCATCGGACTGCGGATCCGCCGCGGCTGCAGCTATCATGGCCTCGCGTTCAACGTCGCGATGGACCTCGAGCCGTTTCGCCGCATCAATCCGTGCGGCTACCGCGGGCTGGAAGTGACCGACCTGCGCACGCTGGGCGTCTCAGTGGAGCTGCGCAGCGTTGCCGAGCAGCTCGCGCCGCATCTGCTGCGCGCACTCGGCACGTCTGCCGACGCCAGCTGGGAATAGCCACCATTCGGGAGGGAGTTGCATGCGCGCCGTCGTTCTCAGCAGTTATGGGCCGCCGTCGCAACTCGGCGTGCAGGAAATTCCGCCGCCGCCGTTGAAGCCCGGACACGTGCGCATCCGTGTGCACGCCGTCGGGTTCGGCTTCCCCGACGCGTTGATGGTCGCAGGCAAGTATCAGATCAAGCCGGAAGCGCCGTACACGCCAGGCAACGAGACGGCGGGCGTAGTGACTGAAGTCGCGTCCGACGTTCACTCCGTGCGTCCCGGCGCGCGCGTCCTGGCGATGGCGGGGCAGGGCGGCCTTGCCGAACAATGCGTCGCCGCGGCGGATGCGCTGATTCCGCTGCCGGATTCGATGAGCATGGCTGCCGCGGCCGGATTCCTGGTCAATTACGGCACGACCTATCACGCGCTGGTGCAGCGAGCGAATCTCCAGGCCGGCGAGACGCTGCTCGTCCTCGGCGCGGCCGGCGGCGTCGGCTTGACCGCAGTCGAGATCGGCAAAGCGCTCGGTGCGCGCGTGCTCGCGGCGGCGAGCACCGACGAGAAGCTCGAGCGCGCGAAGCGGCACGGCGCGGATGCTGCGTTCAATTACACGCGCGATGCGATCAAGGCGAAGGTGATGGAATTCACCGGCGATCGCGGCATCGACGTCGCTTACGACCCCGTGGGCGCGGACTACGCCGAGCAGGTCGTGCGCAGCATGGCGTGGAACGGCCGTTACCTGGTCATCGGCTTCGCCGGCGGCAGGATTCCAGCGATTCCGCTCAATCTGCCGTTGCTCAAGGGCTGCTCGCTCGTCGGCGTCTTCTGGGGTGCGCACACGCGGCGCGAGCCGCAGGTGCATGCAGCGAATCTCGCGGCGCTGTTCCAGTTGTTCGAGTCGGGGAAGCTGCGCCCGCATCTGACGCAGATCCAGGGCCTGGACCGCTATGCCGAAGCGCTCGACCTGCTCAACGGCCGGCGCTCGCAGGGCAAGGTGGTGATTCGGGTAGCCGCGGGCGAAGGGTAGGTCGGGCTTCAGCCCGACTGCAGTTTGTCGGGCTGAAGCCCGACCTACAGCACCACCAGCACCCGCTCGCAGGACGTCAGCTCGCGGTACAAGGCGTCCAGCTGCTCGCGGCTCTGCGCGGCAAACGTGCAGGTGAGGCTCAGGTAGTTGCCGTCGCGGCTCGGCCGCTCCTCGATGTGCTGCGGCTCGAGCGCGCCGGCGTGCTTCTGCACGATTCCGAGCACGATGCTGCGGAAATCATCGCTGCGGCGCCCGAGCACCTTGAGCGGGAAATCGCACGGGAACTGGAACGGATCCGCGTCGGTCATGCGAGCTCACAACGCCGGCGTGCCGGCAAGGCGTCGGCGCAATGCGTCGAACGATTCGTACATGCGCTGCCACAACGGGCCCGGCTTGCCCGTGCCGACCGGACGGCCGTCGATGCGTGTTACCGGCAGAACGTCGCGGGTCGCCGAAGAGATCCACACCTCGTCCGCGTTGCGCAGCTCGTCGATGCCGACGCGCCGTACGGTCACCGGCATCGCGCCGTCCGCGATCTCCACGGTGACGTCGCGCGTCGTGCCGGGCAGGATGCGATTGCTCTTCGGCGGCGTTGCAATCGCGCCGTTGCGGATCACGAAGACGCTGGTCGACGAGCCTTCGAGGACCTCGCCGTCGCGCACGATGATCGCTTCCTGCGCGCCTTCGTCCGCCGCGCGCTGCTTCATCAGCACGTTCGCCAGCAGCGCCGTGGTCTTGATGTCGCAGCGCGCCCAGCGAAAGTCCTCGACCGTGATCGCGGACAGGCCGTTGCTTCGCTGCTCCGGGCTGAGGACCGGCAGCGGCGCGGCCATCGCGAACACGCCGGGCGTGACCTTCTCGGGGAAGTTGTGATTACGGCCGTACTCCATGCCGCGCGTCACCTGCACGTAGACGTACATGTCGCCGCCGCCGTTGCGCCGGATCAGATCTTCGAGCAGCGCGAGCCACTGAGCGTGCGTGTGCGGCGAGGGCAGGCGGATTTCCGCGAGGCTGCGCGCCAGCCGGTCGAAGTGCTCGCGGAAGCGGAACATGCGGCCGGCGAACACCGGCAGCACCTCGTACACGCTGTCGCCGAACAGATAAGCGCGGTCGAGCGGCGAGACCCGCGCATCGCGCAGCTGCTGGAACTCACCGTTCAGATAGCAAATCGGCAGGGGCTCGGCCATCAGCGCATCCAGAGTTTGACGTCGTCGATCATGCGGCTGAAGAAACCGGCTTCGCCGACCTCCTCGACGGGGTGCAGCGAGTACGTGCCGATCGTCTTGTCGCCGAGCGTCACGCGCAGCTTGCCGACCTCGGTGGCGCGTGCCAACGGTGCGAACAACGGATCCGCGACGTCGGCGGCGGCGCTCAGGGAGCTCTCCTGGCCCCGCGGCAGCACGGCATAGATGTCGTGCGTCACGCCGAGCTTCACGCTCTCCGCGGCGCCTTTCCAGACCGGCAAAGTCAGCACGGTTGCGTTGGCAGCGTAGAGCTTGCGCGTCTGGTAGAAATTGAAGCCGTAGTTGAGCAGCGCCGCGCTCGCATCTTCGCGTGCCGAGATGTTCGGCGAGCCCATCACGACGGAGACCAGGCGCATGTCGCCGCGCTTGGCGGACGACACCAGGCAGTAGCCTGCCGTCTCGGTGTGGCCGGTCTTGAGCCCGTCCACGGACGGATCGCGTCCGAGCAGGCCGTTGCGATTCGGCTGGGTGATCTTGTTCCAGGTGAACTGGCGCTGCGAGTAGTACTTGTAGTACTCGGGAAACTCGCGGATCAGCGCCGCGGACAGCACCGCGATGTCGCGCGCCGTAGTGTAGTGCTCGGGCGAGGGCATGCCGGGACTGTTCTGGAAATGCGTGCTGGTCAGGCCGAGGCGCTGCGCATACTGGTTCATCAGGTCGACGAACACCGGCTCGCTGCCGGCGACGTGCTCGGCGAGCGCCACGGTGGCGTCGTTGCCGGACTGCACGATCAGGCCCTGGATCAGATTCTCGACGCTCACTGTCGTGCCGACCTCGACGAACATGCGCGAGCCGTCCTGGTCGCGCGCGTGCGGGCTGATGCGCACCTCGTCGGTCAGCTTGATGCGGCCGTCCTTGAGCGCGTGGAAGATCGCGTATGCGCTCATCAGCTTCGTCAGGCTGGCCGGCTCCAGGCGCTGCTGGGCGTTCATTTCCGCGAGCACCTGGCCGCTGGTGAAGTCCATCAGGAAATAGCCGCGTGCTTTCACCTGCGGCGGCGCCGGGATCGGCGGCGGCTTCAGCGAGGGAGCTGTCGTCGCGGCGGCGGGCGCGACGCCGGTGATCGGCGCTGCGACGCTGCGTTTGCCCTGCGGCGTCGTGGCGTCCGAACAGGCGGCGAGGGCGAGCACGCAGACGGCGAGCGACAGGATCCGTGGATGCATGAGTGTTCCGGCTCGAGGTTTGAACGCCGCGGATTCTACCGAGCGCGGCGCAGGGAATGTAGGCGAATCATGGCAGATGATGGCGCGGCCCCGGCGGATCCGGCCCGTCAGTCCGCGGCGAGTTGCGCATCGCCGACGCCGAGCGAGCGCAGACGCGCCACCACCCGGTCGAACTCGTTGACGCTGGGAATCGGCCCGACGCGGACGCGATACAGCGTGCGGCCGTCGACGCGGTCCTCGCGCACGAAACTCTTCTCGACGCCCTTGGCGCGCAGGCGCTCCAGCAGGCGCGACGCGTTGTCCTGATCGCCGAACGCTCCAGCCTGGACGTACAGCACTTGTGCGGCCTGCGGCGGCGCGGGCGGCGCATCGGTCTGCGCCGGCGTCAGGGCGCGCACTTCGACGAACGTGGTGCCGTCCTTGAGCATGTCGAGCTTGCTCGCTGCGGTGTAGGAGAGATCGATGATGCGACCGTCCTTGAACGGGCCGCGATCGTTGACGCGCACGACCACGCTGCGTCCGTTGCGCAGGTTCGTCACCTGCACGTATGCGGGCAGCGGCAGGGTCTTGTGCGCGGCCGTCATGGCGTACATGTCGTAGCGCTCGCCGTTCGAAGTCGACGCAGCGTGAAAGCCCGGCCCGTACCACGACGCGACGCCGCGCTCGCGATAGCCCTCAGCCTTTTCCAGCACGAAATAGCGCCGCCCGAGCACGGTGTAGAAGGGCGGGTTGCCCTGCTTCGAGCGCGGCTCCGCCTTCGGGATCGGCTCGGGAATCGCCGCGATGTCGCCGGGCGGCGGCAACGGCGGCGGCTGCGGTGCACGGATGGGCTCGGTGGAGCAGCCCGCGAGCAGCAGGAGCAGGACAGTCAGGCTGAAGCCTGACCAGCACTGCGCTGCGGCGCTTCCTTTAACGGCTCGCATCGCGCATGAAGTTCGTGACCGCCTCGCCGAGATCGTGTACGGCCATTGCGTACATCGGGCTGCGGTTGTAGCGCGTGAGCACGTAGAAGTTGTTGAAGCCGACGCGGTACACCGGGCCGTTCTTGCCCTGCGCGACGACCAGCAACGCGCGCGCATCCGCCGGCAGGGTGGTCTCGAAGCGCACGCCCTTGTCGCGCAGCGACTGCACGGTCTCGTTCAGCTCCAGCTTGCTGGTATCGAAGCGGCTCAGGTCGTCGCTCGCGAGCAGCGCCGGCACGACCACCGGCTCGCCGTCGCGCCAGCCGTACGCCACGAGATAGTTCGCGACCGAGGCGATCACGTCGTCCCAGCTGTTCCATAGATCGCGCTTGCCGTTGCCGTCGCCGTCGACCGCGTAGCTGCGGTAGCTCGACGATATGAACTGCGGCGCACCCATGGCTCCGGCGTACGAGCCGAGCGCCGCCTGCGGATCGACGGCCTCCTCGCGCGACAGCAGCAGGAACTGCTGCAGCTCGCTGCGGAAGAAATCGCTGCGCGGCGGATAGTCGAAGGCGAGCGTGGCGAGCGCATCCAGCACGCGATAGCGCCCCGTGATGCGGCCGAACGAAGTCTCCACGCCGAGGATGCCGACCACGCTGGCTGCGATGTTCGGATCGCGAATGCGCTGCAGCGCCTCGCCGTGCGCCAGCCGGAAATCCGTGCCCTGCATGATGCGTTTTTCGGTGAGGAAGCGCTCGCGATACTCGTACCACGGCACGACGCGCTCGGCAGGCCGGCTGATCGCATCGAGGATCGCCTGCTTGGTCTCGGCCTGGGCCAGCAGCGTTTCCAGCTGCTCGCGCGCGAAGCCGAGATCGCGGCTGGTCTCTTCGATGAAGGCGCGCACTTCGGGGCGCTTCAGGTCGAGCGCGGACGCGGGGTGAATGCAGATGAAGCAGGCGAGGAGCGCGGCGCAGGCTTTGAGCAAGTTATCGGTCATCACTAGTCGGTGGCGGGAGGCGGCTCATCGGCTGACGAGCTTCCGCTTCGCGCACAGCGACATGAGAATACCGAAACCCGCCATGAGGGTCACCATCGCAGTGCCGCCATAACTGATGAATGGCAGCGGCACGCCGACGACCGGCAGCAATCCGGTCACCATGCCGGTGTTGACGAACACGTACACGCAGAACGTCAGCGCGAGGCTGCCTGCGGCGAGGCGCGCGAACGTGTCCTGCGCGGTCGCGGCGAGATACAGCGACCGGCCGATCACGAACATGAACAGGCAGATCACCGTGACCAGGCCGATCAGCCCCCATTCCTCGCCGACGACAGCGAAGATGAAATCGGTGGAGCGCTCCGGCAGGAACTCGAGCTGCGCCTGGCTGCCGTTGAGATAGCCCTTGCCGAACACGCCGCCCGAGCCGATCGCGATCTGCGACTGGATGATGTGGTAGCCGCTGCCGAGCGGGTCGCTCTGCGGGTCGAGGAACGTCAGCACGCGCTGGCGCTGATAGTCGTGCAGCAGGAAGCGCCACGCCACGTACGCGACCGGAATCAGCAGGCCGACGACCGAGAGGATGTAGCGCAGCTGCAGGCCGGCGAGCAGGACCACCATGCCGCCCGCTGCGGCCACCAGCAGCGCGGTGCCGAGATCGGGTTGCTCTGCGATCAGCAGCGTCGGCACGCCGATCGCCGCGCCGACTATCGCGAGCGACACCAGACTCGGCGGCAGCGGCCGCTCGTGCAGGAACCAGGCGCATGCGAGCGGCACCGCGAGCTTCATGATCTCCGAAGGCTGGAAGCGCACGACGCCGAGGTCGAGCCAGCGTTGCGCGCCCATCGTGACGTCGCCGATGAACATCACCGTCAACAGCAGCACCAGGCCGAGCACGTAGGCCCACGGCGAGATCGTACGGATGAGGCGCGGCGGAATCTGCGCGAGCATGATCATCGAGACGAGGCCGAGCGCGAAGCGCAGCAGATGCGCTTCGAGCATCGGCAGGCTGCGGCCGGACGCGCTGAACAGCACGACGGTGCCCACGCCGCCCACCAGGCACAGCGCGACGAACAACGGACCGTCCAGATGCAGCGCCAGCAGCACCTTCGCCGTGCCCGTCAGGGTGCGCTGGGTGCGTGAAGTATCGAGTGCTTCGTAGCTCATGCTCGTCCGGCCGCGCTCATTCCGTATTCGTCGGCGTCGCCACCGGCGCCGCCGGCTTGCGCTTGGCTTCCTGCTCGTTCCACTGCTCGGCGCTCAGCAGGTAGCGGTCGAGGATGCGCCGCGCGATCGGCGCCGCGAAGGCCGAACCGCCGCCGGGTGCGTTCTCGACGACGACCGCGACGGCGATCTTCGGCGCATCGAACGGCGCGAACGACACGAACAGCGCGTGATCGCGCAAGTGCTCTGCCAGCTCTTTCGCCTTGCGCACGCGCTCGTTGATGCTGACGGTGAACACCTGCGCCGTGCCGCTCTTGCCGGCCATTTTGTACTCCGGCGCGGGCTGCAGGTAGTAGCGCGCCGTGCCGTGCGGAGCATTCACGACGTCGAACATGCCGCCCTGTGCGACGTCCCACTCGCCGGGATCCGCGACCTTCACGGGCGGCAGCGGCGTCGGCGGGATCTCATTGATCTTGCCGGTCTGGACGTCGCGAACGGCGCGCACCAGCCGCGGCTTGTAGCGTTGACCGCGATTCGCCAGCGCCGCGATCGCGTTCGCCAGCTGCAGCGGCGTCACCAGCATCTGGCCCTGGCCGATGCCGACGCTGATGGTGTCGCCGGGAAACCAGACCTGGAACTCCGGCTTCTTGTAGGCGCGCTTTTTCCATTCGGTGGACGGCACGATGCCGGTGCGCTCGCCTTCGATATCGATGCCGGTGGGTGCGCCGAGGCCGAACTTCGAGACCACCCCCGCGATGCGGTCGATGCCCATGAGCCGCGCGATGTCGAAGAAGTAGATGTCGCAGGAGGTAGCGAGCGCGCGGCGCATGTCGACGGTGCCGTGACCGCCGGGCTTCCAGTCGCGGCGCGCACGACCGTAGCCCGGCGCCGACCACATGCCGCGGCAGAAGCGCGTGTCGTGCGGCGTCACCACGCCCGATTCCAGCGCAGCGATCGCGAACAGCGGCTTCACGGTCGAGCCCGGCGGGTACACGCCGCGCAGCGCGCGGTCGTACATCGGGCGATCGGGATCTTCGGTCAGCGCGAGGTACTGCGGACGGCTCAGCCCGCGCGCGAACAGGTTCGGATCGAAGGCGGGCGTGCTGACGAATGCGATGACGTCGCCGTTGGTCGGGTCGATCGCCACCGCCGCAGCACGCTGGCCGCGCAATGCTTCCTCGGCGACCTGCTGCACCTTCAGGTCGATCGTCAGGAACAGGTCGTTGCCGGCGACCGGCTCGCGCCGTTCGAGCTTGACCGCGTCCTTGCCGATGCGCTCGACGGTGCGGCCCTGGGCATTCACCAGCAGCTGCTGCACGCCGGCGCGGCCGTGCAGCTCTTTTTCATAGGCGCGCTCGACGCCGCTCTTGCCGGTGAGCGTCGTGCCGGCGTACTCGTTGAGGTCGAGCGTCTTCTCGTCCTCTTCGCTGATGGCGCCGACGTAGCCGATGGCATGCACGCTGCTCGCGCCGAGCGGGTAGTAGCGAGTCAGCCGCGGCCGGATCTCGACCCCGGGGAACTGGTAGCGGCGTGCCGCGAAGCGCGCCAGCTCCTCCTCGGTGAGCTGCAGCTTGACCGGCACCGCCTCGAAGATGCGCCGGCTGCGGATATCCTTCTTCAGGGTCGGGAAGTCGGCGTTGTCGAGCAGGCCGAGCTGCGCCAGGCCGACCAGCGTCGCGTCGATGTCCGGGACCTGCTCGCGCGTCAGCTCCAGCTGATACGAAGGCGCATTGGTCGCGAGCGGCAGACCGCTGCGGTCGAGGATCAGGCCGCGGTTGGGCGGAACGGGCTCGATCTTGATGCGGTTGCCCTGCGACAGGTCCGCGAAATAGTCGTACTGCACCACCTGCAGCCACACCAGCCGCGCGATCACCGAGCCGAGCGCGAGCACCATGATGATGGCGGCCGCGATCGCCCGGCCTTCGAACAGCCGCTGCTCGGCGTGATGATCCTTGATGCGGACGGCGCGGGCCATGGCCTCAGCGATTCCTGCGGTTCCAGGTATCGAGGATCGCGACCACGACCGGCCACAGCACGGCGCTGCTGACCACCGGGATCCAGCGCTGCCAGGTGGTCACGGGGTAGCCGATGATGCCGTCGGTCCAGAACACCACGAACTCGTACAGCGCGAGCAGCATGAACACCGTCAGCGTCTGCTGCGAGATGGGGAATACGCGCATGCGCAGCTGGATCTTGTGAGTCACGAAACTCACCAGCAGGTACGCGAGCGCATGCTGACCGAGCGTCGTGCCTTTGAGCAGGTCGATCGCCAGGCCGCACAGCCATGCGAACAGCAGGCCGGCGATGCGCGGCGCGCTCAGCGACCAGTAGATGACGAGCAGCAGCAGCAGGTACGGACGCGCGATGTCCAGCCAGTGCGGCGCCGGCAGCACCGCGAGGATCAATGCGATGACGACGGTCACGGTGACGCGCAGCCGACTGATGCGTGCCTCGGAGACGCTCATTTCTCGACCGCCTGGGTCGTTGCTTCGGGCGCCGCGTCAGGCGGCGGCACCTTCGGCTTGTCTGCCCACAACAGCAGCACCTCGCGATCGCGGTCGAGGTGCGCGAGCGGCTGCGCTTCGACCGTCGCGAACGTGTCGGCCGGATTGCGCGCGACCTTCGTCACTTTCGCGACCGGGTAGCCGGCCGGAAAGATCTCGTCCAGCCCGGAGCTCACCAGCAGGTCGTCGGGACGCACGTCCGCCTCGACCGTGAGATACGGCAGGCCGAGCTTCGCGGTCTCGCCGGTGCCCATCGCGATCGTGCGGATGCCGTTGCGGTTGACCTGCACCGGAATCGCGTGCTCGGCGTCGGTGATCAGGATCAGCGTCGCAGTGGATTTGCCGACCAGCATGACCTGGCCGACGACGCCGAACGCATCGAGCACGGGCTGCCCGCGGAACACCCCGTCATCGGCGCCCTTGTTGATGACCACCATGTGGCGGAACGGCTGCACCGAGACGTTGATGATCTCGGCGATGAGCGTGCGCTCGCTGACGCCCTTGGAAGCTTCGCGAATCTCGCGCAGGCGGCGGTTCTCTTCGTTGAGTGCGGCGAAACGCAGCAGCTGGGTGCGTGCAACGCGCAACTGCTCGTTGAGGCGCTCGTTCTCGGTCCGCAGCTGCGCGCGGTCGGCGAAGCTGTCCGTCAGCCACGTCCACAGCTGGCCCGGCGTCTGGACCACGGCGTAGATCGGGTTGGCTGCCGCGCTCATCCACAGCCGCGCGGTATCGAGGTAACCGCCGCGGTGGTCGAGCACCATCACGACGACGGAGACGATGCCGAGAAAGAACAAGCCGGCACCGAGCGGCGGCCCGCGACCTATGATCGGGCGGCTGTCGGAGCTTAGCGTGACCACGACGCGGTGTTGTGCGGAGCTGCGTTATTCCAGGTTGAAGAGCGCCGGACCGTGCTCATCGATCAGCTCGAGCATACGCCCGCCGCCGCGTGCAACACAGGTGAGCGGATCTTCGGCGACGACGACCGGCAGGCCGGTCTCTTCCATCAACAGCTTGTCGATATCGCGCAGCAGGGCGCCGCCGCCCGTGAGCACGATGCCGCGCTCCGCAACGTCCGCGCCGAGCTCTGGCGGAGTCTGCTCCAGCGCCACCTTGACGGCGCCGACGATGCCCGCGAGCGGCTCCTGCAGCGCCTCGAGGATCTCGTTCGAATTCAGCGTGAAGCTGCGCGGCACGCCCTCGGAGAGGTTGCGGCCCTTCACGGAGATTTCGTTGACCTGCTGGCCGGGATACGCGGAGCCGATCTCGATCTTGATCTTTTCGGCGGTCGACTCGCCGATGAGGATGCCGTAGTTGCGGCGGACGTAGTTGATGATCGCGTCGTCGAAGCGATCGCCGCCGATGCGCACGG
>DATEJG010000042.1:0-76150 GCA_035278165.1 Steroidobacteraceae bacterium
ATTCCCAAGCGTTACTCACCCGTCCGCCGCTCGTCAGCATGTATTGCTACACCTGTTACCGCTCGACTTGCATGTGTTAGGCACGCCGCCAGCGTTCAATCTGAGCCAGGATCAAACTCTTCACTTAAAGGCTTTGAGACCATTCAAGTGACGAGAGCATCCAACAAGCTCTACTGGCTAATTGGTTACTCATCGTCGTGTTGCGCTTCGCAACGGACCGACGCGAGTCCCCACACAAATTACCTGTTTCGATTTTTAAAGAGCGATCTGCACGCGGGGCGCAGACAGAAGCGGAATTATAACCGGCATCCGGACCCCGTCAACCTCAGCAATGTGCTGACTGTGGAGGGAATTTGGGTGTCGGCGACCGGCTGTTTTATGACCGAGTCGTCCCGCAAGAGGTCGCGCAGTTTACTGACGCTCCCCTGAGAGTCAACACCTGCCATGCAGTTTTTTTAACTTTTCTTCTGGACGACTTCGATGCGCACGAATCCACGCTTGCCGACCTGGAACAGGCGCGCGGGACCCGGGGCGAGCACGGCCTTTGAACTCTCAACTTTCTCGCCGTCGATTCGCACTCCTCCCTGCTCCATAAGACGATGCGCGGCGGAGGTGCTTTCGACCAACCCGGCCTGTTTGAGCAGTCGAGCGACTGTGATCGTCGGTTCATCGATCGTCTCGACTCGGACCGGGACATCCGCCGGCGTTTCGCGCCTCTGACTGCGGCTGCGAAAGCTGGTTTCCGCCGCAGCCGCCGCGGGCGCGCCATGAAAGCGCGCGGTAATTTCCTGCGCGAGCTCGAACTTTGCCGCCATGGGGTTGCGCCCCGCAGCGACCGCCGCGCGCAGCTCGGCCAATTCGGTATTCGAACGGAAAGAGAGCAGGTCGAAGTACCGCCACATGAGCTCGTCCGAAACCGACATCAGCTTCCCGAACATATCGTCGGCAGCATCGGTCACGGCGATGTAGTTGCCCAAGGATTTGGACATCTTGTTCACGCCATCGAGCCCCTCGAGCAAGGGCATAGTGATCACTACCTGCGGCTCCTGCCCATATGCTTCCTGCAGCTGACGCCCGACGAGCAGGTTGAATTTCTGGTCCGTGCCGCCGAGCTCGACATCAGCCTCGAGCGCGACCGAGTCGTAGCCCTGCACGAGCGGATACAGAAATTCATGGATGGCAATGGGCTGACCGCCCTTGTAGCGCTTAGCGAAATCGTCGCGCTCGAGCATGCGCGCGACCGTGTGGCGCGCGGCGAGGCGGATCAGCCCGACGGAACTCATCTCGTTCATCCATTGCGAGTTGAATACGATGCGCGTGCGCTGCGGATCCAGAATCTTGAAGATCTGCTGCTGATACGTCGCAGCGTTCGCCTGCACTTCCTCGATCGTGAGCGGCGGCCGCGTGGCGTTGCGGCCGGATGGGTCGCCGATCAGCCCGGTGAAATCGCCAATGAGGAACAGCACCTCATGACCGAATTCCTGGAAACGACGCATCTTATTGATCAGCACCGTATGACCGAGGTGCAGATCCGGCGCGGTAGGATCGAAGCCAGCCTTGACGCGCAGCGGCTGGCCGCGCCGCAGTTTTGTCAGAAGCTCCGACTCGAGCAGGATCTCTGCCGTGCCGCGCCTCAGCTCGGATAATTGTTCTTCAGCCGTCAGCATAAATTCCGGTTCCGTTAAACGCCGGACTCTAGGTGTTCGCCCGCGCAACCGCAATTGCGGACGGGGCGCACGCCGGAAAAATGCGGCCTGCTCGGGTTGACGGCGCCGCCGTCCATCTTCTAACGTCGCGGCGCTCCACAACTCACTGATCGCAAGTGGGATTCAAGTTGTCACAGCAGCCCAGGATCGCGTTCGACTACAAACCCGCCTCGCCGGCCGCTCGTCGCGCGGCACATGCCCGATGGTTCCTCTCCGGGCTGCTGCTACCGCTCGTCGGCGGCGCCATTGCGTATGTGCTTGCCAGTCGTGAGCCGGCCGCAATCGCGCCGCCGCCGCTGACTGCGGATGCACTCAACCTGGATCTCTCCCTACCGATCGAGCAGCTCGTGCCGCCTGTGCCGCAGCCACTCGGACAGACGGTGGAGTTCGTGGTCCGGCGCAACGACACGCTCGACCGCATCTTTCGCCAACTCAAGCTGAGCCTCACGGATCTCGCCAGCATCCGTGAGTTGCCGGGCGTGCAGGAGCAGTTGGATCGGCTGCAACCGGGCGACAGAATCACGCTGGTGCACGATGCGGGTTTGCTGCAGTCGTTGAGCCGCCGCATCAGCGATACCGAAGTGCTCTCAGTGACGCGCACTGAGGAGCCTGGTGACGCGGAGTTCGCGGCCAAAGTCGTGGCGACTCCCGTAGACATCCGCGAGAGCCGCGCGCAGGGCACGATCGAATCGTCGCTGTTCGTCGCAGCGCGCGCCGCTGGCGTCAGTCCTGAGATCATCCTGCGACTCGCCAACGACATTTTCGGCTGGGATATCGATTTCGCGCTCGACATCCAGCCCGGTGACCGATTCAGCGTGATCTATGAGCAGAAATTCCGCGACGGCGAATACATCGGCGACGGCCGCATCCTGGCCGCGGACTTCATCAACGACGGTGCAGTCCACCGCGCCATCTACTACCAATCCGCCGACGGCAAGATCGCCGACTACTTCACGCCCGAGGGACGCAGCATGCGCCGGCAGTTCCTGCGAGCGCCGCTCGATTTCACGCGCATCAGCTCGAACTTCGACCCGCGCCGCCGCCACCCGATCCTGAACATGATCCGCGCGCACAAGGGAGTGGATTACGCCGCGCCCACGGGCACGATCATCAAGGCAGCGGGAGATGGACGCGTCAGCTTCGTCGGCACCAAGGGCGGGTATGGTCGCGCCGTAGTTCTGGAACACGGTGGTGGCATCTCCACGCTCTATGGCCATATGTCGCGCTTCGCGCGCGGCCTGAGCAACGGCGATCGCGTCAAGCAGGGCACGACGATCGGCTATGTCGGCAGCTCAGGTGCGGCGACTGGTCCGCATCTGCACTACGAATACCGAGTCAATGGCGTACACAAGAACCCGCGCACCGTATCGCTGCCGGACGCCGCACCGATTCCGCAGAACTACCTCACGGAGTTCCAATCACGCAGTGCCGTTCTGCTGGCGCGGCTCGACAGGGCCAACGATTCGAACGTCGGCGTCATCGCGACCAACTGACTTCACAGCTGCGAACGCTGTAACACAAGGCCCGCGGGGGTCGTAGTATCCTCCCGGACCCGTGGCCACGACGTCGCCGGCATGCTCGATGTGAATCTCAAGGCTCCCGAGCACTACATCAACCGAGAGCTGTCGTTCCTGGATTTCAATCAGCGCGTGCTGGCGCAAGCACACGACGAGTCGCTGCCACTGCTTGAGCGCATCCGCTTTCTCGGCATTTCCTGCTCCAATCTCGACGAGTTTTTCGAGATTCGTGTCGCCGGCCTGAAGCAGCGCCAGGAGCTGGGATCACTCGGCGGCGGTCCCGACGGCATGAGCGTTCCCGAGCAGCTCACGGCGATCCACAAGCGTGCGCTCGCATTGGTGGAAGACCAGTACCAGCTGCTCAATCAGCTGGTCTTCCCCGCGCTCGCCGCGCAACGCATCCAGTTCGTGAACGCGAAGACGGCGAGCGCCAAGCAGCGTGACTGGCTCGCGGACTACTTCGCCAAGGAGGTCGAGCCGGTGCTGACCCCGCTCGGACTCGACCCGGCGCGCCCGTTCCCGCGCATCCAGAACAAGAGCCTGAACTTCATCGTCCGCTTGTCGGGCAAGGATGCCTTCGGGCGCGATGCCGAGCTGGCCGTGGTGCAAGTGCCGCGCTCATTGCCGCGCATCATCCGCTTGCCGCAGTCGGCGCAGTCCGACCAGACGCACTTCGTATTTCTCTCGACCGTCATCTCGACCTTCGTCGCGCAGTTGTTCAGCGGCATGAAAGTCGCGGGCGCGTGGCAGTTCCGCGTGACGCGCAACAGCGACCTGTTCGTCGACGACGAAGAAGTAGACAACCTGCTGCGCGCGGTGGAAGGCGAGCTGGCGCAGCGCCGCTATGGCGCCGCGGTACGGCTGGAGACTTCGCTCGATTGTCCGCAGGACATCGCCGATTTTCTGCTGCGTCATTTCGCGCTCGGCAAGGACGACCTCTACCAGGTCAACGGCCCGGTGAACCTGAATCGCCTGATGGCGATCTACGACCTGGTCGAGCGTCCCGATCTGAAATATCCGGCGTTCACGCCCAGCGTGCCGAAGCGGCTCATCGCCAAGGAAGACATCTTCGCCGCGATGCGCGAGGGCGAGCTGCTGCTGCATCATCCGTTCGAATCGTTCGCGCCGGTCATCGACTTCCTGCGCCAGGCGGCCAGCGATGCGGACGTGCTTGCGATCAAGCAGACGTTGTATCGCGCCGGGCCGCAATCACCGGTCGTCGACGCGCTGGTCGACGCCGCGCGCGCCGGCAAAGAAGTGACGGTGATCATCGAGCTGATGGCACGCTTCGATGAGGCTGCGAACATCAGGCTTGCCACGCGTCTGCAGGAAGCCGGAGCGCACGTAATGTACGGCGTGGTCGGCTACAAGACGCACGCGAAGCTGATCATGGTCGTGCGACGCGAGAGCGGCAAGCTGCGGCGTTATTGCCACTGCGGTACTGGCAACTACCATCCCGACACCGCGCGCGTCTACACCGACTACGGACTGCTCACCTGCGACGAGGCGGTCGGTGAAGACCTGCACGAGCTGTTCCTGCAGCTGACGAGCCCGACGCGCGTCGCTGCAATGCAGAAGATCCTGCAGTCGCCGTTCACGCTGCACGAATCCCTGCTGGAAAAAACCAAGCGCGAGATCGCCCTGGCGCAACAAGGCAAGCCGGCACGCATCATCGCGAAGTTGAACGCGCTGATCGAGCCGCAGATCATCCAGGCGCTGTATCACGCTGCCATGGCCGGCGTGAAGGTCGATCTGATCGTGCGCGGCATCTGCGCCCTGCGCCCGGGCATCCGCGGGATTTCCGAGAACATCACGGTGCGCTCGATCGTCGGGCGCTTTCTCGAGCACTCGCGCGTCTACTACTTCCACAACGACGGCAATCCCGAGATCTTCTGCGCCAGTGCCGACTGGATGGAGCGCAACTTCTTCAGGCGCATCGAGGTCGGCTTCCCGCTCGAGCGCAAGCAGCACCGTGAGCGCATCGTCGAGGATCTGGAAGCTTATCTGGCCGACAACACGCAGGCCTGGTCGCTCGGCCCGGACGGCAGCTACACGCGCCTGGTCGCCGACAATGCGCCCGCCGTCAGCGCCCAGGAAATGCTGTTGCGGCGCTACGCGGACGCGACCGCTAGCTGACGCGCAAACGGAAGTTGCCCGCCTTCACGTACTCGATCTCGTTTTCGAGATCGGTCGCGGTGAGCGGGTGCGCATCGAGCCAGCCCTTCGGAAAGACGATCTCGAGCGAGCGGCCCTTCGGATGCAGTTCCAGCTTCGGTAGCGCCGTGGCACTGCGGCCGCGGTGCAGGAGCACCGCAAGGCGCAGCAACACGATCAGATATTCGCCCTTGATGTGCCACGGCGGCAGCAGATCCTGCAGCGCCGGGGAGTAGAGCTTGCGCCGATGCGCACCGACCACTGCCGCGAGGATGCGCTGTTCTTCCTGCGGAAAGCCCGGCATGTCGGCATGTTCGAGCAGGTAGGCGCCGTGCTTGTGGTAGTGCGAATGCGAAACGTCGAGGCCGATCTCGTGCAGCCGCGCCGCCCACGACAGCAACAGCTCTGCGAATGGCTCTTCGAGCTGCCACTCGCCGGCCGTTTGTCGCAGAAAATCCAGCGCCGAGGTCTCCACACGGTCGGACTGTGCGGTATCGACGTGATATCGCGCCTGCATCGCCCGCACGCTGCGCACACGCGCATCCTCGTCGGTGAAACGACCGATCAGGTCGTATAACAGCCCCTCACGCAACGCGCCGTCGGCCACGCGCATGCTGCGGATGTCGAACGCGTTGAGAATCTCGACCAGGATCGCCAGACCGCCCGCGAAGACCGGCAGCCGTTCCTCGCTCAGGCCCGGCAAGCGCAGCTTAGCCACGTCGCCCGCGCGCACCGCGTGCTCGATCAATGACTCGACTGCCGCCGGCGTGATTACGCCATCGCCGTTGTTGCGTGCGCGGATGACATCGCCGACCGAGCGGATCGTCCCGGATGAGCCGACCGCCTGCTCCCAGCCGTAGTTGCGGAAACTCGTGCGGACCGGTTCGAGCTCGAGCCGCGCCGCGAGGCGCGCGCGCTTCATGCGCTTGTCGGTGATTCCACCGTCGTTGAAGTACCGCGAGCTCATGCTCACGCAGCCCATGTACAGGCTTTCCATCTTCTTGGCATGCATCGCCTCGCCGATGATCACCTCGGTGCTGCCGCCGCCGATGTCGACGACCAGCCGGCGGCCCGGCTCGCTCGGCATCGTGTGCGCGACGCCGAGGTAGATCAGGCGCGCCTCCTCGATACCCGAGATGATTTCGATGGGATGCCCGAGCGCAGCGCGAGCGCGGTCCAGAAACGCACCCTTGCGTCGCGCGCGACGCAAGGTGTTCGTACCGACGACGCGCACGCCCTCGGCCTTCATGTCGTGCAGGCGTTGACCGAAGCGCTCCAGGCACGCGAGCGCGGCGTCGATGGCCTCACGCGTCAGTCGTCCCTGCTCGTCCAGACCGGCGCCCAGGCGCACCATCTCGCGCAGACGATCCAGGATGTTGATCTGCCCGTGCGAGTAACGGGCAACCACCATGTGGAAACTGTTGGAGCCCAGGTCGACCGCGGCGATGACGTCCGGTACTTTGCGGGCCATATGCGGGCAGCTGGGCTGCTAGCCCGCACTCACATCGAGAACGATGAGCCGCAGCCGCAAGTGGTCGCGGCGTTGGGATTGCGAATGACGAACTGCGCGCCTTCGATGTCCTCGCGGTAGTCGATTTCGGCACCCGCGAGATACTGGATGCTCATCGGATCGATCAGCAGCGTGACCCCGCCGTTCTCGACACAGGTATCGCCTTCTTCGCTGGTCTCGTCGAACGTGAACCCGTACTGGAACCCGGAGCAGCCGCCGCCCTGCACGAACACGCGCAACTTGAGGTTGGGGTTGGCTTCCTCGCGGATCAGCTCACCGACCTTCGCGGCAGCCGCGTCGGTGAATATCAGCGTCGGAGCGAGGGTCGGAGGGGCGGATTCGGGAGTCATGGCGGCAGCATGGGGACGGAACAGCGTGGGATCAAGTGTAAGGCCGTCAGCTGCGCGCTGTCTTCTGCTCTCTCGCGGCGTCCGACTGGTCGTCTGACGGCGCCGGCGCTTTGCGCGCTTCGGCGCCCTTGCGCGGCTCGTGGATCAACTTGCCATTGATCTCCGCGCCCATCTCCATCTCGATCAGCGCGTAATACACGTTGCCGGTCACTCGCGCCGTTGCGCCCAGCTCGACGCGGTCGTGGGCGAGGATGTCGCCCTTGACCGTACCGTTGAGCACGACGTTCGGCACCGCGACCGAGCCCTCCACCACCCCGCTGTCGCTCACGCTCAGCGTCGCGCCCGAATCGGCCGGCGCATCGACGTTGCCCTTGACGTGGCCGTCGACGTGAAAGCCGCCCGCGAATTGCACGTCGCCGATGATGCGGGTGCCGGCGCCGATGAGCGTGTCGATGCGCTGAAGCTTGGGCTTGCTACTTTTGAACATCGGGTTGTTTCGACTCGGTGACTGCGGCGGGCGCGACCAGAGTCTCCGCCTGGACCCGCCAGGGATACGATTCTCGCACAGGTGCCAGCCGCGTCGAGCGCACCTCGATGTTGACGGCGCGCGGCTCGAAGCCCTCCGGCAGGGTCACGTCCTGCTCGAACTTCTGGAAATAGCGGAATTTGAACGGCAGCTGGCCATCGGCTCGAGTCCCGTCCGCGATCTGGGCCAGCCCGAGCTGCTCGGGACGATTGGCGCGCACACCCTCGATCTGAATGCTCACCGAGCCGGAAACGACCGCATCCTCGCGCATCGACTGCTGCAGCACCATCAGCAGGCGGTAGTGCCCGGGCGCGCCGCCCGATTGCACCTGGACGCCCTGGATGCGCAGTCCGCCGATGCCGTCTTCCGGCGAGACGATGCCGCGGTAGAAAGTCAGCTCCTCGCGCTGCTTGAGGACCTGCGCCTGCAAGTCCTCCAGGTTCTTCTCGACCACGCCGTACGACTTGGTGTCGACGTTGCGCGCCAGCTCCGCCTTGGCGATGTCGCCGCGCAGCTTCTCGTTCTCCTGCTCCAACGCGTCGATCTGCGCCGCCAGCTCGCGCCGCCGCTGCACTTCGGCGAACTTGCTGTAGCCGCCGGAGAAGCGGCCCCACTCATAGATCACGTACAACAGCAGCAGCCCGACGAGCACGCCGACGATGGCAAGTCCGCGCCGGCGCCATGGAGACTGATAACGGACTACGAGCTGACCGGTGCGCATCGATCGGTAAAATCGCTATGAAGTCGTGTACGCGCCTGGCGGAACTGGCTTAAATTACAGCACACGAGCCGCACGGCAATTGAGAGGCGGCGCAAAGAATACGCTGAAAGAGTCGCGCAATGCTCTGGCTGAAGGCATTTCACATCGTGTTCGTGGTGACCTGGTTTGCGGGCATCTTCTACCTGCCGCGGCTGTTCATCTACCACGCCGCGGCCAGCGATGCTCCGAGCATCGAGCGCTTTCAATCCATGGAGCGGCGCTTGTTCGCGATCATGACGATCGGCGCCTCGCTGGCGCTGCTGTTCGGCTTGTCGATGGTGCTCGTCGCGCCGGCGCTGCTCGCAGCGGGCTGGCTGCAAGTCAAGCTGCTGCTCGTGCTGGCGCTGATCGCGTATCACGTGTGGTGCTATCGCCTCATGGGGGATCTGCGCGCCGGCCGCCGGCAGCGCTCGTCGACCTGGTATCGCATTTTCAACGAAGTGCCGGCCCTGCTGCTGATCGCGATAGTGATTCTCGCTGTGGTCAAGCCCTTCTGAGCTAGCTGCCGTCCGCCTGGCGCTTGCGGCGATTGGCGATGTTGCGCAGGTTCTTTTCCTGCGCCGACCACTCCGGGAGCGCAGGCGGATCGTCGGGAAAGGCCCGGTGCGCCAGCTCGTCCAGCGCACGCGCATACACCGCGCGCTTGAAGTAGATGACCTCGCGGACCGGCGTCCAATAGTCGACCCAGCGCGAGCTCTCGAACTCGGGCTCCCGAGTCGCGTCGAATCGCACGCGGTCCTCGGATGACCTGAGGTGCAACAGGAACCAGCGCTGCTTCTGGCCTATGCAGGGCGGGTCCGTATTGCGCCGGACGTATTGCCGCGGCAGGCGATAGCGCAGCCAGTTGCGCGTCGCGGCCAGCAGCTGGACGTCGTCGCGCTCCAGGCCGATCTCCTCCTGCAGCTCGCGGTACAGCGCCTGCTCGGGTGTCTCGTTTCGCAGCACGCCGCCCTGCGGGAACTGCCACCCGCGCCCGCCGGTGCGGCCGCCGAGCAGCACCTGACGGTCGGCGCGAATCAGCACGATTCCGACGTTGGCGCGAAACCCTTCGGCGTCGATGAAATCGCTCATGAGCGCATTGGAAACCGGATTGCCGGCGATTGTTCCACAACGCCCGCCGGCGACCAACCGCGCGCCGCTTTTGGACGACAGCGGCAGCGCTGCCGTAACCTTCGAAGGTCATGAGTGGGGACCTGAGTCCGTGCAATCCATCGGGCGCGTGAGCGGCGTCTGCGCAGCGCTCGTGCTGCTGGCGCTGGCAGCATTCGTCGTGTCGCTGTTGAGCGGCAGCGTCGAGATGAGTCTGGCCGAGCTGTGGCGCGGCTTGCACTCGAGCGATGCCCTGTCGCACACACTGGTCTTCGACCTGCGGCTGCCGCGCGCGCTGACCGCATTCGCCGCGGGCGGAGTATTGGCTCTCGCCGGCGTACTGATGCAGGTCCTGCTCCGCAACCCGCTGGCAGATCCCTTCGTCATGGGCGTTTCGGGCGGCGCAGCCGTCGCCGCGCTCTCGGCAATGTTGCTGGGATTGAGCGGTTTCCTGATCGACGTGAGCGCAACGCTCGGCGCGCTGGCGACGACGTTGCTGGTTTTCGCCCTGGCGCGCGGCGAAGGGGGCTGGACCGCGGCGCGCCTATTGCTCACCGGAGTGGTCGTCGCTGCCGGCGCCAGCGCCGTGGTCAGCATGTTGCTCAGCCTCGGCGAGGAGTCCCAGCTGCGCAGCATGTTGTTCTGGCTGATGGGCGATCTGTCCCTCAGCAGCCGGCCCGGCCCGCTGCTCGCAGTGTTCGCCGCAGCTCTGGCGGTCGCGTTTCCGTTCGCACGACATCTCAACTTGCTGGCGCGCAGCGAGTTACAGGCCCGCGTCCTCGGTGCGCCGGTCGAAGGCCTGCGCATGGGCATGTTCCTGGTGAGCTCGATTCTCACGGCCGCCTGCGTGACGACGACGGGTACGATCGGGTTCGTCGGCCTCGTAACGCCACACCTGATCCGCTTGATGCTCGGCGCGGATCACCGCTTGGTATTGCCCGCGTCGGCGCTGCTCGGCGGGACTCTGGTGATGATCGCGGACATCTGCGCCCGCACGCTGTTCGCGCCACGCCAGTTGCCGGTGGGAGCGCTGACCGCCATCGCCGGCGTGCCGCTGTTCCTGCTGTTGATGCGTCGCAAGCCGCACTAGCGCGGCGCCAATCAGGCGATCTCGACCCGATTGCGGCCCTTCTGCTTGGCGCGGTACAGCGCCGAATCGGCGTCCGCCAGCAAGCGCTCCGCCGCCGCCTTCAGATCCGGCTCCTCGCGCGCCAGCGTCGTGCCGGCGACGCCGATCGAGACCGTCATGTGCACGGGTACGCCGGGCTGAATCTCCAGCGGCGTCTCGCTGACGGCCAGCCGGATGCGCTCGGCCAGTGCCGCGGCCTGCTCAGGCGAAATCCCCGGCGCAAGCACTACGAATTCATCGCCGCCGAAGCGCGCCGCCGCATCGCTGCCACGAATGTGTGCATCGACGCGTTGCGCCGCCTCGCGCAGCGCCATGTCGCCGGCGAGGTGCCCGTGCTGATCGTTGATCTGCTTGAAGCGGTCGAGGTCGATCAGCAGACACGTGAGGCTCGTGCCTTGCCGCTGCGCCCGCGCCAGCTCTTCCTTCAAGCGCGCGTTGAGATAGCGGCGGTTGTGCCAGCCGGTGAGGAAGTCCGTCAGGCCGCTGCGCACCAGCCGCGCGCGGTTGATCGTGTTCTCGATCGCGAACGACGCGATCACGCCCAGGTGCGCCAGGAAATCGGTCGCGAGGTGGCGCGAGAAGCGCCGCTCGTCGACGCTGCCGAAATTGAGGCTCCCCTGCAGCCGATCCTGCCGGCGCAACGGAATCAGCGCGACGCTGCGGATGCCGCAATTCGCCGGGAACAGCAGCTGGTGATCGCAGCCCATGTACGGACCGAGCCAGGGCCGATGGAACGAATTGAACTGCGGCGCGAGGCCGACGATGCTGTCGGTGAACTGCACGTTCGGGAAATCCTCGACCCTCAGGTGATCGGCGATCAGCAGATGGCGGATCTCGTGCTGCGGGTCGAGCAGCAGCAGCGTAACCGCTTCCAGGGCGTACGATTCCTTGAGCCCGCCACAGATCGCCTCGAAGGTCTGCGCCAGGTTCTCCGCCTTCAGCAGCTCCAGCTCGCGCTCCTGACTGCGCTTCAGCAAGCGCTCGTTGTTGGCGGCCTCGTCGACCAGCGTCGCGATGCGGGCACGCAGCTCGCGAATCTCGCCTTCGAGGTCGCGCGCCGACATCAGCCGTCCCCTGGGCGCGCGCGGCCGGCCAGATACTCGCGGCCCCGCTGCATCATCTCGGCGAACTGGCGGGCGTCGCCCGCCGCGACCGATTGCCATATGCGCTCTACGGCGCCGCGCAGCGCCTGCAGGGATTCGCGCCCATACTGGTTGAGATGCTGGATCTCGAAATACAGCTCCGGGCTCTCGTCCGCGACGCGGGTAGCGACGTCGACCTGGGCGTCGTAGGTGGTGCTCGAGAGTTGCGCGAGGCGCGGCGCCGCCTCGCCGCTCTCCGCCAGCGCGGTAAAGAACGCGATATTCAGTGCGTGCGACAAGCCGAGCACGTAGGCGATCAGACGGTCATGATCGTCCAGCGTCATCACCACCTGCTCGGCCATGGTCGAGCCGAACAGCTCGCGCGCCTGCATCACTGCCTGCTGGCAACCGACGTCGATGAAAATCACGTGGCGACCCGACAGCAGCTCCGTATCCGGCCCGAACATCGGATGGACCGAAGTGACGTTGCACCCGGCGCTGCGCAGCGCACCGATCCCGCCGCGCAGCGGTGTCTTGAGTGAGCCGATGTCGAAGATCGTCCCGCGCGGCCGGCGCGCAGCGAGCTCGCGCAGAATGACGTCCGCGATCTGCAGAGGCGTCGCGACGACGATGAGATCTTCGTCCAGACTGCTGTCGCGCCAGTCGCGCAGCGTGCGGCTCGCGTCGCCTTCGCGCTCGGCCGCAAGCGCAGGATCGGCGACCGTCACCGCATAGCCCTGCGAGGACAGGAACTCGCTGAACCAGCGGCCCATCTTGCCGGCGCCGCCGATGACCAGAGCGGTGCGTCCGCTGCCGCGCCCGCCGGCCGCGACCCGGATGCGCTCCTGCGCAGTCAACGAGCCGCGTATCAGCAGGTTGAGGATCGATTCGGCGAGCGCCGGCGAAACGCCGAGCGACTCGGCCGTCGCGCGTGCCTGCAACAGCACCTCACGCTCGCGCCGGAAGTCGCGCGTCGGGCGACCTTCAGAGCGTTTGACTTCCGCGACCTGCCGGCTCAGCGCCTGCCGCTCGGCGACGAGCGCGAGCAGCTGTCGATCGAGGGTGCTGAGGCGTTCGCGAAGCTCGTCGAGAGTCATGCGCGGGTGGCTTCCCGGGTGGCTGCAAAAATTGACCTGACGCTTTGTACTAAAGGCCGCGCGACCCCCGCAAGCGCGAATGGCCGACGCCGCTGCGCGCGGCCAGTCTCATCGACGCCCCGGGAAGCGCGCTATCGGGATGATTACGCTGCAATTTGCGCTCGCCGCGGCCGGCCTGCGCGCAGCAACGCCAGAGGGCATAATGCGGGCGCGCACTGCTGGACACACTTCCATGTCTGCCGATCAACTGTTGCCCGATCCATTGCCCGCGAGCCCCATGCCCCTCTTCCAGGAATGGTTCAGCGAGGCACGCGCGCGGCGCACGCAGCCGAATCCCGATGCGATGATCATTGCCACCGCGACCAGCGACGGGAATCCGTCGGCGCGAGTGGTCCTCTGCAAGCGCCTGGACGCCGCTGCAGGCTACGTGGTCTTTTTCACGAACTACGAGTCCCGCAAGGGACGCGAGCTCGCGGCGCGGCCGCGTGCTGCGGCGGTCCTGCACTGGGACGCGCTGCATCGTCAGGTACGCCTCGAAGGCCAGCTCGTGCGCTCGCCGGCGAGCGAGAGTGACGAATATTTCGCCAGTCGCGCGCTCGACAGCCGGATCGCCGCGTGGGCGAGCGCGCAGAGTCAGCCGCTCGCTTCGCGCGAGGAATTGCGTCAGCGCGTGCACGATGTCGCCGCGCGCTTCGGCATCGCGCCTGGCGCCACGAGCGGCACTGTGCCGCGGCCACCGCATTGGGGCGGTTATCGTCTGTGGGTGGAGTCGATCGAGCTGTGGTCCGAAGGAGCGAACCGCGTGCACGATCGCGCGGTGTGGACCCGGCACCTGCAGCGGACCGACGACTATTCGTTCGCGGCAAGCGCCTGGCAGAGCACGCGTCTCAACCCATGAGCGCGCGAGCGCGGTCGTTCATTTGATGACCTTGAGCGTCGGCTTGGTGCGCTTGCCTTCGCTGCTGGCCGGCGTCGGGTCGCTCGGCGGAGCCGGTGGCGGCTGCGGCGGCGTATCGGCTTCCGAGAAGATCATTCCCTGGCCCGTCTCGCGGGCATAGATCCCCAGCACCGCAGCGATCGGCACGCTGACGTCGTAGGTGGCGGCGCCGAAGCGCGCACGGAAGCGCACGACGTCGTTGCCGAGGCTGAGCATGCTGGTCGCGTTGCTGCTCACGTTGAGAATGATCTTGCCGCCCTGCACGTACTGGCGCGGCACTTCCACGCCTTCGATCGAGGCGTCGACGACGATGTGCGGCGTCTGATTGCTGTCGCTGATCCACTCGTGCATGGCGCGCAGCAGATACGGCCGGCGTGATCTGACAGGTGTGTCCGCCATAAAGCTAGCTCCCTGCTATGGACGCATCTCCTGCTCGACGCGCGACAGGCTGTGGCGGAACGCCGGTCGCGAGAACACCAGGTTCGCGTACTTGCTGATCACCTGCGCCTGCGGCGGCAGGTCGATCTCCCATCCGGGCAGTCGCCACAGGATCGGCGCGATCGACGCGTCTACCAGTGAGAACTCGTCGGAGAGGAAATACGGCTTGGCCTTGAAGACGTCGGTGCTGGCAAGAATGCTGTCGCGGAGGATCTTGCGGGCGCGCTGGCCCTGCTTGCGGTCCGCGACGTCGTCGATCTGCTGCGCGAGGCTGTACCAGTCGCGCTCGATGCGATAGAGCGCGAGCCGGAACTGCGCGCGCGCCACCGGGTCCACCGGCATCAGCGGCGGATGCGGGAAGCGCTCGTCGAGGTATTCGATGATGACGCGCGAGTCGTACAGCACCAGGTCGCGGTCGACCAGCGTCGGCACCGTGTGATACGGGTTGAGGTCGAGCAGGTCCTCGGGCAGGTTGCCGCCCTGCACGTCGATCGTTTCGACGTGGATGCTCTTCTCGGCCAGGACGATGCGCGTGCGATGGCTCCACGGATCGTCGGCCCTGGAGAAGAGCGTCATCACGGCGGTGCGTTGCTGGAAGACGTGATCAGCTCACGAAGCTGGCGGCATCCCGGCGCGCCCCGCCTTCGCTCACTTCACGTCCTTCCAGTACTCCTTCTTGAGGAAATAGGCGAACAGGAAAAACACCAGCAGGAAAATCAGTACCCGAAAGCCAATGCTACGCCGTTCCAGCTGCATTGGTTCCCCGATGTAATCGAGGAAGTTCACAGTATCGCGCACGAACTGGTCGAACTCCTGCGGCGTCTCGCTCCCCGGCCGTACCAGCCGGAACTCCTTGAAGCGCTTGTGGACCGCATTATGTTCGGCGTCGCTCTCGCCGTCGTACACCGCTTCCTGCACGCCCTGCCGCTCCCACAGCACGTGGGGCATCGCCGTACGCGGCATGACGAGGTTGTTCACACCGGTCGGCCGGCTCGGATCGAGGTAGAACGACTTGAGGAACGAGTAGATGTAGTCGGTGCCGCGGCTGCGCGCGATGAGCGACAGGTCCGGCGGGGCAACGCCGAACCAGCGCTGCGCGTCCTCGGGCCGCATATTGTTGCGCATCGTGTCGTCGACGCGCTCGCCCGTGAACATCAGGTTCTCGATGACCTGCTGCTCCGACAAGCCCAGGTCGCGCGCCAGCCTGCTGTAGCGCACGTAACGCGCGGAGTGGCAGCCCATGCAATAGTTGACGACGTTGCGCGCGCCGCGCTGGAGCGACGCAACGTTGGTAACGTCGTTGTGCGCCGGCTTGATGACGGTGTCCGGTGCTTCCGAAGCCTGCGCAGTCGCCGCGCCGACCAGCAACGCGAGCGCGACGGGCCAGCCACTACGCGCCATCCGCTTGTTCTTCTCAATGAGCATGATAGGTCACCCGCTCCGGCACCGGCTTCGTCTGATCGACCCTCGTGTACCACGGCATCAGGATGAAGAACGCGAAGTACACGAGGGCGAAGATGCGCGCCGCATTGGTATAGGCCGGTGTCGCCGGCTTCAGGCCAAGGTAGCCGAGCGCCAGGAAGCTGATCGCGAAAGCGATCAGGAAGCCGCGGTACAGCCAGCCGCGGTAGCGGATCGACTTCACCTTGGCGCGATCGAGCCAGGGAACGAAGAAGAACGCCAGCACCGCCACGCCCATCAGGATCACGCCGAAGAGCTTGCTCGGCACGGCGCGCAGGATTGCGTAGAACGGCGTGAAGTACCACACGGGCGCGATGTGCTCCGGCGTGCGCAACGGATCGGCCGGCTCGAAGTTCGCGTGCTCGAGGAAGTAGCCGCCCATCGTCGGCGCGAAGAACATCACGCCGGCGAAGATCGCGAAGAACACCACCACCGCCACCAGGTCGTGCACGGTGTAGTACGGATGGAACGCAATGCCGTCGACCGGGTGACCGTCCGGGCCTTTGAGCTTCTTGATCTCGACGCCGTCCGGATTGTTCGAGCCGACCTCGTGCAGCGCCAGGATGTGCGCGATGACCAGGAAGATCAGCGCGATCGGCAGTGCCACGACGTGCAGCGCGAAGAAGCGGTTGAGCGTGATGTCGGAGATGTAGTAGTCGCCGCGGATCCACTCGACCAGCGACTCGCCGATGCCGGGAATCGCGCCGAACAGCGACACGATCACCTGCGCGCCCCAGTAGGACATGTTGCCCCACGGCAGCAGGTAGCCGAAGAACGCCTCCGCCATCAGGCACAGGTAGATCAGCATGCCGAAGATCCACACCAGCTCGCGCGGGTTCTTGAACGAGCCGTACATCAGGCCGCGGAACATGTGCAGGTAGATGACGACGAAGAACGCCGAGGCGCCGGTCGAGTGCATGTAGCGGATCAGCCAGCCCCACTCGACGTCGCGCATGATGTACTCGACCGACGCGAACGCGTCCGTGGCCGAGGGCTTGTAGTTCATCGTCAGGAAGATGCCGGTGACGATCTGCAGCACCAGCACGACCAGCGCGAGCACGCCGAAGTAGTACCAGAAGTTGAAGTTCTTCGGCGCGTAGTACTCGCTCGCATGCTCCTTCCACATGCGCGTCATCGGGAAGCGCGCGTCGATCCAGTCGACCAGCCCGGCGAGGCGCGAGCGGTCGCCGGTTTCGGGATTCGCGCTCATCAGGTGACCTCCGCGTCGACGCCGATCTGCACCAGGCCTTCGTTGATGAAGCGGTACGGCGGCACCTTGAGATTCAGCGGCGCGGGCACGTCCTTGAACACCCGGCCGGAGAGATCGAACTTCGAGCCGTGGCACGGGCAGTAGAAGCCGCCCGGCCAGTCGGCGCCCAGCTCGGCGTCGCCCGGCTGGAAGCGGTTCATGGGCGCGCAGCCGAGATGCGTGCAGACGCCGACCAGCACCAGGAATTCGGGCTTGAGCGCGCGCGCGCTGTTCTTGGCGTAATCGGGCTGCTCGGATTCCTTGGAGTCCGGGTCGCGCAGGCGCGCCTTCAGCTCGGGGCTGTCGAGCGGCGAGCGCATCTCCGGCGAGCGGTTCACGATGTAGATGGCCTGGCCGCGCCAGTTCACCTTCATCATCGCGCCCAGCTCGAGCTTGCTGATGTCCGCCTCGACCGGCGCGCCGAGGGCTCGCGCCTTCGCGCTCGGTTTCCAGGATGCCAGGAACGGTATCGCCGTCAGCGCTGCCCCGGCGATGCCGGTGACGGTGGTGGCGACCAGCAGAAAGTGCCGCCTGCCGCTGTCGACGTGACCATCAACTCGATCCGCTTCGCTCATTCACAACCTCTGCGAGTAGCCGCCCGTGCCGCTGCGCCACCGCGCAGTCGAAGCTCGCGGCCGACGCGTCCGTGCTGCGCACAGCAGACGCATAGTTTCAAAGCTCCAAGGAATTCCGCATTATACACACTTCGCTCGCCGCGCCTGTGACCGCGGCACCGCACCCGAGGCGTCGGGCCGAGGTCCGAGCGCTCAGCACCGTGCCAACACTGCGACAAACTTTCACGTTCCTGCTTCGCTGGACCATCGTCGGTCTGGCCGGCGCCGGCGTAGTGTTGCTGATCCGCCCCGGTTTGATCGCCCACACCACCACGGCCGCCTCGAGCACACCGGTCGCGACGCCAACCTCGACCGGCGAGCCGCGCCGTTCGTTCGCAGACGCAGTGCGGCGCGCCGGGCCGGCCGTCGTCAACATCTACACCGCACGCGTGGTCGACGCCGCCCGCCCGTCCGGCGCCAATCCGCTGCTGCGACAGCATCTGCCGGCGGTGCGCCGGCGCGTCGAAGGAAGCCTCGGGTCCGGTGTAATCGTCGATACGGCCGGTCATGTGATCACCAACAACCACGTCGTTCAGGGCGCGGACGAGATCCGGATCCAGCTGGCGGACGGGCGCGTCGCCACGCCTACGATCGTCGGCATGGATCCGGATACCGATCTGGCGATTCTGCGCGTGCCTATCAAGGATCCGCCGGTCATGCCGATGGGGCGCTCGGACGAGCTCCACGCCGGCGACGTGGTCCTGGCGATCGGCAATCCGTTCGGTCTGAGCCAGACCGTCACACAGGGCATCGTCAGCGCCACCGGGCGCGGCCGGCTCGGCGTCACCGATTTCGAGGATTTCATCCAGACCGACGCCGCCATCAACTTCGGCAATTCCGGCGGCGCCCTCATCAATACCGATGGCGAGCTGATCGGTATCAACACTGCGGTGCTCGCACAGAATCTCGGCACCGACGGCATCAGCTTCGCGATTCCGGTGAACATGGTGCGCGGCGTGATGGACCAGATCCTCGCGCACGGTCGCGTGCGCCGCGGCTGGCTCGGCGTCACGTCGGAGGAGGTGCCGCGTGCGACAGCGGCGGCGCTGGGCATAGATCCGCCGGCGGCGCTGCGGATCAGCGAAGTGGCGCCCGATGGACCCGCGGCGTTGGTCGGGTTACGGCGCGACGACCTGGTGACTCACCTCAACGGCCAGCCGATCCTGAACGCAACGGAAGCCCTGAATCGGGTGGCGGCAATGGCACCCGGGTCCCTGCTGAGCATTCAGGCGCGGCGCGGCGCTCAGCGGTTGAGCTTCCAGGCGACGCTGGAAGAGCGTCCGCCGCGCGGCGACCGGCAGACCGGCGGCTGACTAGCTCGCGAGGCGCCGGATCCGCGCGCCCAGCTGCTCCAGCTTCTCTTCGATGCACTCGTAGCCGCGGTCGATGTGATAGATGCGATGGATCTCGGTCGCGCCCTGGGCGATCAAGCCCGCCAGCACCAGGCTCGCCGACGCGCGCAAATCCGTGGCCATGACCGGCGCGGCCGTCAGCTTCGGCACGCCCCGGATGATCGCGGTGCTGCCTTCGATGCGAATGTCCGCGCCCAGGCGCCGCATCTCCAGCATGTGCATGAAGCGGTTCTCGAAGATCGTTTCGGTGACCGCTCCCACTCCCTCGGCCACGGTGTTGAGCGCGGCGAACTGCGCCTGCATGTCGGTGGGAAACGCCGGGTACGGCGCGGTGCGGATGTCCACTGCCCGCGGCCGCTGGCCGCGCATATCCAGTGCAATCCATGAATCGCCGACCTCGACCTGGGCACCGGCTTCGCGCAGTTTCGCAACCACCGCGTCCAGATGCTCCGGTCGCGTGCCTTTGACGCGCACGCGTCCGCCCGTGATCGCGCCTGCCACCAGATAAGTGCCGGTCTCGATCCGATCAGGCAGCACGTCGTAGCTGGCGCCGCGCAGCTTCTCGACTCCCTGGATCACGATCGTGTCGGTGCCCGCGCCACGGATCCGCGCGCCCATGGCATTGAGAAAGTCCGCCAGGTCGACGACCTCGGGCTCCCGCGCCGCGTTCTCGATGACCGTCTCCCCTTCCGCCAGCGCCGCCGCCATCAGCAGGTTCTCGGTTCCGGTTACGGTGACGGTCTCGAGCACGAGCCGTGCGCCGCGCAGTCGCGATGCACGCGCGCGGATATAGCCGTTCTCGATGAGGATGTCGGCGCCGAGCTGCTGCAGACCGTCGACGTGAATGTTGACCGGCCGCGCGCCGATGGCGCAGCCGCCGGGCAACGAGACGTCGGCCTTGCCGAAACGCGCCAGCAGCGGGCCGAGCACGAGAATCGAGGCCCGCATCGTGCGCACCAGCTCATAGGGAGCGACGTGCTCGCGGATCGTGCCGGCGTCGACCTCGACGCGCATCTTGTCGTCGATCGTCACGCTCACGCCCATGCGACCCAGCAGCTCGATCATGGTGGTGACGTCCTGCAGGTGCGGGACGTTGCCGACGGAGACCGTGCCCTCCGCCAGGAGCGTCGCGGCGAGTATCGGCAGCGCGGCATTCTTCGCGCCGGAGATGCGCACCTCGCCTTCCAGCGGCACGCCGCCCTGGATCTGCAGCTTATCCACCGGAGCCGGCTTCCCGCGGCGTCAGCACCTGCATCGTGAGCGCGTGGATCTCGCGACCCATGCGCGCGCCGAGCGTGCCGTACACGAGCTGATGACGCTGGATCGTGCGCTTGCCCTCGAACTGCGCAGCGACGATCACTGCTTCGAAATGCGTGTCGTCGGGCGAGCTGACGCGGACCTGCGCGCCCGGCAGGCCGGCTTCTATCAGTGACTGAACTTCGGCGGCGTTCATGATGCAGCTCGACGGAAGGGGCCGCGATTTTACCGCAACGCGCTATGATTCGCGGCATGCAGTCCCGCCCCCGGCACGCCGAGCTCGAACCAGACCAGCTGCTCGCTCGCGGCCGGCGCGTGCTGCAGACCGAGGTCGCGGCCGTCGCCGCGCTGCAGGAGCGGCTCGGCGCCGAGTTCGTCGCTGCCTGCCGCCTGCTGCACGACTGCACAGGGCGCGTCGTGGTGACCGGCATGGGTAAGTCCGGTCACATCGGCAACAAGATCGCTGCCACGCTCGCCAGCACCGGCACGCCCGCGTTTTTCCTGCACCCGGCCGAGGCGAGCCATGGCGACATCGGCATGATCACGGACGACGACGTGGTCATCGCCATCTCCAACTCGGGCGAAACTGCCGAGCTGCTGACGATCCTGCCGGTCATCAAGCGTCTCGGCGTGCCGCTGATCGCGATGACGGGGCGTCCACAATCGACGCTCGGCAAGGCGGCGGCGAGCGTCCTGGATGTCAGCGTTGCGGAAGAAGCGTGTCCGCACAATCTGGCGCCGACCGCCAGCACTACGGCGACGCTCGCGATGGGCGACGCGCTCGCCGTCGCGGTGCTCGAGGCGCGGGGCTTCAGCGAGCACGACTTTGCGCGCTCGCATCCCGGAGGCAGTCTCGGCCGTCGCCTGCTGCTGCACGTCGAGGACGTGATGCGCACCGGCGAGCAGGTGCCGATGGTCGGGCCGGATGCCACGCTGCGCGACGGCCTGCTGGAGATCACCCGCAAGGGTCTGGGCATGACCGCAATCGTCGATGACCACCGTCGCGTGCTCGGCATTTATACGGATGGCGATCTGCGTCGCGCGCTCGATCAACCCGGCGACTTCCGTACTCGCCGCATGGGCGAGCTGATGACGCGCAATCCGAAGACGATCGCGCCGCGGCGGCTGGCCGCCGAAGCGGTGCACCTGATGGAGACGCACAAGATCACGCAGCTGCTGGTCGTCGACGAGCACGAAGCGCTGGTCGGCGCGCTCAACGTTCACGATCTGTTCCGCGCCGGCGTGATGTGATGGATACCCTGGTCGAACGCGCCAACGACGTCCGCCTGCTGGTCCTCGACGTGGATGGCGTGCTGACCGACGGCCGCCTGTACTTTTCGGCGCGCGGCGAGGAGTTGAAATGTTTTCACGTCCGCGACGGCGCGGGCATCGTGCAGGTCCTGCGCGCCGGGCTGCAGGTCGCGGTGATCTCCGGTCGCCAGTCGCGCGCGGTCGAGCGGCGCATGAGCGAGCTCGGCGTCACCTGGATACGCCAGGGCGTGCAGGACAAGCTCGCGGCATTGCGCGAGCTGCTGGATATTCTGGCGCTCGGCCCGCAGGCAGTCGCCAGCATGGGCGACGACACTGCCGACCTGCCGATCTTCGAGATCGCGCGACTGGCGATCGCGGTCGCAGACGCGCATCCGAGCGTCAAGTCGCATGCGCACTTCATCACGCAGGCGCATGGCGGTACCGGCGCGGTGCGCGAAGTGTGCGACCTGATCCTGGAAGCCCAACGGCGCAGCCACACATGAGACTGCGATGAACTGGCGCTGGATTTCGCTCGCCGCCATGCTCGCTGCGCTCGTCATCGTCTACGGCGCGCTGGTTCAGCACGGCCCGGAAACGACTGCCGACGAAGGCCGCGTCGAGCGGCCCGGCTATTACCTGCAGGATGCGGTCATCACGCAGACCGGCAAGGACGGCGCGTTGAGCCTGCGGCTGATCGCCAATCGCATCGAGCAGCAGCGGCGCGACGACAGCATCGCGCTCGACACCGTGCGTGTGAATTATTTTCCCGCGGACGGCGGCCAGGCTCATGGGCGCGAGTGGCTGCTGACGGCACAACGCGGCTTCGTGCCCGCGAATTTCCGCGTCGTACAATTATCCGGCGACGTCCTGCTGCGGCCGGTGGACGCGCAGCCCGCCGCTTCGCTGCGCACCGATGCGATGGCGATCGACACGCAGACCAACGTCGCCTACAGCACGGCATCGCCGGTGCAGCTGCGCTTCGGCCAGCATGCAATGGTGGTGAGGAATTTCCGCGCCGATCTGAACAGCGAAAAAATACGGCTGGAGTCGGTTAATGGCCGCTTCGATCCCAAATAGACGCAGCCGCGCAGCCGCACTGCTCGCCGCGCTATCCAGCGCGGTGCTGACAATCGTCGCGCCGTGCACGACTGTCAGCGCAGCCGAGCTGGTGCGTCCCGGCGATGAGTACAGCTATAGCGCTGACGTTCTCAGCTCCGATTTCCGCAGCGACACGCTGGACCTGTCGGGCAACGTGCGCGTGGTGCAGGGCCCGAACTCGATCGAGGCCAGCGCCGCCACTGCGAAGAATTTCCGTTCCGAGAACAGCCGCTGGGTGTTCGAGAAATCGGTGCACATCGTGACCACCGAGGCGGATCTGCAGTCCAGCAGCGCGCGCGCCGACATCGTCGGCGGTCGGTTGACGCAGGCCCGGGTCGAAGGCTCGCCGGCGCAGTTCGAGCAGCGCGGCGGCCGCGTCGACCGGCCACGCGGGCGCGCCGGCGTCATCGAATACGATTTCGTCGCCGGCGTCGTCAAGCTGACCGACCAGGTCTGGTTCAGCAACGGCAAGGACGAGTTCCGCGGCGACGAGGTGATCTACAGCGTGCGCGACGAGCGGGTGCAGACCTCCGGACGCGTGCGCGGCATCATCCGGCCGCGCCAGGGCAGCGAGACCATCGCGCCGGCGCCGCCCGCGCCGCAACCCGAGGGCGGTGCATGACAGCAGTCCATGGGGATCGCGCGTGAGCCTGCTGCGCGTCGACGGGCTCGCCAAGAAGTATCGCGCGCGCCAGGTCGTCAAGGACCTGTCGCTCGAAGTGTCGCGCGGCGAAGTGGTCGGCCTGCTCGGGCCGAACGGCGCCGGCAAGACGACCGCGTTCTACATGATCGTCGGGCTGGTGCCGACCGACGCCGGCCGCATCGTGATCGATGGCCAGGACGTCTCGAAGCTGCCGGTTCACCGCCGCGCGCGGCTCGGGCTCGGCTACCTGCCGCAGGAGCCGTCGGTGTTCCGCAAGCTCAGCGTCCGCGACAACATCAACGCGATCCTCGAGACCCGCCCGGAGCTGGATGCCGAGCGGCGCGCCGCGATGCTCGAAGGACTGCTCGACGAGCTGCACATCGGTCACATTCGCGACAGCCTCGGGCAGAGTCTGTCGGGCGGCGAGCGACGCCGCGTGGAGATCGCGCGGGCGCTTGCGGCAGAGCCGCAATTCATGCTGCTGGACGAGCCGTTCGCCGGCGTCGATCCGATCTCGGTGCTGGATATCCAGCGCATCATCCGGCACCTGAGCGCACGCAACATCGGCGTTCTCATCACCGACCATAACGTCCGAGAAACCTTGGGAATTTGCTCCCGCGCCTACATCGTGAGCGGGGGTTCGGTCATTGCGTCCGGAACTGCGGAAGAGATCCTTGCAAACCGGCAGGTTCGTGAGGTGTACTTGGGCCAGGATTTCAGACTGTAGATCTTCGAAGATATTTGGGAGCCCGCGCACCTCCCGCCGCGCCTAGTCCAGCTCCCGAAGTTGCGAGACGAATGCTCAAGCCAGCCCTGCAGCTCAAACTCGGCCAGCAGCTCACGATGACGCCACAGCTGCAACAGGCCATCCGCCTGCTGCAGCTGCCGGTGCTCGAACTCCAGGCACAGATCCGCGAGGCGCTCGAGAGCAACGTGATGCTCGAGTCCGAGGACGAGGCCGGGAGCCTGGAGACCGCCGAGCTCGAAGCCCCGCAGTTCGAACCGGCGCCGCCGACGGCGCAGACCACCGCAACCTCCGCCAGCAGCGATACCGAGCGCGCCGAGCGCGATTCCGACCTGGACGGCTCCGAGGGTCCGGACTGGAGCGATGCGCAAGTCACCGGCCCGTCGGAAGCGCCGTGGTCCGGCGACGACGAGCATTCCCAGGATTTCTCGGCTGCGCGCGGCGAGACGTTGCAGGAGCACCTCACCTGGCAGTTGGAGATGTCGCGCCTGTCCGAGCGCGACATGCGCATCGGCGCGGCGATCATCGACGCGATCAACGACGACGGCTACGTCATCGAGTCACTGGAGGAGATCGCGCGCAACCTGCAACCGGAAATCGTCGCAGCCGTCGCCGAAGTCGAGCGCGTGCTCGGGCACGTGCAGGCAATGGACCCCGCCGGTGTAGGCGCGCGTTCCGTCAGTGAATGCATCGAGCTGCAGTTGCGGCAGTTGGATGCGCAGACGCCCGGACGGGACACTGCGCTGCTCATCGCCGCGAGCTATCTCGACCAGGTTGCCGACCAGCAGTACGCGCTGCTGCGCCGGCAGCTGCGGGTCACCGAAGAAGAAATGGAGCACGCGCTGGTGCTGGTGCGCGCCTGCCAGCCGCGGCCCGGATCGAGCGTGCATTCCGTGCCCGCCGAATACATCGTGCCGGACGTGTTCGTGCGCCGCACCGAGCGCGGCTGGGCAGTGGACATCAATCCGGCGAGCCTGCCGCGGATCCGCGTCAACCAGAGCTATGCCGGTCTCATCGGCCGCTCAGCCGATCACGCGATGTTGCGCACCCAGCTGCAGGAAGCGCGCTGGTTGATCCGCAGCCTGGAGATCCGCAACGAGACGCTGCTGAAAGTCGCGCGCTGCATCGTGCAGCGGCAGTCGGCCTTCCTCGAGCACGGCGACGAGTCGATGCAGCCGATGATCCTCAAGGACGTAGCCGAGGCCGTGCAGATGCACGAGTCGACGATCTCGCGCGTCACGACCAACAAGTACATGCACACGCACCGCGGCGTGTTCGAATTCCGCTACTTCTTTTCCAGCCACGTGGCCGCGAGCGACGGCACCGAGATGTCGTCGACGGCGATCCGCGCCAAGATCCGCAAGCTGGTGTCCGCCGAAGAGCCGGACAAGCCGCTGTCGGACAGCCGCATCGCCGAGATCCTGTCGCGCGAGGGCGTGCTGGTCGCGCGGCGCACGGTCGCCAAATACCGCGAGGCGCTCGGCATTCCGCCGTCGAGCGAGCGCAAGAAAGTTTCCGTCAGGTAACCAGTACTCAGGCAAGCCACAGTCAGGTCACAACGCGAAGGAGGCTTCCATGCAACTGAACGTCACCGGGCATCACGTCGATGTCACTTCCTCCCTCAAGGGATATGTCGAGAAGAAGCTCGACCGCATCGTCAGACACTCGGACCACGTTATAGACGTTCACTGCATCCTCACCGTCGAGAAGCTGCGCCACAAGGCCGAGGCCACCGTCCTGCTGAACGGCGGCAAGGTCTACGCCGACGCCGTCGAGCAGGACATGTACGCCGCCATCGACGCCCTGGCCGACAAGCTCGACCGCCGCGTCAAGAAGCACAAGGAAAAGCTCGCCGATCACCACGCGATCGACGCGCAGAAGACGCGGCCCTCCTGAGGGCGGCACCCGCGCCTGCAATCCGCGCATGACGCACGCCGCAGAATCCTGATTCTGCGGCGAGCTTGAGGCCGCGCCCGCAGCGGATCGGCTATCCTTTCCGCATGCGCCTCGTCATCGTCAGTGGACTGTCCGGCTCGGGCAAGAGCGTGGCTCTGCACATGCTCGAGGACCTGGACTACTACTGCGTCGACAACATCCCGGCAGGGCTCCTGCCGATGTTCATCTCGCACACGGTGCGCTCGAACGAGCCGACCTACGGCTACACGGCGGTCGGGGTCGATGCCCGCAACCGTCCGTCCGAGATCGCCTCCGTGCCGCAGCTGGTCACCGAGCTCAAGCGCAGCGGGGTCAACTGCGAGGTGCTGTTCCTGCGCGCCGACCAGGAAGCGCTGCTCAAGCGCTACAGCGAGACGCGGCGGCGCCACCCGTTGAGCCGTGACGGGCTCGGCCTGGCCGACTCGCTGCGCCGGGAGCTGGAGCTGCTCGAGCCGATCGCCGATGCGGCCGACCTGATCATCGACACCACGCGCACGACCGTGCACGAGCTGCGCGAGCTGATCCGCCAGCGCGTCGCCGGCCGCGGCGAAGGACGCATGTCGATCCTGTTCGAGTCGTTCGCGTTCCGGCACGGCGTGCCGGGCGACGCGGACTTCGTGTTCGACGTACGGAGCCTGCCGAACCCCTACTGGGAGCCCGGGCTCGCCGCGCTCACCGGGCGCGATCCCGCGGTGGTCGAGTATCTCGAGCGCCACCCGATCGTCGCCAAGATGTTCGCCGACATCGTCGGCTTCCTCGAGCACTGGATCCCCGAGCTCAGCCGCACCAACCGCAGCTACCTGACGATCGCGATCGGCTGCACCGGCGGCCAGCACCGCTCGGTGTACCTGGTCGAGCGCCTCGCGCAGCACTTCTCGTCCAGGTACGCGCAGGTCCATGCGCGTCATCAGGTGGTCGCGAAGAAGTGACGGTACACTGCGCCGTTGCATCCAGGCGCAGTGACGACGATGACCGAAGCTCCGGCACCCAAGACGAGCCGACTCGCGGCGCTGCGCAGCGCGCTCGAGCAGGGCTCCATGCGCCACGGTCAGCGCATGATCAACTCGATGCATCCGGCGGAGATCGCCGCGCTGATCGAATCGCTCCCGCCCGCGCGGCGCGAGATCGTCTGGGAATTCGTCGACCCGGAGCTCGAGGGCGACGTGCTGATCGAGCTGAACGACGAGGTGCGCGCCGAGCTGATCGGCGGCATGGACGCCGAGGAGCTGATCGCGGCCACCGAGGGCATGGAGGTCGACGACCTTGCCGACCTGATCGGCGACCTGCCCGAGACCCTCAACGAGCGTGTGCTGCGCTCGATGGACGCCCAGGACCGCGAGCGCCTGCGTGCGGTGCTGCGCTTCGAGGAAGACAGTGCCGGCGGCCTGATGAACCTGGACACGGTGACGGTGCGGCCGGACGTCACCCTAGAAGTCGTGATGCGCTACATGCGCATGCGCGGCGAGTTGCCGGAGCGCACCGACCGCCTGTTCGTCGTCAATCGTCACGACAAGTATCTCGGCGGCCTGGACATCACGCGGCTGCTGACCGAGGAGCCGGAACGGACGGTCGGCGAGGTCATGTCGGGCCTCGACGGCATTGCGCCGGAGACGCCCGCACGCGAGGTCGCCCAGCTGTTCGAGGACCGCGACCTGGTCTCGGCGCCGGTCGTGAGCCGCGACGGCAAGCTCCTGGGCCGCATCACCGTCGACGACGTGGTCGACGTGATCCGCGAGGAAGCGGATCACTCCGTCATGAGCATGGCCGGCCTGACCGAGGACGAGGACCTGTTCGCCGGCGTGCGCACCACTGCCCGGCGCCGCGCGATCTGGCTGAGCATCAACCTCGCGACCGCGTTCTTCGCCGCCAACGTCGTCGGCTTGTTCGAAGCGACGATCGAGAAGGTCGTCGCGCTCGCGGTGCTGATGCCGATCGTCGCCAGCATGGGCGGCATCGCCGGCAGCCAGACGCTGGTACTGATCATCCGCGGGCTCGCGCTCGGCCAGGTCGAGATGGCCAATGCGCGCTGGCTGCTGGCGCGCGAGATCGCGGTCGGCCTGTTGAACGGCGTGCTGCTGGCTGGCCTGGTCGGCCTCGCGGCCGGCCTGTGGTTTCAGAAATGGACGATCGGCGCGATCATCTTCGCGGCGTTGCTCATCAACCTGCTGGCTGCGGCGCTCGCCGGCGTCAGCGTGCCGCTGATCCTGCGGCGGCTCGGTATCGACCCGGCGCTCGCCGGCGGCGTGGTGCTGACGACAGTGACCGACACGGTCGGATTCGCTTCGCTACTCGGCCTCGGCACGCTGTTCCTGACGTAGGTGGAAGCGTCGCATCATCTGCGTCGCACCAGTGCGATCCACCGTGAATCCGCCGAGGAATGCCAGCAGGTCGTCCGAGCGCTTCATCGCGTCCTGGTAGCCGAGCGCGATCAGCTCGCGGGTGTAGCTGTCCTGGAACAGCAGATAGCTCATCAGCTGACCGCCGCCGCTGTTCAATGCGCCCATCGTCCGCAGCAGGACGCGCAGCGCGCGCGGCAGTGCGGCGGTGTGCTGCCGGGCGATCTCCGAAAGGTCGCGGCTCGGCATGATCACCATGATGTCGATGCGGTTCAGCTGCACGTTGTTCTCGCCGACGCTCGCGAGCGGCCCGACGCGCTCGACGATGTGATTGATCTGCGTCAACCGCTCGAGATCGGCATACAGGCCGTCCGAGAACAGTGCGTCGAGCATGTAGCCGAAGATCTGGCCGAACGTCGGTGACAACGGCGGAATCGAGCTTTGCGGCCGGTTCTCGTTGCGAGTGCCGACGACCAGCAGGCGGTGCGCGCCCAGGTGAATCGCGGCGCTGAACGGATTCGCTTCGCGCATCGCGCCGTCGCCATAGAATTCATCGCCGAGCGACACCGGCGGGAACAGGAACGGCACCGCGACGCTGGCCATCACGTGATCGAGCGACAGCGCCGCCGGCTCGCCGGTGCGCCGCGTGCGGCTCCACGGATCGCAGCCGGGCTTGGATTCGTAGAACGACACCGAGCGGCCGGTCATGTAGCCCGCGGCGGACATGGCCAGCGCGTCGAGGTGGCCGGCGTCGATCGAGCGCCGGATGCCCGTGAAATCGAACTGGCCGCGCAGCAGCTCACGCAGCGGCGAGTTGTCGAACAGCGAGCGCGGCGGCGGCAGCAGCCAGCCGCCCGAGAGCACCGCCAGCAGCCAATGCACGCCCGTCCGCAGCACCGAACGGGTATCGGCCCGAAACACCTGGCCGACCTGGAAATTGCGCCACACCCGCTCCAGGTTACCGACCGCGACCCGGAAGCGGTCGGCGTGCACGGCAATCGCGGTCGCATTCACTGCGCCGGCCGAAGTGCCGGTGACCACGGGGAACGGGTTGGCCGATCGTGCGGGCAGGAGGTCCGCGACCGCCCGCAACACGCCGACCTGATACGCCGCCCGCGCGCCGCCGCCGGGCAGGACCAGCCCGACCTTGGGCGGCACGGCAGGCTGCGTTTCGCGGTCGGTAGTCATGAAGTTTTATGAAGACGGAACGGCGGGGTTCAGTACCGGATCTAATGTGTCCGGATTAGTATGGCACAGTGCCTTTGCGCGCTATTTGACGCCGGCGCCATTTCTCGCGTTTTCCGCATCGCCTCTTTCCGCACTGGGGGATTCACATGAATCGCATACGCAGTCTTCGATTTCTGACGCTCGCAGTCCTGCTGGCGTGGCTGGCGGGCGCCCAGGCCGACGGCACGAGCCCCCCGGCGGTCGGCGCGGCCGCCCCCGACTTCAAGCTGCAGGACCAGAACGGCAAGTGGCACGAGTTGAAGGACTACCGCGGCAAGTGGGTCGCGCTGTACTTCTACCCGAAGGACCAGACGCCGGGCTGCACCACGCAGGCCTGCGAGTTCCGCGACAACATCTTCGCGTTCCGCGACGCCGGCGCGCAGATCCTCGGCGTCAGCGTCGACGACGTCGAATCGCACAAGGCGTTCTCCGAGAAGCACGGCCTGCCGTTCCCGATCCTCGCCGACTCCAAGAAGGAGGTCACCAAGCAGTACGGCGTGCTGAAGACCTATCTCGGCACGATGGAGCTGGCGAAGCGCGACACGTTCCTGATCGACCCGCAGGGCAAGATCGCCAAGCACTACGCCGACGTCGACCCGAAGGGTCACTCGCAGATCGTGCTGAACGACATCAAGACGCTGTCGCAGAAGAAGAGCTGAAGAGCTGAAGAGTCAGGCCGAAGCCCAGACCCACAGGTCAGAATCCTGTGTGGGTCAGGCTTCAGCCTGACAGCTCTCAATGCAGCGCCTTGATTGCCTGATCGAGGCCGCCGAGCGTCAGCGGGAACATCCGGTCCTCCACCAGCTCGCGCGTGATCTGCACCGACGGCGTGTATTCCCAGCGCTGCTGCGGCTCGGGGTTGAGCCACACGTGCTGCGGCCAGGTGCGCACCAGCCGCTGCATCCACGCCGCCCCCGCCTCCTCGTTCCAGTGCTCGATGCTGCCGCCGGGCTGCACGATCTCGTACGGGCTCATGGTCGCATCGCCGACGAAGATCAGCTTGTAGTCGTGGCCGTAAGTGCGCATCACTTCCAGGGTCGGGATCTTCTCGACGTGGCGGCGGCGGTTGTCCTTCCACAGGCTCTCGTACACGAAGTTGTGGAAATAAAAGTATTCGAGGTGCTTGAACTCGGTGCGCGCGGCGGAGAACAGCTCCTCACAGACGCGCACGTGATCGTCCATCGAGCCGCCGACGTCGAGGAACAGCAGCACCTTGATGGCGTTGTGCCGCTCGGGCTGGAACTTCAGGTCGAGCAGCCCCGCGTTGCGCGCGGTCGAGTCGATCGTGCCGTCGAGATCGAGCTGGTCCGCCGCGCCCTCGCGCGCGAAGCGCCGCAGCTTGCGCAGCGCGATCTTGATGTTGCGCGTGCCGAGCTCGATGCCGTCGTCGAGGTTGCGGTACTCGCGCTGGTCCCACACTTTCACCGCGCGGCGGTTGCGTGATTCGTCCTGGCCGATGCGGATGCCTTCGGGGTTGTAGCCGTACGCGCCGAACGGCGACGTGCCGCCGGTGCCGATCCACTTGCTGCCGCCCTGGTGGCGCGCCTTCTGCTCTTCGAGGCGCTTCTTCAAGGTCTCGATCAGCTTGTCCCAGCCGCCGAGCGCTGCGATCTTCGCCTTCTCCTCGTCCGACAGCGTGCGCTCGCCCATGCGCTGCAGCCACTCCTGCGGGATGCGCGCGAGCAGCGCCTCGAACAATTCCTCGGCGCCCTTGAAGTGCGCGGCGAACGCGCGGTCGAAGCGATCGAAATGCCGCTCGTCCTTCACCAGGCAGGCACGCGACAGGTAGTAGAAATCCTCGGCGCTCGCCGCAGCCACGCGCGCCTCCAGCGCTGCGAGCAGCGTCAGGAACTCGGTGATCGAGACTGGAACGCCGGCGGAGCGTAGTTTGAAGAAGAAGGGGATGAGCATGGATTAGTGACACGGGTGACACAAGTGACACAGGTGACACAGGTGACACAGGTAAGAAGGCTTTCTGACCTTCGTCACTTGTGTCACCTGTGTCACTTTTCCCTCACCTTCCCTGCCTCCTGTGCAAAAACACCAGCTGCTCGAACAAATGCACGTCCTGCTCGTTCTTCAGCAGCGCGCCGTACAGCGGCGGGATCGCCTTCTTCGGATCGTCGCTGCGCAGGACTTCGGGCGGGATGTCCTCCGCGAGCAGCAGCTTGATCCAGTCGAGCAGCTCGGAGGTCGACGGCTTCTTCTTCAGGCCCGGCATCTCGCGCACCTTGTAGAACGAGGTGAGCGCCTCGGCCAGCAGCTCCTTCTTCAGATCCGGAAAGTGCACGGCGACGATGCGCTCCATCGTCGCAGTGTCGGGAAAACGGATGTAGTGGAAGAAGCAGCGCCGCAGGAACGCATCGGGCAGCTCCTTCTCGTTGTTGCTGGTGATGACGATGATCGGCCGGTGCCGCGCCTTGATCCACTGGCGCGTCTCGTACACGTAGAACTCCATGCGATCGAGCTCGTGCAGCAGATCGTTCGGGAACTCGATGTCGGCCTTGTCGATCTCGTCGACCAGCAGCACGGGCTGCACTTCGCTCTCGAACGCCTCCCACAGCCGGCCCTTGATGATGTAGTTGGCGACGTCGTGCACCTTCTCCTCGCCGAGCTGCGAGTCGCGCAGGCGAGAGACGGCGTCGTATTCGTACAGCCCCTGCTGCGCCTTGGTGGTCGACTTGATGTGCCAACGATACAGCGGCCGCTGCAGCGCGCCGGCGATCTCCTCGGCGAGCTGAGTCTTGCCGGTGCCCGGCTCGCCCTTGACCAGCAGCGGGCGGCCGAGCGTCACGGCCGCGTTCACGGCCATCATCAGGTCTTCGGTCGCGACGTAGCTGTCGGTGCCGTGGAAGCGTGCGGTCATCAGGACTCCAGGAGCAGAAGAGTCAGGCTGAAGCCTGACCCACAATCACTCGGTCGAAAGGTTAGCAGCTGGCCGCAGCGTCAGCGTGTGCTTCGCGGGGCCGGGCAGCAAGGGCGTCGGCTCGCCGCGCACCCACGCTTCGTGGCCCGCACCGTAGAACGGCGAGAGAGGATGATCGACCGGGCCGCCGGGCATCTGCAGCGAGCCCTGCGCTTCGCGACCGGGTGAGACGACCAGGCGCTGCGATGCGCCGAACGACTGGCCCTGCACTCGCGGCATCTGCGCATCGCCTGGCATCGGTTGCGCCGGCATGTCGAGCCAGTGACTCGCGAGCGGCAACGCCGACGACAGCGGATGCTTCATGTGCAGCACGTTGCCCTGACCCCAGGTGCAGCGCTGCAGCTCCTTGCAATCCTTCTGCAGCTCCGCGAGAGCGCGGTCGAGCGAGCCGAGCAGCGCCGCTTGCCACGAGTCGTACTGCGGATCGAGCAGGTGCGCCGGACGCTGCGTGACCAGCTGCCACAACGGCCCCTCGAACTGCGCCGACGGCGCGAATTTCGTTTGCGGATAGCGCTGCCGCGCCAGCGCCGTGAGCGATTCGAACACGTCCTTGCGCATCTGCAGACGCGCGGCGCGCACGATGCGATAGCCCGCGTCATCCGCGGCTGCACGGCCGGACCAATGCTCGATCAACTGACGTGCCTCGCCGCGCAGCGGATGCCCGGCGAGCGCCGCAGCGTCGAGCAGGTCGAGCAGCAGGTCGCGCCAGCGCGCCAGGAACAGCGCACGATCGTCGAGTTGAATCTTCTGCAGGTCCTGCACGCTCGCCGACTGCAACGCCAGCAGATCGTCGCGGATCTGCGCCGCGCGTGCACCGAGGTCATAGCCGCCGTCACCCATGAATGCGAGCCACGTCTCGACGTCGATCGTGCGCGTGTTCGCGGTCCACAGGCGGCCCGCAGCCGGGTCGACGATGCGCGGATATTCTTCGGGCGTGCGCCACCCGGTCCAGCCGCCGCCGGGCTCGCGCGAGGAATGCGGCAAGGTCGAATCGTAGCTGGCACGTACCGGCACCTGTCCCATCAACGACCAGCCGATGTGGCCCTGCGTATCGGCGACGAGAATGTTCTGCACCGGGGTGCCGGCGCGATTGGCGATGCTCAGCGCCTCCTCGACGGTCGTCGCGGTCTCGAAGTCGAGCATGCGCAGATTGGTGGCGCGCGGATCGTGAGCGGTCCAGGCGAGCACCAGCGGCCGGCCGCTGTCGTCGGAATCGATCACCGGTCCCCAGCGTGTGGTCTGCACGACGAGCGTCCCCGCCTCGTCGCCGCGCACCTCCATCGTCTCATCGCGATTCTCGAACGGCTCGGAACCCGTGTCGGTCAGGTAGCGGCTGGAATCCTGCGGATCCGGCTCGACCACCACGACATCCGACCAGTCGCCGTAGCTGTTGGTGTAGCCCCAGGCGATGTGTCCGTTGCTGCCGGCGATCAGCATCGGCAGGCCGGGCAGCGTCACTCCGGCCAGGTCGCGCGCCGGCTCGGTCGTCGATTCCACGATCATGCGCGCGCGATACCACACGTGCGGCAGCCGCAAGCCGAGATGCATGTCGTTCGCGAGCAGCGCAGCGTTGTCGCGCGCATGCGTGCCGGCGACCGCCCAGCTGTTGCTGCCGACGAACTGCTCCTCGTCATCCGGCACGCCCGCCGAGCGCGGCGTGCGCAAAGCCGCGGTGCGCGGCGCCGCCGAACGCAGGTCGAAAACATCGGGGCCGGGAATGGGAGCGGCCTGCCATTTGCCGCCGGTGACCGGCGCGTCCCATTCGGTGCCCAGCGGATGCAGGAAATCGAACAACGGCCGCGGCAGCATCTCGCGCAGGCGCGCCCGCGCCAGCTCGTCTTCGCCGTTCGAGTCGTTGAGATTGATGTACATCGAGAACGCGACCAGCACCGAATCCTCGGCGCGCCACGGCGCGGGCTCGGTGCGCAGCAGCGTGTACTCCCACGGCCGCGCGCCGGCGCTCGTCAACGCGAAGTTGACGCCGGCGACGTAGGCATCCAGCAGCTCGCGATCCGCTGCCGGACTGTCGCGCACGACCTGCTGCGCGACGCGCCGGAAACCGTGAATGCGGAACCTGTCGTCCGTATCGAGCAACGGCTTGCCGAGCAGTGCCGCGAGCTCGCCCGCTGCGACGCGCCGCATGAGATCCATCTGGAAGAAGCGATCCTGGCCGTGCGCATAGCCGGTAGCGAACGCGAGGTCGCGACGCGAGCCGGCGCGGATCGTCGGAGTTCCCTGCGCATCGCGCAGGATCTGCGCCGCCACCTGCACTTGCGGCGCTTCGATCGTGCCGTCGAGCTGCGGCAGGCTGGCGCGCAGCGTCAGGTAGCCGGCGAGGCCGGCCAGTCCGAGGAGACCGGCGATTGCGAGTGCTGAATAGCCGGCAATGCGCAGCGGACGCATGCTGCGGCCCCGTCAGGGCCGTACTTCGAGGATCTTCATCGCGTTGGTCTTGCCGGACACGCCCGACAGCTCCCCTTTGGTGAGAATGATGCGATCGCCCGCATCGACCATCTTGTTCTGGAGCATCAGCTTGAAAATGTCTGCGTACAGCAGCTGCGCATCGGTGTGCGTGATGTCGAACGTCACCGGATACACGCCGCGATAGAGCATGACCCGGCGCCGCGTGACCTCGTGCCGCGTGAACGCGTAGATCGGGATGTCCGAGCGGATGCGCGACATCCACAGCGGCGTCGAGCCCGACTCGGTCAACGCCACGATCGCGCGGACCTTGAGATGGTTGGCGGTGTACATCACCGCCATCGCGATCGCCTCGTCGGTCTTCTCGAAGATGCCGCCCTCGGCGCGATGGCGTGTCGGCGAGTGCGAGGACTCGTACTTCTCCGCGCCGAGGATCACCTGCGACATCGCCTCGACTGCCTTCACCGGATATTTGCCGACGGCGCTCTCGCCGGACAGCATCACCGCGTCGGTGCCGTCCATCACCGCGTTCGCGACGTCGGAGACCTCGGCGCGCGTCGGCACCGGGTTGTGGATCATCGACTCCATCATCTGGGTCGCGGTGATCACCACGCGATTGCGCTTGCGGGTCGCCGCGATGATGTGCTTCTGCAGGCCGGTCAACTCGGCATAACCGACTTCGACGCCGAGATCGCCGCGCGCGACCATCACTGCGTCGCTCGCCTGGATGATGCGGTCGAGGTTCACCAGCGCTTCGCTGCGCTCGATCTTCGCGACCAGGTTGCCGTGGCCGCCTTCCCGCCGCAGCAGCTCGCGCGCCTCTTCCATGTCGGCGCCGTCGCGCGCGAAGGAGACCGCGAGGTAGTCGACGCCGAGCTGCGCCGCCAGCTTGATGTCGACACGATCCTTGTCGGTCAGCGCGCCGGCCGACAGGCCGCCGCCCTGCTTGTTGATCCCCTTGTTGTCGGACAGTTCGCCGCCGACCACGACGCGTGTGTCGATGCGTGGCCCGTTCACCGCCGTGACATCCAGCACCAGCAGACCGTCGTTGAGCAGCAGCGTGTCGCCGGAGCGCACGTCTTGAGGCAGGTTCTTGTACGCGACGCCGACCGCGGAGCTGGTACCGGCGCGCGCATCCAGCGAGACGTCCAGCGCGAAAGCATCGCCTTCGTTGAGCTGCACCTTGCCTTCGCGGAACCGCTCGATGCGGATCTTCGGACCCTGCAAATCGCCGAGCACGGCGACCCACTTGCCGACCTGCTCGGCAACCGAGCGCACCATCTCGACGCGCTTGGCATGTGCCTGCGGCTCGCCGTGCGAGAAGTTGACGCGCACCACGTCGGCGCCGGCGCGCAGCATGTCCGCCAGCACCTTGGGATTGTCGGTGGCCGGGCCGAGTGTCGTGAGGATCTTGGTGCGACGGAGCATGAATCCTGAAGGAGCGGTTGGCGGTCAGCGGTTGGCGGTTGGTGCGCAGGCGCGTTCTTCGAGGACGGCGACGGCGGGCAGTTTCTTACCTTCGAGGAACTCGAGGAAGGCGCCGCCGCCGGTGGAGATGTAGGAGATGTCGTCCTCGACGCGGTATTTCTCGATCGCGGCCAGCGTGTCGCCGCCGCCTGCGATCGAGAAGGCGGGACTGCGCGCGATGGCCTGCGCCAGGGTGCGCGTGCCTTCGCCGAACTGGTTGAACTCGAACACGCCGACCGGTCCGTTCCAGACGATCGTGCCCGCGTCGTTGAGCATGCGCGCGAAGCGCTCGGCTGTGTCCGGCCCGATGTCGAGGATCATCTCATCGGGCGCGACCTTCGCCACCGGCTTGACGTCGGCCTCGGCATTCGCCGAGAACTCCTTGGCGACGACGACGTCGGTCGGCAGTGGAATCTCCACGCCGAGCTCCTTGGATTTGCTGATCAGGCCCTTGGCGATGTCGACCATCTCCGCCTCGACCAGCGACTTGCCGACGCCGTGACCCTGCGCCAGCAGGAAGGTGTTGGCGATGCCGCCGCCGACGATCAGCTTGTCGACCTTGGCGAGCAGGCTTTCCAGCACCGTGAGCTTGGTGGAGACCTTGGAGCCGGCAACGATCGCGATCAGCGGCCGCTTCGGCTTGTCGAGCGCGGTCTCGAGCGCGACCAGCTCGTTCATCAGCAGCGGGCCCGCGCACGCGACCTTGGCGAAGCGCGCCACGCCGTGCGTGCTGGCCTCGGCGCGATGCGCCGTGCCGAACGCGTCCATCACGAAGATGTCGCACAGCCCGGCCATGCGCCGCGCGAGATCTTCCTTGTCCTTCTTCTCGCCCTTGTTGAAGCGCACGTTCTCCAGCAGCACGACTTCGCCGGCGGCGCAGTCGACGCCGTCGAGCCAGCTCTTCTCGAAGCGCACCTTGACCCCGAGCAGCTCCGCGAGCCGCTTCGCGACCGGCGCCAGCGAGAATTCCTCGTCGTACACACCCTCCTCCGGGCGTCCCAGGTGCGACATCACCAGCACGCGCGCCCCGGCCTTGCGCGCCGCCTGGATCGTCGGCAGCGACGCGCGGATGCGCGCGTCGCTGGTCACCACGCCGTCCTGCACCGGCACGTTCAGATCCTCGCGGATCAGCACGCGCTTGTCGCGCAGGTCGAGGTCGGTCATTCGCAGGATAGGCATTCGCGGCTCACACCTTGGACCAGGCCAGCGTGGTGTCGAGCATGCGGTTCGAGAAGCCCCATTCGTTGTCGTACCACGAGCAGACCTTGACCGTCGAGTCGATGACCTTGGTCATGGTCGCGTCGTACACCGAGGAATGCGGATCGTGGTTGAAATCGACCGAGACCAGCGGGCCGTCGGTGTACGCGAGGACGCCCTTGAGCGGGCCGCTCGCCGCGGCCTTCATGATCGTGTTGATCTCCTCGATCGTCGTCGCGCGCTTGGCCTGGAACGTCAGGTCGACCAGCGAGACGTTGATCGTCGGCACGCGCACCGAGAAGCCGTCGAGCTTGCCGTTGAGCTCCGGCAGCACCAGGCCGACCGCGGCGGCGGCGCCGGTCTTGGTCGGGATCATCGACTGCGTCGCCGAGCGCGCGCGGCGCAGGTCCTTGTGGAACACGTCGGTGAGCACCTGGTCGTTGGTGTACGAGTGGATCGTCGTCATGATGCCGGAGGCGATGCCGATCTTCTCGTGCAGCACCTTGGCGAGCGGCGCCAGGCAGTTGGTGGTGCAGGACGCGTTCGAGATCACGGTGTGGCTCGCCTTCAGCGTGTTGTGATTGACGCCGTAGACGATCGTCGCATCGACGTCCTTCTCGCCCGGCGCGGAAATCACCACGCGCTTCGCGCCGCCGGCGAGGTGCGCGCCCGCCTTGGCCTTGCTGGTGAACAGGCCCGTGCACTCGAACACGAAATCGACGCCGAGCTGGCCCCACGGCAGCTTCGCCGGATCGCGCTCGGCGAGCACCTTGATGCGATCGCCGTTGACGATCATCGCATCGCCTTCGACCTGCACGTCGCCCTGGAACTTGCCGTGCACCGTGTCGTAGCGCGTCAGGTGCGCATTGGTCTGCGCGTCGCCGAGATCGTTGAGCGCGACGATCTGGATATCCTTCTGGCGGTTCGCTTCGTAGAGCGCGCGCAGGACGTTGCGGCCGATGCGGCCATAGCCGTTGATTCCGACTTTGATGGGCATTCGCGTTTACCTCGAAGGGTGCCGGGAGAGAAAAAGAGGGGAAACTGAGCAATGCAGCATGCGCTGCGGCCGGTTTCCTTCCTCGCGTGTTTCGTAATGCTGCATCGCTCAGTTTCCCCTCTTTTTCTCTCCCGGCACCTGCGCGACGACGTTCTCGGGCGTGAAGCCGAAATGCTTGAACAGGTCCTTGGCGAGGCCGGACGCGCCGAAGGAATGCATGGCCACGATGGCGCCGCGCGGTCCGACGTAGCGCCACCACGTATCGGGCGCGGCGGCCTCGATGGCGACGCGGCGCTCGACCTGCGCCGGCAGCACTTGTTCGCGATAGCTGGCGTCCTGCGCGTCGAACACGCTGGTGCATGGCATGGACACTACACGCACGCGCTGACCTTTTTGTTGCAGCAGCTTGGCCGCTTCGACCGCAAGGCCGACCTCGGAACCGGTCGCGATCAGAATCGTCTGCGGCATGCCTTCGCAATCCTGCAGCACGTAACCACCGCGGCGGATAGCAGCGATCTGCTCCGGCGTACGAGTCTGCGTCGGCAGCGCCTGGCGGGTGAGCGCCAGCACTGTCGGACCGTCGCGCCGCTCGATCGCATCGGTCCACGCCTGCGCCGTCTCGGTGAGATCGCACGGGCGCCACACGGTCATGTTCGGAATGATGCGCAGGCTCGGCAGATGCTCGACCGGCTGATGCGTCGGGCCGTCCTCGCCGAGGCCGATCGAGTCGTGCGTCATCACGAAGATCACGCGCTGCTTCATCAGCGCAGCCATGCGCATGGCATTGCGCGCATAGTCGGAGAACACCAGGAATGTGCCGCCGTAGGGAATCGCGCCGCCGTGCAACGCGATGCCATTCATGATCGCGCACATGCCGAACTCGCGCACGCCGTAGTGCAGGTAATTGCCCGACGGGTCGTCGCCCGTCAGCATCTTCGAATCCTTGCGATTCGTGTTGTTCGAGCCCGTGAGGTCGGCGGAGCCGCCGAACAGCTCCGGCACGCGCGGACCGAATGCGTTGAGCGTTTGCTGCGAGGCCTGGCGCGTGGCGACGTTGGCCGTCGACTGCGCCGCCTGCTTCAGGAACTCGCCGGCGATCTCGCTCCAGGCAACCGGCAGCTCGCCCTTCATGCGCCGCTCGTACTCGGCGGCGAGATCGGGAAACGCCGCGCGATACGCGTTGAATCGCTCGCGCCACTTCGCTTCGAGCGCCGCGCCGCGCTCATGCGCGTCCCAGTCCTTGCGGATGTCGTCCGGGATCACGAACGGCTCGTACGGCCAGTTCAGCTCGCGCCGCGCGGCGGCGACTTCGTCCGCACCGAGCGCGGCGCCGTGCGTCGCTTCGGTGCCCTGCTTGTTCGGTGCGCCGAAGCCGATGATCGTGCGGCAGCAGATCAGCGTCGGCCGGTCCTTCTGCGCCAGGGCTTGCGTGATCGCGTCCTGCACGGCTGCCGGATTGTGGCCGTCGATCTCGCGCACCACATGCCAGCCGTACGCCTCGAAGCGCATGGGCGTGTCGTCGGTGAACCAGCCCTGCACCTCACCGTCGATCGAGATGCCGTTGTCGTCGTAGAACGCCACCAGCTTGCCGAGCTTCAGCGTGCCGGCGAGCGAGCAGGCCTCGTGGGAAATTCCTTCCATGAGGCAGCCGTCGCCGAGGAAGACCCAGGTGCGGTGATCCACCACGTCGTGGCCCGGACGGTTGAATGCGGCCGCCAGCCACTTCTCCGCGAGCGCCATGCCGACCGCATTGGCCAGGCCCTGGCCGAGCGGGCCGGTCGTGGTCTCGATGCCCAGATGCGGCTCGTGCTCCGGATGGCCGGCGGTCGGCGAGCCGAGCTGCCGGAACGCCTTGATCTGCTCGATCGTCAGCGGGTAGCCGGTGAGGTGCAGCAGCGCGTACAGCAGCATCGAGCCGTGGCCGTTCGAGACGACGAAGCGGTCGCGCTCGCTCCACAGCGGGTTGCCGGGATTGTGGCGCAGGTGGTCGCCCCACAGGACCTGTGCGATGTCGGCCATGCCCATCGGCATGCCCGGGTGGCCGGAATTGGCTTTCTGAACCGCGTCCATCGCCAGGGCTCGGATCGCATTGGCAAGCTGCCGGCGGCGGGCTGTCTGCATCGGGAGGGAATCCCCTTCGGTCTTTCAGGGCGGCGGGAGGAAGGCCGCGCATTTTGCGCTAACGACCCCGGTGGGGCAATGCGCGGCGCGCAGTGAGACGGAGCGCAAATAATCCGACAGTGGTTCGAGGGGCCCGGCGTCCTTAAGACGCTGATCACCTTTTTCCGCCCCCGGGCGTTGCTAGATTGCCGGCGATTATGTAGCCATGATTCGGGTTCAAGGACCAGCGAGCGCGATGCAATCCGTCCGTCTCATCCAGTACACAGACATGCACCTTTTTGGCGACGCCGCCGGCCGCTTGCGCGGCGTCGCGACGCTGCCTGCGCTGCATGCCGCGATCGCCGACGGGCAGCGCCGCTGCAGCCGGCCGGACGGCGTTCTGCTGACCGGCGACCTGGTGCAGGACGACCCCGAGGGCTATCGCTGGATCCGCCACATCTTCGGCGCCTCGCCGGTGCCGGTGCTGTGCCTGCCGGGCAATCACGACCTGCCCGATCACATGCGGGCCGCGCTCGGCGGCGCGCCGTTCGAAGTCTCGCGCTACCGCCAGTTCGGCCGCTGGCTCGTAGTCATGCTCGACTCGTGGGTTGCCAACAGCGCCGGCGGCGAGCTCGGCAGCCGGCAGCTCGCGGAGCTGCGCGAGCTGCTGCGCAATCATCGCAACGAGCACGTGCTGCTGTGCCTGCACCATCAGCCCGTCGCGATGCGCAGCGACTGGCTCGACCAGGTCGGCCTGAGCGACTCCGAGGAATTCATGGCCCTGGTGCGCGAGCACGCCAATGTGCGCGGCGTGCTGTGGGGCCACGTGCACCAGTCGCTCGACAGCTTCGTGCACGGCGTGCGCTTCATGGCGACGCCCGCGACCTGCGCGCAGTTCCTGCCCGGCAGCGCCGACTTTGCGATCGACAGCCGCCCGCCGGGTTATCGCGTCCTCGAGCTGATGCCGGACGGCGCGATCCAGACTGAAGTCTGCTGGCTGGAGAGCTACGCCCAGAGCGTCGTCGCATAGGGCGTCGTGGCATAGTGCGCCCGATGCGCATCCCGACCATCCGGCACGCGTTCGCGTGCGTCGCACTGCTGCTGTTGTCGGCCGGCGCGGCCGCGGCGGACCAGCACCACATCCTCTGGTCGATGCAGGGCAAGACCAACACGATCTACCTGCTCGGCTCGTTTCACTTCCTGAAGACCTCCGAGACCCTGCCCGCGGCGATCGACGCGGCCTACGCGGATGCGACCAGGCTGGTCATGGAGATCGACATGGACGATCTCGATCCGCTGCAGATGCAGCAGGTGCTGGCACAGCTGGCGATGCAACCGGAAGGCCAGTCGCTGCAGCGGCAGCTCGGGCCGCAGACGTATGAGCGCTTCGCAGCCAAGGCTCGCGAGCTGAGCATCGACCCGGCGCTGCTCGATGGCTTCCGGCCGTGGTTCGCCGCGATGACCGTCGTCCAGCTGCAGCTGATGAAGCTCGGCTTCGATCCCGAGTCCGGAGTCGAGGCGCGCCTGACGCGGCGCGCGCGCAGCGACGGCAAGCCGATCCAGGGACTCGAGACGGTGCGCGAGCAGCTCGAGATCATGGCGGGCCTGCCGGAGAAGCAGCAGCGCGATTTCCTGCTCTACAGCGTCGACGACGCGCAGCGCATGGGCAGCGAGATCGACGATCTGCTGGTCGCCTGGCGGCGCGGCGACGCCGCGGCCATGGCGAAGCTGCTGGCGGAAGGCTACGACGAGTATCCCGACCTGTACCGGCCGCTGACGGTCGAGCGCAACCGCAAGTGGATTCCGCAGATCGAGCAGCTGCTCGACGATCGCGACGACTACCTGATCGTGGTCGGCGCGCTGCACCTGGTCGGCACCGACAGCGTCATCGACCTGCTGGAGCGCAAGGGCTACAAGATCAAGCAGCTGTGAGAAATGGGGACATTCACCATTTCGCAGCGAAATGGTGACCGTCCCCTACACTTCCACCATCTCGAAGTCTTCCTTGCCGGCGCCGCAATCCGGGCAGCGCCACGACAGCGGCACGTCGTCCCAGCGCGTGCCCGGCGCTATGCCCGACGCGGGATCGCCTTTTTCTTCTTCATAGACGAACCCGCAGATCACGCACATGTAGGCTTTCATTGAGAGACAGACGCCGGGCCAGCAACGAACAGGGCCCCGGATTATAGGGCAAGCGCGCCGGTCGGCTATGCTTCCGCGCGCCCCATGGCGCAACGGAGTCAGCCCGTGTCCCTCTTCAGCGATGCCAGCCGCTACATTCCCGGCGGCGTGAATTCCCCGGTGCGCGCGTTCCGCGCCGTCGGCGGCGAGCCGGTGTTCGTCGAGCGCGCGAGCGGCGCGTACGTGTTCGGACACGACGGCCGTCGCTACATCGACTACGTCGGCTCGTGGGGCCCGATGATCCTCGGCCACGCATACGAGCCGGTGGTGCGCGCAGTGCAGGAGCGGGCCGCGCTCGGCTTGTCGTTCGGTGCGCCGACGCAGCTCGAAACGCAGCTGGCACGGCAGATCTGCGAGCTGATGCCCGCTATCGAGCTAGTGCGCATGGTCAGCTCGGGCACCGAGGCGACCATGAGCGCCATCCGCCTGGCGCGCGGCTACACCGGCCGCGACAAGATCGTGAAGTTCGAGGGCTGCTATCACGGCCATTCCGATTCGCTGCTGGTCAAGGCCGGCTCGGGCGCGCTGACTTTCGGCGTGCCGACCTCGCCCGGCGTACCGAAGGAGCTCGCTGCGCAGACCCTGACGCTCGCCTTCAACGACAGCGCCCAGGTGCAGCAGCTGTTCGCGGGCGTCGGCAAGGAGATCGCCTGCATCATCGTCGAGCCGATCGCCGGCAACATGAATTGCGTGCCGCCGGCGCCGGGCTTCCTCGAGACGTTACGCGCCGTGTGCGACCAGCACGGCAGCGTGCTGATCTTCGACGAGGTGATGACGGGCTTTCGCGTGGCGCTCGGCGGCGCGCAGGCGCTGTACGGCATCCGGCCGGACCTGACCACGCTCGGCAAGGTCGTCGGCGGCGGCATGCCGGTCGGCGCGTTCGGCGGCCGCCGCGACATCATGGAGCGCATTGCGCCGCTCGGTCCCGTGTACCAGGCCGGCACGCTGTCGGGCAATCCGCTGGCAATGGCTGCGGGCCTCGCGACGCTCAAAGGCATCTGCGCGCCGGGCTTCCACACGAGCCTCGCGGAGAAAACGGCGCGCCTGATGGAAGGACTGAGCGCCGCGGCGCGCGCTGCCAGCGTCCCGTTCACCACCAATCACGCGTGCGGAATGTTCGGCCTGTTCTTCAGCGAGCGGCCGGTGCGTACGTTCGCCGACGTGATGGCTTGCAACGTCGAGCGCTTCAAGCGCTTCTTCCACGCCATGCTGGCCGAGGGCGTCTATCTCGCGCCGTCGGCATTCGAGGCAGGATTCATCTCGGCGGCGCACTCGGCCGACGACATCGACACGACCGTCGCTGCTGCACGCCGCGTGTTCAGCAGCCTGTAGCCTGCGGATGCAGCAGCAAGCCTCCGCGCTCGCCGGCGTGCACATGTTCTGGCACGGTCCGCCGCTGTCGCGGATCGAGCGTCTGTGCATGAGCTCCTTCGTCGCGAACGGCCACACCGTCCAACTGCACGTCTACGAGGAGCCGCAGCACGTGCCTGCCGGCGTGACGCTGTGCGACGCGTCCCAGGTGCTGCCGCGCGACGCGCTGTTCGTGCACCGCGAGTCCGGTTCGCTCGCCGTGTTCGCCGACTGGTTCCGTTATCGCCTGCTGGCCGAGCGCGGCGGGCTGTGGGTCGATACGGATGTCGTGTGCCTGCGACCGTTCACGCACGCCGGACCCGAGATCTTCGGCTGGCAGGATCAATCGACGATCAACAACGCAGTGCTCGGCCTGCCGCCGGACCACGCTCTCGCTCGCTGGATGGTCGCGTGCTGCGAGCGGCCGAATCGCGTCCTGCCGTACGATTCGCGGCGCATGCGCCGGCGCAAGCTGACCCGCCGCCTGCTTGGCCGCGGCCGCGCTGCCAGCACGTGGGGCGAAACCGGCCCGGCCGGCCTCACGGCGGCAGCGCGTCATCTCGGCTGCGAGTCGCACGCCGTGCCGTTCTGGCATTTCTATCCGATCCACTACCTGAACTGGCGAACGGTGTTCGACACCGGCCTGCGCGACAACCCGGCACTCACCGACGGCAGCTATGCGCTGCACCTGTGGAACGAGATGGCGCGACGCGAGCCGGGGTTCGATCGCAACGGCCGCTTTCCCGCCGGGTCGCTGTTCGAGCGGCTGTGGGCCCGCTACGTCACCAGCGATAACTGAGCGACAGCGTCGCGCCGGTCAGATCGTAAAAGGTATCGGGACGCGGGTCGGACGGCGGATCGCTCGGCAACAGCTTGTCGCGTGCGATCTTGTCGCCATAGCGCACGTCGAGGCCGACGTCGACGTTGGGCAGCAGGTTGCGCCACTGGATCCCGGCTCCGTAGTAGTAGCCATAGGCCGGCGTCGCGAGATCCAGGCGCGATGCGCCGGCGAACAGCGACAGTGCCAGCGGATTGCGGAACCGGTAGCGATAGTCGAGCGCGCGCACGCTGAACAGCAGGTCGCCGTCGAGGTCATCTATTTCGGCGCGCACGCCGAAATCGCTGCGCTCCGACACAGCACGCCGCGCGCCCATCGCTAAGTGCGGCGCGACCCCGAGATTCTCGGTGCGCTTCGGATCGCGCGTGCCGAGACGGATGAGCAGCTGGCTGACGTTGATGCCGGCATCCGCGAACAGCTCCGCGCCGCGCGGCCTGGTGACGTCATCCGCCCAGCTCTCGCTCACGCCGCCCTCGGCCCACTCAGCGCCGAAGCGCACGAAGCCGGCGATGCGGCTGTAGCTTTCGCCGAACACGTCGCGTCCGGCGCGAACCTCGCCGCCGGCGGTGAACCCGTGCAGCGCGCGCGAGTAGCCCAGCGCTACGTCGTAGCCGCGCTGATAATCGTTGGCACTGTAGCTTTGGTTCGCGACCGTGCGCGCCTGCAGCTGCAGCAGACCGCCGAACGGCGCGTCCCAGCCGAGTCGCAGCATGTGCGTCTGCGCGCCGACGTCATCGCGAAACACGCGCTGATCCGCACCCCAATGACCGATCACGTGCCCGGACTCGGTGAGACCGTCGAGATAGATGCCGTGTGTGTACCAGCCGTTCTGCCACTCGCTCGCTTCGTAGGTGAGATCGAAGCGCTGCCACAGCCGCGGGAACGTGATGCCGACGGAGAGCGCGGCATTGCCCAGCCGATAGTTGCCTTCGTACGAGCTGTCCTCGCCCGCATACTCGAGATAGGCCGCGAACGGCGTGCGCCCGGGAAAGATGAAACGGCTGGTCCAGGCCGCAGTCTGGTTGCCGAATTCCCGCTCCGCGCTGAGCGTGTCGCTGCGGTTGTCGGCCTGGTGCGGCTTGATGAGCGCGTCGATGAAGTCGCCCAGCCCGCGCCCGCCGCGCGGACCGCCGCCGTACTGCATCAGCCGATTGGCGCTCAGCGACCAGCCGGTCGCCGGCTCGATCGAGAACCGCAGGCCGGCGAGCCGCGGCTTGCCGCTCGTCAGCTCGCCCTGGAACAGGATGTGGTCCGAGCGCTCCATCTGCGCCATGAACAGCTCGTAGCTCAGGCCGAAGCGCGTCAACGGCCGATAGTTGGACAGCGTCACCGAAGGCAGCGTGCGCGCCTCCGTGCTGATGATCATGGAGCTGTCGGTGAACGGCGAGAACCAATGGTCGCGATAGCCCACGTCGAGCTGCGCGAAGTCGAAGCCGACACTGAGCATGGAGCCCGTCGGCACGACGTCATCGGCATCGCCGACGCCGCCGACACTGACCACGACATAGTCGCTGGGCTGCCAGTAGCCCTGGACGCTTGCGCGCCATGCGCTGTCGCTTTGCGCGCCGTGCGCGTTCGGCAGCGCCGTCACTGCGCCGTCGTGCGCCGCGCCTTCGACGCTCGCAAGCGTCACGCCGGCCTTGCGCATGTAGCGCTCGAGATAACGACGCACTCCCGTGCACAGAGCGGCGTCGATGCGGCAGGCGGCAGGCAATGCGTCCAGCACCGTCGCGGTCGCGATCGGCCGCGAGGTGATCGGCCGGTCCGCGAGGATCAGCACGCGCTCGATCTGCCGCTCGATTTCCGGCGACATGTTGAGCGGCAGGTACGGGCTGGCGCCGCGCGCCCAGGCGCCAGGGGACGCGGCGCAGGCAAGCAGGCAGAATACGAACACTCGTCGCGCGTTGCTCAAGACTCGACCACCGCATCGATCCCGTGAGAAAACTGTTGAACAGGCTGCTCGCGCCGACCGGCTACCGGATCGAGCGCGTCTCGCGCTTCCAGCGCGAGCTCCATGCGCTGGCGCACAGAGCGGACCAGCGACTCAAGTTCGTGCAGATCGGCGCCAATGACGGCGTCCGCTTCGACGGCCTCTACGGCTTCGTGACTCAGCATCCCTGCTCCGGGATCGTCGTCGAGCCGCTGCCGGACATGTTCGAGCGGCTGCGCGCCAATTATGCCGACTACCCGCAGATCGTGCCGGTCAACAAGGCGATTCACGCAACCGCCGCCATGCTGCCGCTGTTTCGCGTGGCGCCCGAGGCGGTGGCACGCTACCCGGGCTGGGCCAGCGGCATCGCTTCTTTCGACCGGTCGCATCTGCTCCAGCACGGCATCGCAGCTGCGGACACGGTCGCGCAGCCGGTCGCCTGCATACCGCTGATGGAGCTGCTGCGCGAGACCGCGATGCTCGATGCCGACCTGCTGCAGATCGATGCCGAAGGCTACGACTCGGCCATCCTGCAGATGACCGACTTTGCGCGCTTCCGGCCGCACCTGATCAAGTACGAGCACAAGGCGATGACGCTGCCGGAACGGACGGCGCACGTCGCCAGGCTGAAACAGCATGGCTACAGCTGCGCCGCCGAGGGCACGGACACCATTGCCTGGCAGAGCGCACGGAGCTGACTGCGCCGCGCATCACCAACGCACGCGGATTCTTTCGTGATCGGCGCGCTCGATGTGCTCGAGCACTTCATAGCGCACGGTGCTGAGCCCGTCGTCGGCGGGATCGCTCAGGCCGCGCAGCAGCCGGCTGCGGCGCTGACGGTTCTGCCTCACGAACGAGCGTCGCGGCGCGCCCTGGTGCACGGGATTGGGCAGATCGCGGAACGTGCCTTCGCCGTCGAAATAGCAGAGATAGCCGGCGAGCAGCAGACGGAAGAAGAAATCGTCGTCTTCCTTGCCCCAGCCCCAGTACTCGTTCGAGAAGCCGTTCGCAGCGAATGCCTGGTCCTTGCGGATCGACACGGCGCCCGAGAAGTAGTGGCAGGTGCGCTCCCGGGCTGCGCCGTGCGTGGCGACCAGCTTGGTGACCAGCCGCAGCGGCTGCGACGGACATGCGTAGTTGGCGACGACGGGCAACGCATCCACGTCGTGGAGGCAGTAGTAGTCGCTCGTGTCCGCGGTGAGCTGCATGCCGATGTTCAACAGCCGCCCGCGATTGAACGCCTGCCCTGCATCCTGCTCGACGACGACGATCCGGCCGTGTGCGCCCTGCGCGCGGAGCGCGGCAGTGAGCACGGGCAGCAACTGCGCGAGGTGCTGCTCGCGATCGCGATACGGCACCACCACGGTGAGCCGCCGGTCGGCGGTGAAGGACAGCGGCCGGAACACGCGGCCCGCCAGAATCGTGCGCGCCATGCTGGGAATCAGCTTCCAGTTGGCGATGCTCACAGGCGCATAGCGCCCCTCGACGGTCAGCCCCTGCAGCGGATCCGTGCGCAGGCGCCTGCTCGGCAACCATCGGTTCAGCCATCGCGCGCCGCGCGAAGGTGCGACGGGGTCGAGGAAATACGGGACGGACAAAGATGTCACTCCTGTGAGTCGGCCCGGGCAAGTTTAACGATTCACCCCGTCGCCGCGTAGCCCGCCGCGCCGGGCTGCGCGCAGCGTCGGCGGCCTGCGACGGCCCGCGCCGTCCAGCCTGCGTTCAGGTTCTGCACGGGTCGCCCGCGGCGCAGCGCAACGGGCTTTCGCCGGTACGGATTACCCGGCATGCTCGCTGCAGACTTGCGCTGCGAAGAGCCTGCGCCCATGCGCACCTGCCTGATCGTAACGACCTACAACTGGCCCGGGGCTCTGCATCTCACCCTCGCGAGCGCTGCGCGACAGACGCTGTCGCCCGACCACATCGTCGTGGCCGACGACGGCTCCGGTCCCGCGACCGGCAGCGTGATCGAGCGATGGCGCGCTCGCGGCCTGCCGCTGACACATGTGTGGCAGGAGGATGACGGATTTCGCCTGGCGCGCTCGCGCAACCGTGCGATCGCAGCCACCGACGCCGACTACATCGTCCTCGTCGACGGCGACATGATCCTGCATCCGCAATTCGTCGCCGACCATGTACGGTGTGCACGCCCCGACTTGTTCATCCAGGGAGCGCGCCCGCAACTTTCGCCCGCCATGACTGCGCAACTGTTACGCGCCGGCGCAGCCCCGAACATCGGCCCATTCACCCCGGGCCTGCAGCGACGGCCATACGCCCTGCGCAGCCGGCTGCTCAGCCGCATGTTCTCGCGCACCAAGGCTGCGCTCGGCGGCATCCAGGGCTGCAACCAGTCGTTCTGGCGCAGTCACGCGATCCAGGTCAACGGCTATGACGAGCGCTTTACCGCGTGGGGCCCCGAAGACCGCGAGTTCGTGGCGCGGCTCCTGCATCTGGGGCTGCGGCGTCGTTACGTGCGCCACATGGCGATTGCCTTTCACCTGCATCACGCCTCGCGCGCGCCGGGTGTGCCGAATCCGTTCGACCGGCTCCTGCACGAAACGCTGGCGCAGCGCGCAACCTGGACCGAGCACGGCCTTACGGCGCACTTGCATGCGCCGGAAGCCCCACGGCGTGATCCAGCGCAAGCAGTGCCGCTGCGATACGGCCGGTGAAGCCCTGCTTGTTGCCGATGAACCAGGAGCGCGCGCGCGCGCCGATCTGCGAGCACTCTTCGTCGCTCATGGCGAGAGTCCGCTCGATGGCTGCTTCCAGTCCCGCTTCATCGAACTGATACGTCGTGGCGAGGCGCTGCGTGCCGGTCGTGGTGTACGGCACCAGCACGCCACGCTCCGCGCTCACCAGCTCGTTCATCGGCGGTGCGTCCACCGTGATCGTCACGGCGCCGATGCCCATCGCCTCGGCGATGTAGTGCCCCCAGCCTTCCGTGAGCGACAGGCACAGGTGAAACACGCTCTCGTTCTGCAGCGTGCGCAGCTCCTGGTCGGACAAGTAGCCGACACGCGCATCGATGTTCGGCGCGGACGGCAACGCGCCCGCGCCGTCCTTGTGCTGCACCAGGATCAGGCGCGGCCATTCCGGATGACGCCGCCACACCTGCAACAGGCGATCCGTCCCTTTCATCGTGCTCTTGCCGGCGAGATGGAAATACGTGCGGTGCCGCGCGATCGCAGCTTCGTAGCGGTCGTCGCTGTCGAAACCGATGTAGGTCGTGCTGCAGCCGAGCGCCCGGAACAGCTCACGCGTATAGCCGGTCTTGGCCCACACGTTGTCGACCTCGCGCAGGAAGCGCTGGTCGTGCCGGTCGAACCACTCCGGATTCGGCACGGCGACGTTGAGCGGCGCCGTCGCGAGGTACTGCAGCCACACGTGCTCGAGCATCAGATTGATGTCCGGACCGGAGGCATGCGCCTTGGCGCCAGCGCCGCCCCATGCAAGGCGCGCACGTGCGGCGAACTGCGCGAGCGGCGAGCGCCGCCGCCTCGCCTGCACGGCGTCGATGATCGTCACGCTTACTTCGTGGCCCGAAGACTGCAACGCGCTCGCGAGCAAGTCGATGTCGCGCGCGAGACCGACGCCGTTCGATTTGCCGATGATGTTGACGCGCACTGCCCGCGCGGGAACGCCGCCCGCTGCACCGTCACCGTCGCGGATTGAGCGGTGGGACGACGTCGCCGGGAGGGCCGGCTGATAGGAGGCGCTGGACATAGAAGCGCCGCGGATTGTACAGCGCCGCCTTCAGCCGGGCGTACCCGCAATTAGCGCGCCGACCAGCGCCCCGAAACGCATGTTGCGGACGGATTCGCACACATTGCAGAGCATCGGAGCATTCGAGCAGATCCGTACACGAACTCAAGCGCCACCGCCGCCTTCGACGCGCGAGCGCACGGCGGCAGCTTGCCGCCACTTGCCGGGACCGCCGATCGGCCGGTCTCCTTCCGGTGCCAGGCGCCCGTGCCGGATGAGCCGTGCCTGGATTCCGCCGCGCGTACGACCGTGGGCCTGCGCAAGCTCGGCGAGCGGCCGACCGCCGTCGAACGCCGACAGCAGCTGACGATCTTCGTCCTCGCTCCACGGCTTGCCGACATTGCTCGTCGCCGCCGACTGCGCCCGCACGCGCCGCCTGCCAGCCGCTTCGAGCGCCCGCTGCGCGCAGTACAGCGCACGGATGACGTCCGGCGACTGGTACGCGCTCTCGGCGGCGAACAGCTCGCCCGTGAGTGGATTGACCCCGTTCGCGAGCGCCGACACGATCGCGAGTGCCCTGGCTTCGTCCATGATGGTTTCCTCCTGAAGCGCGCGAATGCTGCGCGGGCACGCAGTTTATGCAGGTGTGATACTGTCGCGGCCGCGAGAAACCGGCCTCTTCATCGAAGAATTCAGCGAACGATCCGTCCAGCCCGCCCTCCTCGCCCGTGCGCACCTTCGCCTTGTTCGTAGCCCTGCTCGCAGCTTCGCTCCTCGCGGCGGCTGCGCTCACCTATCCCGCGTGGCTCCTGGTCGGGACGATCTCGGTCGAGCCCGTGCACCGCGTGATGAACCGGCTGGCGATGCTGTTCGCGCTCATCGGCCTCGTCGTGCTCGCGCGCCGCCTCGGCCTGTCGAATCGCGAGGCGCTCGGCTACGGGCTGCCACGTGCGGAGTTCCTGCGTCAGCTCGGCGTCGGCTGGGCAGCGGGCATCGGGCTGATGCTGCCGCTGGCGGCGCTGCTGCTGATCCTCGACGTGCGCGAGATCAAGCCGGGACTGGATGGCGACCTGCCGCCGCTGGTCCTGCAAGGGCTGCTGTCGGGGCTCGTCGTCGCGTTCATCGAGGAAACGTTCTTTCGCGGAGTGCTGTTCACGGCGGTGGCGCGGACGTCCGGCGCGCGAGCCGCGGTCATCGCGCCGAGCCTGCTGTACGCGTCACTGCATTTCCTCGGCGGCAAGCTGCGCGTGCCGCCGGAGGAAGTGTCGTGGATCCACGGCTTCCAGGTTCTCGCGCGTCTGTTCGAGCGCTACGCGCAGCCGCTGGCGTTGCTCGACTCGTTCCTCGCGCTACTGGCGCTGGGCATCCTGCTGGCGCTCGTGCGACTGCGCACCGGCGCAATCGCCGCGTGCATCGGCCTGCATGCGGCGGGCGTCTGCGCGATCCTCATTCTGCGCAACACGACCGTGGTCAACAGCGGCTCCAAGCTCGGGGCGCTCGTCGGCACGTACGACGGCGTGATCGGCTGGGCCGCGTGCGCCTGGTTCGTCGCGATCGCCGTCGCGTACTGGGTGTCGCAGCAGCGCATGGCTGAGCGCGGCTGAGCTCTCCGCCGCTCAGCTGTCGTCGTCGTCGCGCGCATCCTGGATGTTCAGGCGCGACTGCAACCACACCAGCCGCTCCAGCGCGTCATGCAACTCCAGCAGCTCCTGTCGCTCGACCGGCGCGAGCGGCAGGATCTCCGCGAGCCGCATCCCGACCCAGCTGGCGTCTTCGTAGGCGGGAGTCACCTCGCCATAGGCTGGACCGATCTGCTCCAGCGCGCGTCGCAGCAGCTCGGCGAGCACGGCGTGCTGCGGCGACAGCTCCACACGCGCTTCATCCGCGAGCCACTCGACCTGGCAAACGTTGAGGCCGTCGCTCTCCTGATGAACGTGCCCGATGCGAAAGCGGCGCTCGCCGCGCGCAGTGATGCCGAGCAGGCCGCCTTCCAGCTGCTCGAAATCGACGATCCGCGCCAGCGTGCCGATCCCGACGGTCTGCGCCGGCCCGCCCGCTTCGCGGCCCGCGACGATCAGCGCCACGCCGAAGCCCGTGTCCTCGCGCATGCAGCGGCTCACCATGTCCAGATAGCGCGGCTCGAAGATGCGCAGCCGCAGCGGACCGCCGGGAAAGAGCACGGTGTTCAGCGGAAACAGCGGAAGTGTTGCGTGAGTCGCGCTGCGCATGGCTTGGGTGCCGGGAGAGAAAAAGAGGGGAAACTGAGCAGTGCAGCATCAGCTGCCGGCCCGTTGCCCTCCTGGCGTCTTCGGAATGCTGCGCTGCTCAGTTTCCCCTGTTTTTCTCTCCCGGCACCCCAGTCGCTCCAGGAGCTTCTTGTGAATGCCGCCGAAGCCGCCGTTGGACATGATGAGCACGTGATCGCCGACGTCGAGCGTGTCGGCGAGCGTGGCGACGAGCTGGTCGATGTCTTGCGACACGGCGGCGCGCTCGCCCAGCGTCGCGACGGAGCCCGCCACGTCCCAGGTCACGTTCGGCCCCTGGTACAGCCACACGCGATCGGCGCGCTCCAGCGACTTCGCCAGCGCATCGCGATGCGTGCCGAGCTTCATGGTGTTGGAGCGCGGCTCGAGCACTGCAATCAGCCGCGCGCTGCCGATGCGCCGGCGCAGCCCGTCGATCGTGACGTCGATCGCGGTCGGATGGTGCGCAAAATCGTCGTAGACGGTGATGCCGCCGACCACGCCGCGCACTTCCATGCGCCGGCGCACGCCGCGGAATTCCTTGAGCGCGGCGATCGCGGTGTCGAGCGGCACATCGGCGCCGCGTGCTGCGAGCACGGCGGCAAGCGCGTTCTCGGCGTTGTGCCGGCCGACCATCTGCCACTGCACCTCGCCGACCCGGTCATTGCCCTGCATGATCGCGAACTGCGAATAGTCGCCGCCCGGCGGCGCGGCCGCATACCACGCCGTGTCGCCGCTGACCGTGCCCGCGAAGCGCTCGACCGGCGTCCAGCAGCCCATGTCGATGACGCGCATGACGTTGGCGTCGCCGGCGTTCGCGACCACCAGGCCGTTGCGCGGCACCATGCGCATGAGCTGATGGAACTGCCACTGGATCGCGGCGACGTCGGGATAGATGTCCGCGTGATCGTGCTCGAGATTGTTGAGCACGGCGGTGCGCGGCCGGTAGTGCACGAACTTCGCGCGCTTGTCGAAGAATGCGGTGTCGTACTCGTCCGCCTCGACCACGAAGTGCCGGCCGCCGCCGAGCCGCGCGGTGACGTTGAAATTGCCGGGCACGCCGCCGATCAGGAACCCCGGGTCGAGCCCGGCGTGCTCGAGGATCCACGCCAGAATGCTCGACGTGGTGGTCTTGCCGTGCGTGCCCGCGACGGCGAGCGTCCAGCGGCTCGCAAGGACGTGCCGCGCCAGCCATTCCGGGCCCGACGTGTAAGGAATGCCGCTCTCGAGCAATGCTTCGACCAGCGCGTTGCCGCGGCTCATGACGTTGCCGACGACCACCACGTCGGGCTTCAGCTGCAGCTGCTGCGGGTCGTAGCCTTCGATCAGCTCGATGCCGAGCGCACCGAGCTGCTCCGACATCGGCGGATAGACGTTGTGGTCCGAGCCGGTGACGCGATGGCCGCTCGCGCGCGCCAGCGCCGCGATGCCGCCCATGAACGTGCCGCAGATCCCGAGAATGTGAACGTGCATAATTGCGCCGGATTGTACACGCACGCACATGTCAGCCACTTCGCCCGTCACCACCTCCGCTGATCTCCTGCACGCGCTCGGGCGACTCGAGGCCGGCGATTTCATCGCGCTCGACACCGAGTTCATGCGCGAGAGCACCTACTTTCCCAAGCTGTGCCTGATCCAGGCCGCGACCGCCGACTACTGCGCCGTGCTCGATCCGCTGGCGCTGCCCGATCTCGAGCCGTTGTGGCGCTTCCTCGCGGAGCGCCGCCGGACCAAGGTGCTGCACGCCGCACGGCAGGATCTGGAAGTGCTGGCCACGGCCACGCGCGGTCAGCCGGTTCCCGGGCCGATCTTCGACACGCAGATCGCCGCGGCGCTGCTCGGCTATCCGGCGCAGATCGGTTATGGCTCGCTGGTCGCGGAGCGACTCGGCCACACGCTGGCGAAAGGCCACACGCGCACCGACTGGACACGCCGGCCGCTCAGCCCGGAACAGCTGCAGTACGCCGCCGACGACGTGCACTACCTGGCGCCGCTCTATCTCGATCTGCGCGCAGCTCTCGAAAGCGCCGGCCGGCTCGCATGGCTGGAGGAAGAGACCAGCGAGCTCGAGCGCCTCGACCTGCATCGCACCGATCCCGATGCCGCCTGGCGCAGGCTCAAAGGGCTCGATCGACTGCAGCCGCAACAGCGCGCCACTGCCAAATTGCTGGCGCAGTGGCGTGAGGCGGCGGCAGTGAAGCACGACAAGCCGCGGGGCTGGATTCTTGCCGACGATGCGTTGCGCGAGATTGCGGAGCGCCTGCCGGCGAATGCTCGTGAGCTGGAGTCGATCCGCAACCTGCCGCCCGGCGTGGCGCGCCGGCGCGGCGATGAAATCCTGGCGCTGATCGAGCGCGGGCGCGTGGAAGCCGTCAACGAAGCGGCTGCGAGCAATCCGCCGCGACCGCAGCCGCAGCAGCTCGCGCTGGTAACCAAGTTGATGGCTGTCGCGCGCGATACGGCGCTGCAGGTGAAGATCAATGCTGAGACGCTGGCGACGCGTCGCGATGTCGAACAGCTGGTGTTCGCGCGCCGCACCGAGCACCTGCTGAGCGGCTGGCGCCGCGCGGTCATCGGCGAGCCGTTGCTCGCCGCCGCACGGCAGTCAGGACTGGAGATCGCAGAACAGTCCGACTGAAGTCGGACCCACAGTCCGTGGGTCAGGCTTCAGCCTGACTCTCAGCGCCGCCGGCTCTTTGCGCGACGGCTCTTCGCAACTTTGCGCTTCACGACCCGCTTCGCGCTCTTACGGCGCACAGCTCGCGTCACGCCAGCTTTGCGCGCCGGCTTCGTCGTCGACTTGCGCGCGGCTTTACGGCGCGCCTTCGTGCTCTTGCGAGCGACCGCCTTCTTCTTGCTCGCGCCAGCAGCGCTGCGCGCCTTGCGCGTCGTCACTTGCACTTTGCCCGCCGGCAGCGGTTTCGCGAGTGCCGCCGCTTCCATGCGCTCGAACACTTCCTCGAGATCGCCCTCGCCCGCCACCTGGCGCAGCAGCCCGAGCTTCGAATAGTGCTCGATCAGCGGCTGCGTCTGGCTCTGGTAGACCTCCAGGCGCTTCGCGACCACTTCTTCCTTGTCGTCCGCCCGCTGATACAACTGCGCGCCATCGCGCGAGCACGTGTTCGCGCCCGGCGGCATCGAGTGAACGTTGTAGACGCTGCCGCACTTCGGGCAGATCCGGCGACCGGCGAGCCGCTGTATCAGCGTCTCGCGGCGCACGTCGAGCAGCAGCACGGCGTCGATGGGCTGGCGCAGCTCCTCGAGCAGCGCAGCGAGCGAATTCGCCTGGTCGATGTTGCGGGGAAAGCCGTCGAGTATGAAGCCGTTCGCCGCATCCGCCCGGCCGAGGCGATCGCGGATCAGTCCGAGGACGATGTCGTCCGACACCAGCTGGCCGGCGTCCATGACGGCCTTCGCCTTGCGGCCGAGCTCGGTGCCGCGCGCAACCGCATCGCGCAGCAGATCGCCGGAAGACACTTGCGGCACGCCGTACTTGGCTTGCAGGCGCTGCGCCTGCGTTCCCTTGCCCGATCCGGGCGCCCCCAGCAACACGATCCGCATAGTCCGTCCGACCCTCCCCAAAGGAGGCGCTACCCTACAGAAAACGCAGGGCGGTGGGTACCCCGGGAGGCGTCTTGCTATCCTTCGCGCCCCCGAATTGCCAATCGATAACAGGGCCCGCCATGCCTTCCGCAAAACCGCGCAATGCCTTCTACGCCCAGTCCGGCGGCGTCACCGCCGTGATCAACGCCTCCGCCTGCGGCGTCATCGAGACCGCCCGCAAGCACAAGAACCGCATCGGCAAGGTGTATGCAGGCCGGCACGGCATCGTCGGCGCCCTGACCGAGGACCTGATCGACACCAGCAAGGAGTCCGCGGCGGCGATCCGCGCGCTGCGGCACACACCGGCCGGCGCGTTCGGCTCGGCGCGCTACAAGCTGAAGAAGTTCGACGACAACCCCGCGCAGTACGAGCGCCTGATCGAGGTCTTCAAGGCGCACGACATCGGCTATTTCTTTTACAACGGCGGCGGCGACTCGGCCGACACGTGCCTGAAGGTCGCACAGCTCGCCGACCAGCGCGGCGTCGCGATCCAGGCGATCCACGTGCCGAAGACCGTCGACAACGACCTGCCGATCACCGATTGCTGCCCGGGGTTCGGCTCGGTGGCGAAGTACGTGGCGGTGTCGATCCGCGAAGCCGGCTACGACGTCGCCTCGATGGCGAAGACCTCGACCAAGGTGTTCATCATGGAGGTCATGGGCCGGCATGCGGGCTGGATCGCCGCCGCGGGCGGCCTGGCTGCCGAGAAAGCCGGCGACGCGCCGCACCTCATCCTGTTTCCGGAGCTCGCCTTCGACGAGGAAAAATTCTGCGCGCGCGTCAAGGAGTGCGTGGAGAAGTACGGCTACTGCGCCGTCGTCGTCTCCGAAGGCGTCCGCAACGCCGAGGGCAAATTGCTCTCGGACGCGGGCCTGCGCGATGCGTTCGGTCACGCGCAGCTCGGCGGCGTCGCGCCGGTGATCGCGCAGCTGGTGAAGTCGAAGCTCGACTACAAGTATCACTGGGCCGTTGCCGACTACCTGCAGCGTGCCGCGCGCCACATCGCTTCGAAGGTCGACGTCGAGCAGGCGTATGCGCTCGGCAAAGCGGCGGTCGAGCTGGCGCTGAAGGGACAGAACTCGCTGATGCCGACGATCGTTCGCACCGCAGACAAGCCCTACAAGTGGAAGATCGGCACCGCGCGGCTCGAAGACGTCGCCAACCGCGAGAAGATGCTGCCGCGCGACTACATCACCGCAGACGGTTTTCACATCACCGCCAAGGCGCGCCGCTATCTGCAGCCGCTGATCAAGGGCGAGGATTATCCGCCGTACAAGGACGGCCTGCCGCAGTACGTGCAGCTGAAGAACGCCCCGGTGCGCAAGAAGCTGGCCGAGCCCTTTGTGGTATAGTGCGCCGCTTTTTTTGGGCCACCCCACCTGTAACGCAGCCCCTTAAGAGGGAGGAAATTCGATGTCCACTGATGTCGCGCTTTGGCTCGCGATCGGCGCCGGCGTGCTCGCCGTGCTCTACGGCGTGTTCTCGGTCGGCTGGATCAACCGGCAACCGGCCGGCAGCGCGCGCATGCAGGAGATTGCCGCCGCCATTCAGGCCGGCGCACGCGCCTACCTCAATCGCCAGTACACGACGATCGGCATGGTCGGCGTCGTGCTGTTCGTGGTGCTGGGCTTCGCCCTCGACTGGCAGACCGCGGGCGGCTTCGCCGTCGGCGCGGTGCTCTCGGGTCTCGCCGGCTTCATCGGCATGAACGTATCGGTGCGCGCCAACGTGCGCACTGCGCAAGCTGCAAGCGTCGGCCTGAATCCCGCGCTCGCCGTCGCGTTCCGCGGCGGTGCCATCACCGGCATGCTGGTCGTCGGCCTCGGCCTGATCGGCGTCGCCGGCTACTTCGCGCTGCTCGGCGCGGACAAGGACGCGCTGCACGCGCTGATCGGCCTCGCGTTCGGCGGCTCGCTGATCTCGATCTTCGCGCGCCTCGGCGGCGGCATCTTCACCAAGGGCGCCGACGTCGGCGCCGACCTCGTCGGCAAGGTCGAAGCCGGCATTCCGGAAGACGACCCGCGCAACCCGGCAGTGATCGCCGACAACGTCGGCGACAACGTCGGCGACTGCGCCGGCATGGCCGCGGACCTGTTCGAGACCTACGCGGTCACGATCGTCGCCACCATGGTGCTCGGCGGCCTGATGTTCACGGCGGCCGACGGCGGCCTCGACATCCGCTACGTCATCTATCCGCTGGTGCTCGGCTCGGTGTCGATCGTCGCATCGATCGTCGGCGCCTTCTTCGTGAAGGCGAGCGAAGGCGGCAAGATCATGAACGCGCTGTATCGCGGCACGGCGGTCTCCGGCGTGCTCGCCCTCATCGCGTTCTTCTTCATCACGCCGCGCGTGCTCGGCGCGGACTCGATGAACCTGTTCTGGTGCGCCGTCATCGGCCTCGGCCTGACGGCCGCGCTGATCTGGATCACCGAGTACTACACCGCCACCGAGTTCAAGCCGGTGCGCGGCGTGGCCGCGGCGTCGCAGACCGGTCACGGCACCAACGTCATCGCCGGCCTGGCCGTCTCGATGCGCTCGACTGCGTGGCCGGTGCTCGCGGTGTGCGCGGCAATCTGGGCCTCGTATCACCTCGGCAACCTCTACGGCATCGCCATCGCGGCGACCGCCATGCTGTCGATGGCCGGCATGATCGTGGCGCTCGACGCCTACGGCCCGATCACCGACAACGGCGGCGGCATCGCGGAGATGTCGGGCTTGCCGAAGGACGTGCGCAAGATCACCGACGCGCTCGATGCGGTCGGCAACACCACCAAGGCCGTGACCAAGGGTTACGCGATCGGCTCGGCCGGCCTCGCCGCGCTGGTGCTGTTCGCGGACTACACGCACAACCTCGACGCGCTCGGCAAGCTGCAGGCGTTCAGCCTGTCCGACCCCGCGGTCATCATCGGCCTGTTCATCGGCGGTCTCGTGCCGTACCTGTTCGGCGCGATGGCGATGGAGGCCGTCGGCCGCGCGGCCGGCTCGGTCGTGATCGAAGTGCGGCGCCAGTTCCGCGAGATCAAGGGCATCATGGAAGGCACCGGCAAGCCGGACTATTCCAAGGCCGTCGACATGCTGACCCGCGCCGCGATCAAGGAAATGATCGTGCCTTCGCTCCTGCCGATCCTGGTGCCGGTCATCGTCGCCTTCGGCATGAACTACCTGATGGGACCGGGCGCGGGCGTACGCGCGCTCGGCGGCCTGCTGATCGGCACGATCGTCACCGGCCTGTTCGTCGCGATCTCGATGTGCACCGGCGGCGGCGCCTGGGACAACGCGAAGAAGTACATCGAGGAAGGCAACTTCGGCGGCAAGGGCTCGGAGACGCACAAGGCCGCGGTCACCGGCGACACCGTCGGCGACCCCTACAAGGACACGGCGGGACCTGCGATCAACCCGCTGATCAAGATCATCAACATCGTGGCGCTGCTGCTGGTGCCGCTGCTGTAAGGGCTCCCTTGTGGGTCAGGCTTCAGCCTGACTCTTCAGGACCTGGTGCGACGGAGATTTTCGCGGTCCGCCGCGGAAATTTCCGTGCGCGCTCGCCCCTTGACCTGCCCGAGATCTCCGCCTCGCGTCGGCTGAACCACAGCGCGACAGGAGTCAGGCTAAAGCCTGACCCACGAGACCACTCAGTGCTCTAGCGAGTGATCGCGCGCTCTTTCAGGAACGCGTTGATCTTCTCCAGGTCCGCGCGATCGAGCGTGCCGGTGGCGAGCTGCAGGTTCAGCACGTTCAGGATGTAGTCGTAGCGGCTGCGCGAGTACGTCGTCTGCGCATCGAACAGCTGACGGCGGGACTGCAGTACGTCGACCGTCGTACGCGTGCCGACTTCGAAGCCGGCCTCGGTTGCCTGCAACGCCGTGCGGCTGGATTCCAGCGCCTGCTTGGAGGCGCGCACGCGTGACATCTCGCTGATCACGCCCAGATAGGCATCGCGCGCCGCGCGCTCGGTCTCGCGATTGGTGCGCTCGAGCCGCTCGCGCGCGGCACGATGCAGGTACACGCGCTGGCGGACGCGCGAAGAAGTGGCGCCGCCGGAATAGATCGGCACCGTGACCTGGACGCCGATCGAGTCGTTCTTCTGCGTCTGGTCGGCGGGGCTGCGCGGCGAGATCTCGCCCGCGGCGTTGCGCCCGATCTGCGTGCCGTCGAAGTCCTGATCCTGACGGCTCGCGACGATGTCGATGGACGGCAGGTGCCCGGCGCGCGCCACGCTCACGTCCTGCTTGGCGATGTCGGTAGCGAGACGCGCGGAGATGACGCGCAGGTTCTGGTCGAGCGCCGACGTGACCCACTGCTCCTCGTCGGCAGGGCTGGGCGCTTCGAGCGGCAGGTCGTCGATCGGCCCGGCGAGACTGTCGAAGGATTCGCCCGTCAGCTCGCGCAGCAGCTCCTGCGCAGTGGCGAGCGCACGCTTCGCCTGAATGACCGACGCTGCGGCCTGGTCGTGCGCGGCGCGCGCTTCCTGCACGTCGGTGATCGCGATCAAGCCGACCTCGAAGCGCTTGTCCGCCTGCTCGAGCTGGCGCGAAAACGCTTCCAGCGTCGCTTGCGCTGCGTCGACGGTGTCCTGGGCGGCGAGCACGTCGAAGTAACGTTGCGACGTGCGCTGGATCAGGTCCTGCTGCGCAGCCTGGTAGTCGGCTTCCGCCTGCGCCACCTGCGCGTCGGCGCGCTTCAGCGCCGCCCACTGGTCCCAGCGGAACAGCGTCTGGGTCAGGTTCAGGTTGTAGGCCTTGGTGTTGCCGTCGGCGTCGCTGCTGATGGTCCGCGGCACCAGCGGGCTGTCGGGGTTGGAAGGATCGACGTTGATCAGCTGGGTGCGCCCGACTTCCTGCTCGTCCTTCGAATACGAGCCGCTCGCGCTGAACTGCGGCAGCAGCGCGGCCAGCGCCTGCGGCTTCGACTCGCGGCTGGCGAGGCGATTGGCGTCGGCCTCGCGGATCTGCGGGTCGTTCTGCAATGCCCGCTCGTAGACGGTGAGCAGGTCGGCCGCCTGCAGGGCACCGGCGAACAGCGACAGACCGAGAGCCGCGAGGATGTGCACACGTAGCGTCATGTTTGTTCTATCCCGTGGGCGCCGCGCCGGCGCCCGTTGGCAAAGCAGGTCGCGTCATGATGACACGACCGCGATTTAATTTTAGAAGCGGCCGGCGAATAGCGAGCCGCGACCGGTGACCGGTACTGTGCGGACACGCCGGACATCTCCGCGGGCCCGCAGTTGGACGCGTCAATATGTCGGGATGGTTGCATCCAGATCGCGCGACCAGGCCAGGATTCCGCCCGCCAGGTTGAGTGCCTGGAAACCGTTCTGTTGCAGGAAGTTTGCGACCTGCAGACTGCGCCGCCCGGAGCGACACAGCACCACCACTTCGCGGCCGCGATCGAGCTCGCCGAGACGATCCGCAACCTCGCCCATCGGAATGTGCACGACGCCCGGCACGCTGGCGACGCCGAGCTCCCAGTCCTCGCGCACGTCAAGCAATGTCAGCGACTCGCCGCCATCACGGCGCGCAACGAATTCGGCAGGGGTGATTTCAGCAACGGTCATGACGGGAACTCTGGCGAAGAACTCGGCTGCGGGACGAAGGTTACAGCATCAGAACACGAAGGCCGACGGCCGCGGCGCATTGACCAGCGGCTCGACCACGGTCTCGAACAGCGACTGGCGCTGCCACTCGCGCTCGCCGACCCGCACCACGCGCCATGCTTCCATGATCGGCGGCTGGCCGACGACGACGAACAGCCGCCCGCCGATGCGCAGCGCCTGCTGGAAACGCTCGTCGTAGATCGGCAGCGAGCCGGTGACCGCGATGACGTCGTAGCCCGGCGGCTCGTTCAGCTGCATCCCGTCGGCCGCTTCGACCGCGACATTGTTGACCCGCGCCGCGAGCAGATTGGCGCGCGCCTGCTCGGCCAGCTCGGGAAAAATCTCCAGGGAGCGCACGCGCGCTGCGAGCAGGCCCAGGCAGGCAGAGAGATAGCCGCTGCCGGCGCCGATCTCGAGCGCCACGTCGGTCTCGGTGACCTCGAGAGCCTGCAGGATCCGGCCGTGGACCTTCGCCGGCAGCATCGCCTGGCCATGCGCGAGCGGGATGGACGCGTCCGCGAACGCGACGTCGCGATAGCGCAGCGGCGCGAATTCCTCCCGCCGCACCTCGAGCATCGTGCGCAGGACGCGCTCGTCGAGCACGTCCCAGGTCCGGACCTGCTGCTCCACCATCTGCTCGCGCGCGGCTAAGAGGTTCATTGGCAAAGACTTGCGGTTGCATCGAGGGCCGCAAAGGGTACGAACTTTAATTACGTCATACAAGCTCATGCCCGAACGCATGCCGGGGGCGGCCTGAAATCCCCGCGTACAATATGGTCAATCCGAGCGTCATTGAGCAGAGCCGTTCGCTATGCTCGCCGCAAGAGAATCCTGCTGTTGCGCGTGGGTTCGCCGTGCGGGTGACGATTGCCGCGCTGCGGGGCGGTACCGGCGAAGACGCTGCAACGCGCGACTCATGGTCGCGAAAATGACGGGGACGAAGGATAAGACCGGCGGTTCAATGTGGGTGCCCTTCTAGGGACTTCAGCTAGTGTTCTGGCTCTCGCGCTTCTCGTGCTGCTCGGCGTGCTCGTCTGGCGCGAGCGGCGCGCTGCGGCCCTGACGAAGGCCGCGGATCAGCTCGCCGCCATCGTGCGCGACGGGCGCTATGCCGATCGCGTGCACACCGGCAGCATCGCCGGCCGGCTCGCGGACAACGCCAACCGCCTGCTCGAGCAGATGGCGATGAAGGAGCTGATGATCAGCGAGCGCGAGCGCTCGCTGGTCGGCCTGCTCGGCGGCCTGCACGAGGCGCTGGCGGTCCATCGCGAGCAGGTCGTGTTCGCCAACGATCGCTTCATCGCGCTGGTCGGCAGCAGCGACGGCCGGCTCGAAGGCAAGGCATTGCCGGAGCTCGTGCATCCCGATTACACCGAGCTGGTGCGCGAGCACCTGCGCCGCTCGCTCGCCGGCGAGCCGGGGCTCGAGCGGCTGGAAGTCGAGCTGCATCCGCAATCGGGACAAACCGCGCGCGCCGAGCTGTCCGCGGTGCGCATCGATTACCAGGGCGGCCCGGCGCTGCTGCTGAACCTCGTCGAGATGGGCCCCCGCGCCGCGGCGGTGCCGCTGCCCTCGCGCTCGCGGCCGACAGCCTGGGAAACGCTCGATTCGCTCGGCGAGGGCGTGATCACGACCGACGTGAGCGGCCGCATCGACTACGTGAACCAGGTCGGCGAGCAGCTCATCGGCGTCAGCGCCGTCGATGCGATCGGCAAGAGCATCACGGACATCATCACGCTGCTCGACGAAGGCGATCGCCGCTCGCTGGGCGATCCGGTCCGCCATTGCCTGGCGACCCAGTCGAAGGTGACCGTCGGACGCCGCGGCCTGATGATCTCGCGCGGCGGCGGCGAGGAGCGCTCGGTCGAGCTGACGGTGACGCCGCTGCGCTCGCAGAAGGGCGACCTGATCGGCACCGTGATCGTCGTGCGCGACGTCAGCGAGCTGCGCGGCATCACGCGCCAGATGTCGTACCAGGCGAGCCACGACGCGCTGACCGGGCTGGTCAATCGCCGCGAGTTCGAGCGCCGGCTGGAGGAAGCGCTCGAGGTGGCGCACTCCAACGAGTCGCGCCACGTGCTGTGCTATCTCGATCTGGACCGCTTCAAGGTCGTCAACGACAGCTGCGGCCACATGGCGGGCGACGGCATGCTGCGCGAGGTCGCCGCGCTCATCAAGGAAACGGTGCGCGACTCCGACACCGTCGGACGCCTCGGCGGCGACGAGTTCGGGCTGCTGCTGGTCGGCTGTCCGCTGGAGAAGGCGCGGCAGATCGCCGACGACGTGGTCAACAAGGTCAACGAATACCGCTTCGTGTGGAAGGACAAGATCTTCAACATCGGCGTGAGCGTCGGCCTGATCGAGATCTCGCGCGAGAGCGGTGCGCCCGAGGAAGTGCTGAGCGCCGCCGACTCGGCCTGCTACGTCGCCAAGCGCCAGGGCAATCACGTGCACGTGTACTCGGCGCGCGACGAAGCCGTGGCGCGTCATCGCGGCGAGATCCAGTGGCTGCAACGGCTGCAAGCGGCGCTGAAGGAGAACCGCTTCGAGCTGATGTCGCAGACCATCGTCGCGACGACGCAGGACGCGAGCGAGGGACCGGCGCTGGAGATCCTGCTGCGGCTGCAGGACGACAGCGTGCCGGGCGGCATCTCGCCGGCCGAGTTCCTGCGCGCCGCCGAGCGCTATCGGCTGATGTCGGACGTCGATCGCTGGGTCGTGCAGACCGCGCTGACCGCGCTCGGCCGCGGCAGCATCCGGCTGCCGCCGAACCGGAGCCTGGCGATCAACCTGTCGGGCCAGACGCTCGGCGACCCGACCTTCCTCGAATACGTCGTCGACGTGCTCGACCGCACCGGCGTGCTGCCGACGCAGCTGTGCTTCGAAGTGACCGAGAACTCGGTCATCACCAACATCGAGCACGCGCAGCGCTTCATCGGCGTGCTGCACGGCATGGGCTGCCAGTTCGCGCTCGACGACTTCGGCCGCGGCCTGAGCTCGTTCGGCAACCTGAAGAACCTGTCGCTCGACTACCTGAAGATCGACGGCTCGTTCATCCGCAACCTGGCCATCGACTCGGTGAACCAGGCGATGGTGGCGGCGATGATCAAGCTGGCGCGCACGCTCAACTTCCAGGTGATCGCCGAGCAGGTCGAGGACGCCGGCTCGTTCGAGGCAGCCAAGCGCATGGGCGTCGATTTCGTACAGGGCTATCACCTCGGCCGGCCGCAGCCGCTGGCCCGCGCCGCCGCCGCTCCGACCCGCACCCCCGCCTGACTCCGAAATGAACCTGTCGCTGCGTGGCGCGTATCATCCGGATACGCCGCTCTCACGGAGCTCCCGCGATGAACGATTCCGCTTACGAGCCCGCCGCGCTTTCGCTTACGGTCAACGGCCGACCCTGCACGGTGCGGGTCGATCCCACGACCACCCTGGTGGAGGTGCTGCGCGATGAGCTCGGCCTGACGGGGACCAAGATCGGCTGCGACCGCGGCGCGTGCTCGGCCTGCACGGTCTGGGTCGACGGCGAAGTGCTCGCCAGCTGCATGACGTTCGCCCTCGACGTCCGCGGCAAGGAGGTGACGACCGTCGAGGGGCTGGCGCAGGGTGAGCAGCTGCATCCGGTGCAGCAGGCGTTCGTCGAGCACGATGCCCTGCAATGCGGCTTCTGCACGCCGGGCATGGTGATGAGCTGCGCTCATCTCGTGGAGCGCAATCCGGACTGCACGCTCGACGACGTGCGCGGCGCGATCGGCGGACACCTGTGCCGCTGCGGCGCATACCCGAACATCTTCAAGGCGACGCTGGCGGCCGCGGCGGCCGTGCGCCAGCGCAACACTCGAGGCGGCTCGACATGAGCACTCGAGATCTGCGCAACGACCGCACGATCCTCACGGGCATCGTCGGCGATTCGCTGCGACCCGTGACGCGCAACATTCCCGCGGAAGAGCCGCCGGAGCTGCCGCCGAACTCCGAGCTGCGGGTCATCGGCAAGCCGGTGAACCGCGTCGACGCGCTGGCAAAGGTCACCGGCAAGGCGCGCTACACGTTCGACGTGCAACTGCCCGGGATGCTGTACGGACGCATCGTCAGCAGCACCGTGGCGCATGCGCGCATCAAGTCGATCGACACAGCGGCGGCGGAAGCTTACCCAGGCGTGCGCGCGGTCCACGTCCTGGATCGCATCATGTCGATCGCGCAGCTCCGCGATCCCTCGGCGGAGGCGAACGAGCGCTACCCGCTGGTGCGCTACAACGGTCAGCCGATCGCTGCCGTCGCAGCTGTGAGCATGCGTGCGGCGAAGGCGGCGGCGAAACTCGTGCGTGTCGAATATGAGCGACTGCCGCACGTGACCTCGCTCGAAGCAGCGATGCAGAAAGATGCACCCGTCGTGTTCCCCGGCCCGACCGAGCAAGCGGCAACGGCCGGCGGCGGCGGCGCAGCTCCGGGCTTGCCGCAGGAAGGCAACCTCCGTGGACCGGCTCGCGGCGGCCTCGGCGGCGGTCCGCGTGGAGACGTGCAACAGGGGTTCGCGCACGCCGATCACATCGTGATGAGCGAGTACCGCACGCAGGTGCAAACGCATGTGCCGATGGAAACGCACGGCCTGGTCGCGGACTGGCGCGACGACGAGCTCACGCTGTATGCCTCGACACAGTTCACGCTGAGCGTGCGCGACGAAGCCGCGGAGATATTCGAGCTGCCGAAGGAGCAGATCCGCGTGATCAGCGAATTCACCGGCGGCGGCTTCGGCGCGAAGTTCGGCATCGGCAACTACGGCGCGCTTGCCATTCATCTGTCGCGCAAGGCGGGTGCGCCGGTCCGCGTGGTCCTGGACCGGCGCGAGGAACATGTGTCGGTCGGCAATCGGCCGAGCAGCATCCAGCGCGTCAAGCTCGGCGCGAAGCGCGATGGCACGCTCACGGCGCTGCAGGTCGAAAGCTTCGGCACCGGCGGCGTGGCCGCAGGTGCCGGCGTCGGCTTCGCCCATACAACGATGTATCCGCTTGCGAACGTGCTGACCGAGCACTACGACGTGTTCACCGACGCCGGTCCATGCGCCGCCTTTCGCGCGCCGGGGCAGGTGCAAGGAATCTTCGCGCTCGAGCAGGCGCTCGATGAGCTGGCGCATGCGCTCGACCTGGATCCGCTCGCCCTGCGCGAGAAGATCGATACGAACGACTCGGATGACGCACGTGCGCGCAGAGTCGAGCGACGCATCGGCGCGCAGCACGCGAACTGGTCGCAGCGCCGGCCGCCGGCCGCAGACTCGGGTGCGATCAAGCGCGGCCTGGGCATGGCGCAGTCGCACTGGGCCTACATCGTTCACGGCACGACGAGCTGCGAGGTGCGGATTCGCGGCGACGGCTCCGTCATCGCGCTCACCGGCGCGCAGGACATCGGCACTGGGACGCGCACGATCATCGCGCAGACGGTCGCCGAAGAGCTGGGCTTGAACGCCGAAGACATCGATGCTCGCATCGGCGATTCGCGCTATCCGGCCGGGCCCGCGTCCGGCGGCAGCCGTGTCACCAGCTCCATCACGCCGGCCGCTCGCAACGCCGCACATCTGGCGGCGCGCGACCTGGCCGCGCGCATTGCGCCCGCGCTCGACGCCAAGCCCGAAGATCTCGTGTTCCAGGATGGCCGCGTGTTCCCGCGCGGCCGTCCGGAGCGCGGCATGGCGTTCGTCGAAGCAGTCCGCAAGACGAATTTCGAGGAGATCGTGCAGCGCGCCGACCGGCGCGAGGACTACGACGGCTATCGCGCGAAGCTCGGCGACCTGCACATCAGCAAGCAGGCGATCGGCGGCGTGCAGTTCGCGCAGATCGCGGTCGATACCGAAACGGGTGTCGTGAAGGTGGAGAAGATCGTCGCGGTTCACGACTGCGGCCGGCCGATCAATCCGAAGCTCATCGAAAGCCAGATCTACGGCGGCGTGATCCAGGGCGTGAGCTATGCGCTCTACGAAGAGCGGCATCTCGACCCGGGCACCGGCGTACAGCTCAACGCCAACATCGACCAGTACAAGATCGTCGGGTCGCGCGAAACGCCTTCGATCGAAGTACACGTGATCGAGCAGCTGGGACGCCAGTCGTCGACCGACGCGCGCGGCGTCGCGGAGCCTGCCAACGTGGCGACTGCGGCCGCCATTGCCAATGCTTTCTACAACGCGACCGGCAAGCGCATTCGCACGCTGCCCATGACGCCTGCCAACGTGCTCGCCGCGCTACGTGCCGACGAGGACTCGGAAGACAGCCGGGGGCAGTCATGAGCGGCGTGCAGTGGATCGACGCCAAATCCGTCGAGGAAGCCGTGGCGCTGTTGTCCGCTGCCGATTCGCGCGGCACGACGATCGCCAAGGCCGGCGGGCTCGATGTGCTCGATCTCATGAAGGAAGGTATCGTCGCGCCGGCGCGCATCGTCAACCTGCAGCACATCGAGACGCTGCGCGGCGTGCGAAGCACCGATGGCGGACTTCATCTCGGCGCATTGACGACGCTCGCCGAGATCGCGAGCAATCCATCGATCGGCCGAGAGTACCCTGCGCTCGCTGCCGCCGCGGCTCATGCGGCCACTCCACAAGTGCGCAATGCCGCGACGATCGGCGGCAATCTGCTGCAGCGTCCGCGCTGCTGGTACTTCCGCAACGAGCTGTTCCATGCAGCACGCGACGCGACGGGCCGCGAGCAATCGCAATACGGCGCGATCTTCGACAATGCGCAGACCACGATGGTGCACGCTTCTACACCGGCAACTGCGCTGGTCGCTTACGGCGCAAGCGTTCACGTCATCGGCAAGGCCGGCAAGCCGCGCGCGATCGCCCTGAGCGAGTTCCTGTTGCCACCGGACTTCGATCGCGACCGCGACACGACGCTTGCCGGCGACGAAGTGCTGACTCACGTCAGCTTGCCGGCGGTCTCCGCACAGACGCGCGCCGCGTACCACAAGCAGACCGAGCGCGACAGCTACGACTGGCCGATCTGCGACGTCGCGGTCGTGCTGGAGATGCGCGACAGAAGCGTTGAAGCCGCGACGATCGTCGCCGGCTCCGTCGCGCCGGTGCCGCGCCGGATGACGGCGAGCGAAAAGCTGCTGCCCGGCCGCGAGCTCGACGAGGCGCTCGCGGCAGAGGCAGGTCGCGCGGCGACTCGCGGTGCGACGCCGACGGAAATGAACAGCTACAAAGTTCCGATCCTGGAGACGGTGATCAGGCGCACGCTGCTAGCCGCGATGGCCTAGCAGGCGCGCCGGCAGGAACAGCAGCGCTCGCAGGAACGCGAACACGGCCGCGAGCAGGATGCCGAAGATGCGGAACGGAATCGACAGCAGCCACAGGATCGGCAGCAGGAACACGATCAGGATCGCGAGCGGCCACGCGACCACGAACAACAGGCACCACACCAGCACGATCAGCAGGAACTGCATCTGACGCTCCGATCGACGACCACGGAGCATCATAGGCGCGCCGCGCAGCGCGCGGGGAACGACTGACCGGTCAGCCGCCGCGGGTGACCGGCATCGCGACGTCGTCGGCCGACTTGCCCAGGTACTTCGCCAGCTCGAGCTTGGCGATGGCGTTGCGATGCACTTCGTCCGGACCGTCGGCGATGCGCAAGGTGCGCTGGCCGGCCCACAGCTGGGCCAGCGGAAAGTCCGAGGTCACGCCGCCGGCGCCGTGCGCCTGGATCGCCCAGTCGAGCACCTGCAAGGTCATGTTCGGCACGATGACCTTGATCATCGCGATCTCCTTGCGCGCGACCTTGTTGCCGACGGTGTCCATCAGGTAAGCCGCGTTCAGCACCATCAGCCGCGCCTGGTCGATCATGCAGCGGGCCTCGGCAATGCGCTCGTGCCAGACCGACTGCGAGGAGATCTGCTTGCCGAACGCGACGCGCTCGGTGAGCCGCTTGCACATCAGCTCGAGCGCGCGCTCGGCCACGCCGATCGAGCGCATGCAGTGGTGAATGCGCCCCGGCCCGAGCCGGCCCTGCGCGATCTCGAAGCCGCGGCCCTCGCCGAGCAGCAGGTTGCTCGCGGGCACGCGCACGTCTTCCAGCAGGATCTCGGCGTGGCCGTGCGGCGCGTCGTCGTAGCCGAACACCGGCAGATGCCGCAGCACCTTCACGCCCTGGGTGTCGGCGGGGACGAGGATCATCGACTGCTGGCGATGGCGATCCTCCTGCGGATTGGTCTTGCCCATCAGGATGAAGATCTTGCAGCGCGGATCGTTCGCCCCGCTCGACCACCACTTGCGGCCGTTGATCACGTACTCGCCGCCGTCGCGGCGGATGCTGCACGCGATATTGGTCGCGTCGGAGGACGCGACCGCCGGCTCGGTCATCAGGAAGGCCGAGCGGATCTGTCCGGCGAGCAGCGGCTCGAGCCAGCGGTCCTTCTGCTCTTCGCTGCCGTAGCGCTCGATCGTCTCCATGTTGCCAGTGTCGGGCGCCGCGCAGTTGAACACCTCCGGCGCCCACGGCACGCGCCCCATGATCTCGCACAACGGCGCGTATTCGAGGTTCGACAATCCTTCCGGCGCCCGCGGCGAGCGCGGCAGGAACAGGTTCCACAGCTGCGCATCGCGCGCCAGCGGCTTGAGCTCCTCGATCAGGCGCAGCGGCTTGAAAGCATCGCCGGCGCGGCGGTTGTCCGCGATCTCGGCGCAATAGCGCGCGAGGTTCGGATAGATATGTGCGTCGAGGAACGCGAGCAGCCGCTCCTGGAGCGAGCGCACGCGCGGGCTGTATTCGAAGTCCATGGCCGGCTCCCGGGAAACCAGGTCACAGCATGCCTCGACCCGCGCCGAACGCCAATGCAATGGCTGCATCGCGCCGCATCGGCCTTATGCATACTTGACGTCAAGAGTCCTGCAGGGGGCGCGCCAATGCAACTTTCCCGGGTCGATCTCAACCTGTTCACGATCTTCGACGCGATCTACCGCGACGGCGGCATCACGCCGGCCAGCAAGCGCCTGCACCTCTCGCAGCCCGCGGTGAGCCACGCGCTCGCCCGCCTGCGCGAGCTGCTGGACGATCCGCTGTTCGAGCGGCGCGGCCACGACATGGTGCCGACGCCCCTGGCGCGCTCGATCGCTGCCGGTGTCGCGAGCTCGCTCGGCGGGCTCGAGCAGCTCCTGCAGCGCACCGGGACATTCGATCCGGCCACGAGCCAGCGCTCTTTCACGGTCGCGATGCGCGAAGTCAACGAGCTGCCGTTCCTGCCGCTGCTGGTGGAGCGCTTGCGGCGCGAAGCGCCGCTCGTCGAAATCGCCGTGGTGCGCATCGAGCGCCGCGACCTGGAGGAAGACCTGCAGAGCGGCGAGATCGATCTCGCCTTCGACGTCGGGCTGCCGCTGTCGCACGACGTGCGCCGCGAACGCGTGCGAGCGGAGCCGCTCGCGGTGCTGGCACGCAAGGGTCATCCGTCGATCGACGGCGGATTGACAGCCGACCTCTATCTCGCGCAGGACCACGTGCTGATCACCGGTCGACGCCGCGGCGGCGGCTATGAGGATGTCGCGCTCGGCCGGCTCGGGATGTCACGCCGCATCCGCGTGCGTTGTCAGCACTACGCGGCCGCATGCGAGATCGTCGCGCGTTCCGACCTGCTGGCAACGATGGCCCGGAGCCAGGCCCGACTCGGCAGCAGTCAGAGCGGCACGCAGCTGCTGCCGTTTCCCGTGGAGATTCCGCCGCTGGAGATGTTCCTGTACTGGCACGCGAGCGTCGACGCAGATCCCGGCTCGCAGTGGCTGCGCGGCCAGCTGCTGGGGCTGCTGCGCAAGTGACCGCGCGCGCTCACCATTCGCCGCTGTTCGGCATGGATGCCCACGGCTCGCGCGGCGGCAACGCCCCGCCCTTCTGCAGCAGCTCGACCGAGATACGGTCGGGCGAGCGCACGAACGCCATGTGTCCGTCGCGCGGCGGCCTGTTGATCGTCACCCCGTGCTCGATGAGGCGCTGGCAGGCCGCGTAGATGTCATCGACCTCGTAGGCAAGATGGCCGAATGCGCGGCCGATGCCGTAGTTCTCCGCGTCCCAGTTGTAGGTCAACTCCACCTGCGCGTCGTCGTCGCCGGGCGCGGCGAGGAATATCAACGTGAAGCGTCCTTTTTCGTTCTCCCTGCGCCTGATCTCGCGCAGGCCCAAGGCTTCGCAGTAGAAGCGCAGGGATGCCGCCAGGTCGGTCACGCGAACCATTGTATGCAGGTACTTCATTGCATTTACTCGACGGGGTCGACGAAATGGCCCGTCACGCGTCCATCATAATGGAACCGCTCTGGAACGCTCGCCGTTCAGGTGTCATACCAAAACCTCTTACGGGTCATGGCTGCGCTCGTAGCAAGGACTGAGTGGAACTCCCGCGTCGCAACCGTGATCGCGGCGCTGGCATGCGGGCTGCTGCTCGCGTGCGCGCCGTCATGGGCGCAGGAGCAGGAGCAACCGCAGCCGGATCAGGATCAGAGCAAGGATCAGGAACAGGCCAAGGAACCGGAAGTCACGCCGATGACCGGCTGCGCGCAGCGCGAACGGCCGGAGGCCTCGATGCTGGAGCGTGTGCGCCGCCGCCTGAGCGTGACTGCATGCGCCTCGTCAGCGTGGCTCGACAGCCTGTTCGGCGACCAGTTCCGCTATGACCAGTATCGCGCCACGTACGGCACCGTGTCCGCCGGCGCGCTGTGGAGCGACTACGACGGCTTCGACCCGCGCCTGCGCTTCCGCGTGCGCCTGCAGCTGCCGCAATGGGACGAGCGCATCTCCGCATTCGCGGGACGGGTCGGCGAAGACGACTACATCAGCGACACCGAAGGCGACTTCCAGGCGCTGCCGACGCGCCAGTTCGGCACGCTCGAGGACGAGAGCGTGCTGGTCGGCCTCGGCTACTCCAGCCCGGAGCGTACCGGCAACGATTTCGACGCAGGCGTCGGCGTGCGCGTCGACCTGCCGCTCGATCCCTACGCGCGCGCCCGCTACGAAATCGTGCGCGCGTTCGGCGAGCACTACGTGTTCACTGCGCGCGAGACCGTGTTCTGGCAGAACTCCGAAGGCTTCGGCACCACCACGCGCATGTACCTGGATCGCGCGATCTCGGACACGCTGCTGCTGCGCTGGGCGAATCTCGGCAAGTTCACCGAGGAGACGATCGGCCTCGAATGGTTCACGCAGCTGACGCTGTTCCAGAGCCTCAACGACCGCACCGGGCTCGCGTACCAGCTGCAGACGGAAGGCGAGACGGACAACGAGGTGCCGCTGACCCGGCACTCCGCGCGCATGATCCTGCGCCGCCAGCTCACCTGGGACTGGCTGTTCCTCGAGCTGCGCGGCGGCGTCTCCTGGCCGCGCCGCAAGCTGACAGAGCATCGCGAAGCGAGCCCCGAGATCGGCGTGGCGCTGGAAATGGAGTTCGGGAACCGGCCGAAGTAGCCCGGGAACCTCCGCCTGCCGGGTTCCGTCACTCGCAACAGGAACCCCAAATAGCGGAGCCCTCTGTCATGAAGCTGGTACGTACGGTCCTGTTGGCAGCCTCTCTCGTGTCCCTGTCCGGTGTCGCCGCGGCGGCAGCCGCGCCCGATGGCACCGTGTCGGCGAAGCTCGCCGCGACGCAGGACGCGGAGCGCGACCTGTGGGTCGGGCACATCTTCTGGGTGCGCGAAGTGGTGCGCGGGCTGGCGGAGAAGAACAGCAAGGCCGCTGATTTCGCCGAGCAGCAGGTGGTGGCGAATGCCAAGCAGATTGCCGGCTCGATCGAGCCGTTCTACGGCAAGGCCGCGAGCGACGCATTGTTCAAGCTGCTGGCCGGCCACTACACTGCCATCAAGGCGCACGCGACGGCGACCGATGCCGGCGACGCGGCGGCCGCCAAGACTGCGCTCGGTCAGCTCACCAGCAACGCCAACGAGATCGCGGCGTTCCTGAGCAAGGCCAACCCGAACTGGCCGGAAGCGACGCTCAAGAGCCTGCTCGCAGCGCATGGCGCGCACCACGTCCAGCAGAACCAGCAGCTCGCTGCGCACGACCTTGCAGGCGAGGCGCGCACCTGGGAAGCGATGAAGACGCACATCTACACCCTCGCGGACGCGCTGGCCGGCGGCATCGCCAAGCAGTTCCCGGACAAGTTCTGAGATGAGCCCGACGCACTCGATGCACGATCCAGCCGCGCTCGCGGCAGCCGACGTCGTCGCCGGAAAGGGCGACGACGCCGAGCTTGCGCGCCGCGCCGCGCAAGGCGATCACGACGCGTTCGCCAGCATCATGCGCCGCTACAACCAGCGGCTGTATCGCCTCGCGGTCAGCGTGATGGGCGATGCGAGCGAGGCGGAGGACGTGCTGCAGGAAAGCTACGTGCGCGCGTTCTTTTCGTTCGCGTCGTATGCCGGCGCCGGCAGCCTCGGGGCGTGGCTCGCGCGCATCGTGCGCAACGAAGCGATCGACCGGGTGCGCGCCCGCGCGAGCCGCCGCAATCATGTGACCATCGAAGCCGACCTCGGCGGCCGTTCCGAGGAAGACGAGACGAACGTGGCCGACGACCATGTACCCCACGCGCCCTTCGATCTGCAGGCAATGGTCGACCCGCAGGCGCTGGCCGCGAACGCCGAGCTGCGCCGGCTGCTCGAGCGCGCGATCCAGCGCCTGCCCGAGCAGTTCCGCAGCGCCTTCATGCTGCGTGAAGTCGAAGGACTGTCGGTGGAGGAAACCGCGGAATACCTGGGAATCCCGGCCGCGACGGTCAAGACGCGCGACCACCGCGCACGCAATCTGCTGCGCGCCTATCTCAAAGAGAACGTCGACGCGACGATTCCGCAGACGTTCCCGTTCATGGGAGCCCGGTGCGATGGCGTGGTGGAGAAGGTGTTGGTGAGACTGAAGATGGAGTCAGGCTGAAGCCTGCCCCACACCGGGCACTGTGGATCAGGCTTCAACCCGACTCTTCTCTAAACGGTGTAGGACCGCGAAGTCGTCGTCCCGCCATGCCCGGTCCAGTTGGTATGAAAGAACTTGCCGCGCGGTGAATCCACGCGCTCGTACGTGTGAGCGCCGAAGTAGTCGCGCTGTGCCTGCACCAGGTTCGCGGGCAGGCGTTCCGAACGATAGCCGTCGAAATACGCGAGCGCGGCGCTGAGACACGGCGCCGGCACGCCGCTCTGCACGGCGGCGACGATCGCACGGCGCCAGCCCGCCTGGCGGCTGGTGACTGCGTCGCGAAAGAACGGGTCGAGCAGCAGGTTCACCAGGCCCGGATCGCGATCGAACGCCTGCTTGATGTCGCCGAGGAACGCCGAGCGGATGATGCAACCGCCGCGCCACACCAGCGCGATGCCGCCGTAATTCAGATTCCACTCGTACGTCTGCGCAGCCGAGCGCAGCAGGTGGTAGCCCTGCGCGTAGCTGATGATCTTCGACGCGTACAACGCCTGACGCAGATCGTCGACCAGCGTGCGCGGCTCGCCGCTGAAGCCGCCGCCGTCATGACTGATCTGGCGCGACGCTGCGACGCGCTCCTCCTTCATCGCCGACAACGAGCGCGCGAACACGGCTTCGCCGATCAGCGTCAGCGGTATTCCCTGGTCGAGCGCTTCGATCACGGTCCACTTGCCGGTGCCTTTCTGGCCGGCGGCGTCGAGGATCGCATCGACGGTCTGCTCGCCCTCGCTGGTCCGGTACGCGAGGATGTCGCGCGTGATCTCGATGAGGTAGCTGTCGAGCTCGCCGGCGTTCCACTGCACGAACACCTCGTGCATCTGCGCATTGCTCATGCCGACGACGCGCTTCATCACGTCGTAGGTCTCGGCGATCAGCTGCATGTCGCCGTACTCGATGCCGTTGTGAACCATCTTGACGAAGTGACCGGCGCCGTCCTCGCCCATCCAGTCGCAGCACGGCTCGCCCTGCGGCGTGCGCGCACAAACGGCCTGGAAGATCGGCTTGATGTGCTGCCACGCCGGCGAGCTGCCGCCGGGCATGAGCGACGGACCCCAGAGGGCGCCCTCTTCGCCGCCGGAGACGCCCATGCCGAAGAACTTGATGCCCGTCGGCCGAAGGGTTTGTTCACGGCGTTCGGTGTCGTTGTAAAGCGCGTTGCCGCCGTCGATGAGAATGTCGCCCGGTTCGAGGAACGGCCGGAGCGCTTCGATGG
>DATEJG010000043.1:0-28809 GCA_035278165.1 Steroidobacteraceae bacterium
GCGACCGTCGGCGGCGTGCGTGCACGCTCGGCTGAATTCGCGGTTGCGGACAACGCGACGTTCGTCACGACTGCAGCGGCGGTGCTCGACTACTACCGCGCGAACCGGCACACCAAGCCTGCTGACAGACATATCCGCATCTTCGACAGCGAGCGCTACGTCGACGTGTGGGGCGGATGGAAGGACGCCGGCGGCGACAACGGCAAATATCTGTCGCATCTTTCGTATGCCAACTTCTTCAACCCGCAGCAGACGGCGCTGGTCGTGTGGGCGCTGGCAGCTTCGCATGACAGCGTGCCGGCCCTGTATCGCAGCGCCGGTCTCGAGACTCGTGTCGTCGAGGAAGCGCTGTGGGGCGCGGACTTCCTGCATCGGCTGCTGGATAAGGACGGCTACTTCTACATGACCGTCTTCGACCGCTGGGCGACGCCGGGCGCGGAGCGCATGGTCGTCGGCTACGTCGGCATCGAAGGCGTGTACACCAAGGACTACCAGGCAGCGTTCCGCGAGGGCGGCGGCGTTGCGATTGCCGGGCTGGCGCGCGCCGCGCGACTGAGCAAGGCGACCGGCATTCGCGGTCAATTCTCCGCTGCACAATATCTGCAGGACGCCGAGCGGGCCTTCGCCCATCTGCAGGCGAACAACCTCAAGTACTGCGACAACGGCGTCGAGAACATCATCGACGACTACACAGCGCTGCTCGCCGCGGTCGAGCTGTACCGCTCCACGCAGCAGCAAACCTACCTCGACGCGGCCCGACAGCGCGCGCACAACCTGAATCGACGCATGACGCCCGAAGGCTGGTTTCGCAGCGACGACAAGGCACGTCCTTACTATCACGCGGCCGACGCCGGATTGCCGGTCGTGAGCCTGGTGCAGTACCTCGACATCGAGCGCGATGCACAGCGCGCCGAGCAGGCGCGTACGACGATCAGAGCCGCGCTGGACCACCAGCTGGCGTTGACCGACCAGGTTTCGAACCCGTTCGACTACGCCCGGCAGAATTTCCGCACCTATCGCGACGGCAAGGCCGGCGATCGCGTGCTCGAAGGATTCTTCATCCCGCACGCGAACGAGACTGGCTACTGGTGGCAAGGCGAAAGTGCGCGGCTCGCCTCGCTGGCGACGGCGGCCATCCTCGGCGGACGGATCGTCGCGCGCGACCCTGCGACGCGGTTCGGCGTGCGCCCGCGCCTTGCCGAGTTTGCGCAGCATCAGCTCGATTGGACGCTCGGCCGCAACCCGTTCGACATGTGCCTGTTGTACGGCTTCGGCGCCACGAATCCGCCTTCGGCAGTCAGCGCGGGCGAGATGGTCAAAGGCGGCATTTCGAACGGCATCACCGGCGCCGTCGCCAGCGATGAAGGCCGCGGCGTCATCTTTGCGCCGGGTCCGGACGACAACAACTGGCGCTGGCTGGAACAGTGGCTGCCGCATTCGACCTGGTTCCTGCTCGCGGCGACCGCGATGGCAACTCCGCAAGCTGCGAACGCAGCGCCCTCTACCGCTGCACCGGGACCGGCGGGACAATAGTCCGATCATGAGACGGACAGCGCTGCGTATCGTGCCAGTCGTGCTGCTGGCCTCCTGCTCGAGCTCGCCGAGCGATCGCTCTCAGCACATTCTGTTCGACGACTTCAGCTATCGCTCGCTGGAGGCATTCCGCGGCAACGGCTGGATCGCGCGCACTGCCGTGGGCTGGCCGGGCATCGCAGGCGCGACGTGGAGCGACAACGTCAGTTTCGTCGACGACCCCGCCGGCGCGGGCAATCGCCTCGTGCGCATGACCGCGTCGACTGATGGCACCACCACGCGCCAGGCGCAGCTGTGTCACCAGCGCAAGTATCTCGAAGGCACCTATGCAGCGCGCGTGCGCTTCAGCGACGGCCCGGTCTCAGGCCCTGACGGCGATCAGATCGTCGAGACGTTCTACACGATCGCACCGCTGAAAGCGCCGCTCGATCCGGACTACAGCGAACAGGATTTCGAATACCTGCCGAACGGCGGCTGGGGCGGCGGCGACCTGACGCTGCACACGACCACCTGGGAAACGTTCCGGCCCGAGCCTGAATGGCTGCAGGTGAGCACGAGCAACGCGCGACGCGGCAGCCTCGATGGCTGGCACACGCTGGTCCTGCAGATCGCGAACCACGAAGTGCGCTACTTTCTCGACGGTGCGCCGCTCGCGACTCACGGCGAGCCGTACTATCCCGAAGACCACATGTCGATCAACTTCAACCTGTGGTTCATCCGCGAGGGATTGATCGCGTCGCGCGAGCCGCGCGTGTACACGGAAGATGTCGACTGGGTGTTGCACGCGGCGGGCAGCGTGCTTTCGCCTGGTGAAGTGCAGCAGCAAGTGGCGGCGTTGCGCAAGGCCGGTGTGGCGTTTCGCGACACGGTGCCGGCGATGCAGCCGCCGCTGGCGTCGCCCTGCGATTTCTGACCAGAGTCAGGCTAAAGCCCACTAGTGTCCGGTTAAGGACGCGACACGATCGTGGAAGTAGCTGATCCGCGGCTGATAAACAGCAGTTTCAGCTTGGTGTCGACTTGAACGTGGATCGGCGTGTCGGCGAGGTTTTCGGCAGTTGTTCGCCGAGAGCCATCGACCATGTATGCCGGCAAGACGCTGTTCGCGCAGCTCATGGACTTTCTGCCCTGGACCAGCTTCGAGCGCATCGTGCAACGCTACGGCGGCGACTACCGCGTTCACATCGCGCGCGCCGGCGTCACGTTCCGCTACTCGAGCAACGGCCCCGAAGGCTTGCTCAAAGGACGGCGCACGCTCGTGTTCATCACGCGCGGCGGAGTGTACGGCGAGAACGTCGACACGCAGACGCCCTATCTGCGCCAGTTCCTCGGCTTCATCGGCTTGCAGCCGGAGTTCGTGTTCGCCGAAGGGCTGGCATTGGGCGCGCAATCGCGCCAGCAGAGCCTTGCCGAAGCGCGCGCGCGCGTCGCGAGCCTCGGCGTGCTGCAGCTAGCGGCGTGAGGTGGCGGCCGGCGCGGCCTGATCGACGAACTCGACGATCTTGGGAATCACGAAGCCGGGCGCTTCCTCCATGAGCCAGTGCCCGGCGCCCGGCACGACGGCGCCCTGCACGTCGGTGTCGATCAGCTCGGCCTGCTTGATCAGGAAGTCGCCGGCGCCTTTCTCGCCGGCCAGCACCAGCATCGGCATCGTCAGCGGCTTGGCGGCATAGCCATGAAACTCCGCGGCGTCCTCGTCGAGCACGCGAAACCACTCCATGGTCGCGTGAATGTGATTGGGCCGCGCATACTCGGCTGCATAGAGCTTGCGATCCGCCTCCGGGATCGACTTGGCCGGATCCGCCGCGAAGTCGTTCCAGAAGCGCTCGAGATAGATGCGCTCGCGTCCCTGCACCAGCGCCTCGGGCGTCTTGCCGTAGAAATGGAAGTGCCACATGTCGGGGCGCATCCACACGCGCTGCCACTCGCCGACGCCGGGCAGGAACGAATCCATCAGCACGATGTTCTTCACCTCGGCCGGAAACTGCGCGGCGTACGCGTACGCGATCATCATCCCGATGTCGTGACCGACCAGGCTCACCTTGCGGTAGCCGAGCCCGGTCATGAGCTCGTGCATGTCGCGGGCCATATGCGCCTTGGTATAGCCTTCCGGCGGCGCATCCGACTGACCTGCTCCGCGCAGGTCCGCTGCGATCACCGTGTGATCCTTCGCCAGCTCGCGCATCAGCGGGCGCCACATCTGGCTCGTCTGCCCGAAGCCGTGCAGCAGCAGCACCGGCTCGCCCTGCCCGGCGATGAGGTAGCGCAGCCGCACGCCGTTCGCTTGCGCGATCCGGCTCTCGACTTGCGGCGTTTGCGGGGCGGCCTGCTGTGCGAGCGCGGCGCGTGGACTCACGGCCCACGCGCTCAGCAATGCGAACAGCAGATACGACGCGCGATTGTTCATACCAGGACCCGCAACACGCGAGGACCGCTCCCGCAGGAGCGGCCCTCTCACGTCGTAACGCTTCAAGGCGTGAACTAGTTGCTTGTTGCAGGCACCGGCGCGGCGGTCGCCCGCACGCTACGCAGAACCAGGTTGTCGATCGACACGCCGCAGACCGGCCCGCCGCCGACATCCAGGCAGGTCGAGCTGCCGTCCTGCGTGTATTCGAAGCGCAGCTGGGAGACGGTGCCTGCCATGCCGGGCAAGCGCATGTGGACATGTCGCAGGCCGTGCGAATCGCCGGCCCACACGGACATGTCCTCCAGGTAGGCCGGGTTGCTGTTGCGCGGCAGATGCTTCGGGAAGTGCTTGCGATTGCCGGTCGTGAGCTCGTCGGCGAATGCCTCGACGAGCACCGAGCGCGCAGTGTTGCCCGGGGTCGCATCGAAGATGCGCAGCGTCAGCCCGTCGAACGCCTGGATGCGGAAGTTCGGATCGAACTCCGTGTCGGTGCAGACATCGAAGTCGAGCGTCACGTAGTCCGAGTTCGCAGGCACGGCGAAGGTCGGACTGAACAGCCGCTCCCAACGAGTCGGATCGCCGGTGCCGTTATCGTTCGCGTTCTGGTGGAATGCAGCGTTACTGTTGCTGCAGAACACGTTGCTGGTCACCCACGGCACGACGTTCGCTCCGCCGCCGTGCGCGGAGATCCAGCCCGCCGGCAGCGCGCCCGGCGCAACGCCGTCGAAGTTCTCGCTCAGCAGCGTCGTGGCCGCCGGCGTGCCGGTGAACAACGTGTGACGCAGCGTCGCGCGATCGAGGCCGCCGCCGCCGAACTTGCCGATCACGTCGAGCTTCAGCTCGATCGGCGTGCCCGGATCGAAGCCCGGAGCGAGCCGCAGCTGATACGCCACGACGTTCGTCTGCGACTCACCCTGCTCGATGCGCCCGTAGACACCGAGCGGCTGACGCACCTGCACGCCGGGAGTGTCCGTCGTGAGCAGCGCGATCACGCCGTGCGCCTTGGCGTCGTTCAACCTATTGAGCGTGTAGTTCTCGAGCGGGAGCCGGACGCGGAGCGTCTCGCCTGGATCGGCGAAACCGTTGCCGTTGCCGGCGCTGTCGTCGACGCTGACGCCGTTGACGTCGATGCTCAGCGGCAACGAGTTGAGATCGAACCGCGAGTGCTCGGAGTGACGCTTGAACTCGGCGTCCGGCACGGTCAGCTGCGTGCTGGAGGGTTGTCCGTCGACGAACCCGCCGGGTGGACGGTTGGCAACCGCGTACGCCGCGAACAGGTCGCCGTGCTGCGCAACTGCCTGGTTGTAGTCGCCGAGATTCGGCTGTCCCGTATCGTTGCCATGCCCGGCATGGAATGGACGCTGCGTGAGCGGCACTGCCGCCGACCAGTGCTTGCCGCCGTCGTCGGAATAGACATAGCTGACCTCGGACAAGTCGCCGGAGGTGTCGATGCCCTGGTCGTAATAGAACACGTGAACTCTGCCGGTCGTCGAATCGACCGTGACCCACGGGAACCACTGCGCCCGGTCCTCGCCGGGCGCTGCGTTCAACTCGAGCGGCGCGGAGAACGACTTGCCCTTGTTGGTGCTGCGCTGGAACACGATGTCGGCGCCGTCGCCGCTGTTGTTGTTGGCGTAGACCAGATAGATGGTGCCGCGGCGCGGCCCGCGCGAGTTGTCGACCGCCAGCGAGGGCGAGGTGTTGACGCGATCGTTGCCGAGCACCTGGTCCATCGTGAAGAACTCATTGCTGGTGTCGATCGCAGCCTGCCAGGTCATGCCGTTGTCGAGCGAGCGCGCGAAGCCGATGGTGTTGCCGAGCCCGTTGAACGTTCCGGGGAACGGGAAGCGGCGCCATGCCACGTACGCGTTGCCGGTGCCGGCGGCGAAGCGCGGGACCGACGACTGCCCATCGGCCGGCGTGGCCGAGACGATCGTGCCTGCCGACCACGTCGGCGGACTGCCTGACTTCGCGTTGTCGGCGAAGGCCGAGCGGATCTCGACGCCGCCGGGCGCCGCCGGCGTGAAGTTCGACCAGCTGACGATCAGCCGGCCGGTGTCGGGATCGACGTCCATGAACTCCTTGTCGGCCGCGTCGGCCGGCTCGTTCGCGTCGACGATGCCGTTGGGATTGGTGGCGGCGGTGATCTCGAACGGTCCCTGCCACGTCTTGCCGCAATCCGTCGAGCGATGCAGGCCCATGGTCTGCACGGCCGTCGTCGCCGAGAACTTCGCGACCAGGATCGAGGAATAGACGAACGTGCAGCCGCCGAGGTACTTCACTTCCGGATCGCCGAAGACCTGCGGCAGGCGCGTCGTGCCGAGCACATCGTTGCCGGGAGTCGGCAGGCGGCCGCCGTCGACGAACGTGCGGCCGCCGTCCTGCGAATACAGCACGCCGGACAGCGAGATCGGGTTCTCGCTGAAGCCGCGCGTATCGTTGTAGCCGATCACCACGTGCTGGCCGCTCGCGTCGACCGCGATCGACAGCTCGGCCTGTCCGCCCGGGGCCGCTTCGGCGTCGCCTTCGTCGCCTTCGCAGTCCGGCTCGTTGACGCAGCGGTCGCCGTCCGACTCGGTCACGGCGGCCGCGCGTCGCGAGGCGCCGCCGCTTTGTCGCTCGATCTTGCGGATGGCAGCGAGCGCGCGTTTGCCCGCTGCGGACATCTTGTTGTCGCGGTCCAGTTGCTTCTGCGGTTGAGCGAATCCCGTCGGCGCACACAACAGCAGCGCTGCGCACGCAACGCTGCTAGCGATTGCTGCGCCCAGAGAGTTGAGCAGCCTCATATGCCGGCCTCCTGCATTCGACACGCATGCGCACGAGGCAGCGGAGCGGCATCGGGCACAGCGATGCGAAAAAGTTGGTGTTGGTGGTTCACCGGACGGCGCGACGTCCGGAGGTCGCGCGATCTTACGCCGCGCGCTGCGCGCCGAAAGTCGGCGGCGGGCTCGCAGAGGAGCATCCGGCGGGAAATATCGATGACGATTTTGTCATTGTAAATTCGGCACGCGCGTCGCAGCGCGCTACCATACGCGCCATGCAAGACATTCTGCGCGCGCTCGAGCTCTACGGCCTGCAGATCGTGTTCGTCGGCGTGTTGCTGGATCAGGGCGGTTTGCCGCTGCCCTCCTTCTCGCTGGTGATCGTCGCAGCGGGCGTCGCCACGAACTCGGGCTCGCCGGTGTGGCCGATCTTCGTCGTCGCCGTCGTCGCGACGCTCATTGCCGATCTCGTGTGGTTCGTCGGCGGCCGCTATTTCGGCGCGGCCATGCTGCGGCTGATCTGCCGCGTCTCGCTGTCGCCCGACTCTTGCGTCAGCAACACGCGCCGCATCTACATGCGCTGGGGCGCGCCTTCGCTGATCTTTGCCAAGTACGTGCCGGGCCTCGCCGCAGTCGCGACGACGCTCGCCGGCGAAGCTGCGATTCCGCTCACCCGCTTCGTGCTCTACGACAGCATCGGCGCTGCGCTGTGGGCCGCCGGCGGCGTCGTGCTCGGCGTGATCTTCCATGAAGCCATCGACGTCGTGCTGGACGAGCTGGAAGTGCTCGGCAACTCGGCTCTGCTGCTGCTGGCAGTCGCCGTGCTCGTGTTCGTCGCGGTGAAGTGGTGGCAGCGCTGGCAGTTCAAGATGAAGATCCGCATGGCACGCATCTCGGTGGCCCAGCTGATCGAGCTGCTGAAGACGACCGCCAAGGTCGCAATCCTCGACGCACGCACCGCCGACCGCCGCGAGCGCACCGGCTGGATCCCCGGCAGCATCTGGGTCGCCGACGTCGAGACACTGACGCTAGGCGTGTACGAGGAAGTGATCGTCTACTGCGACTGCCCCAACGACGCTACGGCTGCACTGATCGCCAAGCGCCTGCATGCGAAGGGGGTGCTGCATGCTCGCCCACTCGCGGGTGGACTGGAGGCGTGGCTGAGTCACGGGGGGCAGATTCAGAGAAGTGACGAAGTGGCGGAGTGACGGAGTCACAAAGAGCCCGTCCCTCGTGACTCCGTGACTTCGTGACTCCTCGACCTGCCGTACGCGATGAACGCATTCGCCTGCTCGCGTCCCATGTACTTCTGCAGCACCTTCCGATCGGTGCGCAGCAGGTCGACGACGATCAGCCCGTCGATCACGCCGCTGAAGCTCTCGTCGACGTTGAAGCAGGCGAGGCGGCCGCCGAGCTTCAGGTACTGGCGCAGCAGCACTGGCGCGCCTTTGCCGTCCGGCTCGATCTCTTCGAGCAGCTGCGAGACGTCGTCGAGATCGGCGAGACGCGCGAGGTCGCCGCTGAGCGCGGCAAGGGAGTGCGTGCGCCGGAAGGCGCGCCGCGGCCGGATCAGCCTGGCGAGTTGATCGTCGAAGCAGTGCCGGCGCAGGAAGTCGATCAACAGAGCGTGTGAAGCGGGCCGATACTCGCGGCTGATGCTCACAGGTCCGAACAGCACGTGATACCGCGGATTGCACGCGACGTACTGCGCGATGCCCTTCCACAGCAGCAGCAACGCGCCGAAATCCCGTTGATAGGCCGGGCTGACGAACGAGCGCCCCAGCTCCAGCGCGGGCCCGAGCGAGCGCAGGAATGCATCGCCGTACGCAAACAGCGAGTGTGTGTACAGGCCGCGCTTGCCGCGCTCTGCGACGATGCGATCGACGTGACCGATGCGGTACGCGCCCACGACTTCGTTGCGCGTGCGATGCCAGGCGATCAGGTGCACGTAATCGCGGTCGTAGCGATCGATATCGGAATCGGCGCCGGTCCCCTCGCCCACCGCGCGAAAGGTGATCTCGCGCAGCCGGCCCAGCTCGCGCAGCGTCCACGGAATCTGCTCGGCGCGCGCAAACACGACGCTCATGTCGCCGACGCTCGCGAGCGTGTTGCCCTCCGGCAGGCATTCGATTTCCGCGGCGAGCAGCCGCGACGGCGCGCCGGCAGCCACCGCCGTCTGCGGCACTACGACCGGCTCATCTGCGGCTGCCGTGCCGCGCGCCTCGAGCGCGTACGTCCTCAGGCGCAGAAAGCTCGCGAGCTTCGCATTGTCGGGCTGACGCGCGATCTTCTCCGCCGCGATGGGCCGGCCGATGCGCACGGGAATCGTCCGGTGACGCTTGTTGAGCAGCTCACGGGTGAGCATTGCAGTGCGCATGCTCGGATGCAGCAAGCCGAGCGCCTGGAAGATCGCGCTGTTGCCGCCGCCAAAGAACAGCGGCACGACCGGGCATTCGCAGCGGCGGAGCAAGCCGGCCGCTACCGGCTGCCATGGCGGATCGCAGACCCTGCCGGCCGAGAGATGCAGATGCGAAACCACGCCAGCAGGAAACAGCACCAGCAGGCCGCCGTTGCGGACGTGCTTGAGCGCGGCGCGCAGCGAAGTGCTGTTCTTTCTGGCGGCGCGCGCTCCGCCGAACGCATCGACCGGAAACAGCACGTCGCGAATCTCGGGAAGACGCGCCAGCAGCTCGTTGGCGATGAAGCGCGAATCGGCGCGATAACGTTGCAGCTGCGCGATCAGGAACAGCCCTTCCAGGCCGCCATACGGATGATTGGCCACGACGACCGCCGGGCCGGTGCGCGGGATCCGCTCCAGCTGGCGCTCATCCAGCTCGAAGCGCACTTGCAGGATCTCGAGCGCCTGCGCAGCGAAGTCGCTCGGTGAGGTGGCTTTGCCGCCGGCCTGGCGATAGATATTCGCGAGCCGCTCGAAAGCGAGCGCGCGCTCGGTGAGACTCAGCAGCAGCGGGCCGAGCGCCGGCACTCCGCGGAAGGGGGTATCGAGACGGAATGGCGCACCGCTGTCCTTCTGCATGCGTGTCCCATCGAGACGCCGCACTCACGCGGCGCCGCAAACGCTAATGCGTCTGCGTGACAGGCACGTTGCGTGCGCTTGTCACACGAGTGACACGCGCGCCACTTCTCAGGCTGGAGTGGTTTCCTCTGTGACGGGAGTCGCAACTTCGGCAGCGACTGCCGGCGCCGCTGCTTCGGCGACAGCTGGCGTCGACCGCGCCGGCCGCTTGACCGCGGCCCGTGCCTTGCGTTTCGGCCGCGGCTTCGCGGCGGGCTTCGCCCGCACGACCGGCTTCGCAGCGGGCTTGGCGGCAGCTTTCGCCGGCGCAGGCTTCGCAGCTGGCTTGGCCGCGCGTCGGGCAGCCGGCTTGGCTTTCGCCTTCTTCTTGCGAGTGACCGAGCTCTGCAGCTTCCGGGCGGCGACGACCATCTCTTCCTTCGCCCGCTTCAGCGCCCGCTTGGCGTCCTTGAACAGTCGCCGCGCTTCCTTGGCGGCCTGCTTGGCCTTCTTCGCGGACTTCTTCGCGTCCTGCCAGCGCTGGTGGGCCGCGTCGACGGCGCCCTGCAACGCGCTCGGCGACTTGCGCGCCGCGACCTTCGCCGATGGTTTCACGATGTTTTCTCCGCCTGGAAACTCGTCGATCGAGAATAGCCGTTCACAACAGGCGCCGCCAGAAGAACAGCGCCAGCGTGATGCCGCCGCTCGCCAGGATCAGCAGCATCACCAGCGGGAACGAGTTGGCGCCCGGCAGGTGCGCGACGTTCATGCCGAACACGCCGGTCACCAGCGTCATCGGCAACAGCACCGCCGTAAGCAGCGACAGCACATAGAGATTCCGGCTGGTGTTCTCGGCGAGGCGCGACGCCAGCTCTTCCTGCAGGAGCTTGGAGCGCTCGTAGATCTCCGCGATCTCCTCGATCGCGAACGCGAGCCCCTCGACGCTCGACTCCAGCAGGCCGCGGTCCTCCTCCGGCAGCGGCTGCGTGGAGCGGTGGACGACGCGGCCGAGATCGGCGCGCTCCGGCGCGAACTGCCGCCGCAGGCGGGCGCACAGGCGGCGTGAGCGACCGAGTTGCTCGCGCTGCTCCTCGATGTTGCCGGCGAGAATTTCGTCCTCGATGTCATCCAGCTGCCGGGTCATCTCGTTGGCCAGCTGCTTGATGCGCGCGGTGCGGATGTCGATCAGCTGCGTGGCCAGGTCGATGCCGGAAGTCGCATTCACGCCGCTGCGCATCCGCAGGCGCAGCTCGTCGGCGCTCTTCAGGGCGTGCAGGCGCGCTGTAATCAAAAGGCGCCGGTCGGCGTAGCACCACAGCGGTGCGACCTCCGACGGGTCGGACTCGTCCTCATAAGTAAAATCGCTGATGACGAGCAGCAGACCGCCGTCGGTGCATTCGACGCGCCGGTTTTCGTCATGCTCCTGTAACACTTCGCGCAGCGCAGACGGCACGAATGCCGCATCGAGCAGCCAGCGTCGCGCCCGCGCGTCGGAGAGATTGAAGTGCAACCACGTGACCGCGTCGGGCTGCGCGAGCGCCTGCACGATGCCGTCTGCATTGACTTCGCGCGACGGACCCTCGGCATACAACTGATAGCCGCAGATCAGCCCGCGATCCGCACCGGCGGTTTCGTTGAGAAACAACGGCATGGGCTGCAACTGAGGCATTGAGACGCGCGAGCTCCGCAATGGTCCTGTGGTCGGGCAATTGTCTTACAGCACGATGCGATGGCACAGCCCCGGCGAGCGACTTAGAATACGCCACCCGGCGCGGCCTTCAGAACAGCCGGGAACCCGCTGGCGTTCGATCCCCTTTCGAGAGTGTGACATGCACATCCCGCGCACGCGTAAACCCGGCCGCCAGCGCCTCCCGATCACCATTGCGCTGGACCCCACGGCCTACGCGTTCGTCGAGCAGTGCGCGAGCGAAGGCTGGTTCCGGTCGGTGGACGACTTCTTCGAGGCGGCCGTGGCGATTTTCCGTAATCACATGGCTGCGCTGAATGCCTACGTCGAGCTCGAGGAAGCGAAGGGACACTCGCGGGAAGAAGCCCTGAGCACGGCGCAATTCGAGATCGTGTTCACCAGGCAGCGCGACTGAGCAGCCGCGCATGGCCGACCGGTCGCAGCAAGCACTCGCTTCGCCGGACCGGCCGGTGCAGCAGTGCCGCGAGATCTTCCTGCGCCAGCTCGCAGCCGCCATCGAAGAGCTCACTGGCGCCAGGCCGAATGTTCACGGCGCCCGCAAACAACTCAAACGCGCCCGCGCCACCCTGCGGCTGCTGCGGCCCGCAATCAGCGAGCTTGCATATCGGCGCGAGAACACCGTAGCGCGCGACGCCGCGCGGCCGCTGTCGCAGGCTCGCGATGACGAAGTCATGAGCGAAGCGCTCGAAGGACTCCTCGAACACTTCGGTCCCGCTGCTTCCGGTCTACAGGCCGCGCCGCTGCGCCAGGGACTGCAGAAGAGTCGTACGCCGACGAAGCGTGCGCTGCCGGCGCGACAGCTCGGCCAGATCAGAAGCGCGCTCAAGGGCTCGATGAAGCGCGCCAACGCGTGGCGCCCGGCAACCGGCGAATGGGATTGTCTGGCGATGGGCTTGCGCTCGACCTACCGCAAAGCGCGCCGCGCCCTGCGCGATGCGCAAGCGGAACGCGCGACCGACGCTCTGCACGAATGCCGCAAGCAGACCAAGTATCTGTGGCATCAGCTCCAGGTGCTCACGCCGCTCGCAGCGGGTCCGGTCGGCGAGCTCGCCGACGAGTTCCATCACCTCGCGGACTACCTCGGCGACGAGCACGACCTCGCAGTGCTGCGCGACCGCGTCACGAAGTCGGCCAACGGCATGAGCGAGGCGACATCGAGCGCATTGCAGGCGCTCATCGACCGGCGCCGGGTGGAGCTGCAGGACAAGGCACTCACGCTGGGCGAGCGGCTGTACACCGACAAGTCGAAGGAATTCGTCGAGCGCCTGACCAGGTACTGGTCCGACTGGGATCGCCGCGAGTCGCAAGCGACCAGCAAGCAACGCGCAGCAGCGCATCCCGAGCTGCAGCGCTGAGCACCGGGCACTACATCTAACTGCAACACCAGCTCCATCGGCTTGCCATCGCGCATCACTACGCTCGCGCGGGTCCTGCAACATGACCCGGAGGGAAACGATGCGCACGCAAGTGGGGATCTCTATTGCTTCCGCCCTTCTGACTCTGGCTGCCGCGAACGCCGGCGCGCACGGCGACCAGGGCCACTCTCTCGAAGCCGACCAGCACGACGAACGCGTCGAAGGCATGCAAGCTCGCAGCAAGGCGAGCGCGCGCGTGCGCTGGCAGGATCCCGCGGGGCGGCGCGACCCGACGATCTCGGTCAAGCTGCTCGGCATCAACGATTTTCACGGTCAGCTGTCGCCGCGCACGGTCGGTCCGCGACCCGCCGGCGGCGCCGCGGTGCTCGCTTCGTACCTGGAAGCGGCGGCCGATCAGGCCGACGGGCCGGCGTTCATCATTCACGCCGGCGACCAGGTCGGCGCGTCGCCGCCGAACTCGGCGCTGCTGCAGGATGAGCCGGCGATCAGCGTGCTCAACACGCTGGCCAACAAGTGGTGCATTCCGTTCAAGCTGCAGCGCTCGCTGCCGGACTTCGTGGAGCCGTATGCGCAGGCGCGCTGCAACGTCATCGGCACGCTCGGCAATCACGAGTTCGACGAAGGCCGCTCGGAGCTGCTGCGCCTGCTGACGGGCGGCAATCACGCGGACGGTCCGTTCCTCGAGAAGCGCTGGCAAGGCGCGCGCTTCCCGTATGTCTCGGCGAACGTGATCAATGCGGCGAACGGCAAGCCGATGCTGCCGCCGTACACGATCAAGGTCGTCAACGGCATCGCGATCGGCGTCATCGGCGCGGTGCTCAAGGAGACGCCGACGATCGTCACGCCGGACGGCGTCGCGGGATTGCAGTTCGTCGACGAGGCGGACGCGATCAACGCATCGGTCGCGCAGCTGAAGCGCCAGGGCGTGCGCACGATCGTCGTGACGATCCACCAGGGCCTGCGCCAGGCGCCGACCTACGAAGGGCCGACCGATCCGGACGTGCAGGGCCTCAGCGGGCCGATCGTCGACATCGTCAAGCGCCTGAACGACGAAGTGGACGTGGTCGTGTCCGGTCACGCGCACGGCTTCACCAACGCGCTGGTCGCCAACGACAACGGCAAGCAGATCCTGCTGACGCAGGCGTTCTCGGCGAGCACCGCGTACGACGACATCGATCTGACGATCAGCCGCAAGTCGCACGACGTCGTGGAGAAGTCCGCGGCGATCGTCACGACGTGGGGCGACGAGGGGCCGGGCCTGACGCCGGATACCCGGGTCGCGAAGATCGTCGCCGCAGCGGACGAGCGCGTCGCACCGCTGGTCAACCGCGTGATCGGCGTTTCGCAGGTCGCGATCACCACGCAGGAGAACGCTGCCGGCGAGTCTGCGCTCGGCAACCTCATCGCCGACTCGCAGCGCGCCTCGACCGGCGCGCAGTTCGCGTTCATGAACCCCGGCGGCATCCGCACGAACCTCGACGCGGGCGAGGTGCTGTGGGGCGAGCTGTTCGCGATCCAGCCGTTCTCCAACGACCTGGTGTCGATGGATCTCACCGGCGCGCAGATCGACCTGCTGCTCGAGCAGCAGTGGATCAACCAGAATCCGCCGAAGATCCTCAAGACGTCGGGACTGACGTACACGTGGGACGCGAGCCGCGCGATCGGCGATCGCGTGATCGAGATGCGCGACGCGTCGGGCAACGTGCTCGATCCGGCCGCGACCTACCGCGTCACGGTCAACAGCTTCATGGCCTCCGGCGGCGACAACTTCCTCGTGCTGCCCTCCGGCACGAACCGCGTCGTCGGCGCCGTCGACCTGGATGCGCTGGTCGACTACGTCGGCTCGCTGCAGCAGCCCTTCACCGCGCAGATCGAAGGCCGCATCACGCGGGTGAACTGAGCAGAGACGGGTGCCGGGAGAGAAAAACGGGGGAAACTGAGCGGTGCAGCATCATGCTGCGGTGCTCAGTTTCCCCCCGATTTTTCTCCCGGCACCGTTAACGGCACCGTTAACGGCAGCGAGACGACGAACTCGCTGCCGCAGCCTTCGCCGGCGCTGCGCGCTTCGACCGTGCCGTCGTGCAGCTCGACCAGCCCTTTGACCAGCGCGAGGCCGATGCCCAGGCCGTCCGATGCGCCGTCCCCGGCACGGTTTGCCTGCGAATACATGTCGAAGACCTTCAGCAGCATTTCCGGCGACATGCCGATGCCGTCGTCGCGCACGGTCAGCACGGCGTTGTGCCGCACGCGGGTGACACGCACGTTGATGGTGCCGCCCATCGGCGTGTACTTCGCCGAGTTGGCGAGCAGGTTGACGATGATCTGATTCAGCCGGACCGCGTCGCCGCGCACGTACATCGGCTCGGTGGCGAGCTGCACCGTCAGCCTGTGCTGATGCGAATCGATCTGGTGGCGCGTTGCCTCGACCGCTTCGCGCACCGCATCCTGCAGCTTCACGGGCTCGAGACGCAGCTGCATCAGGCCATGCGTGATGCGTGCGGCGTTCATCAGGTCTTCGAGCAGCCGCGACATGTGATCGACTTGCCGCCGCACCATCGCGACAGCGAGCGACGCAGCGTTGCGGTGATGCGTGGTCTTCTCCAGCGTCTGCGCCGCTGCGGCGAGCGCTGCCAGCGGATTGCGCAACTCGTGCACGAGGACGGCGAGAAACTCGTCCTTGCGCTCGCTGGCGCTGCGCGAAGCCTGGTCGGCGCGCTTGTACTCGGCAAGCAGCGCCTGCTGCTCGTCCAGGCGCTCGCTCATCACGTCGGCCAGGCGATGGAACCGCGCCTCGCCCTCGCGCAGCGAGCGCTCGCGACGCTCGTGCTCGATGGCGACGCTGGCGACTGAGCATGCGAATTTCACGACGTCCCGCTCCCACGCGTTGATGACGCGCGGCGCGCCGAAGCACAACATCAGCGAGGCGATCGTCTGACCGCTGCGACCGCGCACCGGCTCCGAGTGGCAGGCCTGCACGCCGTGCTCCAGGCAATGCCAGCGCCACGACTGGTCCCAGTGCAGGTCGGTCGCGATGCTTGCGCACGCGACCGCCTCGCCCTTGAAGACCGCCTGGCTGCAGGTATCGACCGCGAGCTCGTTGATCGGCAAGCGGCGCACCGCGGCCGCGAACGAAGCTGGCAGCTGCGCCGAGTAGCACTCCTCGAAATAGCGGTTTTGCTGATTCGCCAGCAGCACGCACGCGCGCAAGCCCGGGCTCAAGCGCGAAACGGATTCGGTGACAGCCGTCAGGCAGCGCTCGAGCGGTGCACCGTCGGCGACCAGCGCCAGGATTTCCTTTTGCTCCCGCAGCAGCTGATCGGTGTGCTTGCGGTCGGTGATGTCATGAAAATAAACGGCAATGCCAGCCGACTCGACCGGGAATACGCGCACCCAGAACCAGCGCTGCCAGGGCGGATGGAAATTCTCGAGCTCGACGACTTCGCGCGACTCCATCGCATGCATGTACGCGCGCTGCAGCGGCGTTCCGCGGCCGTCGGGATAGAGGTCGTCCCAGCAATGCCGACCGATCATCGCATCGGGGTCCAGCCCTTGCTCGCGCAACGTGCGGCGCGCGGCCTTGTTCATGTAGGCCATGCGCCAGTTCGCATCCAGCACCTGGACTGAGTCCGTGACGCTGTCGAGAACGTCCGACACGGTCGCAGGACGCAGCACGATGGCGCCGGCCTGCTGCAAGGCCGGATTCTGCTCAGGCGGGGATGAGTCTGCAGCGCCCATGGAAGTACTCGAAGGTACCTTCCCTGGCGAAGGGACGAGGAGTCGGGCTGGGAGTATGCAGCGTCCCGCGGACGGCCTGGGATTCGTTGAAAATACGCACTGACAGCAGTGTTCCCGCAAGTGCTGTCCCGGTCACCCCAGGACCGCAGCGCAGCCGGAAAGCGCTCACTACAATCGTTGCATGGCAGTCGCACACCTCGATGTCCCCGCGAGTCGACACGCACCGGGCCGGCGCTGGCTGAGCCAGCCGAGCCTCGCACTATTGTTTCTGTGGGTCATGTTCTGGCTGCTGCTGATGGCGGTCGGCGTTCAGGACTACTACCGCAGCGGCGGCACGCACTGGTGGCAACCGGTCCTGTGGGAAGGCAGCTCGCTCGCCGTGGCGACCGTGTGGCTCGTCGTGCAGCGCCGTGCGGACCGGCACTACGCCGTCTACATCGACCAGCCGCTGCGCTGGCTGGCCCATCACATGAAGTGGTTTCCGCTGATCGTGCTGACGTTCGTGCCGGCGGTCTACGCCATCCGCCACGGCGTCTACGCGCTGGCCGGCGTCACCTATCGGCACGAGTCCTGGTCGTACGTCTTCGTCTACGAATCGGTCAAGCTGGTGATGTTCTTCGGGCTGTGGCTCGGCCTCATCTTCGGCTTCGATGCGTACGCCCGGTCGCAGGAGCAGCGGCAGCGGCTGCTCGCATTGCAGAAATCCCTCGCCGAAGCCCAGCTCGCGCACCTCAAGGCGCAGCTGCGGCCGCACTTCTTCTTCAACGCGCTGAACACGATTTCGGCGTTGATGCAGGTCGACGTGCCGCGAGCCGATCGCCTGCTGTCCCGCCTCGCAGACCTGCTGCGAGCCACCCTGCAGTGGGGCGACAAGGAGCTCACTTCACTGCGCGAGGAACTGCGGATGCTGGAGCTCTATGCGCAGATCATGCAGGAGCGGTTCGCCGATCGCGTCTCGCTGACCTGGACCGTCGATCCTGCCGTGCTTGCGGGCTCGGTGCCCGCGTTGCTGCTGCAACCACTGCTGGAGAATGCCTTCAAGCACGGGGTCGAGCGCAGTCGCGGCGCCGTCCGGATCGATGTCGAGGCGCGTCGCGAAGGCGACCTGCTGCACATCGTCATTCGCAACTCGGGCTCGGTGCTGGCTGCAGATCCCCAGGAAGGCGTTGGACTGCGCAACTGTCGCGAGCGCTTGAACGTGCTGTACGGCGAAGCGGGCTCGCTGCGCCTGGCGCAGCTGGCCGATGCGGTCGAGGCCTCGGTCACGCTGCCCTGGCAGGAGCACCGCGCATGATGCGCGTGCTCGTGGCCGACGACGAAGCACCGGCTCGCGGCAAGCTGCAGCGCTGGCTGAAGGAGCAGAGCGACATCGAAGTCGTCGCCGAAGCCGAAGACGGCTTGAGCGCGGCCGAAGCGATCGAGCGCCTGCACCCCGACGTCGCGTTTCTCGACATCCAGATGCCGGGGCTCAGCGGCCTGGAAGTGGCCGCACAACTCGAGCCGGAAGCCGCACCGCTGATCGTCTTCGTGACCGCGTTCGACGAGCACGCGATCAAGGCATTCGAGCTGAACGCGATCGACTACCTGCTCAAGCCCTACGACAAGGATCGGTTGCTGAAGACACTGGCGCGCCTGCGTGTCCGTCCCGCGGACGCCTCCGCGCGCGCGGCTGTAACTACCGCACGTGCGCAGACGCAATCGCAGGAGCGCCTGCTGGTCCCCGTCGGCGAGACGCTGCAGCTCATCGACAGCACGACGATCGAATGGCTCGAAGCGAGCGACAACTACGTCCACGTCCACACTGCCGCGCGCAGCTATATCCTGCGACGCACGCTGCAGGACCTGCTCGAACAGCTCGGCGACCGCCAATTCGCCCGCATTCACAAGTCCGCCGCGGTGAACATCGCGGCGGTGAAGGCGTTCACGCCGCTGTTCAAGGGCGACTACGAAGTCCAGCTCCGCAACGGCAAGCTGCTGCGCTTGAGCCGCAGGTTCAAGGATCAGCTGTTCGGCCGGATGGGAAGATGAGAGGTCAATAGTTCAGGCCAGGTCAGATCGACTGGCACGCACCTCCCGCCTGCGGTCACGCTGCGATTTCGGATGAGCTCAGGTCCGCTGGATCCTTCGAGTCCATCAGCCTCTCAATCAGCGCCTTGGCCTGAGCGTGATCCGCTTCGTTTCGAATGACGATCGGTGTGGTCTTCATTGCACCGTCTCCGCATCAATCCTGTCGTAGTCCGCGCGCGATCCAAAGAATCTGATCATCAACACGCCATTGGAGTACTGCACCACTGCAATCAGCCGATAGTCGTTGCCCTCATGTTGAATACCACCGGGCTGCCCTTGAGCGCGCACGAGCAGGGGGTAAACCATCTGGCCGCACGGTCAGTAGTTCATGACTGAATGTAGCAACCAAATTATCGACAGAGGGAATGATCATGTTCAAAGAGATCTGGACGCTCGTTACTGCCCTCGTCGCGGGAGGTGCAATAGCGACCGGAAGCTTGTGCTTGCTCTATGAATGCGCCGTAACGGGTTCGTACCCCGAGGATCTGACCCTCGGCCAAGGGATGGCCTTCACCTTTCTGTTCATTGGATTGACGTTCGTCTGCGCTGCATATTGGGCAGGCGTGACTTCGGTGGGCTTCGTCTTGATGTGGTGGCCGATGGAGGCGCTGAAATTCTTCCGCGACAAAGCGCCGCCGCACGCAGTGGCTTATGTGCCCGCCGACCTTCGAGTCATGTGGTCTTTTCCGATCTGGGTGGTTGCGGCGATTGCGATCATCGCTTCGACAACCTTCGAGTGGGATCTGCCGCGTTTGGTGATCTACGGCTGCATCGTCGTAACGCAGGGATTCATCGGCGGGCTGCTGTTGATGATCCAACGTCGCCGGCAGTTCGATGACGCCGGAATTCACCTATCCCAGCGTGAAGCGAAGCACCCTGAGCACGACTCGCAGCGGCTACGCAAGGCGACCTATGCGATCTTCGCATTCTGGGTTGTTGCTCCGTTCGTCTTCGGGCAGAACCAGAGTGGTTTCGTTCGTGCCGCTTTCAAGGTCGCACAGGTGCGGAAAGATCATGCAGTCGTGCATCTCGCCAAGCCCTGGGATAGTCGCCTGTCAGGCGCGGAATTGACTCGGGGAGAAAGTTATCTCGGTCCCGATTACGTGCGGTTTGACGATGTCACCGTTCGTATGCGAGGGCTCGGCTCGCGCGTTGTGCTCGAGGTCCCATCCGCAAAGGCAGAGCCCAGATTTGTGAGCGTGCCGAAGCAGCTCCTTGAAATCGAGTAGGGCAGCCGTGCGCGATGCGCAGTCCGGCTCCTGGGGTGATACGGGACGGATGGATCGTCGACCCATCCGCTCCCGCTTTTCGTTCCGGCAGTGACGTGTCCCCACTCCTCGATCTTTCTGGTACGCAGTGCACGGTTGAGGCGATCGGAATCGAAGTCTGACCCGGCCTTGGACAGGACCATGGCAAGCGCCGCTAGAATCGTTCCGCCATGAATCAGCTTTTGATCCGAAAACGCTGTGGACAAGTGCTTCAGGCCAGCGGCTGTGTTCCTGACGCCGAACTTGCGGATTGCACTTGCGATGCTGGAGGTAAGCGCCACTTCACCCGGGATGAACACGGACGAGACCGGCGTCGGTCGGCAACGAGAACGTGCCATTGGGTTGGAGGTCTCCAGCGAAATCGTCCAGCCAAGGCGGCATCGGCGAATCGTCGTATTTCCAGGCGCGAGTGCCATTATTTTGCGTGCGGACAGGTAGATTTCGGGCGGACATCGTCTTTCCTTTCTCTTGGATTGAAGCCGCGATCACGGCGAGGAGGAAGATCGCTTCGCGGCGTTGGTTTCTCAATGAGACCTCAGGCCAGGGGATGAGGCTGCGTCGAAGGCAGGTCGCGCGCGGCGTGTTCACACTCGCACGAATGAGGAGAACATCCCTGCTCCGCTCCCGCTCACCCCACGCCCTACCCTCTTGGCCACAACCTTGCGGCGCAGCCGCCGCGGCAGGCCCAAGCTCCCCGCACATTTCACGGAGACGGCTGGCCATGAACACTCTTGCATCTCCCGGCGGCGCGACACGCTACGACTTCCTCGATTGGCTGCGCGTGATCGCGATCTTCGTTCTGATCTTCTTTCACAGCGGCATGATGTTCGTCGGCTGGGGCTGGCACATCGTCAACGCCGACACGATCCCGGCGCTGCAGGTGCCGATGGACATCTCGCACCGGCTGCGCATGCCGCTGCTGTTCGTGATCGCCGGCGCCGGCATGTGGTTCGCGCTCGGCAATCGCAGCGGCGCCGGCGTGCTGCGCGAGCGGAGCCTGCGGCTGCTGTTGCCGCTGGTAGCAGGCATGTTTCTGGTCGTTCCGCCGCAGATCTACTGCGAGCGCCTGTTCCGCGGCCAGTGGGACGGCGGCTATTTCGCGTTCGTGTTCGAGCGCGTGCTGCAGTTCCAGCCGTATCCGCAAGGCGACTTCAGCTGGCATCACCTGTGGTTCGTAATGTACCTGTACGTCTACGTGCTCCTGCTGCTGCCGCTGCTGCTGTGGTGGCGCGCCGCTCGCAAGGCGGTGCAGCCTGGTGCGTGGATCTTTGCGCTCGCGGTGCCGCTGGCATTGAACGAGGCGCTGCTCAAGCCGCTCTATCCGGAGTCGCACAAGCTGATCGGCGACTGGTACCTCTTCAACCACTATTTCCTGTTGACGCTGTACGGCTGCCTGCTTGCCTCGATGCGCAATGCATGGGACTGGTTCGCCACGCGCCGGCAGCTGTCGCTCGGTCTCGCGCTCGTGGTCTTCGGCACTGCGATGCTCTCGTTCAAGACCGGCGCGATCGAGCACGATACGGCGGCGGATGCCGTCATCGCGAACATCTTCACCTGGTGTGCGCTGATGGCTTTCATCGGCTATGGCCGGCGCTACCTGTCGTTCTCCAATCCGCTGCTGCGCTGGGCGCGCGATGCGAGCTACCCGATCTACATCCTGCACCAGACAGTCATCATCACGATCGGCTACTGGATCATCCAGCGGCCGTGGGGCGCATGGACGAAGTTCGCGGTCGTGGTGGTCGCAACGCTGGCGATCTGCGTCGCGATGTACGAGGGCATTCGTCGCGCCACCGTGACCCGGGTGCTGTTCGGAATGAAGGCGATGAGCAAAGCACGCCACACGCCGGTGCCCGCAAGCCGCCTGCCGAAGATTGCCGATGACATCGCCTGAGGTTGGCGTATCGTGTGATCATTCGACGATCATTCGGAGGCACCTGCATGCAATCGACACTGTCGCGCGTCCTGCTACTCGGCCTGCTGCTGTGCGCCCCGCTGGCGCACGCGCAGGAATGGGTCGAGGGCCGCCACTACTTCGCGATCCAGCCGGCACAGCGGCCGAGCACGCCGCCCGGCACCGTCGAAGTCACCGAAGTCTTTTCGTACGGCTGCATCTTCTGCAACCGCGCAGTGCCGATGATGGACAAGCTCAAAGCCAGCCTGCCCGCGAACGCGCGCATGACGTATCTGCCGGCGTCGTTCAATCCGTCCGAATCCTGGCCGATGTTCCAGCGCCTGTACTACACCGCCGCCGCGCTCGGCCTCATTCCGAAGATGCACGATGCGATCTATTCCGCGGTCTGGACCAGCCAGGAGCTCGCGGTCACGGAGCCGGACGGCCGCAAGCTGAAGTCGCCGCAGCCGACGATGGAGGACGCGGCGCGCTTCTTCCAGAAGAAGGCCGGCATCAAGCCCGAGCAGTTCCTCGCCACGGCCAAGTCGTTCGCGGTGGACTCCAACTGCCGCCGCGCCGATCAGCTGGTCAAGGCCTACAAGGTCGAAGGCACGCCGACCATCGTCGTCAACGGCCGCTACCGGATCGCTTCCTCCTCGCTCAAGTCGGAAGACGAGCTGATCGCGCTGGTGAAATGGCTGGTGGCGAAAGAGGCAGGGTGATGGGAGCGATGAGAGTAATGGGGTGAGCGGGTCGGTGTGACGGAGTTGGCACTGCCGGGAGGGCGCGCGGTGCGAAGATCCGCCCGTGCGCATCACGCATCTCGCATTCGGCACGGTCGCGCTGCTCGCAGTCTGGCAGCTCGTCGCGTCGCGCCCGGTCCAGCGCGATCCTGGTGAAATCGCCGCCGCCGATCCGCTGCAGTCGGAGCTCGAAGCGCCGCTGACCGTGACGCGCGGCGACTTTCAGGTCATCGCACAGGCACGCTTCAGCGCGGAAGTGCGCGTGCTCGCTCGCGAGCGCTACCGGCTCGGTGCGCTCGCCGGCGTGGCCCCGCTCGACATCGCCGTCGGCTGGGGCCCGATGTCCAATTCAGCCGTGTTGAAGGACCTCGACATCTGGCAGTCCGGCCGCTTCTACTTCTGGCACTACGACGACGTGCCGCCCGTCGACCCGAATATCATCGTGTCGCACTCCGCCAACTGGCATCTGGTGCCGGCCAACGACGTGATCTGGCGCAAGCTCGACCGGCTGCGCGTCGGCGACCTCGTGACGCTCGAAGGCAAGCTCGTGAATCTGCAGAACCCGCAAGTCGGCACGATGACGACTTCCCTGCGCCGCGACGACAGCGGCGCCGGCGCGTGCGAGATCATCTACGTCGAGCACGCCAGCATCCGCCCGCATTGAGCACGTCCGGCGTAGGTCGGGCGTCAGCCCGACTCTCTTATCTCGAACAGCCGCGCCAGCAATTCCAATCCCGCAGTCGTCCGCCGTCGATCCGACGTCGCACACAAGTCCAGCAACAGTCCGCGAGTCGCCGCCAGCAGCAGCGTCGCCTCGGCCTCGCTGATCGGCGACTGTACGCCCATCGCCTGCACCAGCTTCGGCCAGAACGCCACCGGCTCTTCGAGCACGCCCGGAAACTCGCGCGGGTTGCGCAACGCCAGCGCGTACAGCTCGAACACGAGCCGCACGACCGGACGCGCCTGCGGCGCGCTGATGCGTCGCCAGTACCAGCGTAGAAACGCCGGCATGGTCCGCGGCTTGCGGCCAGCCTTCATCCAGCGCTCGACCCGCCCCGCTTCCCGCTCGCGCACGCCGGAGAGGATCTCGCGCATCAGCCCTTCGCGGGAGCCGAAGTGATAGATCAGCATCCGCGCATTCGTCTTCAGCGCCTTGGCCAGCGGCCGCAGCGCCAGGTCGCCGATGCCGTGGGTCAATACATAGTCGACGGCCTGCGCGCGCAGGCGCAGGCGGATGCCGGGGTCGGCGGGACGTGCCATGCGGGCCTTGCTTTGTAAGTGTAACGACTGTTACATTAACTCATCACTCAGCATCATGCCAGGAGAATCTCATGCGCCCGCTCGCCTCCCTGTTGATCGCCGCAACGCTGCTCTGGTCCGCCCCGCTGTTGGCCAGCGACGTGGAGGCGCGCAACAAGGCCGTTGCGCGCAGCTTCTTCGAGGACGTATTGAGCACGGGCAAGCTGGAGGACTATGCGAAGTCGCACGCGCCGGACTTCGTCGCGCACAGCGAAGGTCGCGCTGCATCGCTCGAAGAGGACATGGCGGCAGCCCGTGAGCAGCGCAAGGCGCTGCCGGACATGCGCGTGAAGGTGAACCACATCGTCGCCGAGGACGACCTGGTGTCGGTCTACTGGACCGCGAGCGGCACCAACACCGTGGCGGCCTGGGGCATTCCGGCGACGGGCAAGAGCCTCAGCCTCAACGGCATGACGCTGTTTCGCTTCGAGCGCGGCTTGATCCAGGAGGAATGGAGCGTGTTCAACATGTATTCCATCCTCAAGCAGCTCGGCTTGCTGCCGGCGCAGGGGTGAGCGTCAGCTGCCCCGCGCCGTCGCTCGCAGCACCCGGCCGTGCCGGCCCCGCTGCAGCACGCCGTTGTCGCGCGCAACTGCGCCGTTCACGATCACGACGTCGAACCCCTGGGCGAGCGCGAACGGATCGACGTACGTCGACTTTGCGTGAACCTTCGCCGCGTCGAACAGCACGAGGTCGGCCTTCGCGCCGACCTTGATCGTGCCGCGATCCTGGAATCGCATGATCTGCGCCGGGATGCCCGTTGCCTTGTGCACGGCCTGCTCGACGCTCAGCACGCCCTTCTCGCGTACGTAGCGCTCGAACAGCTTCGCGTACGTGCCGGTGGACCGGGGATGACGCATCCCGGGCGAGCCGTCGGTGCAGACGGCGACCGACGGATCGCCGAACAGCACGTCCTGAGTCGCCTCGTCCATCGTGAAGTGCGCGCCGTCGCCGCCGGTCGGGCCTATGTCGATCAGGAAGTCGACGTAGCTCTTGCCAGCAGCACGAGCGGCCTCGCCCAGCGTTTTTCCGGCATAAGGCGCGCTGCCGAACAGCAGCGCCTCCGGACCGCCGCGCCGGGTCATGCGCAGCTCCAGGTGTTGCGCCAGCTCTTCGCGCCGCGTCGCAACGATAGTGGCGTAGTCGGTCGGCGGCAGCGCCCACTCGGGAAACAGGATTTCGATACCGGTGTAGCCGGCAGTGTACGGATAGGCATCGGCGGTCAGCTCGATGCCGGCTTTGCGCTTGCTGTCGATGAACTCCAGCAGATCCCGCCCACGCTGCGCACCCTTGCCGAAGACCACCTTCAGATGCGAGATATGGACGCGCGCCAGTGCGCCCTGGGCGACGAGCTCGTTGATCGACTCGTTGATGCGCCAGTCGTCCTCGGAGCGCATGTGACTCATGATCACGCCACCCGCGGCGCCCACCTCGCCGGCCAGCGCGATGATCTCTTCCCGCTGCGAATAGATGCCCGGCACGTACTCGAGCCCCGTCGACATCCCGAACGTGCCTGCTTGCAGGTCCTCGCGCAGCACGGCGCGCATTCGCTCAGTCTGCTCGGCAGTCGGATGGCGCACCGAATCCGGAATCTGCGCCAGATGCCGGATCGCGCCGTGCCCCGAAAGCGCCGCGACATTGACCTGCACGCCGGCCGACTCTGCGGCCGCTGCCCATTGCGCGAAGGGCTGCTCTGCAGACGCGCCTGCGAGCTGCACGCTCTCGCCGTCCTGGCCGAGCACCACGGTCGTCACGCCCATCGCCAGAAAATTCTCGAACGATTGCCCGAGCGGGTCGCCGTGCGCGTGCATGTCGATGAAGCCCGGCGCGAGCGTGCGGCCCTTCCCGTCGATCACACGAGTCGCAGTTGCAGCGCGCGCCTGCGTGTTGATTGCGACGATGGTGTCGCCCTTCACGAGCACGTCCGCGCGATAGGCGGGAGCGCCGGTGCCGTCGACGATGGAAGCGTTGCGAATGAGCAGGTCGTAGCGCTGTTGCGCGGCCGGCGACGCTGCGGGCTTCGGGCCCGGCTGGGCGCACGACGCAAGGATGACGCAGACGACAGCGAGCGCTCTTCTGGTTCGGTCCATGCCGGCGCATCGTAGGGGGTGGCGGCCGGCGACGCCACCCCCTCGAAGTCGCGGCGTCGCTAGCGGACCGGTCGATAGGCGCGCGCGAACACGTAGTCTGCGATGCGTTCGCCCTGGGTCAGCGCTTCGGTCTTGTCGAACGACCAGTGAATGCCGAGGTAGATGCGGCTCTGGCCATTCTCCTCCTCCGCCTCCGACAGCCGCTTGAAACTGCGCGGGCGCAGCGGCCGCACGGTGCCGTCGGGACCGCGCGTCACGCCGTTGAACTCGTCGGACACGAACGTGAAGGCCAGGCGGTCGGTGCCATAGAACCGCCGGAGCATCTGGAACAGCGCGCCGCCGAAGCCGCCGTGCCCGGACGGATACGACGGAAACGGCGGCGTGAAGCTCGGACCTCGAGCATTGCTGCCGGGCGCGCCGAGCGGCATGAAGCCCGGATCGCCGATCGTGGCGGGATTGCCGTCGCCAGCGCCGGTCGGCCCGGTGTTCTCGTCCGCCTCGCGCACGCCGATCACCGGACGCCAGAAATCATAGAAGTACTTCGACTCCCAGATCGCGATCCCTGCGTCCGCGAGCGCGATGTTCGTCAGCGCCAGCAGTCGTGCAGTGGCGGTTGCACCCGTGCGCTGCTGCTTGGCGATCGTCACGGCGATCTGGTTGTACAGACGCGGCGGCGCACACAAGCTCGGCGTGCCGTCGTAGGCCCAGAAGATGCCCGCGAACGTCTGGTCCGCGGTGCGCTCGGTCGGTGTGCTCACGCCGTCGCCGCCGAGACGCTTCACTTCGTTGAACGCTTGCGCGTATTCCGCCGAAGTCATTGCCGGTGGCGGCGGCGCGCGAAACTGCGCGCTGCTGCTCATGACGAACGGCCGCACCTCGCCCCAATGCGCACCGAGCGCCACGGCGCTCAGGCTGACCGGGTCCTGACGCCAGTGGCCAGGCTCGTCGCTGGTGCTGTGATCGACGCCGAGGATCGGCTCTGCGTGCTGCGAGCCATCCGCGCTGCGCAGATCGAGGATCGCATCGGCAGCGCGCTTGCCCAGTCGCACGCCGTTGAAGATCGCAACGGACGAATCGCGCAGGCGGCGCATGCTGTCGCGCAGCTCGTCATCGAACGCGGCTCTTTGCGACGGGAACAGCTCGACGAGAGTGTCGTGCGCGGCGTATGCCACTGCTGCCTTGGTCGATACTTCGCCGCGCACGCGCGGCAGTCCCGTGTAGCTGCGGTACCCGCCTTCGACTGCGATGATCGCGTCGAACACTGCGATCTGCACGATCGCCATCGCGCGCGCGGAGCGGCCCGGCCCGATCTGCTCGCCGAAGACGCGGGCATCGCCGGGCGGGACCGGCGTGTGATCGAGCCCGCTCGCGTTGATCGCAACCTCGTTCCAATGAATGATCCAGCTGCGCAGGTCGCTGCCGGGCGGCGGATTGCGGAATGCGGGCGCTGCGACCTCGGCCGCCGGCTCATGCGTGGCGCCGAGCACGTCCTTGAACGAAGTCGATGGTGTCTGCGCGAACGAGGCGAAAGAGACGAGAGTCGCGCACGCCGCGAGCAGCGGGCGCCGGGCCAGGGTGCTCATCGTTGTATCCCCATGTGTCCGCACACGGCATTGCGCCGTGCAGTGCGGCCGACTCTATTCGGGGGTCTGGAACGATTGATAGCCGATGACGACTGACGTCGCGCGTCGCAGTCAGGAAGATTCAGCAGCGGCTGTAGTAGTCAGCGGGTCGGCTTCGCAACCCGCGATAACCAGTGCTCGAACGCACGCAGGTTGCCGACGTCGGTGTCGTCGTCGTTCCAGTACTCGAGCCATTCCTCGACGGCCGGCGGCTCCGCCGGGATCCGGGCGCCGGGGGTCTGCGTGCGCATGCGCTCGTACAGCTGCGTCAGCGGGTCCATCGGAATACCTCGATTGCCGCCGCAATGATCGAGGCAGCCGTTTAACGCCGCATGACCGCCCCGCTACAGGACGATGTCAGGCTTCAGCCTGACTCTTCACCAACGCCGCACTGGTCAAGACGCGCCACTCTTCGATCATCTGCGTGTAATGCTCGGGCCGCAGGAACTCGCGCACGAACGCCCACCCCTGCTCGCTGACGCCGGTCAGCGTATAGCGCACGCTCACGAGCGTCCCGCCCGCTTCGGCAGCCGTGCAGGTCACATCGACCAGCCCGATGTTCGAGCCATGCGCCAGCCGCGCATAGCTGGCGCGGCCTTCGGCCGGGCGATAGTCGACGACGATCCACGTGGTCTCGGTGCCGCTGTGGGCACGGGTCGCAAAGGCGCTGCCCCGCTCCGCGGCCCCGCTGAGGATGACCGGCTCCCAGCCCGGCGCCCAGCGGCGCTCGCCTTCGGCGGTGAACAGCGGCAGGACCTGCGCGGGCGGCGCATCGAGCAGAAAGGTACGCGTCTGGGTGGCGGGCGCTACGGACATGGCGGCGGCACTCCTGGGTTTTTGGTACATATGTACCATGCTAACAAGCAACCAGATCACACGCAAACCGTGCGATGCTGCGCGCCCCGTACCAGCAGGAACCGCCCATGCCCGCCAAGCCCGCCAAGCAGACCCGCGAAGTCGAGCGCATCCAGACCGGCGTGCGGCTGGAGAAACGCCTGCTGAAAGTGCTCAAGGGCCTGGCCGAATACCTCGACCTGTCGCTCGGCGACCTGCTGGAGGGCGTCGCGCTGCACGCGCTGGAGAACAAGCCGCCGTTCAAGCCGGCGACGCTGGAGAAGATCGCGAACCTGAAGCGCATCTACGGCCTGGACCTGACCGCCGCCGACAGTCACCAGCTGCGCGAGCGTTGACTCGACACGCCGCCGTTGTGTCACGCCGATGACAGAACGGCGCCGGCCGCCGCGGAAGAATTCACTCCAGATTCTTCCAGGAGGCCGCCATGCTCCGCTTCG
>DATEJG010000044.1:0-30324 GCA_035278165.1 Steroidobacteraceae bacterium
GCACCAGCCGGCGATTGCGATCGACGACGCCGTAGTGCATGTACGGCGCGTTCTTCGAGTAGTTGAAGAACAGCAGCTCGCCGGTCGCGGGATCCACCTTGGGATGCGCCGAAATGCCGTCGAGCGGCGTCCAGCCGGCGACGCCGAGCGTCTCCAGCGTTTGCGGATCGAGGCAGTACGCCTCGCCGCATTGATAGAACGTCGACAGGGCAACGCCGGCATGCACCGTGATGTCGGTGCTCGATGAATCCTTGAGGCTGCCGTGCGCGCCGAAGCCCGGACGGAGCGACGTTCCGGGCGGATCCATCAGCCCGCCCCACAGCGAGCCGCCCGCCTCCTGCTCGGCGGCGAGACAGCGCGTGCGCACGAAGCGGTTGCGATAGCTCACCTGTCCGCGGCGGAAGTCCAGCTGGTGGATCATCGCGTCGCCGTCGAACGGGTGATAGCGGCCGAGCGGCTGGTGAACCTGGTTCTCGGTATTGCGCAGGTAGACGCCGTCGAGGTCGGCGGGCACCTTGCCCTCCAGCACCGGCAGGTCGTACGCGGTGACTTCCTCGTGCAGCGGCGTCCACGCGCCCGTGAGATAGGGGTGGTCGCTGTCCCGCAGCGTGGTCCTGATGGGCGGGAGCTTCTCGATTCTCATTGCGGGTCCTCGCGGCGATTGTATGCGGTGACAGTCTCGCTATGCAAGCTTGTAGGCGGCGCGCACGTTGTCGGCGCGGCCCGCCCGGTGCTATCGTGTGGTTACTTGCAGTACGAGACTAACGAACGCCACCGGGGAGATCTGCCGATGCGGCCGCTGCGACTGCCGATTCTTGCGATGCTTGGCGCCACCCTGCTCGCGCTCGCCGCGCCGGCGCCCGCGGCCGACACGGACGCGCAGAAGCTCGCGACCGTGCGCCGGATGATCGACGCGTGGAACACGCGCAACTGGCAGCAGGTGTACGACCTGTTCGCCGCCGACGGGGTGCTGCAGAGCATGATGCTGCCGCCGACCGTCGGCCGCGCAGCGATCAGCGAGCGGATCGGCGCGCTCGCCAAGGACATCTCCAGCATCGAGCTCAAGGTGCGCCACATCGGCGTCGTCGACGGCGTGGTGTTCATCGAGCGCGTCGACGACTTCGTGTATCGCGGCCACCGCGGCGCGGTGCCGGTGGTCGGCGTGGTGGAAGTCGAGGGCGGACGCGTCAAGGCCTGGCGCGAGTACTACGATCGCACGCAGATGATCGAAGCGATGGGATTGAAGGAGGACTTCGACGCCTCGCGGCGCGAATGAGCCCGCGCGATCGGGGCTGCGTCAGCCGGTGGCGACGCCGCGCCGGCCGGCGGCTTCCCCGCTCGCGACCGGCGGGAAGGTGACGTCGTGGGGATCGATCGTCTTATGGCAATGACTGCAGGCGACCACGGCGTTGAGACGCGCGCCGCAGGTCTTGTGCAACACGCGCAGGTTCGGGCCGCCCGACGGCGCGAGCCAGCGATCGCCCCACTGCATCAGCATCAGCGCGTGCGGGAACAGGTCCCGGCCCTTCTGCGTGAGCCGGTATTCATAGCGCGGCGGGCGCTCCGAGTACTGGCGCCGCTCGAGGATCTCGTGGTCGACCAGGTAGTTCAGCCGATGCGTCAGGATGTTGGTCGCGATCTCGAGGCCCGCCTGGATCTCGTCGAAGCGCCGCAGGCCGAGGAACGCCGTGCACAGCACCAGCGGCGTCCAGCGATCGCCGAGAATGTCCGTGATGTGCACGAACGCGCTGCTCGCACCGCGATGACTCTCTGCATTCACCGACGACAAGCGGCGGTAGCGCGGCGCGGCCGCCCGGGCACGACCGGCGGTTGCGACGATCTCGTAGCCGACGTCGCGAACCTCGACGAGCTTGCCGCAGCTGGAACACATGGTGTCCGGCTGCATCGCATGCTTGCAGACGTTATGGCGCAGGTAACGCGGGATGCCGGCGCCGCTCGGCGCCCAGCGATGCTCCCAGCGCCACGTCACCAGCGTCACGCCGTACAGAGCGAGACCCATCGGCGTGAGCCGGTACTCGAAGCGCGGCGGCGCGTCCGAATAACGCACGCGCTCCAGCAGCCCGTTCTCGACCAGGCCGTTCAAGCGGCTGGTGAGCGTGGAGCGTGCCGCGCCGCTCAGGTTGCGGAACTCTTCGAAGCGGTGCGCGCCCTGGAACGCATCGCGCAGGATCAGCAGCGTCCAACGGTCGCCGATGACGCTCAATGCGCGCGTGACGGAGCTGGCGGCGATGATCTTCGCGTTGGAGGGCATCGCGCGCACTGTAGGCGCAGCGCTGCGGGATGGCAACGGCAATGAGTCACCCGATGATTCGTTTCGACCAGCGAGTAGCCATCGTCACGGGCGCCGGCAAAGGCCTGGGACGCGCGTATGCGCTGCAACTGGCGTCGCGCGGCGCGAGAGTCTTGGTAAACAACCGGCGCCGGTCGCCGGACGAGCCGGCGAGCGCCGACGAAGTCGTGCAGGCCATCCGCCAGGCCGGCGGCGAAGCCGTCGCCAACTACGACAGCGTCGAAGATCCGGCTGCCGGCGGGCGGATCGTGCAGCAGGCGCTCGACACCTGGGGACGGGTCGATGTGCTGGTCAACAACGCCGGCGTCGATCAGCGCTCCACGTTCCACAAGATCACCGTGGACCAGTACCGGCAGATCTTCGACATCAACTTCTATGGCTCGCTGTACGTGACGCACGCTGCCTACGCGCGCATGCGTGAAGCGGGCTACGGCCGCATAGTAGTGTCCACCTCCAACGCCGGCCTGCATGGCTTGCATGGACTCACCGCCTATTCCGCTTCGAAAGCGGCGCTGATAGGTTTCATGCGCGCCCTGGCGCTGGAGGGCAGATCGCACAACGTGCTGACCAACGCGATCGCTCCGTTCGCCGCCACCCCGATGACCGCCCGACAGGGCAACGTGCCCGAATCCTTCATGACGACGATGCGCCCGGAATTCGTCGCGCCGATCGTGACGCTGCTCGTCAGCGAGCAGACGCGCTTGAACGGCCAGGTCGTCATGGCCGGCAAAGGCGTGTTTCGACGCGCGGCTACCGTTGAGAGCCGCGGCTTCGCCTATCCGGACCCGCTGCAGGCGACGCCGGAAGCATTGGCACTGGAGATCGAGCGGCTCATCGACATGTCCGGGGCTGTCGAATTCGCCGACGCAATGGCATCGTTCGGCGACCTGTTCGCCAAGAACCCGGGAGTGAAATGATGCAGCTTGCCTGGCCGAGCCCGGCGCGCGCCTGGTGGACGGTCGCGGTGCTGACCTTCACGTACATCGTGTCGTTCGTCGACCGGACGATCCTCGGCCTGCTCATCGAGCCGATCAAGCACGACCTCGCGCTGAGCGACACGCAGATCGGCCTCGTGCAGGGCATGGCGTTCGGCCTGTTCTATGCAGCGATGGGACTGCCGCTCGGCTGGCTTGCCGATCGCACTTCGCGTCGCGGCTTGATCGCGGTCGGCGCTACGCTGTGGTGCGCGGCGACCGCGGCGTGCGGACTCGCCTCTTCCTTCGTGCAGCTGTTCGTGGCTCGCATCGCAGTCGGTGTCGGTGAGGCTGCACTCTCTCCTGCCGCGATGTCGATCATCAGCGACTCGTTTCCGAAGGAGCGCCGCGGAGTACCGATCGGGGTATACGCCGCGGCTGCGGCTGCCGGCGCGGGAGTGGCATTGATCGTCGGCGGCACGGTGATCCAGCTGGTCTCGCATCGCGACGTGCTCGTATTGCCGCTGTTCGGCGAGGTCGCGCGCTGGCAAGCCGCGTTCGTGCTCGTCGGGCTCGGCGGACTGGTGTTGCTGCCACTGCTCGCCACGATCCTGGAGCCGCTACGGCGCAACGAGTCGGCAGTCGCCGCCAGCACGCCGTTGCGCATCGACCGCTTCATCTTCAAGCACGCGGATTTCATGGTGCGCCACTACGTCGCCGTCTCGCTGTATTCGGTGGTGATCTACGCAGTGCTCAGCTGGGTACCGGCGCAGTTCATTCGTGTGTATGGCTGGACGCCGGGCGAGACGGGCCTTCGCTATGGCGTAGTGCTGCTGCTGTTCGGCGGCGCGGGCACGGTGCTCGGCGGCCTGCTCGCGGCACAGCTCAGCAAGCGAGCAGTTGCACAACCGGCAATCCTCATCACGGTCGCCGGCATGGCGATCGCGGGCCCGCTGCTCGCTCTCGGCGCCTCGGCGTCGGACGGCTGGACCGCGCTGACCTGGTATGCGCCGGCGCTGCTCTTCATGACTCTGCCGGGCGGCACCGCGATTCAAGTCGTGCAGGAGGCAGTGCCGAACCAGCTGCGCGGGCAGGCATCGGCGGTCTACTACCTGGCGAACAGCATCGTCGGGCTGACGCTGGGCCCGCTGTCGGTGGGCCTGCTGACGGACTATGTATATGAGGACCCGTTGCGGATCGGCTCCGCGCTCGCGCTCCTGGCGATCACGATTCCGCCGATCACGGCCGTGCTCGCGTTGATGACGCGCGCGCCGTTCGCGAGGCTGATCGGCCAGGAGAGTCAGGCTGAAGCCTGACCACCACCAGAGACGCTGGTGATTCTTGCTTGTGGGTCGGGCTTCAGCCTGACTCTTCTCATCGCCCCGTGCTGATCTCCGTCGTACCGAGCTGCTTCGCAAAGCGGCGTGCGAGCGCCTCCGGCTCGCGGATCGTCTGCGCTCGCACTTCGATCGCCATCAAGTCCGTATCGACTTCCTCGGCGCCGCGGCGGATCGCCTTGAGCCCGGCTTCGGCAATCGTCTCCGGCCGTTCCTTCGCTCCCTTCACGTGGCTCGCCATGCGCGTGTCGACCGAGCCGACGAACAGCGCGGTGACCGTCGTGCCTTGCGCGGCCAGCTCCGCGCGCAGGCACGTCGACATCGCACGCGCGGCGAACTTCGACGGACTGTAGCCGCCCATGATCGGCACGGCGACCAGTCCGCCCGCCGACAGAACGTTCGCAACAGCGCTCGGCGCGCTGCGGGCCAGGATCGGCGCAAATGCGCGGCACATGCCCAGCGGCCCGAAGTAGTTCACTTCCATCTCGTAACGGGCCGCGCTCAAGTCCGGCGCCGTCAGCAGCGTCTGCTTCAGGAACTGCCCGGCGTTGTTCACCAGGATCGATACATCCTGGGACTTGCTCGCCGCGCGCTTGATCGAAGCTTCGTCTCCTACGTCGAGCTCCACTGCGACGACGCGATCAGGCGCTTCCGCCACCAGATGCGCAGCACCGTCGATGTGACGCGTGCCGACGTATACGCGCCGTGCGCCGGCAGCAACGAACGCGCGGACGAACGCCTCGCCGATCCCACGATTGCCGCCGGTGACGAACGCTACCGAGTTCGCGATTTCCATCGTGTGCCCCTCGTCGTGAGCATGCGTGCAGACTAATCGATCGTGATCACATCCGCCGCCGCCGGCTCGGCATAGAGCCGCTCGACGTCGGCGGCGCGGCGCAGGAGCACGGCGCTGCGATTCACTGTGCCCTTGTCCGACAGCTCGTGCGCGCCGGAGTTGGGTGGCTCCTGCAGCAGCAACAATCTTCGCACTGCCGTGCTCGCACCCGGATTCGCCACGTTGTGCACGTTGAGACGCTCGCGAATTGCGGCGTGAACAGCAGCGACACCCGCGCCTTCCAGCCTGGCGCGATTGGGCCACGCGAGCACACCGACGCTCGTGTGACCTTCGCCGCAGAGCACGAGCTCGTCGACCCAGGGCGCAAGTGCACGCAGCAGCTCTGCGCGCAGCTGCCCGCCGCACACCCATGTGCCGCTGCCGAGCTTGAACTCTTCTGCGAGGCGTCCGGCGAACGCGAGGCCTTGTTCCGGGCGCTGCGGATCGTGGAACACGGCGAGATCGCCCATCCGATAGTAGCCCTCTTCGTCGCGACTCTCGGCGGTGCGCTGCGGGTCGCGCAGATAGCACGGCGTCACGACCGGGCCGGCGATTCGCACCTCGTAGCGCTGGTCGACCGGCACGAGCTTCACGCGGATGCCGGGCATCGGCACACCCAGGCCGACTTTGTCGGTCTCGAAGTGGATGGCGAGACAACCGCTCGTCGTCTCGGTCGAGCCGTACGCGGAGATCAACATGATTCGCTTGCCGGTCGTCGCGATCGCAAGGCGCTGCAGGCGCTCGTAGATGGGCTGCGGCAGACCCGCGCCGCCGTAGAGCAGCACCTTCAGGTCGCGGAAGAACGTGCGGCGCAGATCCTCGTCTGCTTCCAGCGCTTCGACCAGCAACTGATAGCCGAGCGGCACGTTCACGTAGTAGCTGCCCGCGACCTCGCGCAGGTTCTGCAGAGCTTCCTGCCACAACGGACCCGGCACCGGCTTGCCTTCGTCGATGTACAAAGTGCCGCCGGCGACGAGCGTGAGCATCTTGCCGAACGCGCCGGAGACATGATTCCACGGCAGCCAGTCCATCGTCGTGCGCGACCATCCGGCTGCTGTGCCGATCGTCTGCAAGGCTTGCGCGATGTTCGCCGCGATATTTGCGTATGTCTGCACGACTGCTTTCGGCGGACCGGTGGAGCCGGACGTCAGCATGTAGGCGGCGTGATCTTCACCGCGCAACGCAGCGATGCGCTCGGCGACAGCATCGGTCACTCGCGTTGCAAGCACGCTAGCGAGCGAAACCGCGCCAGGCGGCGCATCTTCCGGTGTGGCCGTAACGACGATGGCATCGCCGAAGTCGACCTGCTCCAGTGCTCGCGCAAACGGCCGCGCCTGCTCGACGAACACGACGCCGGGGCGCGTCAGCTGCACGACGTGCCGCAGGCGCGTGAAGTTCGCGTCCATGAGGCCATAGTTCACGCTGACCGGGCATGCGGGCACGCCGACTGCCATGCCGCCGAACTTCACCAGCGCATGCGCGATCGAGTTCCCGGAGAGCAGCAGGATCGGGCGATCGCGCGCGATGCCGCGGTCGATCAGCCACTGTGCGATGGCGTCCGTGTCGCGTTTCGTGTCGGCATACGAGTGCGCCGCCCATGCGCGCTGCGGACCGCGGCGCTGTACGAGGTAAGGCTTGTCGCCGAGGCGTGCGGCCTGGGCCGCGAGCACGCGCGGCAGGCACGGCTCGAACTCACGCAGCGGAATGCGCGAGCGCAGCACGATCGTGCCGTCGTCGCGACGCTCGACCGCGAGATCGACCGGCAGGAAGTCGGTCTGCCGGAACGGTACGGACGCGACGCCGCTTGTCAGTTGCATAACGAGACTTATAATCGATGCCGCCGCAGGCGGCAACCCGTGGGCCAGGCGTCAGCCCGGCTCTTCTCGTCGGAGGCATTGCATGGACTTCGCCAGACTCAAGAAGGTCGCCGGCTTCTATGGCCGGTTCCTGGTCAGCTTCTCCGCGATCGGCTATCGCGCCCGATCCCTGCGCTGGCAGCCGCTGCCCGCCTCCTTCAGCGGCCAGACCTGGGTGGTGACCGGCGCGACTGCCGGTATCGGCCGCGCCGTGGTCGAAGGTGCTGCGAGCCGTGGCGCGACGGTGCTCGCGCTGGCTCGCAACCAGGCCAAGCTCGATGCCCTGGTGCGCGGCACGCCAGGCCCGGGTCGCGTGATGCCGATCGCCGCCGATCTGTCGCTCGTCGCGGATACACGCCGCGCTGCGGACGCGATCGTGTCGCACGGCACGCGTATCGATGTGCTGGTGAACAATGTCGGCCTGCTCCTCGACGATCTGTCGACGACGGCCGAAGGCTTCGAGACTTCCTACGCAACGAATCTGCTGACCCACTGGGTGCTGACTGAGGCCCTGCTGCAGAAAGCTGCGCTCGCGCCGCAGGCAACGCTGATCGAGATGTCGTCCGGCGGCATGTACAACGCACCGCTGACGCTGGACTACATGGGTATGAAGGATCCACGCAAGTACAACGGCGTGTACGCCTATGCCGTGCACAAGCGTGGACAGGCGGAGCTCGTGAGGTACTGGCAGCGCCGGCACGGTGCCGGCGGCCTGCGTTGTTACGTGATGCATCCCGGCTGGGCGGACACGGATGGCGTGAAAACCGCGATGCCGAACTTCCGTCGCCGGCTGCGAACGGTGTTACGCGATTCTGCGCAAGGTGCGGACACAGCACTGTGGCTCGCAGCCACTCGCCCGCCGGCAGACAAGCCGGAAGCGTTCTGGTTCGATCGCGCACCGCGCGCAGCACACGCTTTTCCGCACACGATGAAGAGCAAGTACACGCCGGACGATCTCGCCGCGTTCCTGGCGAAACAGGTAGCGCAGGTGAGCTCGACTGAAGTCGAACCCACAGGCGCTCCTGTGGGTCAGGCTTTAGCCTGACAGCCGCTCGCGCTTCAACACGATCCCCGCCGCCACGCGATCCCACGTGTCCGGCGTCACGCCGGCGTCGCGGAACGGAAACTTGCGCTGCTTGTTGGTCTCGGTCTTCGGGATCGCGTCGACGATGCGCACGAAGCGCGGCACCGCAAAGTACGGCAGTCGCGGCGTCAGCCACTCGATCAGCTGCGACGGCGCGAGCGCCTGGTCCTGCTTGGCGACGATCACGACCATCACCTCTTCTTCCGACTCCACCGGGATGCCGACCGCGATGACTTCGTCGACCGCGGGATGCGTACGCACTGCGGCCTCCACCTCGAGCGAGGACACGTTCTCGCCGCGGCGGCGGATGGCATCCTTGAGACGATCGACGAAGAAGTAGTTGCCGTCGGCGTCCTTGCGCAGGATGTCGCCGGTGTGGAACCAGCCGTTGCGCCATGCACGCGCAGTGGCGTCGGGCAGGCCGTCGTAGCCGAGATTGAACGTCCACGGCACGTCGCTGCGCACGATCAGCTCGCCGGGCATGCCGTCCGGCACCTCCATGTCATGCTCGTCGACCAGGCGGCATTCGACGCCCGTGCGCGGCTTGCCGCACGCGCCGAACACGCGCGAGTTCAGCTCGCTGACGAGCGGCGCCGACAGCTCCGTCATGTTGAAGCCGGTGAGATAGTCGATGCCGAAGCGCTCGCGGATGTGCACCGTCTGCTCGTTCACGGGAAACCCGGTCAGGCAGCGCAGCGAGTGCTGCCGATCGTCCGGGCGCGGCGGCGACTTCATCAGGAAGGCGCCCATGATGCCGATGAGCCCGGAGGTGGTCGTGCAGTTGCCGCGGCGCACCTGGTCCCAGAAGCGATCGGTGCTGAATCCGTCGACCAGATGGAACGAGCCGGAGCGGATCAGCGCGATCATCAGCGAGCTGGTGCCGCCGACGTGGAACAGCGGCAGGTTCACGAGGATGCCCTCGCCCTCACCCAGGTAGCCGTAGACGATGGTCGCCGTCGTGTAGAGCTGCAGATACGGCGATACCACGCCTTTCGACAATCCTGTCGTGCCCGACGTGTAGATCACGGACTGTGCGTCCCACGGCTGCGGTTGCGCTGAGTCGTCGAGCCGCTGCGCGTCGCCGTCGAGCGCGCCCTGCGGCAGAAAAGTCCAGCGATGCGAGACGCCGGATGCAGCAAGCGGCGCACCCACGACGACTACACGCTCGACATGCTCCAACGCCAGACCGTCGAGACGCTCGATGAGCGCGCCATGCGCCAGCACGAGCCGCGCACGGCACGCGTTGATCGTGTGCTCCAGCGATGCGCCGCGATAGGCCGTATTCAACGGCACGAAGACTGCGCCGAGATAGTTGATCGCGAACCACGCGCGGATGAGCGCAGGTCCGTTCGGCAGCCATACGACCACACGATCGCCGGCTCGTACGTCGAGCGCCTGCAGAGCGGCCGCCTGCGCACGAACATGCTCGCGGCATTCGCCCCACGTCCACTCCGTCCCGTCTTCGAACAGCGCGACGCGACGTTCGGGAACACGAGCCGCGCGATCGTCGAGGATCGCCTTGAGAACGCAATCTTCGCGCCGCGGCATGCGCGGATCGAACCAGGGCGGATGAACGGGTCGCGCGGACGTCGCCATCGCTGCGCTCACGCACGCGCGGCCGGGTCCGGCCACAGCTGACGCCCGGGAATCCAAGCCGCATGAAAGCCGATCGGCACACGGCCGGGCAGCGCGACACGCGCGATCGGGCCGGCGCCGATGCGCTGCGCATCGAAGACCCACGCTTCCGACACGTAATCCCCGGCATGCGTCGCGAGAGTGACTGCGTAGCCGCGGTCCTCGGCTCCGCCGCGCGTGCTCTTCGCAAACGGCGTTTCGTTGCCGTACCAGCCCTGCGGATACTCGTAGACCTCGCGCGCGCCGCTCTCGTGGTCGTACTTGACGAGCGCGTCGAACACGAGCGTCTGCATGTCCGTCGGCACGCGCTGATGATAGGAGTAGCGCGTTTTCACGCCGTAGAGCCCGGTGTCGGGCAGGCAGAACTCGACGTTCGCGTCGTCGAGTTGCTGCTCGCGCTTCTCGCCGGTGCGCAGGTTCATGCGCCAGCGGCGCAGGTGACCGCGATAGCGCAGGTACGCGAGCATCGAGCCGAGCACGCCCTCGGCGGGATCGCGGCGGATGGTCGGATCCGGCTGGAAGCAGCCGTCCATCGTGATCCAGTCGCCCTCCTCCCACGCATTCACCATGTGCAGCACGTAGCCCGGCTCGAACTCGAACCACTTGATCTGCTCCTGCGTGCCGTAACGCGGAATCACGCCGAAGCGCGACGGCACGTGGCGATGGAACTCCACGACGCGATGACCGGTGCCGCGCAGCACGTTGACGTCGTGATACAGCGGGAAGTCGTGCAGGATGGTGTAGTTCGGCGTGATCGTCGTGTCGTGCGGCAGACGCGGCCCCGGCAGGTCGACGCGCGTCTTGTGCTTCAGCTTGCCGTCTGCGCCGACGACGTAGTAAGTGAGATACGGCTTGAAGTCGCCGTAGTCGTAGTCGAGCAGCTCGCCGGTGCGCGGATCGCACTTCGCATGCGCGTTCAGCGTCGCATCGAGGGCCCCGCCGAAGGTCTCATCTGCGACGGTATCGAGCGTCAGTGGATCGAGCGCATAAGTGCGGCCGGCGTTGTACCACTGTGCGAGCACGCGGCCGTTGTGCCACGTCAACGTGGTGTTGCCGGTGTCCTTGCAATAGTCCGGGTTGGTGCTACGCGCGCCGTCACGAGCGCGCTCGAGATCGAACGGGCCCATGATGCCCGACAGCGTGACGCGGCCCTGCTCGATCTCCTCGCGCAGCGCACGCGTGCGGACCCAGCGGCGGATGTAGCTGGCGCGGCCGTCGCGAAAGTACACGGCGTGCACCATGCCGTCGCCGTCGAACCAGTGATACAGGCCGCGCGGCGCGAGCACCGGGTTCGGGCCGTTGCGCATGTACGCGCCGCACAAGTCCGCGGGAATCTCGCCTGCCGTCACGCGCAGGTCGACTGCCGTGATCTCGGAAATGACCGGCGTGTACGGCCCGTGCAGGTAGGGATTGTCGATCCCGTCCACCCAGGTCGGGCGATCGGCGGGATCGGCGCTCGCGTCTTCGCGGTAGGTTCGCATTGCCACTCCCAAGTTTTACGCGCTGGTGCGGGGGCGATTTGCTATGCTGACGGTTGCACACCGAGACTGACTGCGATGGTACTGCCGATGAGCCTCGAAACCAACAAACGTCTGGTCCGCGATTTCCTCGATCACTATGCGCAGGGCCGCTACCAGGCAGCGCTCGCCCTGCTGGCGCCGGACTCGCGCTGGTGGCTGCCCGGGCACGCACAGGAATTCCCGGCAGCGGGCTGGGCCGACAAGGCGACGGTGGAACGGCGGCTGGCGAGCAACCTGAAACTGCTGCCGCACGGCCTGGAGATCAGCGTCGGCGCGATGACCGCCGAGGAAGATCGCGTCGCCGTCGAGGCGGAGAGCAAGGCGACGCTCGTGAACGGGACGCTGTACCACAACCGCTATCACTTCCTGTTCGTGATCCGCGACGGGCGCATCACGGTCGTCAAGGAATACCTCGACACGCTGCACGTCATGAACGCGCTGGGCTCGGCGCGCGCGAGTCGCTGAGCCATGGACGATTTCGTGCTGCGTGAGCACGCCGGCGCGGTGGCGACCCTCACGCTGAACCGCCCTGCTGCCCTGAATGCCGTTTACGGCGAGGTCTTCCGACAGTTGCTCGCGCACATCGCTGCGGTCGACGCCGACACCTCCATCCGCGTGATGGTACTGGCGGGAGCAGGCCGGGCGTTCTGTGCCGGCGGCGACAAGAACATCGACATCGGCGCATCGGCGAGCTGGACCGCCGAACAGCGGCGCGCCGAAGAAGAGCTTGCTCAGTCCGCCGTGCAGGCGCTGCGCAAGCTGCGCGTGCCCGTTATTGCACGCGTTCACGGTGTAGCCGTCGGTGCCGGGTGCGATCTCGCGCTGGCGTGCGACCTCATCGTCGCGTCGGAGCCAGCGCAGTTCGGACAATTCTGGGTGCGACGCGGCCTGGTTCCGGACCTCGGCGCGATCTACACGCTGCCGCGCCTGATCGGATTGCATCGCGCCAAGGAGCTGATCCTGACCGGTCGACTGATCGACGCGCAGACAGCTGCACAGATGGGACTGGTCAACGAGGTCGTACCGCCGGCACAGCTCGATGCCGCAGTGGCGCGAGTCTGCGCCGAACTGGCTGCGCTGCCGCCGGCCGCCGTGGCAATGGCGAAGCAGTTGCTGAACACCTCGTTCGAACGCGACTTCGAAACGCTGCTCGACCTGGTGAAGCTCGGCAACATGCACTTGACCGAGACCGCCGACTTCAAAACGGCGGTGGCGGCATGGCTTGCAGCGGATGCATCTAAGAGCGCGCAATCTGCGCAATCTCGCCGCGAATGACCTTGCCCAGCGGATTGCGCGGCAGCCGCTCCACGATGCGCACGCGCTCCGGCCACTTGAAGATGGCCAGCTCACGCGCGCGGAAGTGATCCTGCAGCGTCTCGACGCTGACAGTCCGGCCGGCCTTCGGCACCACCACCGCGCAGATGCGCTCGCCGAGCACTTCATCGGGATAGCCGACGACGGCCGCTTCCGCGATGTCCGGATGCTCCGCGAGCACCGCATCGATCTCGTCCGGCGCGATCTTGACGCCGCCGCGATTGATCAGCTGTTTCAGCCGGCCGACGAACTGGTAGTAGCGGCCGGTCGCGTCGATCTCGAACAGGTCGCCGGTGCGGAACCAGCCGTCGGCCGTGAACGAGCGCGCAGTGATGTCCGGCGCGCCGAAGTAGCCATCGAACACGACTGGTCCGCGGATCTGCATCTCGCCCGGCCGATGCGCTTCGAGCACTTCGGCACCGCTGTCCGGATCCATCAGCCGCGTGCGCGTGATCTTCGCGATGCGCTGCGACCAGTCGAGCTCCGGGCGGCCGAAGCGCGGGAACAGCCGCGAGCGCGATTCAGGGTCCGGCGCTTCCAGCGGCCCGCTGCACAGCGCGACGCCTTCGTTCGAGCCGAAGTTGTTGATGATCTCGATGCCGTAACGCTCCTTGTAGGACTTGATCATCACCGGCGGGAGCGGCGCCGAGCCGGAGCCGATGCAGCGCAGGCACGAGAGATCCACGCCGTTGAGCAACGATTCGTTCTGCAGCAGCAGCATCAATACCGCGGGCGGCGCGATCGCGTACTCGGGCTGCTCGCTGGCGATCTGCTGCAGAAAGACCGGCAGCTCGAATGGATGGTGCAGCAACAGCGTGCCTGCCGCGCGCAGCCAGCTCATGAAACAGCCGCCGATCGCAGCCATGTTGACCAGCGGAAACGGGTTGAGCAGCCGGTCGCCACGACGGATCTGTGCGCCGTCGAAGTGAGCGAGGCTGCCGGAGATCCAGTGGTTGTGGGAGCGCGGAACGCCTTTCGGCACGCCTTCGGTGCCCGACGTCCAGCAGATCGTGAAGATGTCGTCGGCATGCACGCTTGCTGCCAGCTCGAGCTGGCGGACACGAGCTGCGTCCGCTGCGTGCGGCAGGGGCATGAAGGCGTTCGTTCCAGGCGGTGCATCGTTGCCGAGCACCAGCACCTGCGGACCGTCTGCAATAGTCGTCGCGAGGCGAGCGTGCTCCGTTCCCTTGAACGCGACGACGGTCAGCAGCGCACGCGCGTGTGTCAGCCGGCACAACGGCTCGATCTCGGCACGACGGAACTGCATCGGCACCGGGCTGACCACCACGCCCAGCCGCGCGCACGCCAGGTAGACGGCAACGTACTCGACGACGTTCGGCAACTGGGTCACCAGGATGTCGCCGCGCTGCAGACCCGCATCTGCAAGCGAAACCATCGTGGCATCGACGAGCTCGGCGAGCGCGCGCCAATCGAGCCGGCGCGGCTGCGCGCCGTCGAGCGCGACGCGGTTCGGTGGATCGACGAGCGCGGCGCGTGCAGGCTCGGCTGCGGCGGCGGCCGCGAACAGATCGCCGAGGCGCTGCTCGGACCACGCGCCGCTCGCGCGATACTCGGCCGCGAGATGCTGCGGAGTCGTGCGCATCAGCCCGCCATGGCGCGCGCCTTCAGGCCGCGGGCGGCCGGTTCAGCTGGAAATAGTCCCGCCAGCGGCAGATCTTGCCGTCGCGAAACTCCATCACGCCCATGTAGCGGTTCATGACGCGCTGGCCGTTGGTCGTGTCCGTGTATTCCTCCCAGCCTTCCATCAGCAGCTTGTCGCCGCTCTGTGCGAACGTGTCGATCTGCCACACGCCATCCTTGGAGCGGCCCCAGTAGTTGTCGAGAAAGCGGCCGAGACCCTCGGGCCCCTTCACCGGCTTCGAGCCCACGTGATAGTGGTACTCGAGGTCGGCAGTGACCATCGCCAGGATCCCGGCCCGATCGCGGCGCTCGGCCGCGGCTTGCAGGTTCTTCACCAGCTCGATGAATGAAGACATCTAGAATTTCCAGCTGAAGTCGACGCCGTAGGTGCGCGGCGCAGCGAACTGCGACACCTCCTCGCCGAAGAACGAGATGATGTTGACGCGATACAGCTCGTCCGTCACGTTCTTGCCCCACAGCGCGACGGCCCACGGCGAGCCCGGCGGCGACAGCGCGACGCGCACGTCGAGCAGGCCGTAGGCGTCTTCCTTCGCGATGTTGTCCGTCGCCCAGAACATGTCGCTCTGCCACGTGTAGTTCACGCGGAAGTTGAGCGCGTCGCCGAGCTGACCGACCGGCATCGTGAAATCGACGCCGCCCGTGATCTGCGTCTCCGGCGTGCGCTGCAGGCGGTTGCCCGAGCTGTCGAGGCGCTGCCCGGTCGAGGGATTGATCGCCGACTCGAGGAAGTCCTTGTAGGTGGCATCGACGTAGGAGCCGGCAAGCGACAGCCGCAGCCGCTCGGTCGCGGCGAACTGCCACTCCGCTTCCACGCCCTTGATCTCGGCGCTCGCCGCGTTGTCCGTGATGTTGCACAGGCACGCTGCGTTGGTCTGCGTGACCTGCAGGTCCTTGTAGTCCATGTAGAACACGTCGGCGTTGAGGCGCATGCGCCGGTCGAGCAGGTCGGTCTTGAAACCGATCTCGTAGTTGGTCGCCTTCTCCGGATCGAACGGCGTCACTGCCTGCGCGATGTTCGCCGGTGTGTCGTCGAAGCCGCCGCCCTTGAAACCTTTCGCAACCGTCGTGTACAGGAACAGCGTGTCGCTGACGGTCCACTCGAGCGTCGCCTGCGGCGTCGTCTCGCTCCAGCTCTTCGAGTAGTCGGTCTGGAAGCCGCTGCCGGCGGAGTAGATCCACTGGTTCGGCGCCAGGCACTGCGCGGGCGTCGGGCTGACGACGCCGCCGGTCGGCGTGCGGCACAGGCCTTCGATCGTCACGTTCGGCCGCGGATCGTTCGGGCTGAAGCGGTCGCCGGTCGCGACCACGAAGCCGCTGACGTTGCCTTCCTTCTTGTCGTGCGTGTAGCGCGCGCCGACGCTGAGCTTGACCGCGTCGGTGAACTTGAAGCCGAACTGCGCGAAGCCGGCGTAGTTCTCGATCTTGCCGTCGTTGACCCAGCGGTTCTCGCCGGACAGCGTCGACAGCGGATTGTTGCCGCCGGGCAGCACGGTGCCGAGGAAGTTCTCGCCGATGAAGCGGTCGACCTTGGTGATGTCGTCCTTCTTCAGGTACACGCCTGCAATCCAGTCGAGACGGCTGTCCTTGTTGTTGGAGGTGAAGCGGAACTCCTGGCTGAACTGCTGGATGTCCGCGTCCTCGCCGACCGGCTGCGCGAACAGGAACTGGCCGTTGTTCGACGTGGCCGGCCGCGTGCCGTAGGTCGTGTTGACGAACGCGATGTACTGCGCCCAGCGCGCCGGATCCCAGCCGAGCGCTTCCGGACCTGCGCCGGTCTGGTCGTACACCTGCTGGCCCTCGCCGTCGCGGAATCCGGTCAGCGAGTTGAACGTGAAGCCGGTCGCTTCGAACTGCAGGTCGAGCACGGCGCCGAAGCCGTCGCGCTCCATGAACTGCTGGATGCGCGGTTGACCCGCGTACTGAATGCTCTGCGCGACATTCTTGCGGGGATCGGTGAGACCGAGGTACGCACGCAGGTTGCTCCACGGACGCGTGCAGTTCGTCCGCAGATAAGAGGTCTCGCACGAGCGCGTGCCGCCGGCGACGGCGACCGTGTTGAGGCCGTTGTTCTCGTCGTGGTTGTAGTCGAGCGCGAGGCGGCCCGTGAAAGCGGAGCCGTCGGGCCCGTACAGCAACTGCACGCGCGCCTGATAGGACTCCAGGTCGTCCGTGTCGCGATGATGCAGGACGTCCTCGGCGTAGCCATCGTGCTGGCGTCCCTGGAACGAGACGCGTCCCGCCCACGAGTCGCTGAGCCCGCCGTTCGCGAAGCCCGACACCAGCATCGAGTTGTAGTTGCCGTAGCTCACCAGCACGTTGCCCGACGGCTCGAAGGTCGGCTTGGCGGTGATGACGCTGAGCGCGCCGCCGACCACGTTCTTGCCGAGCAGCACGCCCTGCGGGCCGCGGATGACCTCGATGCGCTCGAGATCGTAGAAGTCGTAGTTCAGGTCGCCGGTGCGTCCCATGTACACGCCGTCGACGAAGGTGCCGACCGAAGGATCGGCGGTGGGCGAGTCGAGGCGCGTGTTGGTGATGCCGCGGATGTTGAGCTCCGCATCGAGCGGCGTCAGCGCCGTCAGCGAGAAGGCCGGTGCGCTGGCCGCGAGGTCGTTGACGGTGAAGATCTTGTTCTCGACCAGCGCTTCGCCGCCGTAGGCGCTGATCGCGACCGGGGTCGTCTGCAGGTCGGTCTCGCGCCGCTGCGCCGTGACGGTTACGACTTCGAGCGTCTGTGCATACGACGGCAGCGTCGCGGCGAACGCCGCGGTGCCGAGCAGACCGGAGATGACAGCACGCAGCTGTCGCGCCCGACGAGTATCGAAGCTCATCATTACCCCCTTAGAAACAACTCCGCTGTCTCGCGTGGATCGGTTGTGAGTCTTGTAGATCGGCGCAGCCCGAACTAACTTGCATAACGAGACGTTGGCCGAGTCTACCCGCCCCGCCGTTGAGGTTGCAAGGCGGCACGATACGGCGCGAACGCGGCAACCGCATGAAAGCCGGGCGGCGCCGCGCAGACCTCGGGGATTGCCTGAAGCACGACCGCCACGGTCGCGTCGACGGCGGCGCGCATGTGCGGTGCGGCAGGGTCCGGGTCTTCCAGTGCAATGGTCGCTTTCACATTGGGACGCCCGCCGATCTCGATGCGCCACGCCGCGGCTTCCCGCGCGGCGGCGCCGTGCAGCGCCGGATCGGCAGTCCAGGTGACCGAGTGCAGCACTTCGACACCGGTTTCTAGCCGTGCCCGCCAGCGCCACTGCGTGGCCGCGACCCTGCCGGGCTCGATGACACCCGCACGGATCCGGATCTCGCGCGGCGCCGGCGTGACCGTGTGCTCCGGCGCAAGCGATGCGACGCGCGTGCCAAGCGCGTCGGCGACCGCATGGAAGACCTCCATGAACAGGTCGCCGTACATCGCGGCGAGCGGCTCCGTCGTCACGTCGCGCTGCGCCGGGTCCGCCCCGAAGCCCATGAGCCCGAACACGAATTCCGGCGACGGCATGCTCGACGCGTCAGCGACCTCGTAGCAGGCGACGGAGCCGAGTTGTGTACACAGACCGGTCAACAGCGTCGCGACGCGCTCGGCGATGAAGCCCGGATTGAGCCCGACGCCGGCGAGCGTGCTGCCGCCGCGCTTGCATGCATCGAGCAGCGGTCCTGCATAGGCAAGTCCATGAGACGCCGGATGGTGAAAGCCCGCGGTCGAGATCACGTTCACACCTGCGGCGAGCAGTGCTGCTACGTCCGCGTTCTGCTGCTCGTACGGCAATGTGATCCGCGACATGTGCAGAACGACGTCGGGTCGCGCAGCCAGGATGTCTTCGATGCGATTGGTGGCACGCACCCCGGTGGCGGCCCGTCGCGCGATATCGCCGGCGTCGAGGCCGACCTTGCGCGCGTCATAGACGTAGACGCCGGCAAGCTCCAGGTCCGGATGATCGATCACGCGGCGCAGCGCCGTGCGTCCCATCGAGCCCGTCGCCCACTGTACGACGCGATACATGCAGCGAGATCAGGAGCCGCGCGGAAACCACGGGAAGAAGCCCGGCGTGCGTGCGACGTACGCTGCATACTCCGGACGCGCGCGCGACATGCGCTTCTCCAGCAGCTTCTTGCCGGTCACGTTCAGCAGGAAGTGCGTCATCAGGATCGGTGCGAACACGGTCGCCAGCCCGATGGGATGATCGCACGCGATCAGCCACAGTCCCCACCACAGGCAGGCGTTGCCGAAATAGTTGGGATGCCGGCTGTAGCGCCACAGTCCGTGATCGAGCAGCCGGCCGCGGTTGGCGGGGTCGCCCTTGAAGCGCGCCAGCTGCCAGTCGGCAATCGCCTCGAACAGGAAGCCGATGGCCCACAGCGCTACGCCCACGAATGCCGCCGGGCCGGGCTCGGGCGGTTGCACGAGGTACTGCGCCAGCTGCACGGGCGTGGAAATCAGCCACACCAGAAAGCCTTGCAGCAGGAATACTTTCGTCAGCGAGTGCCAGTGCAGATTGGTTGGAAAGCGCTTGCGGTACGCGGCCGTGTAGCGCGGGTCCTCGCCTTTGCCGACATTGCGCCAGTAGAGATAGATGCCGAGCCGCACGGACCACGCAACGGTGAGCACCGTGACGAGCGTGCGGCGCATGTCGACGCCGTGGCCATCGGCGAGCAGGTACCCGGTGAGCGCGACGATGCCGAACGCCGGCCCCCAGAAGATGTCGATGATGCTGATGTCGCGCAGGCGGATGCTGAGCACCCACAGCGCCAGCACGCAAACGAGCAGCACGACCGCGGTGACCCACAGGTTCTGCCCGAGCCCCGGCGCGAGGTCTGCCACTTCGCTCACTCCGCTTTCCGCCCCGTCAGTCTTATAATGCCAGTGACCTGCCGCGCGCAACCCCGGAGCCGCCATGACCGAAGAATCTCGTGCCACTGCGCTGGATCGCATGCTCGCCCGCGACGCCATTCGCGATGTCCTCGCGCGCTACGCGCGCGCCATCGACCGCGCCGACACGGCGCTGCTCAAGAGCTGCTACTTCGAGGACGCGATCGAGGAGCACGGCAGCTCGTTCAACGGGCTCGCGCACGCGTATGTCGACGCGGCGATACCCAAGGTGCGCACCATGGGCGTCATGCAGCACCTGCTCGGCAACAGCTTCATCGATCTCGACGGCGACCGTGCGTACGTCGAGACGTACATATGGACATTCCTGCGCGTCGAGCGCGACGGCCGCAGCTGGGACACGTTCACCGGCGGCCGCTTGCACGACAGATTCGAGCGCCGCAACGGCACGTGGAAGATCGCGCATCGACGCACCGTGTTCGACTGGAACCGCGACACCCCGTCGAACGAAGGCTGGTGCCTGGGCTACATCGATACTCGCGCCGCCGGCGTCCGGCGCGGCCGCAAGGACGAGTTGGATCCCACGTACGAGAGATTTTGATGTCTTGAGCTGGAAATTCAGTGGCTGACGGGGCGGGGCGGTTCTATGCTAGCCCGGAAATTCTCTCGCCAAGGCGCGAAGGACGCCAAGGAAGAGCGCCAAGGAATGGCAATGAACGAGGATGAGATTGGCAGGCTCGTCGTTGACACTGCGGTTCCTGTTCCGGTTGTCTATGACGGTCTCAGCTTCGACGAGGGGTTTCGGATCGATCTCATCGTCGAAGGCAAGGTGATCGTAGAGCTGAAGTGCGTCGAAAAACTCCACTACGCACACCGCAAGCAGCTACTGACCTACCTGTGTCTCGCGGACAAGAGGCTCGGCTATCTCCTCAATTTCGGCGAGGCCCTCATGAAGAACGGCGTCGTCCGCTTGGCGCCCTTGGCGCCTTGGCTGGAGAATTCTATGCCTCTTACAACTCTCACGTCCCAATGATCAAACTCACCGTCGTCGTTGCACTGCCGCCGATGTTGAGGGTCGCATACGTGCGCGCGCCTTCTACCTGGTAGTCGCCGGCCGTACCGGTCGTTTGTTTGAAGCTGTCGAGCGCCATGCGTACGCCGGTTGCGCCGACGGGGTGGCCCGCGCCGATCAGGCCGCCGCTGGCGTTCACGGGAATGCGGCCGCCGATCTCGATGTCGCCCGCTTCGATCGCGCGCCAGCTCTGCCCCGGCGCGGTGATGCCGAAGTGGTCGATCGCCATGTACTCGGTGCTGGTGAAGCAATCGTGCGTTTCGATTCCGTCAAGCTGTTCCACGCCTGCGATGCCGGCGCGCTTGAACGCGTCCGTGATGGCGCCGCGCACGTGCGGGAACACATAGGATTGGCCGGCGCTCGCCTGCACTTTCGCCGCGTAGGTGATGGGCGCCGTGCGGTGACCCCAGCCCTTGATGTAGGGAAACGCTTCGAGACCGATGCGCAGACGCTTCGCATGCTCCCGGGCGCGCGCCTCGCTGGCGAGGAATACGACCGCGGCGCCATCGGTGATCTGGCCGCAATCCTGTTTTCGGATGCGACCTTCGATGGTGGGATTGGCCGTTTCATCCTGCGTGAAGCTGCGCTCGTTGAATGCCCAGCGGCGCGTCTGCGCGTTGCGATTGCGCCGGCCGTTCGCGAAATTGATCTCCGCAATGCGCGCGAGATGCTCCGGCTTCAACCCGAAGCGGCGGTCGTACTCGTCGGCGACGTCGCTGAACACGCGCGGCCAGGGAAAGCGCGCTTCCTGGTACTCGTGGCCGGCCCACATCGCCGGGCCGCCGATGTACTGCGCGGCCTGCTCGCCCGGCACGTTGCGCATCTGCTCGATACCCACTACTGCAGCGAGGCCGTAGCGCCCTGCTTCGATATCTGCCGAAGCCGCCAGCAGTGCGAGGCTTCCCGATGCGCACGCGCCTTCGTGGCGGGACGCGGGCAGGCCGGCGAATGCAGGATCGCAAGCTGCGAACAAGCCGCCGAGATGACCTTGATTGCAGAACAGCTCCGCCGCGAAGTTGCCGATGTGCGCAACTTCGACGTCCTGCGGCTCGAGCCGGGTCTCGGTGAGGCCGGTGAGCACCGTGTGGCGCATGACATCGGCGATCTCCATCCCATTGCGCGCCCAGTTGTCGGCGAAGTCGGTCTGATAGCCGCCGAGCAGGTAGACCCGTGTAGTCATGTCGGTGCTCCCGCGAGCGTGCGAAAGCGAGCGCTCGCTCGTCCGTATTCCTCTTCGAGGCGCTGCACGATCGCAGCGACCGGCTCGATTGCGCGAATCACCTGCAGGCCCTGGCCGCACGCCCACAGGTCGCGCCAGCGCTTGTACGCATCGCCGCCGCGCGTGTCGTAGTTGCGCGGAACTGCGCCAGCGAGCGCACGCGGATCCATCCCGCAGGCTTCGAGGCTCGGCGCCAGCCACGACGCGGCCGTGCCGGTGATGGCCGCGCTGACGACGATGTCGTCCGTCCCGCAGTCCACCACCATCTGCTTGTACTGCTGCACGGCCCGGCTTTCCAGCGAAGGCAGGAATCGCGTGCCCATGTAGACGAAGTCTGCGCCGGCCGCGATTGCGCCGGCAATGCCCGCGCCGTCGGCGATACCGCCGCCGACCACGATCCAGCCGTCGAAAAATTCGCGCACGGCGGAGATGAACGCGAAGGCGCTCAGATGACCCGTATGTCCGCCGGCACCGGCGCAGATGCACGCGAGGCCATCGACTCCAGCGGCGGCGGCTTTGCGTGCGAGGTTCAGATTCACGACGTCGGCGAACACCAGCCCGCCGTAGTCGTGCACGACCTGCAGCGCAGGCTTCGGCGAGCCCAATGCAGTGATCACGATCGGCGGCTGATGGCGACGCACGAGCTGCAGGTCGTCGGCGAAGCGGGTATTGGTCGAGTGAGTGATCAGGTTCGCGGCCCACGGGCCGATCGGTCCGGTCGCCGAGGCGCGTGCGGCGCTCACACCTTGTGCGATCGTCGTCATCCACTGGTCGAGCTCTTCGCTCGTGCGACAGTTCGGGGTCGGAAATGCGCCCGCGATGCCCGCCTCGCAAGCGGCGACGACCAGCTCGGGTCCTGACACCAGGAACATCGGCGCCGCGAAGACCGGCAACCGCATCGCGAAGGGCCACGGGCGGCGAGGAGATGGAGCGGCAGCGGCGCTCATTGCATGCGCAGCTAGCAGCGTTCGACGAGCATCGCCGCACCGACACCGGCGGCGCCGCTCGCGACCACGAGGCCAGTCAGCGCATCGCGCGCTTCGAGCACGTCGAGCAGCGTCGACAGCAGGATGCCGCCGCTCGCACCCATTGGATGGCCCTTCGCGAGATGGCCGCCCGCGACGTTGACGCGCTCGGGATCGACGTCACGATCGCGCTGGAACTTGGCGATCGTCACCGCGAAAGCCTCCATGAACTCGACGCAGTCGACATCGCGTAGCGTCATGCCGGCCTGCGCGAGTGCGCGATCCATCGCCGCAAACCCGGCGAGCAACGAGGCGTAAGGATCACCGCCGCACTCGGCGTAGCTGACGATGCGAGCGCGCGGGCGGCGCGAGCCGTCGCTGGCGCCGACAAGTGCGAGCGATGCGCCGTCACAGATCGGCGGTGCATGAGCGATCGTGTGGCGATGATCGACACGGCGTCCGAGCGCAGCCGAATAGGGGTTTGCAAGCTCTGCAAAAGCTGGTTGCATTGCCGCGAGACTCGCAGCCGTAGTCTGCGGCCGCACGCACTCCTCGGCTGCCAGCGCTTGCGTGCCATCGGGGCGGGACATCGCGATGCGCGAGCGCGTCAATGCAGGATTCGCTTCAGCAGCTGCTGCTCGCTGTTGTGAGCGCAATGCACAGGCATCCAGTGCAGCACGATCGATGGCTTCGTCCTCCGCCAACCGATCTGCGGCGAGCGCGACAGGAATGTAACGGCTACGCGCCGGCATCGCTGCGTCGCCATAGTAGTCGGCGTTGTCGGCCATGAACGGCACGCGCGACATCATCTCCACGCCTCCGGCGAGTGCACTGCGCAGCTGACCGGAGCTGACCATGCCGGCCGCCTGACCGATCGCAGTCAGGCTCGACACGCAATAGTTGTTCAACGTGTATGCGGCGGCCGCGTCGGGCAGTTCGCTGTGCAACTTGGAAACCAGTGCGATGTTGCCGCCCTGCGCACCGATCTGACCGACGCACCCCAGCAGCAACGCCTCGACGCTCCGCGTCGCCTGGTCACCGACCCTCGTATCGAGTGCCGTGCACAACTGGCGGACCAGCTCTTGCGGTTTCAGCTGCGCGAGCCCGCCATCGGCGCGGGCTTTGCCGCGCGGCGAGCGCACGACATCGAACAGGTACGCGGAGCCGGCTGAGCTCATGGATAGGGGCGAATTGCGGCGCAAAGCGTGCAGTTTTTGCGTGTCGCAGCAGCCTATCACCCGCGAGTCTCGTAACGCAAGTTACCCGGCCGGCGCGCGGCGCGGGCCGGCGAATGATCGCGTGCGCACGCCACGTCCAACGCTCGCCATCGCTTCTTCGCAGGAGAACACCGATGCGTAACTCCCTCTCCTACTTGTCCACGTGGTCCTCGCTGGCCATCGTGCTGGCCATTCCGGCGGCGGCAAGCGAGCCGACCGTCAACGAGCTGCTCGGCCAGGGTAAATTCTGCTCGGCCACGGCGCAGGCCGTGTTTCGAGCCTGCGGCAACCAGGCGCTCGACGACTACTACATCGGACTCGGCGTCTGCATCAACGAGTCCGACAGCGGCGAGCGCAGCGAATGTCTGCAGGATCTGCAGGCGAGCCGCGCCGATGCCAAGGAAGAGTGCGCGGCGCAGCACGCTGCCCGGACGGATCTGTGCGAGGCCCTCGGCGAAGCCCGCTACGATCCCGAGTTCGCAGCACGCGATTTCGACCGCGACTTCCGCAACCTGTCGAACCCGAATCCCTACTTTCCTCTCGGCATCGGCAGCCGCTGGGAATTCCGCAGCGCCACCGAAACGAACGTGGTGCACGTGACGGGCGCCACCAAGCTGATCGGCAATGTCCGCTGCATCGTCGTGCGCGACGAAGTCTTCGAAAACGGCGTGCTCACCGAAGGCACGAACGACTGGTTCGCGCAGGCGAAGGACGGCACCGTCTGGTACTGCGGCGAGGAAACCGCGGAGTTCGCCACCTTCGAAGGCGACGGCCCGGTGAAGCCCGAGCTGGTCAGCATCGAGGGCTCCTTCAAGGCAGAGCGCGACGGCGCCAGGCCCGGCATCATCTTCCTCGGCAACCCGCGGCCCGGGCAGACGTACCTGGAGGAATCGTCGCTCGGCAACGCCGAGGACGCCACGAGAGTGCTCGTCACCGACTACTCATACGGCAGATATCCCGGCCTCGACCAGTCGGTCCCGGCGCAGCTCGCACGATTGCTCTGCGCGCACGACTGCGTCGTCACCCGCAACATCTCGCCGCTCGAGCCCGGCGATTTCGAGCGCAAGTACTACGCGCCGGGCATCGGAGTGTTTCTGGAGACCGCGCCGAAGCACGGCGAAGTCAACCGCCTGGTGAAGTGCAACGTGGATCCGCGCTGCTCGCGGTTACCGCAGTGAGCCGATCGTGAGGCTGAAGCCTGACCCGCGGCGTTCATGTGGGTCAGGCTTCAGCCTGACAACTCCTCTCCCAGCGCGCGCAGCAGTTGAGCGCCATTGCCGCGCCACGCGCTGCCGTGCATGCACGCCAGCGTCGTCGGCTCCGCGCGCGCGAACATCTCGAGCACGTCTCGCGTCTGCGGCGCATGGGCGAAGTAGTCGAGCGGTTTACGGAATGCCTCGCTCGGACCGAGGATGTCCGACTCGGTGAGCGCGACTTCGCCGGCGCCGCCCTGCGTGAACAGATCGCCGCAGAAGAACGTGCGCGTCGTCATGTCCATCGCGAGGCCGCATTCCCAGGCGTGCGGCACGTGCGGCGTATCGAACCAGCGCACGCGATGGTGGCCGAGGTCCAGGTCTTCCTTGTCGGCGAGCACCCGCGGCGGCCGGATGCCGAAGTCGTTCAGCGAGGTCATCATCGCCACGCGACTGCACACCGCGACGGCGTGCGGCGCGGCGGCGAGAAACTCATTCAGCGCGCCGCACTCGTCGGCCTCGAAGTGCGACAGCCCGACATAACGCAGACGCTCGACCGGCATGACCGCCGCGATGGCCTCGCTCACGACCGGGAACAGCCCGCGCAAACCGGTGTGAAACAGGAACGGCGCGTCATCGACCACCAGGTACTGGTTGAAGCTGAAGCCGGGCGTGCCGGGAATCGATACCGGCGTGTTGATCCGATAGATGCCCGCGGCGATCTCGTTGATGTTCGTGCCGGAATTGCGATTGGTGATCATGTGCGCTGCCCGCCTGGTCGAGTGGCTGCCGATACTACTCCGTCGGCCGCGACAGGCGCGCGGGCACTGCAAATCGGCCAGCCGGATGTGCCATACTCGCCGCGGGTCGAACGTCCATCGGAACGCATGCAGTGAGCTTCTTCGCGAAAGCGCTGATCCAGATTCGCCGCCCGGCATCTGCGGATGCCGGGCGCTGGTGCGAATCGGCAGCGAACCCCACGCGAGGAACCCGTTCATGTACCCACTCGAAGCTCCCCTCGAAGTCGCCGCAGGCCTGCGGCTCAAGACGATCCTAGAAGCCGACCCGGGTGCCCTGGTGCGCCTGCTGCAGCTGTTCCAGATCCGCAATCTCGTGCCGCGCCGCGTGCGCGCGCAGCGTCTCGGCGATCAGTTCATCGAAGCCGAGATCGAGCTGGATGCCGCGGAGATCGCGCCCGAAACGCTGCGGCTGATCGCGGCGAAGCTGCAGGAGCTGCCGATCACCATGGCGGTGGTGGCGAGCGAATGAAACGCAAGACCGGCAAGCCCGCGTTGCTCTCCGGCGGCAACCCGCAGATCGCGAAAGCGGACGGCGATCCGCCGGTGCAGGCCTACATCGCGGCGATGCCGGGCTGGAAGCGCGACATCGGCCGCCGTGTCGACGAATTGATCACGCGCGCGGTGCCGGGCGTGAAGAAGGCAGTGAAATGGAATTCGCCCTTCTACGGCGTCGACGGCCAGAGCTGGTTCCTCAGCTATCACTGCTTCACGAAGTACGTGAAGGTGGGCTTCTTCCGCGGCACCCGCCTGCGCCCCATGCCGCCCGGCGAGTCGAAGCACGAGGAAGTACGCTATCTCGACATCTACGAGGGGCAGCTCGACGAAGCGCAATTCACGCAGTGGGTGCGGCAAGCCAGCCGCTTGCCGGGCGAAAAGCTCTGACGCTGGCGGGTGTAGCAGTGGCAGCGCCGGGCCGCACTCATGACAAGACCGGGGATGCGGTCGCGATCTACCAGGCAGGCGACCTGACCATCGACATCGGTCGCCAGCGCGTGCTGCGCGGCGAACAGGAGATCCCGCTTCCCAAGCTGTCTTTCGATCTGCTGCTCGCGCTGGTGCGCGCGGCGCCGAACGTGGTCACGCTCGACGCGCTCGTCGAGCAGGTCTGGCCGAACGTCGTCGTCAGCCCGGAAACGCTGAGTCAGCGCATCAAGCTGCTGCGGGAAGCACTCGACGATGACTCGCGGCAGCCGCGCTACATCGCGAGCCTGCGCAGTCGCGGATACAGATTCATACCACCGGTCGTGCGCGATGGCGCGGCAGCGGCTCTGCCGCCCGCCCCTGCAGCGTCGCGCACCCGTCTCTTCCTCTTCGCCGGCGTCCTGTCGATTCTGGCTATCGTCGGCGCTGCTCTCGTGGTCGCGTACACCGCGCGACACCGGAGCACAGGCTCCATTGAGACTACGGCAGCGAGCGAGTTGCCTGCCCATACCGTCGCCGTCTTGCCATTCCAGAACCTCACCACCGACAAGGAAGACGACAGCGAGGTGATCGCGTTCGGCGTTGCGGAAGGCTTGTTGCATCGACTGGCGAGCATGCGCGACCTCACCCTGATCGCTCGCACTTCGTCATTCGCCGCCGCCACGGCGCCGGCGGCGGATGCGCGGGCGATCGGCAGGAAGCTCAACGCGAGATACCTGATCGAGGGCAGCGTGCAGCGCTCAGGCGAGCGTCTGCGAGTCACTGCGCAGCTGATCGACGCCGCTACCGGGGCACACCTCTGGTCGCTGCGTTTCGATCGAACGATCGACGACATCTTCGCCGTGGAGGACGAGATCACGCAGAACGTGGCACAGGCGCTGCAGGTAACGCTGACCGAGCGGCGACATCCGTATGCCCGCTTCGGCACCGAGGCATACCTGGCGCTGCTGCAAGGTCGTGCGCTCGTCGCAAGCCACAAGACGGCGGACGCTGACGCAGCGATCAAGCGCTTCCAGCACGCCATCGCGATCGCGCCGGATTTCGCCGTCGCCTACGTGGATCTCGCGAATGCGTACGTCATCCTGGCGCATCTGAGCGTGCTGTACCTGTCGGAGCCGAATCGCGCCGCCGTGGAGCGTGCCCGCCCGCTCGTCGCGAAGGCGCTGCAGCTCGACCCGACTCTCGGTGAGGCGTACGTGCTGCGCGGATTCATCGAGGCGTTCGATCGCGACGTGGTGCAGGCCGAAGCCGACTACCGCCGCGGCCTCGAGCTCGCCCCGAGCTATGGGCGGGGCTACGAGCAGTTCGCCGAATTCCTGGAGGTCGATCTGTGGCGCTTCGATGAAGCGCTGGCAGCCATCGACCGGGCGCGCATCGTCGACCCGCTCAGGCCGCGGACTCACTACATCAAAGGACGGATGCTCGCCGGCGTCGGCGCCTTCGACGAAGCCGAAGCGCTCTACCTGCGTGCGATCGAGATCGCGCCCGACTACTACCCGGCGCTGCTGCGGCTGGGCGAGGCCCGCTGGGAACAGGGACAATTCGCCGAGGCTGTCCGGCTGGGCGAGCGGGCCGTGGCGATCGAATCGACGGTGCAATGGCCGCCGTTCATGCTGGCGGAGTTCTATCTCGATATCGGCGACGTGGACGCGGCGCGTGCGGTGCTGGGGAATCAGGCGGACGACTTCCAGTGGAGCTCGATCTGCATGCGCGAGGGGAAGGTCGCGCAGATCGTCGCCCTCGCGCCGAGCTCAATCCCGGAAGCAGTCCAATTCTATGAGGATGAGTTCGTCCCCTTCGCGCTTCGCGACGCCGCGCTTGCGGCCGGTCGCCCTGCAGAACCGCGGCAGATGCTTGCTGCGCGCTGGGAGCGCGTCCACCGCAGGCCGCCGAGCGCTGAGTTCTGGGGCACCCGGATAGCATTCGCGCAGCTGCAACTGGCCACCGGCCACCGCGAAGAAGCCCGGCAGCTCGCGCGTGCCCTGTTGCAGATCGATGACCCGCATCCCGCGCATGGGATTCAGTACGCAAAGCCGTATGCGCACGTTCTAGTGGATGACAAAGCCGGCGCCCTGCGCGCCCTCGAACATAACGTGGAGCGCGGCTACCTGAAACGATGGTGGTACACGTTCGAGCAGGAGCCGTTCTTCCAAGCTGCGTTCGGCAAGGACCGGCAGTTCCAGGCGCTCGCCGCTCGCGTCCGTAAACACGTCGATTCCCAGCGCGCCCTGCTACAGCAGATGCGCGAGCGCGGCGAGGTACCGGCTCGCAAGCTGGATGCGAGCGCGGTCCGCACGTCCTGCTGACCGCAGCGGGCCTGCAGCGAAACTTCAGCCACTCTTCAGTCCCTCTTCACGCTTGCCTGCGAGCTCTCGGCCACGGTTGGGCCGTCCCGTTCCCCATCCGAACCAGGAGAGCTCACATGTTGCACCGCGCCTCATCGCATCTGCGGCACTGCGTCCGCCTCGGACTGCTGGTTGCATTGGCAGTGACGTCGGCCGAGATCAAAGCGGACGTCGTTGCCGATTGGGACCGCGTCGCGAGCGACGTGCTCGTCGCCAATCCCGCCGCCCATTCTTTCGTTCACCTGGCGATCGCCCACGTAGCGATCTACGACGCCGTCAACGCCATCGACGGCCGGTACTCGGTCTATGCGATCCGTCCGCAGGCGGATACGCAGGGAGCATCCCGCGAAGCGGCAGCTGCGGCGGCTGGTTACTTTCTGCTCAGCACGCTGTTCCCCAATCAGCAGGGCATGCTCGATTCCGCCTACAGCGCTTCCCTCGCGGCGATTCCCGACGGCGCGGCGGAGACCAAGGGTATTGCCGTGGGCAAAGAGGTTGCCGAGAAGGTCATTGCGTTGCGCGCGAATGACGGCCGAAACGCGGTCGTCCCTTACGTATTCGGCTCGGGACCCGGTGTGTACCAGGCCACGCCGCCGGCCTTCGGCCAGCCCATCACGCCGTACCTGCGCTTCGTGACACCGTTCGCGCTGCAGCGGCCCGATCAGTTCCGCGCTTACGGGCCGCCCGACGTGACGAGCGCGCGTTACGCGGCAGACCTGAGCACGGTGCATGAGCTGGGCTCGGCCACCAGCACGAAACGCTCGGCCGCACAGACCGAGATCGGGCGCTTCCACACGGAACCGCCGTTCGTGTTCTGGAGCCGCAATCTGCGCAACGTCGCGCTCGAGAGAAATCTCGACACGGCGCAGTCGGCGCGACTGTTCGCGATGCTCCACGTCGCGCTGGCCGATTCGCTGATCGGCTGCTGGGATTCCAAGTACTACTACAATTCCTGGCGACCGATCACCGCGATCGCCGCTGCCGACACCGACGGCAATCCGGCAACGTCAGCTGACGCCGCGTGGACGCCGCTCGCGACTACCCCGCCGCATCCCGAGTATCCGGCAGCGCACGGCTGCAGCGCGGGAGCGGTGGTGGAAGCGCTCAACGGCTTCTTCGGCACCAACAAGGTGAAGATGACGTTCACCAGCACCGTGCCGGGCAGCGTGCCGCATGTCTTCAAGCGCACGGAGGAGATCAGCGACGAGATCGCGGCCGCGAGAGTCTACGGCGGCATGCACTTCCCGACCTCCGCGCGTCATGGCGTCGAGCTGGGGAGGAAGGTCGGCAAGT